>CAYMAO010000003.1:0-178504 GCA_964388415.1 uncultured Planctomycetaceae bacterium | reverse complement strand
CCGCCACGCCAGCCTGATTTCCCCGAATCAGAGCGGCTTTTTCAGGGATGACTACTTCAGCGGCTCATCGTGCTTCTTGCGGCCTTAAGCAGCGCCGCATCGATGCTGGAATTTAAATCGTTCAGGCACTGCTCCGCGTGATTCAACGAATCCGCCAGGAACCAGGTGACCTCGCCATCCGCCTTCCGCTCGTGATCCGCCCGGCTCAGCGTGCAGGCCGACGCGAAGAGTTCCATCGCGGCCCAGGAGAGGCGTTCCTGGACGAGTTGGCGTTCCAGAACTTCTTCACGATGTTTGATCAGCGTCGACTGCACGGCTCGTCCCAGGCGAGTGATGAGTTTGCTCAACCGTCGGGCATGCGGACGCAGCGCTTCCGACCGGACCGGCACGGGGGGGGATGAGAAATAGGAAGAGATCGTGCTGCCTGCAAATCGGCCAAACAAGCCCAGGTTGCTGAATGGATGCGACAGCGCGTCGTGCACGGCTTTCAGTCGCATCCCGGGGCCGCGCATGCCGGTGAGGGCGATGAATGACAGCAGGACTTCGTTCGCTCCCTCGCCGATCTGGTTGATGCGGTGATCGCGGAGCATGCGTTCCAGCGGATTATCTGTGAAGTAGGCGGCACCGCCGTGAATCTGGAAAGCGTCGTTGACGATGGTCCACAGCCGTTCGGTGCTCCAGACTTTGAGCATGGCCGTTTCGAGCATGTAATCTTCCAGGCCGCGGTCGATCAGGCCGGCGGTGACTGTGGTCATCGCTTCCATCGCATACGTCCAGCCGGCCATGCGGGCCAGCTTTTGCTGGACGAGTTCGAACTCGCCCAGGGTCCGGCCGAATTGTTTGCGGGTGCGGGCGTGATCGACGGCTAAGCGCAAGCAGGTTTTCGCGGCGCCGGTGCAGCAGGCTCCAAACGTCGTCCGGCCGAAGTTCAACACGGTGAGCGCGACCTTCAGCCCGTTGCCGGGCTTGCCGAGGATGTTCTCCGCCGGGACCGCCATGTTCTCGAACGCCAGCTTCGCCGTCGCTGTGCCGCGGATGCCCAGCTTTTCCATCCGCGGTTCAACGATGCGAAACCCCGGCATGTCGGGCGTCACCAGGAAGGCGGTGATTTTCGTTTCGTTCTTCCCCGGCACCGGCGTGCGGGCCATCACGGTGAGGACGTCGGCAATCGACCCATTGGTGATGTAGCGTTTCTGCCCGTTCAACACGAACTGGCTGCCATCGGCGGATGGGGTCGCCTGGGTCTGAACGTTGGATGCGTCCGAACCGGCTTCGGGCTCGGTCAGCGCAAAAGCGGCGAGCTTCTTGCCGCTGACGAGGTCGGGCAGCCAGCGCCGTTTCTGATCGTCCGTTCCGAACAGCAACAGTCCGCGCATGCCGATGGAGTGATGTGCATTGACGAAAATCGAGGTGGAACTGCAGCGTGCGCCTAGCTCTTCCAGGATTTTTCCATAGCCCATTTGCGAGAAACCGCGTCCTCCTGCGGCTTCCGGCGCCGTCATGCCGAGCACGCCAAGTTCTGCAAGGCCGTCGATGACCGATCGCGGGATGTCGGCCTCACGATCGATCAGAGCAGGGTTCAAATGGCCGTCGCAGAACTTCGTCACCTCGGCGACGGCGGCCGAGACTTTTGCCTGCTGGTCCGGGGCCAGTTGCGGATAGGGAAAGACCCAGTCGGCGACGAACTGCCCCCAGAACAGGCCCTTCGCCACGCCCGATTGCGTCGGCAGCGCGCCGAGCAATTCTTCGGCCTGGCGGACCTGATCCTCTCGCTGTTGACGCCGTTCGGCGTTGGCAGGCGGCACCGTCATGGCGACTCCTTTTGAATCCAGGCCGGCGGTCGTTTTTCCATGTACGCCGCGAGTCCTTCCCGGGCTTCCGCGCTGCGGCGCGCGGCCAGGTGCAGGTCTGCCAGCGGCCGTTCCTGAGGAGAATGCGAAGCCTCGAACAAGTCGTTCAAAAGCTGCTTGGTCATCCGAATCGTGTTCGGACCGCCCGAGACGACCGATTCCGCAATGCGGCGCGCTTCGCTGAGCAGGTTCCCCGGCGGTACCAGGTATTGAACGAGTCCCACTTGCATCGCGCGTCGGCCGTCGATCGGGGCTCCGACCAGAAAGAGATCGCGGAGGTCACCCTCGCGAACTTTCCGACGAAGGACGTGGCTGATCAATGCGGGCACTAGCCCTCGGCGGGCTTCGGGAAAGCCGATGTGCACATCCTCGGCGGCAACAACGATGTCGCACGCCGCCATCAGCCCGGCCCCTCCGGCGTAAGTCCCCCCCTGCACGGCGGCAATCAGTATCAGCGGCGTGTCATGCACCAGCCGCAACGTTCGCTCCAGCGCCGCGGCCGAGCGCTCGATGAGCGTCTCCTCGGCGGCTTCCTTCAGGTCCAGGCCCGACGAAAAGACCGGACCGTCGCCGCGCAAAATGACGACCCTGAGGTCCGCCTCGTCCGCCAGAGATTCCAGCGTCGAATGAAGCTGTTCCAGCAGGTCGATGCTGAGTGCATTTCGACGCTCGGCCCGGCACAGCACGACTTCCCGAATCGACCGCGAGTATCGTTCCGTCTCGATGAACCGACTCACCGTGCGCCCTCCTGGAGGATAACGGTACATTGTACGCCGGTGCTGCCGGAATTCGTAGCGGCCAATCCATTCAGGGATTGCTCGATTCGTCCCGAAATCGGGAATGACACGCCGCGCACCGCTGCTTCAACCGCACGAGGTCCGCTCGCAGCATCGACAGGCCTTGCCGTTCGCCGGAAGACGGGTCGAACGACGGAATCTCTCGGGCCGCATCCTGGAGCCAATGACGCAGGACGTCACTCGAACCGCCGGATTCGTGTTCCAGGAGACGGGCTGATTCCTGAAACCGTTCCGACAGGCCGGCGAGCAATTCCTGAATTCGTTGGGCTTGTTCCGTCGAAAGTGATGTCTGGCTCCCCAAGTGTAAGAGTCGTTCCCAGTCGAGATCCATGGCGACCATTTCTTCAGCAAGCGGCCGGATGTCAGAGAATTCGGGGAAAGTCGCACGTTGGGCTTTTGTCTCCCGCGCAGTCGGCGGCCGTTGTTCAACGGCCCGATACAATCCGCGATAGTTTTCGGCGGTTCCCATGACACGCAAGGCTTGAACCCCTTGCTCCGCGGTGATGTTCGGGGCCAGTCCCCGCCAGATGCAGACCGCGGCCGACGGTCCACGATGTTTCCCGTGATGACAATGCACGAACACTGGTCCCGGCAACTGGCGGACCGCCTGGATCAACGCGATCCGGCGATCTCGGGGGACATCGTCGTATCCGATCGGCAGATGGACATACCGCATCCCATGCTTCGCTGCGGACTCCAGGTCCGGCCGGGCGCCGTCCACCGAAATCACTGTCTGAATTCCGATGGTTTTCAAGAATTGAAAACCGGCATCCCCCTGCGGTTGCCCGCCGCTGAAAAGAAATTTCCCATGGGCGATGGGGAGTTTCCAGAGATTTTCCACACCCTCCGCCGCAAGAGCCTCTGGGGCAGACGCCGTCGATGCAGAATGCGCGCCGGCCTGGTCGCCGTGGGACGAGGCCACGCAGAGCCACGTGAGGACCAATCCCAAACAACAGGCGAACACTGCAAGCCCGTGTCGGCTGACTATCGTCATGGAAGGCATCGGTAGAAGGTCGAACCGTGAGAACATACACGCCATAGCGCCCAGGCTATTTCAACGCCCGGCTTTTAGATTTTCCACTGAGTCGATGGACTGAAGATAGCGGGGATGGCGGGCTCGACCGGACTGCCCATGCAGCTGAACTCCACGCGGCTTTCGATCTGCTGTCTTGAGAACTACGGCCGACACGTGCCGACCTATGAGTCTCACTTGTGCAAAGACGTTGACAGGTCATGAGTGAATAACGACCCGGGAAATCTCGGCAGACTTCCCATCGATCCCGGCATCGCTGACGCCGGGCTTGAGTGACATTCCAGATCGTGCCAAGTTGATCAGGTCGTTGAACTCGTCAGCGGGGCAGAGATTTCCAAAAGATCGACCGCCGGCTGGCGGTTGCAGAAGATCGTCGCCAGGCGGCCGTAGGTGACGCTTCCCTCCGGCATGTTCAAGTGCCGGGCCAGTCCCGGGCCGGCGGTGATTTCCACGATGGCCCCCAGGTCGATATGCCGGAGCACATTGTGATTGATGAGGATCCGCCCCAACGGGATCTTCCCGGCAATGATCTCCTGCCGGATCGGTTCCGTCACGTAGCTCAAGTTGAACCGCACCACGCCGAACTGCACCACGGTTCCGGTCCCCTGTTTGAGCAACAGGATTTTCCGGGCGTAGAGGTCGCCGTCATGTCGCTGGGCCAGCACCCGGACGTCGACCGGCGAGCGATGATACGTTTCCATCGCCACCGTCATGTGATGATCATGAACCAGCATGGATTTGTAGGGTTCCGGCGTCACCGACGACGGAATATGATCCGCCCGGAGGAACAGCGGTTCCGGTTCCGAAAACAGATCGGTCAGCGAGCGCAGCTCGTCAAGAGGGTTCATGGACGGCGTTTCCCATCGAGTTTTCCAAAGAGGGTTTTCAGGGAGAGCTTGAAGCCGGGCAATACGTCTTCGCCAGTCAACACGTCCTGTTCGGCCAGCTTCTTTTCCGCGATGCCCGGCTTGCAGACTCGCAACGACTTGGTTTTCGGATCGAGGATCCAGACCAATCGCACGCCGGATTGGAAATATTCATCCAGCTTCGTGTTCATCTCCTTCCGGGTGTTGCTGGCACTGGAAACATCCACAGCAAGATCCGGCGCCCAGTTCGCAATCGGCTTGTCCGCTTCTGGACCATCGGGCAGACGGTCAAAAGACACATAAGCCACATCCGGGAGCCGCCCTCGCCCTCGCCGCAGCCGAAACGGGCCGTCGGAACCGTAGAGTTGGCCTATGGGATGCTCTTCCAGATATTGACCGAGAAAAAATCCCAGCCAGATGGCCAACGAAGCTTCACGTTGTCCCATCGGTTTCTCCACCAGCGTGCCATCGATCAATTCGCAGAGCCGCTTGTCGCGTTCCAGGTAGCGAAGCAGATCCCGCTCTTTGGCGGTACCGGGACGCGGCGACCACATCACGCGCTCTGCGGGGATATCGCCGAGCCGTTGCAGGAGTTCACCGACGGTGTCGGGGGGAGTTAAGACGGAGGCCATGACAGACGGCGCCTTCGAGTTCAAACAGCGTGGGAGAACCATTCGTGAAGCGAGAGCGTGAATCCGGGCAAGATATCTTCGCCGTCCAGCGAATCGTCCGCCGTAAGTTTTCGGACTTGGCTCACGCTGCGATAGACGTGGACGGCTTGCGTTTCCGGATAAACATACCAGACGAGCTTCACGCCGGCATCAAAGTATTCCTGCAGCTTGCGGTCCATTTCTTTGCCGGTGTTTCCCGGACTGATGACTTCGACGGCGAGGTCCGGGCCGAACGGCACAAACGCCGGCCGGTCTTTCAACGCCGGCAGCCGGTCTTGCGAGACAAACGCCACGTCCGGCATGCGGATCAAACCGAAATCCAGCCGATGGCCGGCATCCGAACCCAACACGATGCCGAGCGGTTTTTTTCGCAGGAAGTTGAGGAGATAGTGCCCCAGCAACATTGCCAGTTGCGATTCATATTGTCCCACGGTTTTCTCCACCAGGGTTCCGTCGACCAGTTCCAGCAGAAATTTGTGGCCGTGCTGATATTTGCAGCGCTCGACGTCGTCCTCGACGGCGGTGCCCGGGACTGGTTGCCAGCGGACGCGGTCGGGGGAAATTCCCCCGAGCCGGTCGAGCAACTCGGCGACGGTTTCTGGCGGAGCAAGCGTGGTCATCAGGTTCTCGTCTCCAATGCCGCGGTGAGCAGCCGCGGAGGTTTCGTCCGGCGCAGGATGACCGCGGAGATCAACTGCGGCTTTCAAGTATACCTTACGGCGCGATGTTCCGGCTCAAAGTATTCCGTGAGCAGGCTGTCGACCTGCAACAGGCCCTTTCGCGTCAGCCGGATCTCGCCGCCGGTAACGGTCAAATAGCCTTTCTCGGCTTGATTGGCGAGAGGGCCGGCGAATTCGTCCAGCACGTTGACGCCGTATTTCGACCGCAATTCCGCCGCGTCGACTTCGCCTTCCTTCATTCGCAAGACGAACTCGCGGATCAGCAGTTGATGCGGGGTCGGCCGCAATGCCCGATTGATCGGCAATTCTCCCTGATCGATCGCGGTGAAATACTCGTCCATTTGATCGAGATTCTGATAATGGACACCCTGAAAATGTCCGAAGGAAGAGACGCCGGACGCCAGGATGTCCGAGCCGCGAAACAGATTGTCCCGATATAGAAACCGGTCTGTCTCTCGGTCCTTCACCAATTCGTTGCCGCTCGAAACGTGATACCCGGCGGCGAGCAGTCGATCCATGGCTTCGCTCACCCAGCGGCGCTTCGTCGACCAGTTGGCGACCGGCGAGGAAACCCCCTGTTCCTTCATTTCCTTGGAAATCAGCGTGTTGAACGGCAGTTCCATCTGGTAGATCGTGATGTTGTCGGGCGACATTTCGCGAACTTTTTCGACGCACATCGCCCAGTTCTCGTCGGTCTCGCCGATCATGCCGGCAATCAGGTCGATATTCACCTGGGGAAAGCCGACTTGCTGAATCCAGTCGTACGCCCGGAAGACTTCCGGCGAGAGATGGGCTCGGCCGTTTTCCTCAAGGATCGCGTCGTTGAAGTTCTCGACGCCCAGCGAGACCCGCGTCACGCCGATTTCTTTCAGCGTCTGGATTTTCTCCAGGCTCAATGTTCCCGGTTCACATTCAAACGTCACCTCGCGGGCCTCGTCCCATGAGACGGAACGATGCAGCGACTCCCGGAGAAACCTGAGTTGCTTCGCACTCAGATACGACGGTGTGCCGCCGCCGAAGTACACGAAATCCAATGTGCGTCCCTGAACGCCGCGTCGACGGCTGAGAAGCTCCACCTCATTCGCCAGCGCCAGCACGTATTGCTCAATCGCCGCGGCGTTCTGATTCGTGTACACCCGGAAATAGCAGAACCGGCAGCGCTTGCGGCAGAACGGGATGTGCAGATACAACCCCATCGGCACGGAACGGTCCGGCTCGTGATCCAGCGAGGCGAGAATCTCCGGGACCTGGTCGCGAGTCCATTGCGAGAACGGCGGATAGTTGGAAACGAAGTAGCTGCCGACTTCCGTCGTTTCCGCGAGTTCCAGCGACATGATCGATCCTTTGAGAGACAGCCCCGACCGTCAGGGAAGGAAAACCGGGCGCTGACGATTCGGGCTGTCGTGAGTCATTCACTTCTTCCCGAAGCAATACACCCGGCCGTCGCGCGCTTCGCTGCCGATGACCAAGACGCCTTCGCCGATGGCCGGTCCGGCGGAAATCGGCTTGCCGGCGTTGAATTTCCATCGTTCTTTGCCGTCGGCCAGACTCAACTCGTACAAGTTGCCATCATGCGATCCGACAAACACGCGGTCTCCCAAGATCGCCGGGGAACTGTCGACCTTGCCGCGGGTCATAAAGCTCCAGAGCTTCTCGCCGGTTTGCCGCTGGAGCGCCGTGACGGCCTTGTCGCGGCCGCCGGTCACGATTCGGTCATTGGCAACCGCGGCGGAGGAATGGATCGGGGCATCCGCATCGCCGGTTTTCTTCCTCCAGACTTCAACCGCTTTTCTCCAGTCGACGGCGACGATTTCGCCTCCATACGTGCCCACATACAGCAGATCGCCGACGACCGCCGGCGAGGCGATGAGGTACGTCGCAAGGGGCAGGTTCGCGATCTCGGCGCCGGTCTTGATGTTAATGATCCGCAGGTGCTCGTCGCACCCGGCAATGAAAGTCCGGCCTTCCACCACTGCCGGCGAACAATGGACATACCCTTGCGTCTCGAACTTCCATTGCAGCGAACCATCGGCCTGGTCCAGGCAATACAGGCAGTTGTCATAAGAGCCGAAGAGAACCCGGCCGTCGACGACCGCCGCACCGCTGTAGATCTCGCCTCTCGATTCGAATTTCCAGACCAATTGGCCGGTCATGGCGTTCACCGCATGGAACACGCCGTCTTCATCGCCCAGGTAAACCGTTCCTTTGACAACCGTCGGGGACGACTTGAAACCCGGCGCGAAGGAATTCGCTTCCACTTTCTCCACCGATTTGTAGGTCCAGATCGGCTTGCCCGTCAGGCGATTCAGGCAGAACAACTCCCCCGACAGGCACGGGACATACACCCTCTCGCCGACGATGGCGCAGCTGGCAACGACTTGCTCGCCGACCGTCGCTTCCCAGAGCAATTCCAGCGATTCAGGGAGCCGCGTCGAGGCGACGCCGTCTTGAGCAAGATTCTTCCGGAAGGAAGGCCAGCTTTCGTCGCTGGGCGGTTTCCCCTCGAATGCCGGTAGACTGAGGGCGGCGAAACCGCAGGCGGCGGCCATTACGCAGAGTATGCGCATCGATACAGTTCCTCTAATGAGCCGGCATCCACGGGGCGGGGATTAAATCTTCCCGTCCATTGCTCGGCCGCTTCGGCGGCTAATGCGGGCAGACGGGATTGTTCGATCTGGCACTCTTTCAAAGTCGACGGCGCCCCGGCAGCGCGGACTTGTCGTGAGATCTCTTCGGCCAGCAGGGTGCCGGCTTCCGGATGATCCGCCGGGCACAGGCCGATGTCGGACGCCAAGTGACCGTACAGCCGTCCGACCGCACCGGAATTATAGCGGATGACATGCGGCAGCATGATGCCAATCGCCAAACCATGCGTAATTCCGTAGTGTGCGGTGAGCGGATTGGCCAGCGCGTGCGTCGCCCCCAGCATGGAGTTTTCTATCGCCGCGCCGGCCAGGTGCGCACCCAGCAGCATGGCTCCGCGGGCGGCTCGGTTCCCCGGCTGCGCAATCACCGCCGGAAGACTCGGCGCCAGCAGCCGCCAGGCGCGGCGGCTGAACAACTGCGAGACAGGATTCCGTTTCGTCGTGACATAGGATTCGACGGCGTGACTCAGGGCGTCAATCCCGGACGCCGTCGTGACGGAAACCGGCATGCTCAAGGTGAGGTCGGGATCGAGTATCGCCACCCGGCAGGCCGCCTTCTTGTCGCCGCACGCCATCTTGTGATGCGACTTGGCATCGGCAATCAACGCGAACGACTGGGCCTCGCTGCCCGTACCGGATGTGGTCGGCACGGCAATGAGCGGCAACATCGGTTTCGTGGCCTTGCCGACGCCCCAATAGTCCTGCATTCGGCCGCCGTTGGTCAGCAGAAAATTGACGCCCTTCGCGCAATCCATCGCGCTGCCGCCGCCGACTGCGACGAAGAAATCAATCGCCGCGGATTTCGCCGCGTCGAGTCCGCGGGCCACGTCGTCGGTGGTCGGATTCGGTGTCACGCCGTCGAACACGGTGACAATGAGTCCGGCCCGCTGGAGCAAATCCACGCACCGCGCAGTATGACCGGCCTCTTCAATGCCGGGATCGGTGACCAGCAGCACGCGTCGCCCGCCGTGTTCAACCGTCAACTCCCCCAGACGTTCGACAGCGCCGTTGCCGAAAACCACGCGCGTGCGCGGATCAAAGTCAAACGGGGGCAATTCCTCGGGATCGGGTCCGCGGAGCGGTTCGGAAGGCGTCATTTCCACGGACTCAACAGGTGGGGCGGCCGGCGGTCGTTGCGGGGCGACCTTCGATCATACTCCACCGGAAACGGATCAGGCAAATCGGAACCGTGGATTCCGTGCATGATCGCCGACGCCGTCGGCGGGCTTTGAGCGGGAACAGGGAGTTACGGGGGCTGGGGTGGGTCGCGGTCGTGGTCGACGATGCAGAAAAATCCAAACGGTTCGGCCGAGTCGTTGCGAAGCTGGTGGACTTCCAGCGGAGGCACATACGCGAGATCGAACGGCTTCAATGAAACGGTTTGCTCGCCGCTTTGCAAGACGCCGCGTCCGCGCGCGCCGATGACCACGTGCGTATGCAGGTGTTTTTCCAGGCTCGAATGGCCGCCGGGGCCGATCTCAAAATATCGAATGTCGAACGCCGTCCGTTCACCGGCCTTGCCGATCAACTCGGTCCGGGCCACTTCGCGGTAAGGGAGGGCGCCGTTGGTTTTGTAGGCGGCGACCGCGCGGCCGTCCCAGCGGAATTCCGGGCGAAACGCCAGATGCCGCATCAATTGCGACGTCTCCGGAGGCAAGGGAAGTTCGCACGCCGAGAGCAGGGTCTCCGGCTCCCGATGCCTGGAATCAGGAAACAGCGTCTCGATCCGGCGGGCGAACCGCTGCGTACTGGCCGTGAGGTCCTCGGAATCGGCCAGCAGCGCGCCGCCGATCAGAAACAGTGCATCCGCGCCGAACGCCCGGCTCATCGCGGGCAACGTATCGAACGACATCCCCCCGGCCGGGGCCGGCCAACACGAGGAGACATGGCGCATCGGTTCGCGCGACCGAACGGCGATCTGCAGACAGTCGTCGTCAGTGAAAGCGAAGCGTCCGCCGCGATTGGGAAAGATCGTGCCGTCGCATCCGGCAAGGCGAAACAACGTGCCCAGCAGAATCCCCGGATCGATGCCGTGCGAAGGATCGTGAAAAAACGTGCCGGTGAAAGTCGGATGCGCGAGAAAGAACAACGGATACGTCTGGGCCAGCCGGCGAACTTCATCCAGTCCGATGAGCATCGGCGCGACCAGCGCGCCGCGGATGCCGATCTTCAAGAGGAACTCGATCCGTCGTTCCAGTTCCCCGCCGGTCGCAGAGATGTTCGGCAGATACCAGCAAGGCCGGCCGGATGTTTCCTGCCCGTAGCGCACCGCGGTCTGGCATTGTTCGATGCGCCGGCGAAACTCCTCGAAGCCGGCTTCGACAAGATTGTGATCGTCCTTGACGAGATCGCCGCGCCCTGCCGCAAAATCACGTGCGAGCCGGGCCAGATGTTCGGGCGACGAACCTTTTGGCTTCAACGCCGTCGCCAAAAGCGGCCGGCCAAAGACCCCCAGCGCCGATCGCAGACCGTCAATCCCCAGGTTCGGACCGCGAAACCGCTGAAGATACTCGGACGGAAAACACACGTCCCGCAGGCGGATTCGCTGTTTGAGCGACACGTTGCCGAACAGCAGGTTCAGCAACTGCCCCAGGTTATTGGCCGCCAGTTCCTCGGCATACGCGATGCGGACGTCGAACCGATCAACGGCGCTGGCCACGGGCGTGATTTCCAGTACGCGGCCGACAATCTCGTGCCGGATCTTCGGGCAGGTCAACAACCGGTCGGGGACTTCGACGGTCTGTTCCAGCGCGATATCCCGGCTGAGCGACTCCACCTGGTCCGCGGTGCATGTCAACCGGTAAACGACGGTGATCGAGTCAATGGTCTCGGAGGAAGTTGCAGTCATACTCTACAGTTAGCATAGCCTTGCGCGAGATTCAACGAAGCGCACTCACACGTCAAAGCCCGCCGATGGCATCGGCGGGATGACTTTACCCGGCATGGTCAACAACCGCCAGATCGTGTATCACGGATGTGAGCAGAGTGCATGAGGTGCGGAATCATCCCCCATGCGCCAGTTCCGTGTTTCCCCTCCGGAAAGACATTTTGCCTGACCAGCGATCGTTTCCAAGACAAATTGCGTTGGCAGTTTGACGCCGCCGGTCGGTTTCTTGATGATAACGACATGAGCGAATATCCCGTACAGTATCGCGAAGGGCTTCGGCTGTTCAACGAGGAAGAATTCTTCGAGTGCCACGACGTGCTGGAAGAACTTTGGTCGGAGACCCTGGGCGAAGAAAAAAAATTCATCCAGGGACTGATTCAGGCGGCAATTGCCTTGTTCCACTTCGGCAACGAAAACTTCGGCGGAGCAAAAAAACTTTACATCTCTGCGAGGAAGAATCTCGATCCCTACGGCGACGATTACATGGGCCTGCAACTGGGAAGGTTTCTGACCGATTTTCAGGCCTGCTTTCAGGAACTGCTGGATAACACTGAAAACTACCCGACGACCGTGTCGCTCAAGGATGAACTCGTGCCGAAGGTCTGGTTCCGCGATGCGGCGTTGAATGCTGACGAGTCATGATCAGAAAAACCACGGTCGTCCTGTTGTGAAAACGGGACATCGTGCCGCCTGAGAAGTTCGAGTTGTGTGTATTTCTCGCAAGGAATCGCAGAGTGACGACAGACCAGCATCCCCTGGCCGACTTGCCGCGGATTGAAAAAGCCGTGCGTGAAATTCTTGCCGCCGTTGGAGAGAACCCCGACCGCGAGGGCTTGCAGGAGACGCCGGCCCGCGTGGCCCGAATGTACGCCGAACTCTTTTCCGGCCTGCACGCCGAACCGGCCCGGCACCTGAAAAAGACGTTCAGCGAGCGCTATGACGAAATGGTTTTAGTCAAAGACATCAGCTTTTGCAGCGTCTGCGAACATCACCTGCTGCCGTTTCTCGGCAAGGCCCATGTCGGTTATCTGCCGCGCGGCAAAGTCGTCGGCCTGAGCAAGCTGGCGCGGATTGTGGACGAAATCTCCAAGCGGCCGCAGGTGCAGGAGCGGATGACGCACCAGATCGCCGACCTGATGCAGACGGAACTCGACCCGAAGGGTGTGATCGTCGTTCTCGAAGCCGAACACACCTGCATGAGCATCCGCGGCGTCAAAAAGCCCGGCGCGATCACGATCACCAGCGCCGTCCGCGGCCTGTTCAAGACGAATGAATCGAGCCGCGCCGAGGCGATGGCGTTAATCCACGGAAAGGGTTGATGGTTTCATGCTGAGAGTTTAGTGTGAAGGGTCGAGGGCGAAGAATTTCCGTGGCGATGCATGGATATCGCGTCTCTGGCCCTCGACTCTCAACCCTAGACTCTCGACCAGGATATCTCATGGGCCTCATGACCGGCAAAAAAGGCGTCGTCTTCGGGATCGCCAACGATCATTCGATTGCCTGGGCGATCACGGAGCAGTTGCACAAGGAAGGCGCGGAGATCGGCTTCACCCATCTGCCCGATAAAGACCCAGCCAGTCCGAAAATGGAGCGGCGAGTGAGAAAGCTGGTCGACCCGCTCGGCACAAAAATGGTCGTGCCGTGCAATGTGCAGGATGACGCCGACCTGGACCGGACATTTGCTCGGGCAAAGGAAATCTACGGCGAACTCGATTTCGTGGTGCACTCCATCGCCTATGCACCGATCGACGACCTCAAGGGGCCGGTCTACAACGTCAGCCGCGAGGGGTTCAAAACGTCGATGGACATCAGCGTTTACAGCCTGATGGCCCTTGCCAAACGGACAAAAGACCTGATGCCTCATGGCGGCAGCATTGTCACGTTGACGTATCTTGGCGGCGAAAAAGTCATCCCCGGCTATAACGTGATGGGCCTCTGCAAGGCGGCGCTGGAATCGGCCACGGAATACCTGGCCCATGAACTCGGTCCGCACGGAATTCGAGTCAACGCCCTGAGCGCCGGACCGATCAAGACGCTCAGTTCTTCCGCCGTGAAAGACATCGACGTCATGTTCAAATTGTACGAAAGCATGGCCCCGCTCCGGCGGAACGTGGATGTCGAGGAAGTCGGCAAGGCAGGGCTGTACCTCTTGAGCGACCTCTCCAGCGGCGTCACGGGCGAAACGCACCATGTCGACTCGGGCTATCACATCATGGGCGCCCCGCCGTCCGACGCGAAACTCGGGTAGAGCCCCCAAGCCCGCCGACGGCGTCGGCGGGACTCTTTCGTCATGATCCCGGCGATGCCATCGCCGGGCTTTGTTGCAATGGAATGATGCGCCGGCTGATCGCCGTTTTGCGATTGCCGGACGTGCGGCGCGGGTCGTCAAAGACGGCGATCACTTCAAACCCCGCCTTCCGCATCATCCCGGCGGAACCGGAGTTTTCGTCGTGCCGGCCGACGTACACTTCCCGGCAGCCCATCTCAACAAGGCGATCCACCGCCGTGTTCAGCAACCGGGTACCGATCCCCTGGCCGCACCAATCACGATGCACGGCGGCTTCGTGAATGATGCCCTGCGATTCGTGTTCGCGGCCGGCCGGTTGATAACGGGCCATATCGGTGCCGAGATCGAAGCTCACAAATCCGAGCAGTTGCCCTCGCCGTTCGGCCAGCACGGCAAATGCCGTCCCATGGGCAATGTTGTTCAAGTGCGTCCGAATGGGGCCTTCCGGCAAATGGTTCCATTTATTGACGCCGTGCCGATACAAAAAGTCGAATAGCAACGAGGCCTCATCGCCGACGGCATCACGCAGCACGATGGATTCAGCCATCAGACGTTCATCACTTCGGCCAGTGTGACCAGCCGGCTCTTTTCCTTGAGCGACTTGGCCGCGGCATGAACGATGGCCGTCACTTCGAGAATTTCCTGGTGCGGCACCGGCTCCTTGCGCGTCAGGCACATCTCGCGGAAGGCTCTGGCCATGCTGAACATCTCGTAAGAATGACCATACTCGAAATTCCCCTCGATGGAAGGCGTAAACATGTACGTCTTTTTCTGAAAATGGACCGTGTTGTGACTGTATTCGTACTTTTCGTTCGGCCGCCCGTACCAGGCGTGCGCCGGGTATTTATCCGGCCAGGTGATCAAGGCATGGCAGGTGTCGTTGTATTCGTACATGCTGACGGCTTCCACGCCCGGCCCCATGAGTGTCATGATCGTCCAGACGGGATGCTGCCCGTAGATCATCCATCCGGGAAGGGCATAGCGCGACTGCAGCGCCGCGGTAACGAACTCGATCTTGCCGAACTCGTTGGTGTCGCGCATCCGTAATGCCGCTTCCATGCCGAATTCATGCCGGAAGATGCTGGACGACATCAGCGGCGCGTTGTGCTTCTTGGCGAAGTCGAGAATTTTCTTCGTCCCTGAAGGGGTCTCGCCGATCGGTTTGTCGCAAAACGTCGGCAACCCTTTCTGGAGTGCCGGGGCGAGCAGGTCGAAATGGTCGTCACCGTAGCCGGAGGCATCCCCCAGCCAGACGGCATCGACTTCGTTAGCCATCTGCTCCACCGATTTCGCCGCCTGGCAACCTTGAAAGACTTTACAGAAATCGGCTGCCGCAGCGGCGTCGGCATCGTAGTAATGCGTGATCTTCGTATTCGGGAACGGCAACGTCCCGAAGTTGTAGTTCGGATTGCGGTAGACGCGCTGATGGCTCTCAAATGCCGTGGGATAGACCGTTTTGAATGCATCCCAGTCGAAATCGGGGTGCAGGTACTGGCAGAAATGCCAGGTGTGTCCATTGCGAGTCTGCGGCTTGCCGCGGATCGTCGCGGAAATCAGACCGATGCGCAACGGCTTCTCCGGAGTCGGTTCGGCCGCAGCCGTGGTGTTCGCAGTGAACGCTGTCAGGCCGGCGGCGCCGGCCAGCAAGATGTCTCTTCGAGTGAGGTCTGACATGAATGTCTCGATTCTTTGCTACAGTGATTGAAAAGACCAACGGCTCACGGCATCGCCAGCGACCACGGCGAGCAAGCCCAGGATCACGTTCGCGGCAAGGTGTCCCCAGCCCAGCCATGCAAATTGCATCCACAACGTTTTCGTCTCAAACGTCAACGCGGAAAACGTCGTGAAGCCGCCGAGAACTCCGGTCACCAGAAATATCCGCCAGTCATCTGAAAGAGTGAACCGCCCCATGGCCAGTCCGATGGCAAAACTTCCCAGCACGTTGACGGCCAGCGTGCCTGCGCCGACATAATTCGGCCAGAAGGCCAGCAATCCCTTCGTGGCGAGAAACCGCAGCATCGCCCCCAGGCCGCCGCCCAAGCCGACCAAACCGAGTTGCCAAGCCGTCTGCGGTGTCATGGAGGGGAACCATTCTTACTTCGCCGTATGGGCGATCTTCCACAGGTGCTTGTCGCTGCGGACGTACAAGGCGTTGTCGGCGATGGCCGGCGTGCAGAGGATCATCTCGCCGAAATCATGTGAAGAGATCAGTTCGCCGTCCTTCTCTCCCGGCTTCACCACTTGGCCGAGCCCTTTCTCATTGAAGAAATAGAGATGCCCTCCGGCGGCGACCGGCGTGGAACTGAACGGGCCTTCCAATCGCAATTGCCACGCGGTCGAGCCGTCCTTCAAATCGGCGCACAGCAGCGCGTTCGCCTTATTCATCGTAAAGATCCGCTCCTGGTACACGACCGGGCTGGCCGTGGCCGGTCCGAGGCGATCCACCCGCCAGACCTGTTCCGGGTTCGGACTGTTCGGGGTCAGCTTCAATGCCGTGATGCCGTGCGAGGGAACGTAAACCGTTCCGTTTGCGGCGACGGCAGACGGAATGGTCGACGCGCCATCGTGATATTTCCAGGCGACTTCGCCGGTTTCCGGCCGGACGGCGTCGATTCCCTGTGACGACTGCAGCAAGACGACGGTTTCACTTTCCTTCCCGGCCGTTCCCGTGAACACCACGGGAGACGTCCAGTTCGCGCGCTTCGGCCGGGTGGTCGTCCAGCGAGAAAGGCCCGTTTCCGTATCGATCCCGAGCGCCTTGGATTCGGAATCATTCTCCACCTGCGCGACGAGCGTCTTGCCGACGATTACCGGCGACGACGCCATGCCCAGGCTGTTGCTGACGTTCGGAAAATCCTGATTCAGCCCGCGATACCAGACGAGGTTTCCATCGAGATCGACGCAAACAAGGTCATTGGTGGAGAACAGCGCGAAGACATGCTCGCCGTCGCTGGCGGGAGTCGACGTCGCCGTGCCGATTTTCGGAAACGTCATCGTCCGGCCGGTGGCTTGATAGCTGCGTTCCCAGAGCAGCGAGCCATCCTGAACGGCGAAACAGAGAATGTGAAGCCGATCCTGGCGGTAGCCTGTCGCGCTGGTCACGAAGACGCGGTTGCCGACGACGATGGGGCTGGAAATTCCCCGGCCGGGCAGTTCGGACGTCCAGGCCAGATTTTCGTTGGCCGACCAGCGAACGGGCACATCACTTGAATCCGCGACGCAACTCGTGTCATTCCCGCGAAACTGCCGCCAGTCGCCGGCGGAAACGGAAAGATTCACAGCCAGTATGATGGACAACATGCCGCAGGCAATACGCACAGGAATTTCCTTGAAGTTGTCGGGCGGGTCGAGGCTCTGCGAGGCCCGCCGTTGGGTTTCGTGAAAGCGAATCGGTGGGTCTCGCGAAGCGCTCGACCCACCCTGCGATTCAATCGCCGGCGGGACCGATGGCGGCGCCGGAGGCGTCACTCACGCGCAATTGAAACTTGTAATCCTGGGCCCATTCTTCCGTCTGCTCGTTCTCGCAGACTTTCAGCAGAATCACATTTTTTCCGGCAGCGAGCTTTACCGGAACTTTATACTGGTCCAACTGGGTCCCGCGATGGTATTCATCCCGGGCAAACGCAAGTTTTCCGTTCACCCACAATTTCCAGGCGTTCGGAGTCCCCAGCCGGATCTCCACGCTACCCGCGGTCTGCGCCGTGAATTCCGCGGCGGCATAAGTGACGGCTCCCTTGTACGGCGGAATCGCTTTCCGCAGATCGACAGCACCGTAGGCATCTTCCGTTGTGTGTTCGACCCAGGCGGCTTCCTTGCCGTCTTTTCCCGAGTATTTCGCCGTGAAGTCGAGCTGTTTCTCCGGCGGATACACGGCGTCAAATCCCACGAGGTCGTGATTCTCAAACGGGCCGATCAGCTTCCATTTCACAACGAAGCCGAAATGCTTCTGCAAGTCGACCGTCTCGCCGAGTTCCTTGAGCGGCTTGACGATCGCCTGCACCTGGTCGTCATCGGTGGCGCCTTTCAACGCGATGCGAAACATCTTCGCCGCGGCGTCCTTTTCGTCCTTGGACTGCAAGGCGACGGCCTGGTCGATCAGACGCTGAACGGCATCGCGACGGAATTCGGCGCCGGGGTCTTGCAGCATGTTGGGGATCAGCCGGTCCGCCAGGGTGGCATCCACCTTCATGAGCCACTCGTACGCCAGCCGCCGCGCGCCGGCATTGCGTTTCGTATCGAGCACGAACGCTTCGAGTTCCTTCTCCGGTAGGTTCCCCGATGATTTCACTTCCCGATCTGCGATGGCTTCGACCGCGCCCCGGAGCCAGTTGACGGCGACGGCGTGGCCGTCATCCATCGCGGTCAAGAGCGGCACCAGCGTCTGGGCGGAACCGTGAGAGAGCTCCCGGATCGCCTTCTTCGCGGCGGCATTGCCGACCCCTTCGGATCCGACCGCCTTCACGGTTTGGATCAGTTCCTCGGTCGTCGCCGCGGAAAGCGTCGCCGACAACCCGATAATCGCAACGAATCGAAAGCTCCAAGTCATCAGCGACGGCATCGCATCGTGCTCCTGCAATGGGAGAAATCAGTCACAAGGCTGGTAAAGGATTCTAACGGAAGATGCGAGGGAATCCCACGCCATGATTCCCGTGAGCCATGGAACCAGTCAGACAAAGGGGAACTCCAGCGGCAGAAAAACAAAAGCCCGGCGATACTTTCGCCGGGCTTTGTACTTCACGAGAGGAATCATTGGGCCGTGGGCTCGATGGGGATATCGGCGGGTTTCACGACGGGTTTTTCCGTGCCGGTCGCCGCCTGATTTTCGTTGATCTTGTTCGCGGCGAAATTCCAGATCGTCGGGAAGAAATAGATCACGGCGCCGATCCCGCCGAAGACTACGGCGAGCCAGATCACGAACTTCACCAGGCCCACGACGTTGGAAAACATCCCGAAAATCTTTTTCTTGATCTTCCACCACTTGTCCTGGCGGTCGATCTTGGCGAATTCGGCCTTGAGGCCCTCCGTTTTCTGCGTCGCCTTGACGCGGACCATCTGGGTCTGGGCCGCTTTTTCGAATTCGGCAATCTGCGCCAACGGCAGGAATGTGTCGGCCGCGCTTTTCTTGGCTTTGGACCGGGGATCCAGCGAACCGGCCTTCAGCATCTGCAACATCTGCGCCACCGTGAACTTGCCGATCGCGTCATGCCCCTGCGCATTCTTGTACTGCACATACCAGACGGCGGCCGATTCCGACGCGGCGCTCTTTTTCTCTCGCTCGGCGGCGTCTTCGGCGGACGTTTTCGGCACTACGGATTTCTGAACCTGGGGCGTCGATACCATCGAACGTGCGGCGGACGAACCCGCCACCACCTTATCCGGGGCATCGATGAAACTCAGCGACGGATTCTCCAACCCGAGCGCGGCGAGCGCTTTCATGAACTCCGCGCAGTCTTTGAACCGCTGGTTGGGGTCCTTGAGCATCATCTTGTCGATGATCAGTTCCAGGCGTTCAGACACCTGGGCGTTCAGCTTGCGCGCCGGCGTGAAACGGCCGGCCTCTTTGTTCTGAATCACCTCGATCGTCGAATTGCCGGTGAACGGCAGGTTGCCCGTCACGAAGTAATAAAACGTCACGCCCAACGCGTACAGGTCGGCCCGGCCGTCGACATGCTTGGCGTTGCGGGCCTGTTCCGGGGCCATGTAGTACGGGGTTCCCAGGCCGGTGCCGCTCTGTGTCATCGACAGGTCGTCATCCAGTGCCTTGGCGAGACCGAAGTCAGCGACTTTCACCGCCCCCTTGCTGGTGAGCATGACGTTGTCGGGCTTAATGTCGCGGTGAATCATGTTCTGCGCATGGGCCGACTGCAGCGCCTCGGCGCACCGCATGACGACATGCACGGCGTCTCCGATGCTCAGCTTGCCGAGTTCGTCCATCCATTTCTGCATGCTCTTGCCGTCGACGTATTCCATCGCGACATAATGGATGCCTAGGTCTTCCCGGACTTCGAAGACGCGGACCGCGTTGGGATGGTCGATCTTCGCCATCGCCCGGGCTTCGCGGTAGAACCGCTTGATGAAGTCTTCCTTGCCCGCCAGTTGCTTCGACAGGACTTTGAGCGCGGCGGTCCGGTCGAGGCTGATCTGGTGGGCGAGATAGACTTCCCCCATGCCCCCTTTGCCGAGCTTCTTAATGATCTTGTAATCGCCGATCTGAGAGACCGACTTTCCGCTCTTGGAATCTTCGCTCATGGCGGCAGGTTTTTTGGAAGGAGAGGACGAACCGGGAGCCGACGTCTTGGCCGACGATGATGATGTTTTCACGGGAGATTTGGAAGCGGACGCGGAAATCTCGCCGGTCTCGCCGAGCGAGGATGTCTTGGCGAGGTCCTTGGAGATGACCGTGCCGCCGAGATCATCCGCCCGATTTCCGACCACGGTGGCATTGCGGTCGTCATCGCCGACCGAGGTCTTTCCGGAATCAGGCGCGATGAACGTGGCGCCAAGATCATCCGCGACGTTGCCAACCACGGTGGCGTCCAGATTCTTCGCCGGAGAAGACTTGCCGTGAGGCGCAGGTTTGCCGGTGGACATGGTCATCTCCTGCTGGCGCGAACGGTACGAGAAATGACAGAATTTTGAAGGCGTCTCTCGTAGCGACGGCTTCCAGCCGCCGCGAACAAGGAAAGCAACACCGTTTCACATTATGGCAAGAATTGATGTATCGAGCAAAGACAGAATTCTCGATCTCGACAAATATTTTGCAGGCCGGCCGCTGGCCGTCACCGCCAGGGAAACGTCGAACCGGTCAGCCGTTCAAAGGCTTCGACGTACTTTTCACGGGTTTTTTGAACAATTTCCTCGGGCAACGCCGGTGGCGGACTGTTCTTATCCCACGCCGCGGCTTCCAGCCAGTCGCGCACAAATTGTTTGTCATAAGAAGGTTGCGACCGCCCGGGCTGGTACCGGTCGGCCGGCCAGAACCGGGAACTGTCGGGCGTCAGGACTTCGTCCGCCAGCAGGACCTGACCGTCGCTCAGCCCGAATTCAAACTTCGTGTCCGCCAGCAGAATCCCCCGGCTCTGCGCGATTTTTGAAGCCTGGCGATAGATCTTCAGGCTCAGGCTCCGAAGGTCATTTGCCCGTTCCAAGCCGACGGCGTCGACCATGCGCTCGAACGAGATATTCTCATCGTGGCCTGTCGCGGCTTTCGTGGCAGGCGTGAAAATCGGTTCGGGCAACGGCGAGCACTCCACCAGGCCGCTCGGAAGTTTGATGCCGCATACCGATTGCGATTGGCGATATTCCTTCCAGCCGGAACCGGCGAGATACCCTCGGACCACGCACTCCACCGGAAAAATTTTTGCCTTGCGCACGACCATGCTGCGGCCATCCAGGTCGGCCAGCGCGGCGCCGGTCGGCAACGGAAGCACGCGGGGATCGAGGCTCAGCAAATGGTTCGGAACATCGAGCTTTCGGAACCAGAAGTCGCTGAGCTGCGTCAGCACACGCCCTTTATCCGGGATGCCGGTCGGCAGCACCCAGTCGAAGGCGCTGATTCGGTCGGTCGCCACGAACAGAAGCCGATCTCCGAAGTCATACAGGTCGCGCACTTTCCCTTCGACGGGGGTTCGTCCGGGAAGTGTGCTGTGCAGCAACGCGGTCGTCATGCCTTTTGATTCCTGTTTTTCCTGCGTTGTCCGCCGTTTCAGCGGTTGTCGCGATCCGCGAATCTCAACTTCCAGAGCCTACCACAGGGCCGCCTTCTTGAACAACGACCGCCGGCGAACTACAGTCATGATCGGAGACGCTCGATTCAACCGTTGTCGCGTTGGCAGTAATGTCTCGAATCCCTGTCCACCCACATGGCGCCTTGAGGATCACGGCATGGGCTTGATGCGGTTCCTCGTCCATCCGGCGTCACTCTTGACGGACTGGTCTGAGGTCCATCGCGGCTATCTCTGCGGAGCCGATGGCCGAATTTTTCCGACCCGGATCGAGGTGGAAGGCAACCTGGTCTCGTGCCGGCGGAGTACGTCTGAAAGCGCCAAGCTGCACGTGGGCTGGCCGATTCCCTCCTACGGTCGGCCGGTGACCAGCACGGCGTCTTTGCCGGAACGGGAAGAGCCGTACCTGCTGGCGGTGGAACTGGCCCGCGGCAAAATCGTGCAGATTCGGAATCAGGCGTCGCAATGGGAAGTCGCCGGGATGCGGATTCCGGCGGAGTTTGCCCGCCCCTCGACCGAGGCGCACCGGTTGTTCGCCCGCGCCGCGTCGTGCCAGGAGCAGCCGGAAACCGCGAGCCTGCTGGCCGGCGAGGCGCTGCAGCTTGCCTGCCGCGCCGCCGATTGTTTAACGCGGTCCTACGCCCAGCAAGCGCTGGCCGGCCGGCAGCAGCGGTATCCGCAGTTGGCCCTGCTGGGCTGTGAACTGGGCGGAGCGCCGCCGCCGGGCGAGGCGGAAGAGTTATTCCTGAAGACGTTTGATGCCGCCGCGATCCGGTGTTCCTGGACGGACATTGAATCCGCCGAAGGGGATTACAACTGGGACGCCGTGGATCGCCAGTTGGAATGGTGCGAAGCTCACCGCCTGAAAGTTCGCGCCGGACCGCTGATCGATCTGGGACCGAACGGGCTGCCTGCCTGGCTCTCTCATTGGGAGCATGACCTGCTCAACGTGCAGAGTTTCGTGTGCGATTTCGTGGAAACGGCGATCTCCCGTTATGTCGGCCGGATTCGATCGTGGGATGTCGTCGCCCGGGCCAATTCCGGCGGGGCGCTCACCTTGAATGAAGAACACCGGCTGACGTTGACGGCCCGGGTGCTGGATGTCGCCCGGCAAGTCGACGAAGAAGCCCAGCTTCTCGTTCGGGTCGATCAGCCGTGGGGCGAATATCAGGCGCGCGGTCAGCATCGCCTGTCGCCGCTTCAACTCACCGATGCCCTCATTCGGTCCGGGATCGGGTTGGCCGGCGTCAACCTGGAAATCGCCTGCGGCTTTCTTCCGCGGGGCTCGTCGCTGCGCGATCTGCTGGATGTCTCTCGAATGGTCGATGCCTGGAGCGCCCTGAGCGTGCCGCTGCACATCACGCTGGCTTGTCCATCCCGGGAAGGAGCCGACCCGCTGGCCGCGCCGGACCTCGAAGTGGATCCGCATTTATGGACGACGCCGGCGGATGAATCCCAGCAGGCCCATTGGCTGGAACAATTTCTGCCGTTGCTGATGGCAAAACCCGCCGTGGCCAGCGTGACCTGGAGCACATTCACGGATGCCGTGCCGCACGAATTTCCCCACGCCGGCTTGTTGCGAGTGGACGGCGTGCCGAAGCCGGCCCTGGAACGAATGATGCGGTATCGGCTCGGTTCGTAATCCGTATGCTCACGCGTCTGAAGAAGCCCGCAGCGCCAGCAAGGGCCAGGGAAGCAAATCCCCGCTTGCGCTACGCGGCTTCTCGGTATCAAGTCTCATTCCAATTCCAACAATTAACAGCGTGTCAAGATTTCACCAAAGCCCGCCGTCGGCAACGCCGGGACCTATTGGGATTTCCTGGGATTCGTCTCAGTCGTTCTTCGCCAGTGACGTCGAGGTTCGGACCTTGGAACCGGCGTTTGCCTTTTTCTCCGCTTTCGCCAACTTCTCGGCGGCCTTGCGTTCCGCGCGTCGCTGCCGATTGGCTTGCTGCTGGGAAGCATACTCCTGCTGCTGACGGGTGGATTGCTGGGCATACTGCTGCTGCATGGCCATCTGCCGCATCATGGCCTGCCGCTGCATCATCTGCATCTGCATCATGGAGTTGCCCATCGCCATCGTGCCGGACCCGCCCATCCCTCCGCGAGATTGGCCGCCGCCCTGCATCCCTTTTCCGCCGGAACACTGGGCGCTCGCCGTTCCGGAAAGCCCCCACACGACAGCCAGGCTGAGTACTCCCAGCACGGCCCAGCGGGTGACATTCGTTCGGTCGCTTCTGAAAGGCCTCATCACAGACACTCCTTTCGGGAAAGTCAGGCTACATCCGCGTTCCGTACCAGGGAACGTTCGGTAGGCATTCACTCAATAACCCCACAGCGTCGAATTCGGGTCGGTAACATTTTTGAATGCGATCCGCTTTCCGCCTTCGCTAGACAATTTCCCCGCGAGGCGTGATCATTGCTGAAACGTCCCCCCTCGTCGTCCAACTCTCGGTGTTCTGCCGCAAAGGTTTCCCATGGACCGCTCTCGCTGGATTTCGCTCGGCATGTGCCTGTCAGTCGGTTTGGCCCTGGTCGCGGGCTGGCAAGGTGTCTCGGGACAAACGACGAAGAAGCCCGTGAAGCCCAAGCCGGAAAAAAACTCCGCACAAACGGAGAATAAGCCAGCGGGGATTTCGCCGGAAAAAATCTTCTCCGCCGACACCGTCGCCTACTTCCGGCTCGACGGCACGCAGGCTCATCAGGCCGACTGGGAAAAGACCGCCGCGTACAGAGCGCTGGTCAAATCGGGCCTGGTCGAATCGCTCGACAAATGGCTCGGCGCTCTTGGCGAGCAGGAAGAAAAAGTTAGTAAGGCTCGAAATTTGATCTGGAGTATTCTTGAGACGGGTGCTTCGATCGGCCTCGTACTGACGGGCGAGAGCAACTTCCCGTTTGAACTTGTGATGGTCCTGCACAACAGATTTGACTCCGTTGACTCTGAACTGAATTTGTCAGACTTCGACATTCCCGAAGAAGAGACCGAACGAAAAAAAATTTCCGGTAGAGATGTTTTGCTCTTCGAAGATGCCTACATCGAATTCGTTCCCGTGAAAAAAGGGACGTTCGCATTCTGGAAGGAAGGACCGCATTTCGTGATTTCGTTCGGTCCCAATCCAGCGGAGTCGGTCATCAACGTCATCGACGGCAAGCAGTCCGACATCACCACCCTCCCCGACTGGAAACGCCGCAACACGCTCGAAGACGGCCAGGTCCTCACCGGCGTCGCCTGGGTGGATGTGAAGCGGCTTGTCGAGAAATACGCCGACGTCGAAATCCCGGATCAACCCGGAAAAACGGTCCGCATCGGAGACATGCTCGAAATCCTTGGCGTCGATAACCTGACGGAAATCAGCGGCAAACAGGGCTACGATGGCAAAGTCTGCGTCAGCCGGACCGACATTCTGCACGAAGGCCCTCGTCGCGGACTGTTGAAGCTTCTGGAGGGCCGGCCGATGACGCTCGACAGCCTGCCGCCGCTGCCGGAGTACAGCACGGCCGTGATGGTGGGTTCGCTCGATGCCGTCGAGATTTACGACACCGTGATTTCGCTGATCACGACGTTTATGGACCGCTACGACGCCCCGGATCAGGCCCGGCAGGAATTCGACGACGCCTTGAACCAAGTCGATGATTTCGTCGTCGGCAGCCTGCGCGACGACCTCCTCGCCAATCTCGGTCCGGTGCATGCGTTCTTCAACGACCCGACGAACGGCATCGGCGGGTTCGGGTTCGGCTATGCCGTGAAGTCGAAAAATCCCGACAAGCTGCGCGACATCCTGGAAGCCGTGCTGCAGCAAATCCCGGAAGGCGGCCCTCAAGGATTCCAGGTCATTCGGAATGAAAAGGACGGCCGCGAATTCATCTCGTTCGGGCAGCCTCCTCTGCCGTTCTTTCCCACGCTGACCATCGACGACGACTGGCTCATCGTCGGCTTGACGTCACAGACCGTGGAATCGTTCCAGCTGCGCACTCAGGGTGAACTCGACAAATGGACGCCGACGAAGGAACAGCAGGAACTCTTCGACAAGCTGCCGAAGGAATTCGTGTCTCTCACGCTCTCCGATCCGCGGGAAAGCATCCGCGCGGTCAACCAGTATTTGCCCTTTCTTGAAGCGGCCATGGCGTCCGCTCCGCCGGGGTCTGCTCCGCAGTTCCTGATGAAGATCGAATTGCCGTCGGCGGAACGCATCACCAAGCCGATGTTTCCCTCGGCCAGTGTGGCGACCGTCGACGACGACGGCATCCACTACTTCGGCCGGCAGCCGCTGCCCGGTTTGCCGCTGCTGGGCAGCCCGGACAATCTCTCGACCGGCACGGTGGCAATTGGCGTCGCCCTGCTGCTGCCTGCCGTGCAGCAAGCCCGCGAAGCCGCCCGAAGGACGCAGTCGAAGAACAATTTGAAGCAAATGGGCCTGGCGCTGCACAACTATCATGACGTGCATCAAAAATTCCCCGCCGGCGTGATCGACGGCCAGGAGAATCCTGAAGACAGTCTCAGTTGGTGCGCGGAAATCCTGCCTTACCTCGATCAGGCGCAGTTGTACAACAAGCTGGCGATGAAGCAGCCGAGGGATGACGACGCCAACAAGGAAGTCGGCGAGACGGCGCTCCAAGTTTTTGAGAATCCCAGTGCGACGCCCGTGGAACTCGACGACGGACTCGCCCGGGCCGATTACGCCGGCGTCGCGGGACTCGGCAAGGACGGCCCGGAGAAGAAAGTCAAAGACAAGGGGGCCGGCATCTTCGCCTACCGCCGCGCCACACGAATCGCGGACATCACCGACGGCACCAGCAACACGATCATGGTCGGCGAAGTCAACAAGAAACGCGGTCCGTGGATTCAGGGGGGCAAGTCGACCATCCGGCCGTTCGTCAAACAGCCGTACATCAACGGCGAAGACGGCTGGGGCGGCAACCACACCGGTGGCGCGTTTTTCCTGCTGGCCGACGGCACCGTGCGATTCATTTCGGAGAACATTAACGCCGAAACCATGGAAGCGTTGGTGACGATCCAAGGCGGCGAAACACTGGGCGATTTCTGATTTGCCCCGACAGCCCCGACCGTCAGGAAGGGGTTTCCACACTATGCACCCCGCCACACTCGCCGAGCAAATCGAACGCGCCTGCCTGATCGAAGCGACGGCCCGCAAGCCGGGGAACGTTCATCCCGGCGCGTCGTTTGACGATCTCACGTATGACGACTTCGTCATCGCCGCGCGTATTGCGGCCCCCATTCTGGCGAAATCGCAGGAACTGGGCGTCGGCAAGGCCGTGCTGGAAGCGGTCCAAGCAACCCTCGCCGAGACCGGGACGAACGTCAACCTGGGAATCTGCCTGCTGATCGCCCCGCTGGCGGCCGTTCCCAAGGACCAGCCGCTGAAAACGGGAGTTCGCACCGTGCTTCAGAGCCTGACGGTGGACGACGCGAAGTCTGTTTATGAAGCCATTCGCCTTGCCAAGCCCGGCGGTTTGGGCGACGCGCCCTACCAGGATGTTCGCACGGAACCGACGCAAACGCTGCTGGAGGTCATGGCGCTGGCGGCGAAGCGGGATGATGTCGCGAAAGAATTTCTCCAGGCCTTTCAAAAAACGACTCTCGCGGCACAGACGTGGCCCAGAAAGTTTCAGCACGATTTCCGGACGCTGGATTTTGACGGCAAAGACGGTTCATTACCGGAGTGGGAGTTGATTACGCTCGGGATTCAATTGTCGCTGATGAGAATGCACGGTGATACGTTGATCCGCCGGAAATGCGGGGACGCCGTGTATCACGAGTCGGCCTGCCGGGCGGAGTTCGTCCTGAATGCCGGCCACTGGTGGCTGCTGAAAAGACCATCCGCGGTCACGGATTTCGATCAGTGGCTCCGCGCTGACGGGCACCGGCGCAATCCCGGCACGACGGCGGACTTGATCGCCGCGATCTGGTTCATCGCCATTCGGGATCAATTCGTCGTTCCGCCGACAAAAGCAGAAATCGGGAATCATGCAGCGCGGTTTCGAGAAAACGAGTAGAATGTGATCCTGGCGGGCCGATGCGATCGCAAAACGCAAGCGAGCAACTATGTCGCGCGAAAAATTTCGGGTGCATCTGACGAAAGACCACCTGGTCTTCTCGGCGGCCCATTTCATCACGTTCAATGGAGACGTCTGCGAACGGCTGCACGGCCACAACTGGCGGGCGGCCGTCGAAGTGGAAGGCGTTCTCGACGAAAACGGCTATGTCTTCGATTTCATCGCCCTCCGGGATACCACGCAGAAAATTATCGCCGAACTCGATCATCGCATGTTGTTGCCGACGGAGCATCCGCGGATCAAAGTCACCGTCGACGGCCGTGAAGTGACGGCCCGGTTTGAGGACCGCCGGTGGGTCTTTCCGAAGGAGGATTGCGTGCTGCTGCCGCTGGCCAACACGACAGCGGAACTCATCGCCAAGTGGATGGGCCAGCGATTGACGTCTGAGATTGCGAAGGTTTCGGGCCATCACGTGGAGATCGTAAGGGTCGACATCGAAGAGAATTTCGGTCAATGGGCCCGGTGGGAAATGCGGATTTCGGATTGAGAGTTGCGATTTTCTGTGTTTCACAGAGGAAACGTATCATGCGATGCACAGTGCACCTCGCGGCAATCGTGGGCGGACTCTGGCTCACTTCGCACGTCCCCGCGTTCGCTCAAGGCAACAACAATAACAACAACAACGCCGGCGGGATTCGCATCGATGCGGCCGGCGTCGTCACCATGGCCTTGGAGCACGATCGCGGCGGTCAACTCGACAAGAAACGCAAGGCCGCCTTGGCCCGGCAGACGCTGCCGGGCGACATCAGCCATCCCAGCGAACTCAGGACCGTGTCGCTCGTCCGTTTGGAAGCGGCCTGTGCCGAGTTGCTTGCCGGCGGTAAACCGCTGCCAGTCGAACTTGCGTGTTTGGCCGGTCTGACGCGTCTGGACCATATTTTCGTGGATGTCGACGAAAAGGACCTGCTCATCGCCGGCCCCGCGGAACCGTTCGTCCAGGCGGATTCCGGCCGCCGGCTGGGACTGGAGTCGGGCCGTCCGGTGTTGTTGCTGGACGACCTGGTCGTCGCGTTACGGACGGTCGCGGTCCGGCAAGTCGTGGGCTGCTCGATCGATCCGGTCGCCGAACGTCTGGCCAAATTGCAGGTGTTTCTCAAGCAGAACAATTCGCCGACGACGCCCGCCGTCATTCAGCAGCGGTTTCGCCGCATGCAGGAAATCCTCGGCAGGCACGATGTGAGTGTCATGGGCGTCCCGGACGACTCGCATTTTGCCCGCGGCCTGGTGGAAGCCGATATTCGCATGAAGGTGCTGGCGCTGGGCCTCGAAGATCCCGGGGTCAAAGGTTTTCGAAGTCATCTGTCGATGGCCGGGACGGGAAACTCGCTTCAGCGCTGGTGGTTCGTGCCTTTGTATGATCACATCAGCCGTTCCGAAGACGGACTGTCTTACGAGTTCGCCGGCCAACGGGCTCAGTTGCTGGGTGAAGACGAACTGGCCAACGCCCACGGAGAACGGTCGAAAGCGGCGCTGCAGAAGGTCTCGACGGAAGCATTTTCCCGGCAATTTACGGAGAAGTTTCCCGACCTGGCGGCCAACATGCCGGTCTTCGCCAAGCTGCAGCAATTGATCGACTGGACCGTCTTCACTGCGCTGGTGAAGCAGGAACAACTGGCAGAGAAAATCGACTGGTCGATGCCGGTCTTTTCCAATGCCGACAAGCTCCCGCATGACGTTTGGCCCGTGCCGAAGCAGACGAACTGCCTGGTCAACACGAAGCGCACCAATACCGGCGTGGTGGTCGGCCAACTCTCCGGCGGCGTCGTCCTTCGCCCCGAGGAAATCCTCCGGCAGATCACCCCGCGCGGCGAGGAGAGCGCGGCCCAGACCAAACGCCGCGCAAATGCCCTCGATCGATCGCAGGCGAAAGACCATCCCTGGTGGTGGGACTGAAATTTGTCCGCTTGCGCTTAGCCGGCTCTGATGATCTCCTTCGCCGCATCTTCCCACGATCCGCTATTCACGTCATACCGTGAAATTTATCAAACCGCCCGTCGCCGCTGCCGGACCGGGAACGCCCCCCGATTGCGGCAGTTGCTGGGCCGTCTGGCCGAGTTGGGCGGCGAGCGCCATGCCCAGCAGCAGGCCCATTGCCGAGTCATCGCAGCCGTGCTTCTTGCGGCGGTCCGATGCACCGGCCATCATCAGGGCGATCAGAATTTCCGCGGAAGAAAAGCCGTCCATTAATTGCAGCAGTTGATCCATCTGCGTGCCGGAAATCGCCGACATCGCGGCGGCATTCACGTCGCCGAGCGGCCCGTTCAACCCGCCCGTGCCAACCGCCGGCGCCGCGCCGACGCTCATGCCGGCTCCCATCGCCCCCATGGCTCCGAGCCCTCCGATGCCGCCGACGTCCATGATGTGAATTCCCAGTGAGGAAGGAGAATGCGTTCCGTCCCCGCGAATACCGCAATTTTCAGGCCGTCGCCGATTCAGCCCGATCTCGTTGCGGAACGGCATCACCCCGTTCTCCCGTGATGCCGTTCCGCCACGTTTGCGCGTCAACCGCCCCGGCTCGACACCGACGAAATGACAGGCGATCCGCATCTTCCGGGCTTACGGTTTCCCGTCGCCTGGGTTTTCGAGTAATCTTCGGGCGTAGTTTTCTTCAGGTAGCCTGGACAACGTCCCTCGTCGGGGCGCTGTCGTTTTTCAAGAAAGTCCCTGCATGCCCTCGCACGACATCGGTCTCATCGGTCTGGCCGTCATGGGTCAGAATCTCGTCCTCAATATGGCCAACCACGGGTTTTCCGTCGGCGTTTACAACCGCACGACGGCCACGACGGACGAATTCGTCGGCGGCTTGAAGCGCGAGCCGGTCGACAAAGTCTGGGCCGGCACTTCCGACCGCATCAAGGGCTATCACGAACTGAAGGACTTCGTCGCCAGCCTGAACTCGCCGCGGCGGATGATGATCATGGTCAAGGCCGGTGCGCCGGTGGACGCCGTCATCGAGCAACTAAAACCGCTGCTCGACAAGGGGGACATCATCATCGACGGCGGCAACAGCGATTTCCGCGATACGAACCGACGGCACGAAGATTTGAAAAAGGCCGGCCTGCGTTTCATCGGCACGGGCGTCTCCGGCGGCGAAGAGGGAGCCCTCAAAGGCCCCAGCATCATGCCGGGCGGACATCACGAAGCCTGGCCGTTCGTCAAAGACGTGTTTCAGGCGATCTCCGCAAAAGTCGGCCCGAAGAGCGACATTCCCTGCTGCGACTGGGTCGGCGAAGCCGGCGCCGGGCATTACGTCAAGATGGTGCACAACGGCATCGAATACGGCGACATGCAACTCATCTGCGAAGCCTATTTCATTCTGAAGCACGCACTGGGATTGACTAATGACGAGTTGTACCAGGTCTTCAAGAAGTGGAACGAAGGAGAACTCGAAAGTTATCTCATTGAAATCACGCGAGACATCTTCACGGTGAAAGATCATCCGTCGGGCGATTTTCTCGTCGATAAAATCCTTGATACGGCGGCACAGAAGGGGACCGGAAAATGGATGAGCCAGCATGCCCTCGACCTCGGCGTGCCGACGACCCTGATCACCGAAGCCGTGTATGCCCGGTGTCTGTCGGCCCAGAAAGACGCCCGCGTCCGCGCGTCGCAGGTGCTGCACGGCCCGAAGGACGCCAGGTTCACGGGCGACAAGCAGCAGTTCATTGAAGACGTGCGGCAAGCGTTGTATGCGTCCAAATTGTGCAGCTACGCCCAGGGGTATGTGCAACTGGATGCTGCCGCGGCGGAGTTCGGCTGGAAGCTCAACAATGGGAACATTGCGCTGCTCTGGCGCGGCGGGTGCATTATCCGCAGCCGGTTTCTCGGGGACATCAAGGCCGCGTTCGACAAGAATCCGCAGTTGGAGAATTTGCTGCTCGACGATTTCTTCCGCAAGGCGGTTGAGCAAGCTCAGCCAAGCTGGCGACGCGTCATCGCCACGGCGGCCACGCTCGGGTTGCCGATCCCTGTCTTCAGCTCAGCATTGAGCTACTACGACGGCTACCGCCTGGCCCGCTTGCCGGCCAACCTGCTCCAGGCTCAACGCGACTACTTCGGCGCCCATACCTACGAACGGACGGACCAACCCCGCGGCCAGACGTTTCACACCGATTGGATCCGCGAACGGAAGTTGACCTAGCACGACTGCGCATCTGACGAGAAATCCGACTTTCGCCTTCCGGTTTCAGCCTTCGCACTTTGAAACAGGCGTTCGGGTAGTGGGGCAGTTTAATAATGTAGGACACTTGCTCCGCAAGTGTGATTGGCACTTGCGGAGCAAGTGTCCTACAAAGAAAGGTAAACTGACCCACTACCGACGTTCGCCGCCGTGATTCGGGCGTCGGCCGCGACTCGACAGGATGGGGGCCAGGCATCACAATGCGCTTGGCGGGAAATCCTGGCCAGTTCAACGGAGTGCCTTGGTATGCGTCAGCCCGTGACTCGTTTCGCCGTCCGGTACATCGCGCTGCTGGCGTCCGCACTGGCGGCCGTTCGAGGTGAGGCTCAACCGGAGGTGTTCGATCCTGACGCCATTCCGAGGCGAAGGAACATTCCGTCGGCTGAAGAAAAGATTCGCCGTCCGATCTCGCTCGACGGAGGGGCGTCGATCAATCCCGAACTCCTGACACAAATCCAGGACGACACGGTCGGCCTGACTTACGACGACCGGGAAGCCTATTTCCGCATCCTCAAGTTGACGGAAAAACTCGACCGGGTCGAACTGCGGACCTTGGCCGCCGAGTTCAAGGAAGACCGTCATGCCGTGTCGCCGCGCTATCGTCGCCGGCCGGTCGAAAAGTTTCCGACGTTTGTCGATCTGTTTCAGCACCCTGCCGAATACCGCGGCAGGCCGGTGACGCTGCATGGCAAGTTCCGCCGGCTGGTGACCTATGACGCCGGCAAGAATGATCAGGGCTTTGAGGTATTGCACGAAGGCTGGTTCTACGCAGATGACGGCCAGGGAAACCCGGCGGTCGTAATTTTCACCGAAAAACCCGAGGGCTTGCTTGGAGGCGGAGATATCGAGGAAGAAATTTCCGTCACCGGGTATTTCTTGAAGATGTATGGCTACTCGGCGCAAGACACCACGCGCCGTGCGCCGCTGATCCTGGCGCACACCGTCCGCTGGCATGAACAGAAACCTATTTCCGTCTGGCATCCCGCACCGCAAACCTACCTCGCGTTCTCCGTCGGAGTGCTGGTGATCGCCTTGCTCATCGGCCTGTTCGTCAGGGAATCTCAATTGCAGACCGCCGCCTGGAAAGAGTCTCGAAGAGCCGACCTGGATGTCTTTGTTCCGTTTGAGAACGGGCCGAGCGATCACTCGCTGGAACCGAGCCGCAACGGTTCAACGAGCGGCGCCGAACCGCATCACTGACGCCGTTTTAAACTCCCCAGTTCTGATTTCGGATTTCCCAGACCGATGACCGCCATCCGCCCGCTCGCCGCACCGCTCTCGCGGCCGATTCGTCTGACCGTCTTGATTTCCGGCGGCGGAACGACCATGGTCAATCTGTGGGACGCCCTCGCTCGGGGGGAACTGTGCGCCCAGATTCCGCTGGTGATCGCCAGCCGGCCCGACTGTGCCGGCATTCAAAAAGCCCGGGATCGCGGCCTGTCCTGCGAGGTGGTCGCACGCAAGTCGTTCCCGGACGTGGCCGCATTCAGCCATGCCGTCTTTCAACATTGCCGTGCCGCGGCCGCGGACCTGGTGATCTGCGCCGGATTTCTCGCCTTGCTCAAGATCCCGAAAGACTTTCAGCATCGCGTGATGAATATCCACCCGGCGTTGATCCCGGCATTTTGCGGCCACACGTTTCACGGCCGGCGCGTGCATGAAGCCGTGCTCGAGCGCGGCTGCAAGATCACCGGCTGCACGGTTCATTTCGTGGATGACGAATACGACCACGGCCCGATCATCGTCCAAAGGGCTGTCCCGGTGCTCGACGGCGATACCCCGGACGCGCTGGCGGCCCGCGTCTTCGAAGAAGAGTGCATCGCCTACCCTGAAGCGATCCGAAGGTTCGCCTCGGGACGAATGATCATCGTCGGGTCCACGGTGAAGGAAGAAAACCCGGCTTGAGGACAAGTCGCGCTTCGAAGGCATCATCGGACCAGGCTCGGTACGCAACGGCGGTTGTTGATTTGTTGGAGTCGTCGGGTTCAGTCGAATCTTGACGCGCCTGCGTCCGGTCGGTAACGTATATTTAATCGTTTATGGGATTTCTGCCGCTCTTGACCTGAGGGGTCAAGCACGGGCGTTGCATTGTCCTGACGGAGTTTGCTCGGCATGTTGAATCGATGCGGGTTCCGTGTGCTGTCATTCTTCCTGGCGACGGCTGTCGGGCCGTTGCTGGCCCAGGAACCGCTGCACACGCGGATCGACCGGATGATCGATGCGGCTGCGGTTTCCTCTGCGACGGCCGTTTGTACCGACGGTGAATTTCTCCGCCGGGCGATGCTGGATCTACTGGGCGTCGTCCCCACGGCTGCCGAGGCGAAAGCGTTCTTCGAGGATCCGGCCCCGAACAAGCGGGAACTCCTGATCGACCGCCTGCTGGCCGATCCCCGCCATCCGCTGCATATGGCTGCCGCGTTCCACGTGATGTGGATGGAACGCCGTCCTGACAAACATGTTCCGGCGGCCGAGTGGCTGAAATATCTTCAGGACGCGTTCCGGAAGAATCAGCCGTATGACGAACTGGTTCGCGAGTTGTTATCGGCAGACAGCGCCAATCCGGCGACTCGGCCGGCAGCGAAATTTCTGCTGGATCGCGATGCCGACCCGTACCTGTTGACGCGCGACATCGGCCGGATGTTCTTCGGCGTCGACATGCAATGCGCCCAGTGCCACGATCATCCGCTGATCGACGATTATTATCAGACCGATTACTACGGCCTGTTCGCCTTCGTGAGCCGGACGTCGCTCTTCTTGGATACGAAGGACAAGAATAAAGCCTACCTGGCAGAGAAGGCCGACGGGGTCGTCGAGTTCAAATCGGTCTTCACGGGCAATTCCGGCAAGACCCGCCCGCGAATTCTCGGCGGACTGGAATTGGAGGAACCGCGGTTCCGCCTCGGCGAAGAGTACGCGGTCTTTCCCGCCCAGAATGTTCGGCCGGTGCCGAAATTCAGCCGCCGCGCGCTGCTGGCGACGTCTCTCGCCGACGGCACGAATCCGGCGTTCCGGCGGAATATCGTGAATCGGTTGTGGGCGCAGCTGATGGGCCGCGGCCTGGTCCATCCGGTCGATCTGCACCATTCGGGCAACCCGCCGTCGCATCCCGACGTGCTGAATGTTCTGGCGGATGAAATTCACGCGACGAAATTCAATCTGCGGGCGATGCTCCGCGAACTGGCGCTGACGAAAGCGTATCAACGCACGATCGATCTCCCGACGGAGGCCGCACCGCCTGCCAACTGGGAAGCGGCGCTTGCCTCGTGGAAGGCGGAAGAAGACAAGTTCAAGGCGGCGTCCGACGCGGCGGGCACGGCCCATACCCAACTGCTGGCCCAATTGACAGAAGCGAGCAAGGCGTTGGCCCCGCTGGAAGAGGCACAGGCAAAGGCGGATGCCGCCGTCGTCGAGGCGAAAAAGCCGTATGACGCCGCCGTCGCCGCGCTGACGAAAGCCCGGCAGGATCACGGGGCGAAACAGGCCTCGCTGGTGACGGTCACGGAAGCCGCGGCAAAGACGACGGAAGCCTCGAAACTCTTGCCGGGTGACGCCGAGGTCATGCAAGCGGTTGCCGTGCTTCAAGCCCGGGTGACGAAGCTGACGGCCGAAGTCGAAGCGGCGAATAAAGCCGCTGCTGATCTGATGCCGCCCGTCGAGGCTGCCTTGGGACCGCTGAACGTCGCCCGCCAGGCTGCCGATGCGACGTATGCTCCGCTCGCCGAAGCCCTGAAGCCCATCGAGGCAATCAAGGGGCAGATTGTCGCCGCGGAAAACCAACTGAAGGCAAACCTGACGCTGGCCCAGAACGCCAAGAAGAAGTCCGCTCTCTTGCAGGCCGCCGCCGGATATGCCGCGAAGAAGGCGGCTTTGGCCGCTGCCGAGGCCGCCCTCCCGGCGACTCAGGCCGAACACACGGCGGCGAAGCAGGCGCTGGAAGCGCAAACCGCCGAAGTTGCCAGACTCACAGCCGTCGTGACCGATTCCGAAAAGACCCGCCTTGCCGCGCAACAGCAGTTGGAGTCCGCCAAGGCGACCATCGCGGCCCAGCAGCCGACGGTTCAGGCCGTCGCCGAGGCGATTGCGAAAACGGAATCTGCGTTGGCGAAGCTGCCGGAGGACGCGAACCTCAAAGTCGCGTTGGAAAAACTGAAAACTCGCCACGAGCCCTTGGCGAAAGAGTTCGCGGCATTGACCCAGGTGATGACGACGCGCGCCGCGGAAGAGCAGGCCGCCGCGGCAAAACTGAAAGCCGCCCAGGACGCGATGACGGCCGGTCAGGCCGAGTTGGCTGCGCGGCAGCAACTGCTGACGGCAAAAACGGCCGCCGTGTCGCAAGCCGTGGAGAAGAAGAGCGTCGAAGCCGCGGCGTGGAGTGATGCCTCCGCGCAACTGACGACCGGTTGGACGGCCGATTTCACCGTCCGCGATTTGAAGCCGTTGTCGCCGGAGCAGATGGGCTGGAGCATTCTGCAGGCGACGGGCATCATCGACAACTACCGCGTGACGTCGGACGCTGAACTGGAAAAGACGATCCCGAAGGCCTCCGTGGAAGCCGATCCGGTGCAGAAGGCGAATCGCCAGGCGCAATTGGAACAGTTAACGCGAGAAAAGCTCCAGGGGCTGGTAGCAACGTTCGCCACGGTTTACGGCGCCGCTCCGGGGCAGCCGCAAGACGACTTTTTCGCCACGGCCGATCAGGCGCTGTTCCTGTCGAACGGCGGCACGGTCCGCGGCTGGATTGTTCCCGGCACGGGATTGTTCAATCGGTTAAACGCCCTGGCCGACCCGGCCGCGTTTGCGGACGAATTGTATCTCAGCGTGTTGACTCGGCGGCCGACCGGACCGGAAATCGCCGCCGTCGCGAATTTTCTTGCCGCCCGGCCGACCGAACGGCCTGCGATGATTCAGGAACTCGCCTGGGCCTTGCTGGCCTCGGCCGAGTTCCGGTTCCAGCATTAATAAGGAGACACCCTCATGCGATGTGATTATGCCTGTGGATCATCGGAACATTTCGCCGCCCGGCGGAAATTTCTCGGTCAATTGACGGCCGGTGCCGGGGCGATGCTCGGCGGCGTCTCGTACCTGACGCGGCCCGCGATGTCGGCGGAACTGTCGAAGCAGCAGAAGCGGGTCGTCGTCTTCAACATGCTCGGCGGACTCAGCCAGTTGGAAAGCTGGGACCCGAAACCGGGCACCAACACCGGCGGGCCGTTCCGCGCGATTCCGACGTCCGTTCCCGGGATGCACATCAGCGAACTCTTGCCATTGACCGCGAAACTCATGCATCGCTTGGCGATTGTCCGCAGCGTGAACACGAAGGAGAACGACCACGGCAAGGGAATGTACGCGATGAAGCACGGCCGCCGGCAAACTCCGGCCGCCGATTATCCGGTCATCGGGGCGACCGCCGCGAAATGCCTGTCCCCGGCGACCGGTTCGCTCCCCGGTCACATCATCATCACGCCGGGCGGCGCCGGCGGCCGCGGCAACGACTCCGCGTATCTCGGCCCGAAATACGCCGGCATGGCCCTCGGCAACGGCAACCCGCCGCAGAACTCGGCCCGGCCGGACGGCTTGACGGAAGCCTCCGACGCATCCCGCCAGCAGTTTCGTAAACTGGCCGACGCCCAGTTCCTCTCGCGGCGCCGCACCGCCAAGACAGATGCCTACACCTTCAGTTACGAAGCCGCCGAGGAACTGATGCGGCAACGGGAGATCTTCGACGTCACCAAGGAATCCGCCGCCGACCAGGAACGCTACGGCAAGAACGACCTTGGCCGGCATTTCCTCCTGGCCCGAAGGCTGTTGCAGAACAACATCACCTACGTCGAGGTCAGCCATTCCAATTACGACAGCCACAACGAAAACTTCATCTTCCACGCGGAACAATTGGGCGAGTTCGACCGGCCGTTTTCCACGTTCGTCGGAGACCTCGCCGACCAGGGGCTGCTCGAATCTACCTTGATCGTCATCCTCTCGGAATTCGGCCGCACGCCGACGATCAACCATCTCGTCGGCCGCGATCACTGGGGGACGGCGTGGTCCGTGCTGCTCGGCGGAGCGAAGATTCATCCCGGCGCAGTCATCGGCAAAACCAACGAGAACGGCACCCAGGTGACCGACCGCGAAGTCGACCACGGCCACTTGTTTCACACGTATTTGCAGGCGCTCGGCGTCGATTCGACCAAGTCATTCGACATCGACGGCCGCGAAATCCCCATTGCTGATCCGGCGGCCGCGGCGATCAAAGAATTGATCGCATAACTTTTCGCGTTCAGCCGCTCAGGCAGTGAGCGCTCACTGCGTGAGCGGCAGAACGGAGCAGTCGCCGCGCTGATCACCGCTTCATCGGCGGCTGACTCGACAACTGCACCAGCGCTTCCGCCACGCGTTCGATCTGCTTGTCCGGCAGAATCAGATAGCGATGCAGGCCCCCGGGCATGGCGTTGAACTTCGTAAAGCCGTCGTCTTCCACGGTGACTTGTCCCGGCGGCGACAACTCGAAATAGCCGCGGTCCGGGCAGACGGCGTAGAGCACGCTGGTCAGGTCCCACGTCGGCCGATTGTGCGGCGGCGGTGAATAGAGCACATACGACTCAGCCAACGGATGATGCGGCACATAGTTGTAGTCCTTCAAAATGCTCTGGGCCGGATACGGCACGGCGATGCCGATCTCAAACCCGCTGAACACGATCTCCGTCGGCCAGTTATTGGCGAGATGTTTCGCCGCGAGTTTGTCTTCGACGACGTTGTATTCGCAGTAATGTTGATTGTTCCCGATGGGTTGGTACGCGCCGGCCATGATCGACAGGAGTTTGACTTTTTTCTTGACGAGGTCCGCGCCGTGAAGATCAGAAGACGCGGGATCGGCGGGCGACTCAAGAAGCCGCGAAAGATTGGTGGAAAATCCGACCTGCACGATGACGACGGACTGATCGGGCTGCTTCGCGAGAATTTTTCGCAGGAGCGAAACCGATTCTTCGCTTGTTCCCCCCTCTCGCGGATATCGCAATTTGCCGCCGTCTTTCGCGTGACACAAGGGGAGATACTTCCCGGCATCGCGCGTCTTGCCGTCCTTCACCACGCCAATCGGAACATCGGGCCGGCCGTAGAATGTATTGACGGCATTCACATACGCCGCGGCGTCGGGATGATCCTTGGTGATCGTCACGGCCAGCAATTCGCACAACCCGCGCGACTCCAGGCTGTGCAACATGCCGAGGGCGAGCGCATCGTCGACGTCGTTGCCGATGTCGGTATCAAAGAGGATCCTCACCGGCTCCGCGGCCGAGACCGGAGCCAAGAGGCACAAGATCGTGAATGCGATGATCAGTGTTTGCGGCATGAGGACATTTTTTTTTCGAATGAAAGAGATCCCGCCGTCGCCGATGGCGGGTTTTGGGAAGATCAACTCAAGATATCGCGCAGCACTGTGCCGTGCACGTCGGTCAGCCGGCGTTCGATGCCGTTGTGATAGTAGCTGAGCCGTTCGTGATCGAGGCCCAACAGGTGCAGCACGGTGGCGTGCAGGTCGTAAATGCTTGACACGTTTTCCACAGCGAGATGGCCGAAGTCGTCGGTTGCACCGTAGCTGTAGGCGCGTTTGACCCCGGCACCGGCGAGCCAGCAGGTGAACCCCTTCGGATTGTGATCGCGGCCGTTGGCTCCTTTCTGGAACGTCGGCATACGACCGAATTCCGTGACCCAGACGATCAGCGTCTCCTCGAGCATCCCGCGGGATTTCAGATCGCGCAGCAGCGCGGCGGCCGGTTGATCAAAAATCGGGCCGTGGATGCCGTATTGCTCTTTGATCGTCTTGTGGCCGTCCCAGTTGCCGACGCCTTCGCCCATCGCATACGAGCCGTTGAAAAGCTGCACGAAGCGCACGCCTCGCTCCAACAGCCTGCGGGCCAGCACGCAATTGCGGGCAAAACCGGCCTTCGTCGCGTTGGCGTCTCTCATGCCGTAGGCCTCTTGCGTGGTCAGCGATTCTCCGGAGAGATCGGCGACTTCCGCGGCGGCAAGCTGCATTTTCGCGGCGAGTTCATAACTGGCTATGCGGGCCGCCAGTTCCGTGTCCCCCGGATGCCGGTCCAGATTCCGTTGATTGAGCCGGCTCAAGAACTTCCGTGCCGCCTGATCGCCGGCCGCGGAGATCTCCGGCGGCCGCTGCAGATTCGGAATTGGCTTGTCCGCGTTGAAGGCGGTGCCCTGGAAGACGGCGGGCAGAAACGCGCTGTTCCAATTGTTCGGCCCGGTCTGCGGTTTGCCGCGCGGGTCGGGGATCGCCACGAACGCCGGCAGGTCGGCGGATTCGCTCCCCAGGGCGTAACTCACCCAGGCGCCGATGCTGGGGAATCCATCCAGCGTGTAGCCGGTGCTCATCTGATTTTCGGCCGGCCCGTGCGTGTTGCTTTTGGCCGTCATCGAATGAATGAAGCACATTTCGTCGGCGAGTTCCGCCAGATTCGGAAACAGGTCGGACACCATCTTGCCCGACTCGCCTCGCGGTTTGAACGGCCAGATCGGCGCGACCAGGTTGCCTTGCGCGCCTTGAAACGTGACGAGTTTTTCGCCGCCCGGCAACGGCTGGCCGTCGCGCTTCACGAGTTCCGGCTTGTAGTCGAACGTGTCGACATGACTGACCGCTCCCGAGCAGAAGATCAGCAGTACCTGCCGGGCCTTCGGCTCCCCGGGAGGACTTCGCGGCGCCAGCGGACGCGTCGGATCTATGCTCGGCCGATACGGTTCTCCGGCAAGCAAGCCGTCGCGCGCCAACAGGCTCGACAGCGCGATGCCGGAAATTCCGAGTGCCGCGTCGGAGAGAAAATCACGGCGATGGATGAGCGGGTTGAGCATGGTCCGTTTCAAAACACGTATAACAATTCATTCGCATTCAAGATCGCCCGACAGAAGGCCGGGAGACCGTGATCGCTGATGAGATCGAGCGCGCCGGTCAATTCTTCGGCATCCGGGTCGCGAAAAAACGCCAGATGAAACGCCCGGCGGATTTGGGCCGCGGGAGCGGTCCCCGCCTCCTGTTCCAATCGTCGTGCGAAAATCTCCGACTGCTGCACGATGAACCGGCTGTTGAGCAGGTTCAAAGCCTGCAGCGCGGTCGTCGACGTCAGGCGCTTCGGAGCGATCTGGCCCGCGTCGGGGCAATCGAACGAGCCGAACGTGTCGTCCAACTGCATTCTCGGCTTCGACTGATAAACCATCCGCCGCCACTCCGCCGGGCGGAATTCCTGGCGGGAATTGTAGACTTTCACGTAGTTGCCGTTCGGCTCGAACAGGTCGAACCCCGGACCGCCCATCTGGTCGTCGAGGTTGCCGCAGAGCGACAGAATGGTATCTCGGAGCGCTTCCGCTTCCAGCCGGCGCGGCGGAAATCGCCAGAGAAAGCGCGCTGCGGCATCACGTTCCAGGCAGCGAGGACTCGCCATGCTGACTTGCCGATACGCCTGCGATTCCACCATTCGGCGATGCAACGCCTTTAAACTCCATTCGCCGTCGACAAGCCGAACCGCCAGCCAGTCGAGTAATTCGGGATGCGTTGGCGGGGCGCCGTTCCTGCCGAAATCGCTGGGCGTGGCGACGATCCCCTGGCCGAAATGCTGTTGCCAGAGCCGGTTGACGATCACGCGGGCCGTCAGCGGTTGAGCCGGATCAACAAGCCATTCGGCAAACGCCCGGCGGCGATCGGCATCGGAGGAATTCGCGGCCAGTTCCCAGCGCGGGCCGAATTCCGCCAGGCCGCCGGGAAGCACCGCTTCGCGCGGCTGCATCGGGTCGCCGCGCTGCAGGCGATGGATCGGCTCTGGGACCGTCATCCGGCCGGCATAAGTCAGCGGCTCTCGGCTGAGACGCGCCAATTCCTGTTGCAGGTCTCGCTGTTCCGTTCGCAAGGCTTCCAATTTGCGGCGCTGTTCGCCCGATAACAGCGGAGCCAACTGGACTGGCGCGGTTGTCCAACCGAACGGAACCCGGTCCCAGGAAGTCGCGACGACGTTCCACGAACGGCCGTCCAAGGAAATTTCGATGCGATATCCCGTCGGCGTGCGGTCGGCGTAGTGCGGCGGCACGGTGTCTCGATCGCGGCTCCAAACAACCCGGTCGATCCATTCGGCCTGGGGCAGTTCGAGTTGAACCCAGCCTTTGCCGGCCTCATTCGAGATCCAACTGAAACTGTTGCCGTACTTGCCGTCATGAATTTTCGACAACTGGTGCAGCGACGCATCCGGAAAATTGCCGGAGGAGGTCGGCCTGGCGCCGAACTCAGCCAAGGCGACGTTTCGCGGCGAATCGCCTACGGACCAGGCTTCGAGTTCGTCGAGACACGGCTCCGAAGGTGTGCTGGTCTGAAGCACGGTGAACCGCACGAATTTCGCCTGCACCTTCGGGAATCGCTCGAGGTTGGCGTCATTGCTGCGGACGGCCGTCCGCACGTGCAGAGCAGGCGATTCGGTCTTTGCCAAGTCTTCCTGCACGACGAGCAGGTCCGCCGTAAGAACCGCCTCGGCGTCTCCGTTGCGAAGGACGAGGACTTCTTGACCGGTCAGTTCGCGGACGCCAAGAGATCGCAGCCCGCTCCAGCCGGCGTGTTGCCGTTCGCCCCCTTCGCCATCGGCAAACGTTCGCTGATCGATGCGGGCCAGCTCGGTTTGATCCTGCTTTGTTTCGAGGTCACCGTCAGCATCCAGAAGATATCGGGCATCCCTGGCATGAGACGATATGCCGCAGGCCCACGAAATCCAAAACTGAAAGCGGCCGGCGGTCTTCGGTTTCCACGCGAAAACATCCTGCCCGGCGGAAGCGTTCCAGTGCGAATAGCCGCGGCCGAGATTCGGCAGCCGGTCGGCATCGCCGGGGTCCTGCAACTGGCCCCGCTCCGTTCCCTGGCGATACGGCTCCGAACCGCGGCGCGGGACTAACTGCGTCACCTCCGGGCTGTCGTCATCGAGGAAGATTGTCCGGCCGCGAAATGCAAACGGTTCGTAGCCCCGCAACGTACCCTCCACGCTCAATAACTTCGCTTGCAATTCCTGAACACGTTCTTTTTTCGTGGCGGAATTTGTCGACGCCACTGGTCGTTCGCCATGCTGCACTCCGGACAGCGCCGCTTTCCAGGCGTGATAATCGACGTGCGAGATCGGATCGAATTTGTGGTTGTGACACCGGGCACAGCCGACGGTCAGGCCAAGGAACGTGCTGCCGGTCGTGCTGACCATGTCGTGGAGTTCATCGGCTCGCTGCTGCAAGGTCAGACCGATGTCCGGGCTTTTCACCTGGTCCCACGGTCCGCCGACGAGAAATCCGGTTGCCGTTTCCGCGCCGAACACGTCGCCGGCGATCTGTTCGCGGACAAACTGGTCGTACGGCTTGTCGCTGTTGAAGGCGTCGATGACGTAATCCCGATACGGCCAGGCATTCGGCCGGTGCTGGTTCATTTCAAAGCCGTGGCTCTCGGCGAACCGCACGACATCCAGCCAGTGCCGCGCAGAGCGCTCGCCGAAATGGGGCGACGCCAGAAGGCGGTCGGCCAGCCGCTCATAGGCATCCGGCCGCTCGTCCGCCGCAAATTCCGCGGAGTCTTCGACGGTCGGCGGCAAGCCGAGCAGATCGAACGAAAGCCGGCGCAACAGCGTGACTCGGTCCGCTTCCTTCGAGAACGTCATATCCTGCGCCGCGAGCTTCTCGAACAGAAACGCGTCGATCGGCGAGCGTACTGAGATCGTGCCGGGATGCGGAACGACCGAGCGCTGCACCGGTTGAAAGGCCCAGTGCTGGGACGCCTGTTCGCCAGACAACGCATCGGGCCAGTGCGCCCCTTGATCGATCCAGGCCTTGATCACGCCGATCTGTTCCGCCGAAAGGAGATCGCCCTTCGGCGGCATGCGGAAGCCGTCTTCCTTGCCGGAGACGATTCGCAGCAACGGGCTGTCGGCGCTCTTGTCGGGGACAATCGCCGGGCTGAAGTTTTCGCCCCCGCGCATCGCGGCGGACCGCACATCCAGCCGGAAACTGCTGCGCTGCTTGCGGGCGTCATGACATTCCACACAGTGGTCTTGAAAGATGGGCGCGACGTCTTTGGCGAAGTCGATCTTCCGGTCCGCGGCCGGTCCGTCCGCCGCGGGCAATGACGAGGCCACCCAGACGAAAAACACCAGTCCCAGTCGCATCTCACGCTCTCCCAAGCCTTACCTGGGATCAATCATGTCCGATGTCCCGCCGGCTGGCAATGAGGAAATCGCGGCCGGGTGCTGCCCGGCGAGAATGCGTGCCATGGTCAGCAGCCCGAATAGCGTGTCTTCGGCGCCCGTACACAGGCGGTGCGGACCGGGAAATCGTTCGGACAGAAACTGCCGCAGCACGGAAATGTTCTGCGCCAAGCCGCCGGACAGTATGACCGACCGCCATTCCCGGGTCGGCGAGAGCCGGTTCGCCAGGATGGCGTAATTGTCGGCCATCTGACGGAACGCCGCGCGGAACAGCGTTCCCAAGGTCAGATTCTCGGTCGTGATCCCTTGCAGATGCCCTCGGTCGCCGAGCGGCCCGGCGAAGAACGACAGGTTGATGTCGAGGTCGGTCTCTTCCGCGCGGGCGGCCGCCTGGGCGATGGTCTCCCACGTCTGATGCAGCGTCACTCCCTCCGCTGCGGCGAGTTCCGAAAGTAAATCGACCAGGACATTCAGCGAGCGGCCGGCCGGGATATACGTGATCGTGTTCAAGTACCGTGAATCGAGATAACACCGCGTCTGACAGTCTCCCGGCGACCACGCCGGAGTCAGCAGCGCGACTTGCGAACCGGTGGAAATGTTGATCGAGAGTTCTCGTTCTTCGAGTCCGACGCCGGCGAGCGCACACTGATGGTCCCCCGCGCTGGGATACACCGGAACGGTGCGGTCTCCCAGGCGGAACATACCGGCCGGCTCGCGCCATGTCTGCAAGCGCGGCCACGACAAGCGGTCCAGTTCCCATCGCGCAAAGACCGAGTGATGCCAGCTTCGCGTCCGCAAGTCCAGCAACCCCGTGGCTTCGGTGTATTCCATCACCGGCGACGACCGGCACAACTGCGACACGACAAAATCGCCCAGCGACATCGGCACGGCCGTGCGCGGCAAACAGCCCTCCTGCTCGAGCCAGGCCAGTAGGGACAACGTCGCCCCGGTCTGCAATTCGCGGCCCAGTGTCTGAAAGTCCTCGCCGGCCAACTCTCGTTTCAGGCGCGAAAACAAGGGTTCGCTCTGCGAGTCCGTCGGGGCCGATGTGCGTTGATCGCGCCAGGAGAGATAATTCGTCAGCGGCCGATGTTGATCATCCGTAAGAATCACGCCGCCCATCTGACCGCACAAGACGATGCCCCGGCAGTCGGGAGCGGACGGCAACAGCCGGCCGATCACCCGCCTTACGGCCGCCAGCACGGCGACTGGATCGACTTCAAAGTGCAACGGCGGCAACCCGGCGACCAGTTCCGGGAACGGTTCCTTGACGATCTCGGAGATCGTGCCGGTCTCAGGACTCAGCACGGCCCCTTTGATCGATGTCGAGCCGAGGTCGAGACCGAGATAGGTCATGAGTCATACCGGTAATGCCAAAGGCAGCTGTGCCACAAAAAGCACAAGAACGCACAAAAGAATGCGAGGCTTTTTCGACGGGGTATGAAGACCCGCGCCGAACGATGCACTAGCCTCGGTTAGAGTTGTACTCACGAACTTGAAGCGAGGCAAAACCCCGGGGAACAAGACCACTTGGATTGCCAAAATTCATGACATAATTGATCGGTAAATCAGATCGATCAACCTTGAAGTGCTCAATGCGCGCGTTTGAATAGAATGGAAGGGTGCGTTTCTCAAAATCAAACAATATGCCATCCGGAAAGTAGCCATCTTGAATTTGCACTAGGATCTCGGCTTCAGGACCAGTAATGGAAAGGCATGCTCCGAATCTTTGGTCCTGAGCCATCGTGATAAAAGGTGGTACAACCGAGATAAAAGAAAGTCGCGTCATATACTCATTATTGGATATTGCAGCTTCTAAACGCTTTCGCACATGTCGGAAGGAAACATATTTACCCGATCGGAAGTTTACGGAGCTACCGCCAATGTGCGTGATGTTGATCGAAAAGACATCGGCAAAAGAGCATATGGTATCGAACCAGTCTTTCCACAACTGATTGGTGGGAGCGAGGCTGCCTCGAATCCACATGCAGGTCCAACAGCGGTCTGCCACGATTTGCTTGCTCAAAAAGGGCGATTTTGTACCCACTCGTTACCGAAATGCCGCTAAACAGGCTCGTCAACGACCGGGTTCGTCAGCGTGCCGATCTTTTCGATTTCAATCGTGCAGGTGTCGCCGTGCTTCAAGAGGACGGGCGGCTTCCGGGCCATGCCGACGCCGTGCGGCGTGCCGGTGAGGATCACCGTGCCCGGCGTCAATTCCGTGCTGCCGGAGAGAAACTCGATCAGCGTCGGAACGTCGAAAATCATGTCGTTCGTGTTCCAGTCCTGCATCGTCTGGCCGTTGAGAACCGTCTTGATGCTCAACGCATTGGGGTTGGGGATCTCGTCCGCCGTCACCAGGCACGGGCCCAGCGGAGCGAACGTGGCGAACGTCTTGCCCCGGCACCATTGGCTGCCGCCGTAATCTTTCTGCCAGTCGCGGGCGCTCACATCGTTCGCGCAGGTATAGCCAAGGACATACTTCAAGGCGTCGGCTTTCGAGACGTTTTTGCACGTCCTGCCGATGACAACGGCAAGTTCGCATTCGTAGTCGACGGCGTCGCTTTTCAACTTCCTGGGCAGCACGATCGGGTCGCCGGGGTTCTGCACGCAGCTCGCCAGTTTCATGAACAGCACCGGAAACTTCGGGATCGGCGCGTTGCCTTCCTCGGCGTGTTTGCGGTAGTTCAGGCCGATGCACAGGATGTTCGCCGGGGCGAGCGGCGCGAGAAGCTTGGTCACCTGGGCTTTTTCGCCCGTGTCGTTGAGCGAACCGAACAGGTCGCCTTCACAGCGCGTCGCGGTCCCGTCGGCGTGCTGACGGCCGAAGTGCGTTTTGCCCTGGGAATCGACATACCGGATGATCTTCATGGCGGTCTTTCTCTAGGAGAACTCGTTTCGTCTCTCGGCTATTCTGACAATTTACACCAAATGGAACACCACCAAAACGCCCCGGCGATCGCTTGCAGTTTCGCATCGCCGTTTTTTCATCGTCGGGCGCGCACAACAGCGAGATCTTCCCGCAATTGCGCCGTCAGGGCATCGACCGACTCGAACTTTCGCACATCGCGGATGCGGAATTTCAGATCGACATCCAAAACCTGGCCGTATAAATCGCCCTGAAAATCCAGGAGATGAACCTCGACTTTCGCGGCGTCCTCGGCAAACGTCGGATTGGGGCCGATGTTGATCGCCGCGAGATGCTCGCGACCTTCTCGCTTTACCGTTCCGCCGAACACGCCGTGACCGGGAACTACCGTCGGGACTTGCGAGAGATTGGCCGTCGGAAAACCGATCAATCGGCCGCGCCGAGCTCCAGCGCCAACGAGTCCCGAAAGGCGATACGGATGGCCCAGCAGCTCGATGGCGTCGTCGAGGTCGCCGTCCAGCAGCAGCGAACGGATCACGCTGGACGAAACAAGCTGTTCATCCACGGTGACCGGCGCGAGCACGTCGAGCGATAACCCGGCCGACGTGCAGAAATGCTTGAGCACCGTGACATTGCCCGTGCGATTGTGGCCAAAGAAAAAGTTCGGGCCTTCGACCAGTCCTTTCGCCGCCAGCTTGTCGAGCACGATGGTGCGAAAAAATTGTTCCGCCGACAGTTGTAGAAACGCGGCGTCGACCGGCAGGGCGATGACAAAATCGATTCCGAATCCCGCCAGCAATTCCGCGCGGTGAGCCAGCGTGGTGATCAACGGCGGCACGGCGTCCGGCCGCAGCAGCGCCGAAGGATGGGGATCGAACGTCACGACGACCGCCGGCAAGCCTTCGGCGTCGGCATGATGCCGCAATCGCGCGAGCATGGACTGGTGCCCGCGATGGACGCCATCGAAATTCCCGATGGAAACAAAGCCGCCGCGATACTCGTTTGCCGAAGCCAGGCCCGCCAGCAGACGCATGATCGATTACGCCTCGTCAAACAACGCGAGACTTGCCGTAAAGCCGTGCACGTAATTGTGCCCTCCCACCGGACCGAGTTCGCCCTGGGCGAACATGCCGGCCAAGGGCAACGGTCCCAGCACGCGCTGGACGACGGATGCGTCATGATGCGATTCGGGAAACATCCGGGTTCCGCGGCCGTTGCAACTGAACAGCAGCCCCGCCGCGGGCGCTTTCGCCTGCGCGGCCTTGTGGACTTCCAAAAGCTGCACCAAGTCTTCATCGGCGGCGGCGGCGTCCCGAAGATGGAACTGCACCGTCTGGCCGGTCCGCACGGTGTTACCAATTGCCACGGCGCCGGTCCCTTGATCCGCTCCGAGAACGTTGGCGATCAGAAAATCGCCCCGGTCGAAGCGGTCCTGGTATTCATTCATGGCGATCCCGAGAAACAGGCCCAATTCCGCAAGTTCCTGGTCGCGGGGTGGCAACGATTGAAACAGTTCCTCCAGCTTGCGCAGCGAGGGAACCCCGCCGAGCGAGTAGACCACGTTCTGCTCCGAACGCGTGACGATCAACGGTGCGCCGATCGGCTTGCAGCCTTGAGACACAATCGAATGAATCGCCGGGCCGCCGCGGATCATCACGCCGATCGCTCCTTGATCGACCTGCTGATCTCCCAGGAACAGCTTGTTCTGTCCGGGACCACCGCCGCTGGCCATTCCGCCGATCACGGGAACGCCGGGCAGCTCCGCATCGAACAGGTCGATCAGCGCCGCCGGCAGCGAGGAGAACGGCTCCCCGAGGGCAAAGATGACGCGTGTCTGGGCCAGATGTTCGCCAAGTTCGCCGGAAAGGCCGTCACAGACGACGCCGTCGGGCGTTTTGCGAAAGGAAACCTGCCAGGGGATGATGTCGGCCCCGGGCAATACGGCCGACCAGAGGCACAGGGCCGGCCCGGATTCATACTCGCGGTGCTGCGCGATGACGGCCTCGCCGGTGATGCCCAGCAAGACCTTGGAGCCGAGCGACTGTTGAATCTGCCCGGCCAAGGTCTCGAAATCGTCGTCGTAATGATGCGAGACGAACATGAACGTCAGATCGGGCGCCGCCTGGTGCAGCCCATTCTGAACGGCCGAAACGGCTTCGTGAATAGCATCGCGGCACTGCTTCGCATTCGAAACGCCGATGGCGAACGGCATGGGATCATCCTTGGAAAGACGACGAACGGCAAGGCGCCAGTACAGTGTCTCTCTGTTGGAGGACACTACTCCGAACGAGAAGTGGTCTGCAAGTCTCCACGAGTGACAGATGCCCCCGAGAGGCGCTACAATGGTTGCGAGTCTACGCCCTGCACAGCCGTTACCATCGAGGATTGTCTGATGAAACGTCCGATTTCCATTGCCGCCCTGTGCCTCTTGGCCGCGGTTCGCTGCCCGGCCGCGGAGTTCGCCTGGAAGACCGACGCCGAACAGGGGATCGCCGATCTGAAATACGGAGACCAGACCGCGCTGCGATACATGTTCGCCTACGATGCATCCACGCCGGAGAAACTGCACGACACCTACAAGGTGTATCACCACGTCTTCGGGCCGGGAACCGACACGCCGATCACCAAAGGCCCCGGCGGACATTACACGCATCATCGCGGCCTGTATGTCGGCTGGAATAAAACCAGCTTTGAAGGCGGCGCGGCCGACTTCTGGCATTGCACCAACGGTGCGCACCAGCGGCACGTCCAATTCGAAAAACAGACCGCTGACGCCGAACAGGGATCGATGACGGCCGTCATTCACTGGAACGCGGCCGACGGCAAACCGGTAATTGCCGAAACGCGCACCGTCACGGTCCGGCCGATGAAGCTCGACGCCGCGACCGGTTTCGGCTGGCAGATCGACTGGACCTCTCGACTCGTCAGCCAGCGGGGCGAGATCACGCTGGACGGCGACCGCCAACACGCCGGGTTCCAGTTCCGGGCAGCGAATGTCGTCGCCGAGAAGAACAGTGCTCGCTATTTGCGGCCGGCGAATTTCCCGGAGCAGCCGGCTGCGTTCGAGGTGAGCGACGCCACGGATCCGGACAAGCACGCCGGCCTCGGCTGGCTGGCGATGAGCTACGACGTCGACGGCAAGCCGTACACGGTCGGCTACCTGGAATCCCCGGCGATGCCAAAGCCTTCGCGATATTCGGAGCGGCCTTACGGCCGGTTCGGGGCCTTCTTTCAGACAAAGCTGAAACCGGATGCTCCGCTCACTCTGCGGTATCGGGTGATCGTCGCCGGCGAAGCGATGCCGGTCCGGGCCCAATGGCAAGATCGCTATGACACGTTTCTCAAGGACCTGAAAGAGACGAAATGACCAGTCCGCCCCTACCGACTGTCGCCGTGCTTGGTGCGAGCGCCGATCGCCGCAAGTACGGCAACAAATCGGTCCGCGCCCATGTGTTGCAGGAATACGAAGTCTTTCCGGTGAACCCGACGGAAAGAGAGATCGAAGGGCTGAAGGCGTATCCCAACTTGGCGTCCGTTCCCGTGGCGCAGCTCGACCGGATCACCGTCTACTTGCCGCCGCAGATCGGCATCGGACTGCTGGAACAGATGGCCGCCAAGCGCCCGAAGGAAGTCTGGTTCAATCCCGGATCGGAAAGCCCGGCGCTTTTGGCCAGGGCCGAAACGCTGGGCTTGCCGGTGATCACGGCGTGCAGCATCGTCGACGTCGGTGCGCATCCCTCCGAATTCACGGATCATTAACGGGTCAAAGCCCGCCGTCGGCGACGGCGGGATCCGTTCAGCGAAGGCGTCTTTACCCGATCATCTGCCGGCGCGCGGGGGTTCCCGATGTCGCACCGCGATCTTTCGGCGGGTTTGCCACCGCGACCAGTTCGGCGCTCGCCACGGCAGCCGGCAGATGGGCCAGCCGAGGACGGAAGATGATCAGCAGCAGCACTGGCAGATACCACAGAATGTAGACGCCTCCTTTCTGCGGGTACCAGAACTGCGTCGCCACGATCACCGCCGCGGAATGCGACAGCAGGTGCTCCAGGTTCTTTTCCAGCGGCCAGATCGAGAGAACCATCAGCATCACCAGGAAGCTGGAAAAGACCGGGATGCGATAGGCCGGGTCGTACAGGCTCCAGAAGCCGACGCCTTCTTCCGACTGGAACTTCAGCACGCTCCAATCGATCGAGCCGAGCGTCTGGCGCGTGAACGAAAACGAATCGGCCGACGTCAGGGCCAGGCTTCCCAGAAGTACAGCACCCACCACGATGAGGGCCGCGGCAAACCGGAACGCGCCGCGCTTCCAGTAAAACGCCAGCCAGATCGGCAGCAGAAATGCGGGGAAGAACAGCGTCCCGCAGGCCAGGCCAATCAGGCACCCGGCGACGAGCGGCCGGGAATGAAACGCGATCGCCCAGACGACGAACGCCGCGGGCAGAACATGATTAACGCGGCTGGCGTCGAACGCCGTGCAGGGCAGAAGCAGATACAGCGTCGCCATGGCGAGGCCCATGTTGCTGTCGCTGAAATGCCAGCGGCCCACGAAGATCAGCCCCAGCAGCACGGCTCCATGGGCGACAACCGCCAGCCAGCGGGCCGCGACCTGCTCCACGCCGCCCGCGAGCGTCCTGACCGGCACGCCGATCAGCGTCCCCGTCGGGCTCGGCTTCTCCCCGGCTTCGGAGACCGCTTCAAGCGGGTCGCCGTTTTCCTCCACAGGAGCCGTGTCATGCCGTTTCAGCAAGTCGTCGGCTCGGCGAACCGTGGCCACGGCCGAGGAATGCGGCTCTTCGGTGATGATTTTCGTCGTGAGAAACGCCACGGCGGAAAGACACAAGAACGCCAGCCCGGCGGGATTGAGATTCTGTTCGAGCCTGGGCCGCCGGGTGAGGACGGGATCAAACCACAATCGCAGCAGGATCACCCCGGACGCGGCAAACAGCCAGACGTAGCCGAACGACGAGTCAAACGTCGGCGCCCCGACGAACAATAGCCCGGGCGACAGGCTGAGCAGCAGAAACAGGTCGAAGTTGCGAATCGACCAGACCCGGTTGAACCGGTAGAACACGGCGAGGATCAACAGGGACGACAGGTAAAACCAGGTCGGTCCGTTGACGTCGTAACCGCGAAGAATCGCTTCCATAGCCTGACTCAAGAAGAAACGGGCCGATTCGCCAGGAACCAGGCGCCACACCGAAGGTGATCCGTCACGATGCCTGAAGCGTCCGGGAGACAGGTGTATTCAGGATACGACACCTACTGGCCGGTTGCCAAGGACTGGTGGGCGGAAAATCGCCGCTTGTCCCGAGCATTTTTCGGGCCGCTCCGCACATTTTCCCTGCCAGGAGAATTCGTTAGCCCTGACAAACAATGATTCCGCGGTACAATTCCCCACGGCAGCCCCACCCGTCAGGAAGGGGTTTCGTAAATCGTGTCGAAGTGGAACAAACAGGCGCAGAAGCATGGCGGGCAACAAATACAGGTGGGTCTGCACAGATCGGCGGTCCGACGCCGAAATCTTGAACGAGATCGCCCTGGCCGATACGCCGGTCGTGATCGTCAGCCGGGAGGAGCCGTCGAAATTGGTTACAGGACCAGTGGCAACGAGGAGAAGATTCCCATGGGAAATCCATTTGCTGGAATGGCCGACGGAACGACGGGAGTTTCGCTGGAAGTTGATCGCCGATTGGCCCGCGGAATTGAGCCTGTTGGTGATGCCCCCGTGGTCATTCGGCCTCATTGCCATTTTGACGATCAAGCACGCCGATTCCCCGGCGAATTCCGCAGTGACATCACTCTGGGATTGGCTGATCCTTTGTCAAAGCAACGGGGGAAAAATCATTCATGAACAAATGATGGAGTCCCCAGAATTCGCATCGCTGGGTCACTCGCCTCGGCGAGTCCTCTGTCCGGGTGCTGCATCGCGATTGTCGGATATTATTCGCACGCAAATACAGAAGCTTGCGGGTATGTCGTTTCCGACGGTTCATGCAGACGTCACCGCCCTCCGGGCCGGCCTCTTCCAATGGCACGACGCCCTGGACGAAAGCCACGAGTGTTCGCAGTCCATCGAGGGCCAGGGGAAACATCGGGCCGGCGACTACTGGCACGCCATCATGCACCGCCGGGAGCCCGATTACGGCAACGCGAAATACTGGTTCCGCCGCGTTGGCCGGCATCCGATCTTCGCCGAACTCGGCCGGCGCGCTGAACCGTTGATCGCCGCCGCCGCGCCGGAGTGGACAGACCGTCTGCTGAAAGGGGGCTGGGATCCGTTCGCGTTTGTCGATCTCTGCGAAACGGTCGCCGACGGCCGAAATGAAGCATGGGTCACGCTTGCCGAAACGATCCAGGAACTCGAAATGCTGCTGTTGCTGAAAAGCACGTACCAGGACGCGATCCAACCGGCATGATGGCGACGATCGCTCCCTTCAGTTGAACTCGTCGTACGCCAGGCCTTGTCAGCATCCACTTTTCCCTTGCAGGGCGACGTTCTCCGCGGCCACAATTCACGGGCCGATTGCGGCAGAGTCTCCGCCGTGAACCATTCACCAATCTGAAAGACCGCCCGATGTTTTGTCGAACTCTCCCCGTGGCGGTTGTGCCTCTGGTGGGAATTCTGTGGGCGCTCGGCGCGGGTGCGACGCGCGTCGAGGGCGCGGAACCAGCCGGGCATCGGCCGGAGGTCAAAGTTTCAGCGGCCACCCGGCTCGACTGGACGTTTGCGCTGGCCAATCAAAGCCTGGCCGATCCCCCCGCCGATTGGCTGCCCGACTATGATTCGACGGGGCAATCGTTCGAGATTTACGTTCCGCCGGGACTGAAGGCCGGCAAGTCTGCCGGGCTGATCGTGTTCATCTCGCCCGGCAATCGCGGGATGGGTCTCGATTCGTTTCGGAAAATCTGCGACGAGCAGAAGCTGATCTTCGCCAGTCCGCATCACGCCGGCAACGACACGCCAATTCAAAAGCGCATCCGCATCGTGCTGGACGTGCTCGACGACGTTCGCCGACGACACGAGATCGATGCCGAGCGCACCTACATCGGCGGTTTCTCAGGCGGCGGACGCATTGCGTGCGCGATCGGTTTCTCGCTGCCCGAGGCGGTCGGCGGCGTGCTGCCGGTGTGCGCTGCCGGCGATCTGCGCGACGAATCATGGCTTCGGCATCGCGTGATTGACCGGCTGAGCGTGGCCCATCTGACGGGCGACGGAGATTTTAACCTGGGCGAAGTCGAGCGTTTTCGCGGACCGATGCTGGCGTCCGTCGGTGTGCGGTCCAGAGTCTGGGTGGCCGCGAAAACCGGGCACGCCGTCCCTGCACCCGATGTGGTCGGAGAGGCGGTCCGCTGGCTGGAGGCAGGTGTCGAGGCCCGCCGCAAGCTGGCCAAGCTCTACCCGGCTTCCAGCCTGGGCGCAGAGGACGCTCCGTCTCGAAAACAATCGGCCGAGTTGCTGTTGGCGGAAGGAAAGTCGCGAGTGGAACAGCCGAAGCTGCTTTACACCGGATTGATGCAATTGCAAGGTGTGATGCACCGCTGGCCAGACTTGCCGGAAGCCGCGGCAGCAAAAGCGGTCCTGCTGAAATACGAATCGGCCGAGGACCGTTCCTGGGAGGACGACGACATCGCCGAGCAGCGCCGGTTCCTGATTGCCCGCGCGAAGAGCCTCTCCGATTACGCCGCCGGACCGCTGCCGGACCAGTACAAGGCCCAGCGCGGCGACATGCTGGCGGCCGCCATCGAATTGTGGAACCAGGTGCTGACGGACGGTCAGGATGCCGACGCTGTTGCCGAGGGGAAAAAACGTCTGCCCGAATTGCAAAAACTCGCCTCGAAGAAAAAGTAACGCCGAAAGAATTTGCCTGGACGACGATCGGGCGGCATCGATCACCTCATTTTTCGCGGAGACGCTCCACCATGACCGAACCGGCCTTGATCACCGTGGACAGTCACGCCATCCCTTGGGAAGAGCGTTTCAACGAGCGCATCGGCCGGGCCTTATTTCGCAAAGAACTCTTCATCGACCCGGAGACGGGCATGGAAATCCGCCTGGTGCGCTATCCCGCGGGCGTGATCAACCCGCATCACACGCATCCCTGCGGTCACGGGATGTTTGTGCTGGAAGGAACGCTGGTGACCCACTCCGGCCAATACGGCCCCGGTTCGTTCGTGTGGTTCCCGGAAGGCCAGGTGATGGAACACGGCGCCAGTCCCGCGGGCGACGCCATTGTGGTGTTCATCACCAACAAACCCTTCCGCATCGATTACTGCCCGGCTCCGGCGGCACCCTGAGTTCGAATTCTCGATCCTTATTTCAACCCGACCGCCTTGCCGTCCAGCTTCCAGTTCGGGTTCAGCTCGATCCCCAGGTGCGCGAGCACCGTGGCAACGACGTCGACTTGATACGTCGGTTCTTCCAGGCGCTGTTGTTTCGCGGAAGGGCCGCTGATGATGAGGAACGTGTCGCGCACTTCGGGCGTTTTGCGGCCGTTGCCGTGGCCCAGACCGACGCCGCCGTGATCGGTGCAGACAATGACGAGCCAGCTTTCCTTGGCGATGTTCGGCCGGTTTCCGACGGCATCGAGCACGTCGCTGATCAGGCCATCAACGGTTTCAATGGCCTTGACGTAGTCTTTGACTTTGGGATGAAAGCCGAATCGGTGTCCGGTTTCATCGACCTGCCCGAGATACAGCATCACAGCGTTCGGGTCGCGTTCCGTGACGAATGCGGCGCACGCCCGGGCGGCCTGTGAGTCGCCGAGGAGGTACTCTTCCAGGTTGCGAGGTTCCGCATCGGGAAAATTCCGGCCGACATCAGCCCCGGAGAGAATCTTGTCTTTGATCGGCAGCCAGGTTGAAAAGGAACCCGTCAACGAATCGGGCCATCGTTCTTTGATCCGCGTGAAGAAGTGGGGAAAGTCGGCATAGTTCGAGCCATTGAAGGAATTGTCGATCACGCCGTGCTTATCCGGCCAGACGCCGGTGAGAATGTTTGACCAGCCTGGTCCGCTGACGGTATCTCCGGGCGTCTCGCGCGGGGCGAGAATCTGCGTGTCGACGCAGTACGTGCCTTGGTCGATCAGTTTCTTGAGTCGCGGCGCATGGGCCGCGGCGAGCGCATCCGGCCGGCAACCATCGATGCCGATCACCAGGACTTTTCTCGCCGGTCCGTCGGCGTGAACCAGGGAGACCATGCAGGCCAGTCCCACGATTGCAAAGAGAGATTTCACGGCAGGGTTCCTCAATATGCGACGATTTTAGCGACGCTTCGCAGAAGCGTGGATTTATGACCGCACCGTGGTATGGTAAACTCGCTCTCGCCCCTGGAACACTCTCGCGGAGAAAATCATGTCCCATGCGTTGCGGTTGTCATGGATCGCCATGCTGCTCATTCCCGCCATCGTGCAGGCCGATGTCGCTTCCGGTCCGGCGGCAGGCACGGAAATCAAGCCCTTGAAAGTGGAGGTCGTCACGGGTGACCATGCCGGCAAAGAAATCGATTCTGCCGAGGAGCGCGGCGACAAAGCGACGATTTTCGTGTTCGTGAACGCCGAACGGTTTGACCGTCCCGCGGGCCGGTTTCTGAAGAAACTGGATGACGCCGTGAAAGCCCACGACGGCAAGGCGGCGATCGTCGCCGTGTGGCTGACAGAGGACAGAGAGGCCGGCAAGACGCGCCTGATGGCCATTCAGAATTCCCTGCAATTCGGCGCGACATCGCTCGCCTTGTTTCCCAGCCTGAAAAACCTGCCCAACGGCTGGGGCCTGAATACGGATGCTGCCATCACGGCCGTGGTGGTCGCCAAGAAGAAGGTGACGGCGAAGTTCGCCTACGTCTCGGTGAACGAGACCGTGGTGCCGGAAGTTGCCGCCGAGTTGTCCAAAGCCGTCAAATGACGAACGACACTTGTACTGAGCCTGAAGAACGAGTCCGCATGAATTCTGCTGATCTCCCCAGTTTTGAGTCTTCGCTGACGGATTTGCAGCAGATTGTCTCTCGCCTGGAGGACGGTTCGCTGGGGTTGGAGCAGTCGCTGGCGGAGTTCGAGCGCGGCGTAAAGCTGTTGCGGACCTGCTACCGCATCCTCGAAAACGCCGAGCAGAAAGTCGAGTTGCTCATCGGCTTCAATGAGCAGGGGACTCCGATGACCGAACCGTTTGACGCCACGGCGACGTATGACGCCCAAGAGCAGGCGGTGGGCCGGCGGCGGACTCGGAAAAAGCCGGCCAGCCCTCCGCCGGACGCTGCCGACGATTCCGCCGGCGCCCTGTTTTGAGGGAAGCGCGGATTGTGCGGGCAAATTTGCCTGGCACATTGCCGCGATTCCGCAGGTCATGCCGGCTCGTCCGATGCCCCTGCTTCGGAACTCTGCGGAAGGTTCCTCCTGCCGAGAAAAAAAGGGTGAGAAAACGCAACGCCCCGTCGTTTTCTGAACTAGGATTCCAGTAACCCGCCGGCAGGAGATCCGGAAAACTTCTCCAAAACCCACAAAATCCCTGTAGGCGCGGGACCATGAAGATCCTGTTGGTGGACGATTCGTCCACGATGCGCACCATTGTTGGCCGGTGCATCGAGAAGCTCGATCTCGGACGCGTCATGGAAGCGGCCGATGGTCTGGAAGCGCTGCAGGTCTTTGAGCAGACGCCGTTCGACCTGATCATCAGCGACTGGAACATGCCCGAAATGAACGGGCTGGAGTTTCTGCAAGCGGTCCGCACCCGAAACCGCACGATCCCGTTTGTCATGGTGACGACGGAAGCCGAGAGCCAGCAGGTCGCCACGGCGATCCAGAGCGGCGTCTCCGACTACCTGCTCAAGCCGTTTGAGCCCGATGCCCTCAGGCAGAAGCTGGTCAAGTGGGCTCAATTCATTTCGAAAACATAGAGCTCTTCTGTTGTTGCGCATGGGCGCAGGTCTGTCTGAACGGAAATCCCATTCCCGATCGTGATGTCACCATGTCCGATACGCTCACGCTGGATTCGCCGTCTGTCCCCGAAACGGCAGAAACATTCCCTGGCAAAGTCGCCGTTCGCACGGCCGACCTGGTGTCGGGCCGGCGTTTGAAATTCCCGCTCTATGACCAGGCGGGCGTCCTGCTGCTTGCAGAAGGGGCGGTGATCACGCCGCGATTCATGGCGATTCTTCAGCAACGGGAAATCGATCGGCTGCAGGCGACGCCGTCGGATGCGGACGAACTGACCCGCGCGGAACCCGAGGACCTGGCGAATTGCGTCGAAGACCTGGATGCGTTCTGCGCCACGCATGAAATGACGCAAAAGCTCGACTCGCTGATCGCCGATGGTTCGCTCTTCGTCAAGAACACCGGGCACGCCGTAACCAAGCGCGTGGTCTTGCACGGCTGCAAAGGTTACGACCACAAACGCCGCGAAAAACTGAATGAACGCCATGCCGCGTCCGCCAAGGCGCTGGACGGCATGATGCGTTACGCCTTGCAAGGGGGCAAATCCGGGGCAGACAAGATCGGCTCTCTGGCCGGAACGTACTTGACCGCCATGACGGAAGACATGGACCTGGTTAAGTCGATTGCCGCCGAGGCGGGCCAGGATGCGGACCTGTCGCAGCATTGTCTCAAAGTGTCTCTGATGGGCATGTCGATGGCCGTCGAAATGGGCCTGGATTCCCACAATGTGCAAATCGTCGGGATGTGCGGGCTGGTGCACGACTGGGGCATGTTGAAAGTTCCGGAACACATCCGCCAGGCGCCGCGCCGGTTGTCGGCCAGCGAATTCCTCGCCATTCAGAAGCACCCCATCTATGCGCTGGAACTGCTGCAGAATCTGGACGGCATCCCCGGCACGATCCCGCTCGTCTGTTACCAGGTCCATGAGCGGTCAGATGGATCGGGGTATCCCCGTCGCCGTTCCGGCCGGCAGATTCATCCGTTCGCAAAACTGCTGCACGTGGCCGATGCCTACGTTTCGCTGACGTCGCCCCGTCCGTATCGTCCCGCCTTGATGCCACATGCGGCCCTGGAACTCTTGTTGTCTCAGTCCGCCGAGGGGTTCGTCGACCCGGAATGCGTGCAGAAGCTGCTGTTCGCGCTGTCGCTGTACCCGATCGGCAGCCTGACGGAACTCTCCGACGGCAGCATCGCCCAGACCATCCGCCGCAACGGCAATCAGTACAACCAGCCGATCGTCAGGGTCGTGCGAATGGCGGACGGCAAGCGGGCCGACGGCGAACCGCAGATTGTCGACCTCGCGAATTCCGACCTGCGCGTGTCCAGGGCCGTTCCGTACCCCGGCCGCAATGAGTCGCCTCTGACCCCGGAAATCTTCGACCTGCAGCACCGCTGAGTTTGAATCTCACTGAGCGCGGGGCGTCAGCCCCTTGATTCACGTCAATCAAGGGGCTGACGCCCCCCGCTCGGGTCGACGCCGCGACGTGCAGACCGGCGTCACAGCAACTCGCTGATCGGCGCCCCTTCGCTGAGGATCGGGATTGGGCGTCCGGCGTGGTCGCGGAACTCGTGATGCCAGTCCACGCCCAGATGACGATAAATCGTCGCCAGCAGATCGTGCGGGGAATGCGGTTTCTCCGCAGGATATTCCGACTTGGAGTTCGTCGCCCCAACGACCTGCCCCATACGCAGACCACCGCCGGAGACGAGCGCCGTGTACGCATCCGGCCAATGATCGCGGCCGGTGCCGAAGGCGTTGTGACTCAGCCGCGGCGTGCGGCCGAACTCGCCGAACATGACGACCAGAATTTTCCGATCGATGCCACGCTGGAAGATGTCGTCGATCAGCGTCGAAACGGCTTGATCCAGGTACGGCAGCCGCCGGTCCATGAACGTGCCGAAGTGCCCCGGTCGGCCGGCGTTTTGAATATGGTCGTCCCAGTTGGTGAAATCTTCCCCGGGCTGCGGCGTGTTGATGTAGAGATGGATCACCGCCGAACCGGCTTCGGCCAGCCGCCTGGCCAGCAAGCAGCATTGCCCCCAGGCGTGGCGACCATAACGGTCTCTCAACGGGCCGGGTTCCTTCGACAAGTCAAACGCGTCGGCGGTCGCGGGGCTGGTCAGCATGTCGAAGGCGAGCTGCCGGAATTTGTCGGTCGTCTCTAAACTCGGCGACAAATCGCTGCGCAGACGGTCAAAACGCTGCCGCAATTCCCGGCGACTGACGAAACTGCTTGCCGTCGACGTTCCGGTCCACTTCGGAATCGGCGGGGCGTAGTTTTCCTGAGTTGGATTGCCGGCGACAAACGCCGCGAAATGATCCCCCAGATAATTGGGGCGGGTCATATAGGGAGCCTGCGGCATGGCGATGTAAGGCGGCACGGCTGATGGTTGCGGTCCGCGAATCTTTGCCGTCACCATGCCGAAATCAGGGTGTTCGCTCTTGGAAGTCGACGTCGGATCGAGTTGCGACGGCATCTTGCCGGTCAGAGTGACGATGCCTCCGTCGCTGTGTATGCCGACCGTGTGATGCAGCGACCGAACCAGCGAGAACTTGTCAGCAAGCTGCGCCTGCAACGGAAACTTTTCGCAGATGTCGAGCCCCGGCACATTCGTGGCGATGGGCTGATATATGCTGCGATATTCGACCGGCGCATTGGGCTTGAGATCGTACGTCTCCAGTTGCGACGGCCCGCCATGCAGATACAACAGAATCACCGACGTCTCGGCCCGTGAATTCCCCGCCGCGGCGCGTGCTGACAAAATCTGCGGCAACGACAGCCCGCCGAGCGCCAGCGCGCCCAGTTGCAGAACATCGCGCCGCTGCATCGGTCCGGGGCAGATCGGGCATGTCATCGAGCATTCCACGCAACAATAAGCATTGATCTATGATAGGGAGTCTCTTCCATGGAGACAAGACGGGCTGGAACACACGCGAAGAATACGGCACGATCTCTTTCTGTCTGGCTCTGCTATCGCCAAAGAACTGAGTGACGCACTCTACTCGATGAACAACGGACTCACCATGGCCGACGCCTCTCTCGCTTATCTCTCTGCCGTCGAACTGGCGGAACTCATCCGCACGAAAAAGGTCTCGCCGGTCGAGGTCGTGAAAGATTTGTTCGCACGGATCGAGCGGCACAATCCGGCCTTCAATGCCTATGTCACGCTGCATGAGGGCGAGGCGTTATGCACGGCGGCTCGGCTCGAACAAGCCGTAATGGACGGCAAGCCATTGTCCCCGCTGCATGGCGTGCCGTATCACGTCAAAGACAACCTGTGGGTGCGGGCATCTCGGACGACGTTTGGCTCGAAACTTCAAGAGACCAATATCACGACGGAAGATTGCCCGACTGTTCAACGTCTGCGAGACGCAGGACTGGTACTCATCGGCCGGACCAACACGCCGGAGCAGGGCTGGAAAGGCGTCACCGACAATCGCGTTTTCGGCATCACCCGCAATCCGTGGAACACGAAACTCACGCCGGGCGGTTCCAGCGGCGGTGCAGCCGCGGCCGTTGCGGCGGGGTTGGGACCGATCGGCATCGGCACCGACGGCGGCGGGTCGCTGCGCATCCCGGCCTCTTTCTGCGGCGTGGTCGGTTTCAAGGCGAGTTTCGGCCGCGTGCCGAATTGGCCCGGCAGCGGCGGGGCGATGCTCCGGCACGTCGGCCCGATCACACGGACGGTCGCCGACATCGCCGCCGTGCTCGATCTCATCGCCGGCCCCGATCCGCGCGATCTGCTGTCGCTGCCAGCATCGGGATTTCGCTGGACCGAGAGATTGAACGACGGCATTCGCGGCAAACGGATCGCCTTCAGTCCGAATTTCGGTTATGCGAACGTCGATCCCGAAGTCGCCGCGATTTGTCAGCAGGCCGCTAAAAAGTTCGCCGAGACGGGGGCCATCGTTGAAGAGGTCTCGCTGGATTGGCGTGATCCGTATGACGCCTGGAGCGTTTTTTTCTTTGGCACCGCCGCCGCCGCGTTGGAGTCGAAGCTGGAATCGCAAGGCGACCAACTCGATCCCGGGTTGAAGCGCGTCGTCGAAAAGGGAATGAAACTCCGCGGCGTAGACTTCGGCAAGGCTCTCGCGGCCCGGCACGAGTTCTGGGAACGGGTCCGCAAGACATACGAGAAATATGATCTCGTGATTTGCCCGACGTTGCCCGTGCCGCCGTTCGCCGTCGGGCAGGATGACGCCGATCCGCTGGAGGGCGAATTCCTGGGGCCGCTGCAATGGACGCAGTTCACGTATCCGTTCAATCTCACGGGACAACCCGCGGCGAGCGTGCCGGCCGGCTGGACGAAAGCCGGTTTGCCCGTCGGGTTGCAGATCATCGGGGGGCTGCACGCTGATTTGATCGTCTTGCAAGCGGCCCGCGCCTGGGAGCAAGTCGCACCCTGGCACGAGAAACGCCCGGCGCTGTGATGCAGGCGAACTCGCAAGCGACCCGCATGGTCGCTTGCGAGTTCGCACCGTCATTCCCCATCGACCCCTACCACCGACAGCGCCGGAGACGATTCCGCCTTCGGCATCCAAGTGGCCAGATGGGCTTCCAGGCGCTCGACTTGCCGACGCAGCTCGTCATGCTGCCCGGACCAGCAATTCCGGCAAACCTGGTACAACCGGCCTAAACGAACTTCCTGCTCCAGGTGGCGCTGAAGACGGTGCCTGAAGGACCTCAGGGCCTCTTCCGCACGGGAGAGTTGGAAGCAATTCCGCGGCGTGTCGGCAACCACAGGAGCCATGTGAAGTTCCATCAAGGTGGGAGAGGGGCAGTCGGCCGTTTCGAGCGGGACTTTGTCGCCGGTGATTTCCTGGAATCATCGGCCAGCGGCGTCGGCTACAAACCATCGACCTGACGGATTCCGCGCCTTGAGCTGTTCACGCAAAGTTTGCGGCCCGTTCGGCTGGCTGCCCCAAGACCTCTGCGCAATCGGGAGAGATCGGCATAACCCGACTCTCAGCTCTTGATTGCTGCGAGCGTCCAGTGCCGATCGCTGGTGACGCGAATCGACGAACGCGGGACGCCGATTTCTTCCGCCAGCGTGCCGACTTCCTCGACCGTCAGCGCCGCGTGCAGCGAATCGCGAAACATCTGTCGGCCATGTGCATTTGCTTCGCCGGCGTAGGTCGTGACGAGCCACTTCAGTTGTGCCTGATTTTCCGGCCGCAGCAAGTCTCTGACAAACAGCAGGCCCCCGGGCCTGAGAATTCGCCAGCATTCCATGAACACGGACATCGGGTCCGGGATGTGATGCACGATGCTGTTCGACATCACGGCGTCGAAACTCGCCGTCGCATCGGCGAGCTGCTTGCAATCGCTGCGAACTAGTCGGATCAATGCTTGCAGTTTCGCCGCCGCAATGTTCCGGCGCGCCACGATCAACATCTGCTCGGCCAGATCGGCAGCGTGCACTTCGGCCGGGATGCCCCGCTGCAAGAGTTCAATCGGAATCAGCGCCGTCCCGGTCCCGGCGTCAAAAATACGCCACAGACGGCCGCTCGGTTGAGCCCCCGGCTGCAGCGCGGCCAGAAAATCATCGACGAACACCCGGTTCACGTGCGAATGATCCATCGCATCGTAATCTTCCGCCTCGTCGACGGTGTCCATCACTTCGGGTTCGAGCACGCGCGGCAGCACGGTTTTTCCCCAGGAATGTCGCGAACTCGCAAGCGACCCTGTTGGTCGCTTGCGAGTTCGCGGAAACAATCCTCCATGATCCATGTCCGATCGATCCGGAATCACCCTCCCAGCCGTCCGGTCCAGGCTAGGAGTTGCTTCCAGAATTGCGAATACGCGAACCCGACTTCAATCGACGGGCCGCCGGGGGCTTGTGCGGCGACGCGCGTATCGCCCCAGTCGACAAACCCGCCGACCCAGTGCGGGGCCACATCGCTGGCAAATGCCGCCGTCCGCCCCTGCCCGGCTGAACCGACCACTAGCACCGGATAGACGGCAGCCACATCGAACGCGATATCCCCCGGATAAGGCGTCCGGAACGGCGACATGCTCGTCAGCGTTTGCTTCACCTTCGGCGGCAGCAGCCAGTTCTCGACGAACCCTTCCGCCGCCTGAATCCACGGTTGCGTCGCCGCCACCTTCGCCGTGAACGACAACCCGGCCAGCAGCGCTTCGGCCCCCGGTTTCGGCGTGAACCGGTTGAGTCCCCCAATCGTCGGCGGCCGGTCAGTCCACGGCAAGTCGCGCAATATCGGATGCAAATTCGCACCGTCAGGAATCGTCCGCAGCAGCGTCGGCTGATCGAAGTTCACCCGGTCATCGCTCGGCGAGATCAGCACCGGCAAGAGTTCCCCCACAGGCACCCCGTCCCAGTTCCCGCCCAACCCGTGATACGATTCCCACCCGCCGATCATCAGCAACCCGGCTCCTTGCCGCACCTGTTCGGCAATCACGTCCTGTGCAGCCCGGTCGATCATCGCCGCCGGGTAATCGCTGAAAATCAACAGCCCGCGCGGCTGCGCGGCCTGCTCGGCGGTGAGCCGTTGGTCGCTGGGAACATAGTCATAATGCCAGCCCCAATGGCTCATCAGTCCGGCGAGGTAGGAGGCCGCGCCGGAGAGGGATGTATCGCCGCAGTAGAGGATGGTCATGGTTGTTTCCGACGAGAACCGTTGCCTGCCGCAACGCACTCATGAGCTACAAATCCAAAGGACTCCGCACGCCCAATTTGAGTTCCTACTGATCGAGGAGCGTCATGTGTTCCAGTTTGCCGTGCAAGAATTCCCGGGTCAATTCGCGCGGTCAGATTTACCCCGTGTCTTTCGCCCTCGGACGCCGGGGACAATCGCAGGGAACCACGATCCCAGTCATTCCCCGGGCAGACAGCCATCGTCCACCTGAATCAGCGCGACACATCTCTGATGACGGTCTCTCGGGCACCTCTTGAGAAACTGCTCGAGTTTTGCAGCCGAATGGGGTGGGAATTTCCCTGGGTGTCGTCGGGAAAGAACAGCTTCAACCAGGACGATGGCGTCTACTTCACCGATCGGCAACGTGAAAAGTCGCTTGCTGGCGCGGCGGGCTGGTGAATCAATACTCGAGTTCCTGCTGCGTCGCCGGAATGGTGGGCGGCTTCTGGCAGCGTGGCGTCTTATGCGGCTTCGCATCCAATCCCCGCGACCGCAGCAGGTCGACCAGCACGTCGATGTAGCCGTGTGTCACCAGCACCGTCTCGGCTCCGGTCGCGGCGATGGTCGCCAGAATTTCCTTGTGATCGGCGTGGTCCGACAACGCGAATCCCGTTTCAACACGCCGCTGCCTGGGGCCATCCGGCAACGCCATCCAGCCGGAGACGAATGCCGAGCGATACGATCCGCGACCGGCGATCTCCGGCTTCCATCGTTCGGCAGGCGGCAGAATCACAATCGACTGAGACCACGCGTCGGCCGGCAAGTCTTGCGTCAGGACGGACGACGGCGGAAAGACGCCCCCTTCGTCACGGTAGAAATGGTTGATCGCCTCGACGGCGGGATCGACGAGAATCGGGCCTTGATCGGCGTTCAGCCCGGCAAGCAGCCGCTGGGCTTTGCCGAGCGAATAGGCATACAACAGGCTCGCCTCGCCTCGTTGCTGGTTATCGCGCCACCAGGCATGGATTTGCCGAAAAACGGCGGTCTGATCTTCCCAGGCGAAAAAGGGATGGCCGAAAGTGGATTCCGTCACCAACGTCTGGCAGCGAACCGGCTCAAAGGGGGCACAGGTCGGATCAGGCGCGACTTTGTAATCCCCCGAGACGCACCAGACTTCGCCTTGATGTTCCACGCGTACCTGGGCCGACCCCAAGATGTGGCCCGCCGGGTGGAGAGACACTTTCACGCCGAAGCAATCGACGGTTTCTCCGTAACTCAGCGGTTGAATGACGGCCCGCGGTCCAAGACGCTTTCGCAGAATCTCGACGCCCGGCTTCGCTGTCAGATAGTGTTTGCAGCCGGCGACGAAATGATCGGCATGAGCATGAGTAATCACCCCCTTCGCCACCGGCGACCAAGGGTCGATGTGAAACCCGCCGAGTTCACAATACAACCCGGCGGACGTGAGACGCAGCAGCGGAGAACGGTTCATCCGGGCAGTATAACCGAATGCGGACTGGCGAATGCGGATTGCGGATTGAAAACCAGCCCGCAGCGCCGGCTTCGCTGGCGAATCCTGCCCGCGGCCTTCCTGGTGTTTTTCGGCGGCCTGATGGTGCTGGGCGGCGTCTGGATGGCCGTCATCGCAGGATGAGCTTTGGAGGGTTTCCATTCTTGGTGGACTGGCCGCTGACAAATTCCTACTCGACTGCTATGTTGGCATACGTTCCGAATTCCACGAAACGATGATTATCTGCCATGTCCAATATTCCCCTTCGTTCCCCGATCCCGCTTTGGCTGCGCGTCGTCATTGTTGCCGCGCTGCTGGGGTTCGTCTGGATGTCGCAGCGGGAGGCAGCGACGAAGAACAAGGAATCGTCCGCTGCGAATCGGCCGGCCGGCGAACTGAAACCCGCGACGGTGGAGGATTTCGGGGGCGAATCCAAGCCTCCGATCGACTTGGCCAGAGATGATACGGAACCGGCGTCGCCGGTCCGCGAAACGCAAGCGGTGACTCCGCCCCCCAAGTCGATCCCGCCTGCGAAGACGACCGCGCTGCCGCCACAGACGCAGCCGAAACCGGCCGTCAAGAAGCCCGAGGAAACCAAAACCAGCGATTCTTCCGGCAACAAGTCGAAGTCGCTGGTCATCACGAATGTCAAACTGAAAGATCAGTCGGGACGAATGATTTACCAGGGCGACATCGATCTCGAGCCGACGCTTGACCGCATCGCCGAGGGAAAATTGCTCGACCGCTTTCCTCACGACGGCAGCACGTTTCAGAACCGTGAAAGAAAACTTCCCAGGCAGCCGCCCGGTTACTACAAGGAATACGTCGTGCCGACGCCCGGACAAAACGGCCCCGGCCCGCAGCGGCTGGTCATCGGCAAGGACGACGAAACGTATTACACGCACGATCATTACAAGACCTTTCGGCGGGTGCGATGACGGCTGATTTTAGCGGCTTTCACTTTTCCGACGACCGCCCGGCAGCGAACGACGGCACGCTGGTGGTCCGAATTCCTGCCAAGCTCAACCGCAAGCGCCGGCTGCTCGCCGAGTTCGCCCGGCAGCTTCGCTTGCCGAATTATTTCGGCTGGAACTGGGACGCCTTCGAAGAGTGCCTGCGCGACCTGACTTGGCTCGACGGCATTCAAGAGGTCATCGTCGTCCATCGTGACGTGCCGTTCGCCGAGTCCCTGGAACAGCAGTCGATTTACCTGTCGATCCTCAAGGACCGTTTGGACTGGAAGCACCCCCAGTGTCCGCGTTTTCGGGTCGAATTCCCTTGTTCGTCCCAATCTGACGTGAAGCGGTCCGCTGGGGGTTCGCCGACTGACGGCTGAGCTTTTCCGTATTCCGGCCGCTGCAATTGTCTTCGGCATTCTTTCCGAAAAGAAAGGATGCCTGTGGAGTTTCGCTGGTATGCTACGGAAGTCAGGCTTCGAACTCAGGGGATTCTTTGAGGACCATGGATGAAGTCTCGCGCGCGATCGCATTGGACGATGCTGGCCGCGATGGCCTGGGGGATGTCTCTCGGCGTGATGGGTTCGGCCTTCCACGACGACGAACCGGAGAGCGCGGCCGTTTCGAAGGCTCCGGTCACCTTGCCGAAGAACTTCCGCGCACACGATCTCGACGGCCGACAAAGGGTTTTGGGGGCGACGCCCGGGTGCCAAGGCGTGGCACTGGTCTTTTTGTCGATCGAATGCCCGATGAGCAACGAGGCGATCCCCCGGCTGAACAAGCTGGCTGTCTCGTATGGAAAACAAGGCGTCGAGTTCTTCGGCGTCATAGCCGATCGCAGCGTGACTCGCGCGCAGGCTCAGAAGCATCACAAAGAGTTTCACCTCAAATTCCCGGTGCTTCTCGACAGTGCTGGAGCGCTGCTCGAACTGACCGCGGCGACACATACGCCCGAAGCGTTTGTGTTCGATCGCCTGGGCCGGGAGATTTATCGCGGGCTGCTGGACGATGTCAGCGAACGGCTTGGCAAAAAAGGAACGCCGAAAAAACATTACCTCGCCGACGCGCTGAAAGCCGCCGTCGTTGGCACCCGCGCGGCAGTCTCCCGCACGACGCCGGTCGGTTGTCTGCTGGAAGCGCCGGGTTCCGGAGCGGAGGAGGGAGCGATCACGTTTAATCGCGAGATCGCGCCGATCATCTTTTCGAATTGCCTGGTCTGCCATCGGGACGGGGAAGTCGCGCCGTTTGCGATGACGAACTATGAGCAGGTTTCCAAGCGCGCCCGGCAGATCGCAGAGGTGACTTCCGCACGGATCATGCCGCCCTGGAAACCGACACCGGATTACGGTCATTTTGCCGATGAACGCCGCTTGTCAGCCGCCCAGATCGAAATGTTACGGACCTGGGCCGAAGCCGGCGCGCCGGAAGGGAAGCCCGACGATCTTCCCGCGTTGCCGAAGTTTCCCACGGGATGGCAACTCGGCAAGCCCGACCTGATCGTCCGAATGCCCAGGCCGTTCGCGCTTCATGCCGACGGGATCGATGTGAATCAGCATTTCGTGATTCCGCTCGGCCTGAAAGAGGACCGGTTAATCAGTGCCGTGGAGGTCCATCCCGGCAATCCCAAGATCGTTCATCACGCCCATATGTTCGTCGACACGTCGGGCCAGGCGCGTATGCTGGACGCGGCCGACCCCGGCGAAGGGTATACCAAGTTCGGCGGAAACGGCCTGCCGTCGGCGGCGTATCTCGGCGGTTGGAATCCCGGCGCGACGCCGCATTTCTTTCCGCGCGGCACCGGCCGGCTGGTGCCCAAAGGGGGCGACGTCGTCTTTCAGATTCACTACCATCCGTCGGGCAAACCGGAAGTCGATCAGACGGAAATCGGTCTCTATTTCGCGCCGCCGGGCGCCCGTCAGGTCGTCACCGATCTCGTCATCGGGAATGTCGATCTCGTCATTCCCGCCGGCAATGCGTCGGCCCAGTTCACGGCGGAATACAAGATCCCCTCAAACCTCACCGTCATGGAAATCCGCCCCCACATGCACCTCCTGGGAAAAAATTACCAGGTCAAGGGCGTGCTGCCGAACGGCCAGGAAGTCCCGATGATCAAGATCGAAGACTGGGACTTCAACTGGCAGGATTCCTACGTCTTCGACCCCGTCCTCCGTCTGCCAGCCGGTACGACGATTCAAATTCTCGTCACGTACGACAACTCCGAAAAGAACCGCGACAACCCCAATTCACCGCCGAAAACCGTCTTCTTCGGCGAGGAGTCGACCGATGAAATGTCCAACTGCGCAATCCGCGTCACTGCCGACAGCGTCGCCGAGTTGAAGGCCGTGATGAGCGACAACAGCAAATACTGGTCGGGTCAGATGCAGAAATATCTCAGCCGCAACATGACGCCCGACAAAAAGCCCCGGGAACCCAGTCCGCCGCAAAAGTGAGCGTTCACTTTGTGAGCGGCGGAACGAGGATCATTTTGCCGCGCTCTTTCGCACGAATTTCTGCACGCGGCGGCCGTTGACTTCGGCGACGAACAGGTCGCCCCCGGCGTTGAAGCCCAGCATGTGCGGCATCTGAAACTGGCCGACTCCCGTCCCGATGCGCCCCCACCGATGACGGACTTTCCCCTTCTCATCGAGCAGCAGCACCTGGCCGGCACGGCCATCGGCGACGAACACTCGGCCGTCCGCATCCTGAGCCATGCCATACGGGGCGTAACCATTCCACGTCTCAAGCCATTTTCCGTCGGCGTCAAACACCTGGATACGATTGTTCTCCCGATCGCCTACCAGCACCCGGCCGTCGCCGTCGACCAGAATGGAATGCGGCAACTGAAATTGTCCCGGCTCTTTTCCCGGCGTGCCCCACGAGGTCTGTAATTGCCCTTTGACGTTGAACTTCATCACGCGGCTGTTGCCGTACCCGTCGGAAATGTAAACCTCGTCCTTTGGCCCGAAGGCAATGTCGGTCGGCCTGTCAAATTGATCTTCTGCTCCGCCTGCGGCCCCGGTTCCTAACGCTAAAAGCAGCTTGCCCTGGGGATCGAACTGAAACACGCGGTGCGCGCCGACATCCGTTACCCAGATGTTTTCCTCACGGTCTACCCGCAGTCCGTGAGCCGATTTGATCAAGTCGTCTCCCCACGACCGCAAAAAGTCTCCTTCCGCGCTGAAACACAGGATCGGTTTCGGTCCGCGATGAAAAACATACACCTCGCCCTTGCTGTTGACGGCCACCGCCGAGCACGGCCCGACGGCGACATCGTCCGGCACGTGAAAGAATTGCTTAAGCGGCTGCAGCGTGAAACCCAGGTCGCGTGCCGGCTTCACCGCAGCGAACAGCTTCGCCGGAGTTTCGACAAACATCAGCAGACAAGCCAGAAAGAAGAACACACGGGATGTCACGAGAGATTCTCCTGGACGGATGGAAAGTTCATTCATCATACACGATGCACTTCGCCTGTGGGCAGTTCGCGTCGGAGGTTATGATGGACGGATCGTTAGCGTCCCCCAATGTCGCCTGTTGTCGAGCCGCCCATGCAGAACGCCGTGATTGCCGCCCTGTTTGATGAACTGGCCGACCTGCTGGAATTGCAGGGGGCCAATCCGTTTCGAGTCCGGGCGTATCGCAATGCGGCCCGCACGATTGAGAATTCGGCCGAGCCGATCGCCGACCTCGTCGCGCAGCCGAACCATGACCTCACGCAGCTTGAAGGGATCGGCAAGGACCTCGCGGAAAAGCTGGAGACCCTCGTCGCCACCGGCCGGTTTCCGCAGCTCGAAGAACTCCGGCACGCGTTTCCTCCTGACGTCGTCCGCATGTTGCGCATCCCCGGCCTGGGCCCGAAAAAAGTCGCCGTGCTGCTGAAGGAACTGGAAGTCAAAACCTTGGCCGATCTGCAGGCCGCGGCAGAGCAGGGCCGGATCGCCGTGCTGAAAGGATTCGGCAAGAAGACCGAACAGTCGATTCTTGAAGGCCTGGCTCTGCTGGAACAGACGGGACAGCGCGTGTTGCTCTCCACGGCGAAAGCAGCCGCCGACGTCATCGTCGCTGATCTGCAGACGGTTCCCGGCGTCTGGCAGGTGTCCGTCGCGGGAAGCTGCCGAAGAAGAAAAGAGACCTGCGGCGATCTCGACGTCCTCGCCGTCGCCGACAATTCCGCGGCGGCGATGGACCGGCTCGCCCGGCATGAGTCGGTCGAAAAAGTTCTCGCACGCGGCGAGACGAAGCAGCGCGTCCGGCTGCACGGAGGGTTGGAGCTCGATCTGCGCGTCGTGCCGGAAGAATCCTACGGCGCGGCGATGCAATACTTCACCGGGTCGAAGGAACACAATATCGTCATTCGCCGCCGCGCGCAGGACCGGGGTTTGAAACTCAACGAGTACGGCGTGTATCGCGGCGAGGACTATGTCGCGGGACGAACGGAAGAGGACGTCTATGCCGCAGTGGAACTGCCGTGGATTCCGCCGGAACTCCGAGAGAACCGCGGGGAAATCGAACTCGCTGCGCACGGGAAGTTGCCGAAACTCATCGAACTGCATGACATTCAGGGCGATCTGCACATGCACACCACGGCGACGGACGGTACGGCCGGCATCCGTGAAATGGCCGAAGCCGCGAAAGCCCGCGGGTTGAAGTACATTGCCATCACCGACCATTCCAAGCGGGTCAGCATGGCCCATGGCCTCGATGCCGACCGGCTCCGCGCCCACTGGACGGAGATTCGCAAAGTTCGCGAACAGGTGCAGGGGATTGAAGTCTTGTGCGGCATCGAGTGCGACATCCTCGAAGACGCCACGATGGACCTGGATGACGAAGTTCTCAGCGAAGCCGACTGGGTCATCGCCGTGCTGCATTACGGCTTGAAGCAGCCTCGCGAGCAAATTCAGAAACGGCTCTTGAACGCGATTCGCAATCCTCATGTCGACCTCATCGGACATCCGACGGGCCGAATGATCGGTCATCGCCCGGGGGCCGACATCCAGTTCCCGGAGATTCTCAAAGCCGCGGCCGATCATGGCGTGATGCTGGAAATCAACGCGAATCCGTCCCGGCTCGACCTCGACGACATCCAGGCCGCCGCGGCGAAAGATCACGGCATTCCGATCGTCATCAACACCGACTCGCACAGCACGCACGGGTTCGAAGTGCTGGAATACGGCGTCTACCAGGCCCGCCGCGCCGGCTTGACGAAGCACGACGTCGCCAACACAAAGTCCTGGAAAGAATTTGCGAATCTGATCGCGCGGAAGAGATAACGCTAATGCAGCCGGAGAACCGCACTTTCCACCCGGGATGGCTGCTGTCATAATTCTGATGTGGAGACTGTCGTAAGAACTCGACTTCATCGAGGTGTATGATGACCGCCAAAGAAACCGTGTTGGACATGGTGCAGCAGATGCAGCCGGACGTCACCTATGAGGACATGCTGGAGGAAATTGCCACTTTGGCGGCCATCGAGCGAGGACGGCAGGACGCCGCGGAAGGACGAACAATGTCCCAAGAAGCCTTCGAGAAGCAGGCGAGAGCATGGACATTGAAGTAGTCTGGACGAAGTCCGCACAAGCAGATCTCTTGTAAATCTGGGAATACATAGCAGCGGACAATCCTCGCGCTGCGGACCGTTTGCGGGATGAGATTTTTCAGCGAACGACTCAATTGAAGACTTTGCCTCGAAGCGGCCCGAGATTCTCCAGCAAGGCCTAGGGCGAAATTCGGCAACTCGTCCAAGGGAACTATCGCATCTTCTACGAAGTTATCTCCACAGACAGCCGGATCGATAATCTTACCGTTCGTCATGCCGCCCGACGCGATCCAACCTTCTAACATCTCTTGAAACACGGACCCAGATGTCACGCTTCACCGCATCCCGCCGCGACCTCTTTCGCTGGACGGCACTGGCGTCGTCCTTTGGTGTTCTCAATTCGCGGTTGGCTGCTCAGGAAAGTGCTGAAATAGCGGCACACCCGGCGCTCAACCGGTTTCCGCAGATGGTCCAGGAGTTTTTCGTTGACCAGTTGAGACAGGCGGAAGAGCAGGGGAAAGCCCGCCGAGCCGCGCTGAAGACAAAGGCGGATGCCGAAGCGTACGTGACTTGGGTCCGCGCGCGAATTCAAGAGTGTTTCGGCCCCTGGCCGGAGAAGACGCCGCTGAATGCGCGCGTCACGGGCATTGTCGATCGCGAGCAGTATCAGATCGAGAAAGTTGTCTTTGAAAGCCGGCCGCAGTTTTTCGTCACCGGCAACCTGTATGTTCCCAAGGGTAAGACGTTTCCTCTGCCAGGCGTCGTCGGTTCGTGCGGCCACTCGGCGAACGGCAAGGCGGCCGATGCCTATCAATCGTTTGCTCAAGGGCTTGCCCGGCAAGGTTACGTCGTGCTGATCTTCGACCCCATCGGCCAGGGGGAACGCCTGCAGTATCCGGATGAGCACGGAAAATCGCATGTCGGCGTCGGCGTCAGCGAGCATCTGCTCGCAGGAAATCAGCAGTTTCTCGTTGGCGACTTCTTCGGCTCCTGGCGGGCGTGGGACGGCATCCGCGCTTTGGACTACCTCCTGTCGCGCCCCGAAGTCGATCCGAAGCACGTGGGCATCACGGGCAACTCCGGCGGGGGCACGATGACGACGTGGCTTGCCGGAGTGGAGCCGCGCTGGACCATGGCCGCGCCGAGTTGCTTCGTCACCACGTTTCGCCGAAATCTCGAAAACGAGCTGCCTGCCGATACGGAACAATGCCCGCCGAACGTGTTGTCCTTCGGGTTGGATCATGCCGATTTTCTCGCGGCGCTGGCCCCGAAGCCGGTCATCATTCTGGCACAGGAAAAGGATTACTTTGACGCCCGGGGCAGCGAGGAATCGTTCTTGCGACTGAAGCAGTTGTACGCGCTGTTGGGCGCGCCCGACAACATTCGGTTATTCGTCGGCCCGCGCGAGCACGGTTACGGCGTCGAAAACCGCGAGGCGATGTACGGCTGGTTTCATCGAGCCACGGGCAGTGGCGCAGACGCGATCGAGCCGGTCATGACCATCGAACCCGACGCCGTGCTGCAGTGTTTGCCGCGCGGACAAGTCAGCGAAATTCCTTCGAAGACGGTCTTCGAGTTCACCCGGGTGAAGTCACAATCGCTGGCCGAAAGCCGAGGCCAGGTAGATGCCGCCCAATTGGCCGAGATTCTCCCCGGCGTGTTGAAGCTGCCGGAACGGCCCGGCGTGCCGGAGTACCGAATCTTCCGGCCACTGTCCGGCCGCCGCTTTCCTCTGCCTCACGCCACTTGGTACGGGGTGCAAACCGAACCTGGAATTCTCGCGCTGGTGACGCGGCTCAGCGAAAAACCCCACTACTCGCGGCCCACCAGGCAGGCCGGGCCGTGCATCGTGTATGTTTCGCATCAATCGGCCGACGCCGAACTTCGTGACGAACCGCTGATCCGAGATCTGATCCAGGACAAACCCAGCGCGACGGTATTCGCCGTCGATCTGCGCGGCATTGGCGACTCTCAACCGAATACCTGCGGCATCAACACGTTTCTCACGCCGTATGGCAGCGACTATTTCTACGCCGCTCATTCCCTCATGCTGAATAGGCCCTATCCCGGACAGCGCACGCACGATGTCTTAGCCGTGCTTGCCTGGATCAAAGACCTCGGCTATGCGGACATTCATCTGGCGGCAAACGGTTGGGGCACGATCCCGGCGACGTTTGCCGGCGTCCTGTCCGACTCTGTGACACGCATCACGCTGAAACATGCCCTGACGTCGTTTTCTCAACTGGCCGAAACCGAGCGTTACCGGTGGCCGTTGTCGTCGTTTGTGCCGGGGATCCTGGGACAGTGCGACCTGCCGGATTGCTACCGTGCACTGGAACGAAAGCTATTGAAGCAAATCGAACCCTGGGGGCCCGACATGGGGCAGCCGTAAGCGAAACTACGTCGACGGTTCGCGGCGTTTGCCGGCTTGGTACAGGGCTTCCTGCTCGGCCAGCGACGCTGATTTCATCTCACGGCCTTCCTCTTTCAACCGTTCTTCGATGTAGCGTACTCGGCGTTCAAATTTCGCGTTGCTGGCTCGCAAGGCTTCCTCGGGATTCACGTGCCAGCGGCGAGCGATGTTCGCAACCACGAACAGCACGTCGCCCAGTTCCGATGCAATCCTCGCCTGGCGTGCCGGTTCCAGCGCCGACGGATCGGCCGTGACGGGCGATTCCACCTCTACAGGAATGATCGGGATTTCGCCGCGCGGAAAGAGTTCCGCCGCCAGTTCGGCAATCTCCTCCCGCAGCTTGTCGAACAGCATTTCGCGAATTGGAAAATCGTAGCCTGCTCGGGCCGCCTTGTCCGACAGGCGTGCTGCGCGGGCCAGCGCCGGCAGCGCGGCGGGCAAACCGTCGAAGATCGAGTCCCTCCGTTTTTCCTCTTGTTTGACGCGGTCCCAATGCGCATGGACGTCTTTCGCCGTCTTTGCCTGTTCCTCGCCGAACACGTGAGGATGCCGGCTGATCAGCTTTTTCGTCAACCCTTCGACCACTCGGATGATGTCAAAACGCCCGTCGTCGGCGGCAATCTGGCAGTCGAGCACCACCTGCAATAAGACATCGCCCAGTTCCTCGACGATCGCCGCGTCGTTGCCCGAATCGATGGCTTCGAGCAACTCGTAGGTTTCCTCCAGAGTGAACGGCTTGATGGTTTCCAGCGTCTGTTCGCGATCCCACGGGCAGCCTTCCGGAGACCTCAGCCGCGCCGTGACATCGCACAATTCTCGAAACACCGGCAAGAGCCGCTCAAAATTCGGCGGTACGCCCGTCGCTAACGGTTTGGCAGTCATATCTGTTAGGGTTCCTGACGGATGTCATCGATAGGGAATTCGGGACGACATCGTAATCCGAATGAGCCGTCTCCGAAACGTTGGTAGTGGGTAAGTTTAATAATGTAGGACACTTGCTCCGCAAGTGCGATTGGCGCTTGCGGAGCAAGTGCCCTACATTGAAAGGCAAACTGACCCACTACCGAAACGTGCCAAGACTTCGGATGCTGTTGCGTGCCTGTTCGGTGAAGTATCATCACGGAGTACCAGCAGCGCGGCTGTTGATTCGATGAACCCCGGAGTTTCAGGAGCCATCATGCGAACCATCACAGTGTTCGGAGCCACGGGCTTAGTCGTCCTGTGCGGACTGCTCTGCGCGGAAGATGCCGCGCCGCCCGACCGCGACGCCTTGGAAAAGGCCTTCATCGAACGGTTGTCGGGCGCCGCGCTCGTGGGCACGTTCTCCGTGGACGGGCAGCCCGGAGCCAAGGCGGAGCGCTACGAAATCGACAGCGTGAAGAAGCACAAGGGAGACGACTGGGTGGTGACGGCCAGGATCAAGTACGGCGAGCACGATGTGAAGGTGCCGATGGTCGTGCAGGTCTACTGGGCCGGCGATACCCCGGTCATTTCGTTGACCGACCTGGCGATCCCCGGCCTGGGGACGTTCACCTCGCGGGTGATGATTCACAAACACCGCTACGCCGGCACCTGGCAGCACGGCGACGTCGGCGGGCAACTGTGGGGCAAAGTCGAAAAAAGCGAGCCGAAGAAAGACGAGAAAAGCAAGTAATGCCGAACGCCGGAATCGAAGCAACGCTTCGCAGAAGCGTGGTTCTCTCGCCGCTCACGCGTCCAGGTTCTTCAGGCGTCCGTTGGAGTCGCCGAGGTGGTCGGTGCCGGCGCTGATGCGGTCGAGGAGCGAGAGGTACAGGTTGTTGAGGGGCGTCTTTTCATAGACGAGGTGCCGGCCGGTTTGAATGGTGCCGCCGCCTTTGCCGGCGAGGAGCACCGGCAGCTTGTCGTGATTGTGGGCGTTGCCGTCGCCGATGGCGCTGCCGTAAACGATCATGCAATGATCGAGCAGGGTGCCGTCGCCCTCGCGAATGCCGTCGAGTTTTTCCAGAAACGCGGCGAACCGCGTGACGAGGAATTGGTCGATCTTCTGGATCTTGTCCTTCATATCCTGCTTGTTCTGATGATGCGACAGGCTGTGATGGCCTTCTTCGAGCCCGACCATGCTGTACTTCCGGTCGCTGCCTTCATTGGCCAGCATGAACGTCGCCACGCGGGTCGTGTCGGTCTGGTAAGCGATCGCCAGCAGGTCGAACATCAGTTGGATGTGCTCATCGGCCTCTTTCGGCACGCCGGGCGGCAGCGTGACATCCGGGATCGGCCGATCCTTTGCATCGGCCTGCGCCCGGGCGATCCGCTGTTCGATATCCCGGACGCTGGAGAAGTATTCCTCGACCTTGCGGCGATCGGTCTGGCCGAGCCGTTTTTGCAGCTTGGCGGCATCCTCGGAGACGACGTCGAGAATGCTCTTGCGGTAGAAATTCCGCTTGGCGACGAGCTTGCGGTCCTCGCCGTCGCCGCCGAACATCCTCTCGAACGCCAGCCGGGGGACGATCTCCTTGGCCATCGGCGTCGATTCGGTCTTCCAGGAAATCGCCGAGGAATAGGCGCAGCTGTAGCCGGAATCGCATTGGCCGGCCGTGCGATTTCCCTCGGTCCCCAGTTCCAGCGACGGCAGCCGCGTCTCTTGGCCGATCTTCTCCGCGGCGACCTGGTCGGCCGAGACGCCGACTCGGATTTCGCCGTTCTTGTTGGGATGCGCGCCGGTGAGGAACGCCGCCGCTGAGCGGGCATGGTCGCCGGGACCATCGCCCTTGGCGTTGGCGTTGTCCTGCATCAACCCGGACAACACGTTGATTTTCCCTTGAACCTTGGCCAAAGGGGCCAGCGTCGTCGGCAAGTTCAATTCTTCTCCGACGATTTCCGGCGTCCAATGCTGCATGTTCGCCCCGTTCGGGAAGAATACGAACCCCAGCCTGCGGGGAATCGCGGCCGACTGGGCGGCGAACCCGCGTGCCGGCCACATGGCTTCCAGAAACGGCAACGCCATCGTCGCGCCAAGGCCTTGCAGTACGGTTCGTCGAGAGAGCATCGGTCCGGTCATCGTGGCGTTCCTGAGGGAAGTCGGCTGAGTCCAAATGTGAAAGCGCTCACTGCGTGAGCGGCTAAACTTCGTGTGTGATTCCGGCAATACGCGGTCAAAATTATTCCGACTGTACAACTCACGGTTCGTCGCCTTCGCCGCGCCTCATGCGAAACGGCCGGCTTTTGACGATTTCGCCCACCAGGACGGAAAACTTGAACTCGTTTTCCTTGAGCCTCTTCACAATTGTATCCACCGTGCAGCGATCATAGTACTCCAAACCCCGGCCCAGGGCATAGGTAAGCATCTTGCCGCACAATGCCTTGGCGAAGTCGCAGTCGCGCTGTTTCAGCACGGCGATGAGTTCGGAAGAGCCATTAAACGACTTTCCGCCCGGCAGCGTACCGGTGGAATCGAGCGGCCGGCCGCGGTCGGCGTCGCGAAACCGGCCGATGGCGTCGAAGTTTTCCATTCCGAACCCAAGCTGGTCCATCGTCTGATGGCACGAATTGCACACCGGGTGGGCGCGGTGAAGCTCCAACTGCTGCCTGAGCGTAGCGTCCGGCGACGCTTTCGCCGTCTCGGCCAGTTCCGGGACATTCGGCGGCGGAGGGGGCGGCGGCTGGTCCAGGATGACTTCCAGCATCCATTTTCCGCGTTTCACGGGGGAAGTTCGCGTCGGCGCCGATGTCAGCGTCAAAATGCTGGCCTGCGTTAACAACCCGGCCCGGGGCGTGCCGTCCAGGCTGACTTTCTGAAACTGGTCCCCGTTGACGCCCGGCAACCCGTAATGTTTTGCCAGCCGCGCATTCACAAACGTGTACGGCCCGTCGAGAAACTCCAGGATGCTCCGGTCTTCGCGCGCCACGAATTCGACAAACGCCCGGGTCTCCCGCTTCATGTCGTCTTTCAGCGCGGCGTCAAACTCCCGGAACTGCTCCGGGTCGGGGCGGACATCGTCCAGGATCCGCAAATTGAGCCATTGGTCGCCGAAACTTTCCACGAACGCCGTCGATTTGGGGTCTTTCAGCATCCGCTGCACCTGGGCATCGAGCACGGCGTCGGTGTGCAGATCATCGTTGGCGGCGTGCCGGAACAATTCGTCGTCGGGCAGGCTGCTCCACAGAAAGTACGACAGCCGCGAGGCCAGTTCATAGCCATTGAGCGGATGCCTGTCGTTGGGATCGACGGGGTTCTTGTCGCCTTCGACACGGAACAGAAAATGGGGCGAGACGAGCACCGCGGTCGTCGCCACCTGCATCGCAAATTCAAACGATTCCCCTTCCGCAAGCGCCTGGTCGACCAGCTTGAGAAACGGCCGCATTTCGTCGTCCATCACCGGACGGCGAAATGCCTTCGGCAGAAAAAGGCGGAGGTTCTCTTTCGCACACTCAGCCGCCGGTTTGCCGTCACGCGGATGATGGGCGACGAACTGCCTCTGCGACGCCGGGACATCGTTCGGATCGATCTCCACCGGACCGCGGACTTCAAACCGGGTGATCAGCAGGTTGCGATCCCGGCGTTTCGGGTCGCTGTTTTTTGGATCATAAAAGTCGTTGAGAAACGCCGCGGCAAACGTGTGTTTTCCGCGCGGCAACGCCGCGCGGTGTTCGAACGTCGCCAGTTTCGTCGTGGGGTTCTTCACCTCAAACGTCTGCACGGCTTTCCCATCGAGCCGGAACTCCATCTTCGCGGATTCATTGCCGGCGGGCGTTTCCGCGGCGTCGACGGCGAGAATATACGTTCCCCCGACGGGGGCGTCGTAACCGACCGACGCCTGTCCGACGCTGGCGATCATCACGCCGTCTGGCTGGAGGTGCGCCCCGGCGCCGCGCTGAATCTGCTCGGCGACATACGATTTGCGCCCGGGATGATCCGGATCGACGGCGATGATCGCCTGGCCGGCGATTTTCTCCGCCGCATTCAGGTATTTCTCCATCAACAGGGGCGGCAGCGACAGAATCTCGCCGATGTTGTCGAATCCATGACCAACGTCATCTGACGGAAAATCGTCCGCCGGGCGGAAATTCACGCCGAGCAGGTCGCGAACGGTGTGATTGTATTCCCAGCGGTTGAGCCGGCGGATCGTGACGCGGCCGGGGTCAGAGATTTTCGAACAGTCGATCCGAAACAGCGTCGATTCCAGATACTCCAGCAGTTGTTCTTTTTCTCGGGCGGTCGGCTGCGGTTCGTCTGCCGGCGGCATCACGCCCGACGAGACCAGCGTCGTCAGGCGTTCCCATTTCTTCCGATGCTTCAATATTGACGCTTCATCGCGGTAGTCGGTCAGCGCGAAACCCGCTTCCGCGTTGTCCCCCGTGTGACACTTGGCGCAGTGCTTTTGCAGAACCGGCAGGATGTCTTCGCCGAAGACATTTCGCGGCTTCGGGCCGTCGGCATTTTGCGCCACGGCGGCCGCCGCCGTTCCGGTGCCCGATTTCCCTGGCAGCCAGGACCACACGATCATCGCGCAGATCGTGACGACCGCCGTCGTGCTGAGGCCCATCAGAAAGGAAGGCTGGTCAATGCGGCTCAACAGCGAACTGCGGGCTTTCGCCGGAGGCTTCTTCCCGGTTTTGCCACCCCAGCTCAGACTGGCGCTCGTCCGGCCTTTTTCTGTCACGCGGCGGGACCCGATCGGCGGCAACTCCACGGCGTCCGACTCGAATTCGTCGTCCGGCATGTCGGCCACGACGAGCGGAACTTGCGGCACCGTATACGTTTTCCCGCAGTCGGGATTCGGGCACCGCCCCTTGCGGCCGGCGAATTTCACCGCCACTTTGAAGCCGTGACCGCAATGCGGGCAAACCACGGGAAGATTCATCTGCAGTTCCACCAGGCGATGCGGCGGGAGCGGTCCAGGCGTGTGAGACGGACCTCCTCGGGCCGCGTCCAATTGCAAGCGGGGCATTTCCGTGAGGGCGACGGATCACCCATCCACCCATTGAATTGTAACGTCGGCATCTGTTCGCGTGCTACTCAAATTCGCAAGCAATCTGGTTGAATCGTGATCCGTCTGGTAAACTGGTGCGTTCAAGCCGAAGTCCAGTCGCCGTCGGCATTTCCCGCGGTGAGGCTGCTGGAGTTTGCCGATCCGCATCTAAAGGTCGCCGATGACGTCCGCTCCCGAAACAACGGTTCCCCACCGCAAGCCGTGGGAAGAAGCCAACCCGTGGATTTCGGGGGTGCTGGCCTACGCAATTCCCGGCGCCGGCCACTTTTACCAGGGGCGGCTGTTCAAAGGGGTGATCTATTTCGTCTGCATTCACGCGGCATTCTTCACCGGGATGTGCCTGGGCGAGGGGATGACCGTGCATCACAAAGTCCCCCCGAATGCCCAGGGCTGGCGCAAGATCAGCTTGAGTTACGCGGCGCAGTTCGGTGCGGGAGTGTGGGCTTTGCCGGCAATCGCCCAGGCCCGTCGCGTTGACGATAAAGACAATTTAATGACCCGCTCGCTTCAAGTTCCCTTGACCGATTCGTTCAAGGGCGTTCTAGAAGCCAACGGGCCGGGAACCGGAAGCGACGAGTTTGCCGGTCCGCTGGTCGGCGTTATTTCGCTTCAACCCGTGGAGGGTCCGGCTGGAGACGTCGAAGGCAGAGTGACGGGCACGCTGAACGGCAAACCTTTTGAGCTGGCCCTGGCCGGCGGATTTGAAATGGACAAACCGATCGGCGCCCACCCCGGCAGGCAACTCCGCATTCGCGGCGTCCGGCGACCCGAGGATCACCCGAATCTGGACCTCGTCGTTCGCGGCACGATTCCCCGCCCACTCTGGAACTGGTACGAAGTTCCGCCGGAAACGCCCCAGTTGCAGGAGATCACCGGCCGGCTGGGAAAATACTGGGAACTCGCGCAAGTCTTTACCTGGATCGCCGGACTCTTGAACATCCTGGCGATCTGGGACTGCGTCAAAGGCCCGTCGCTCGGTTTCGGCGACGAACAGCCGGCCGATTCGCAACCGGGTACCGCTCCACCACCCCCGCCAGGAAAGTGATTCGATGGAACTTTCGCAACTGGCCCAATCGATCAACGTCAACTGGTACCTGATCCCGATGGTGCTCGTGATCAGCCTCGTCTACAGCGCGAGCCAGTACGAACTGACGGAAAAGATCATCCGCATCTCGACCAAGCGGTTCGTCTACATCCTCGGCTTCATGGCGCTGGCGTTCGCCGTGCTGTGGTTTCTGTCGGACGGGTTGTGAGAGGCAGGGCACATAGACTGGATTACGGTGATGGGATCAACTTCCCGCAAGAACCGACTGCCGTCAAAATCGCCTCCGCAGGCACCACCGACCAGCGGAGAACGTAAGCGAGAGCAACTTGTCGCCCATCGGAAAGCGAAACGGAAGTCCGCGTCCGATCAGCTTCAGGATCATTTTTTAGCTGACGGAACAGTAATGATCGCCGACCTGTCAAAACAGGCGCAGAATAATTCCTACGATCCACCGACCGAATATCGGGATTATCAATTTACGTGCATGGACTGCGGTCGCGTGGAAATCTGGACAGCGAAACAACAGCAATGGTGGTACGAAGTCGCGAAAGGTTCCATTTACTCGCACGCCGTTCGCTGTCGAGCGTGTCGGAGAAATTGGCGGAAATCAAAAGGCAACGCGACATCGACGCATACAGGCAATTGAAGGCCCGTCAAGAAAATACAGCGCAATCAGGGGACTGACGTCCCTCACTCGGAAGACTTCACTTCGTCGCCGCCAGGAATTTCTCATACGTCTCGGCGACTTTGCCTTCCGTTGCATCGCCGCTGTGGACGTACAGGCCGTAGGTCAATTCGAGTTTCGGTTTTTGCGCGTCGAGCACCACGGGTTTTGCCTTCGCCGGATCATTCTGGTACGAGCCTTCGCCGAACGGGCTCATCGTGAACAGGCCGTAGTCCCGGCAGTGATAACGCGACGGTCGGAAGTTTTTCGGCGAATCCATCAGCGTCACGCCGTAAGACTTCTCGCCGACCTTGCCGGTGTAATCGACCCATTTCGTCGGCTTGCCCCAGCAATCTTTTTCGCCCTTTAAGCCGTCGGCATTGGTGATCACGCCGCCGACTTTCCCCCGCATGGTCGACGCCACGCGGATGCCGAACATCCCTTCCTTGGTATCTCCAAACGTGACGGTTGGTACGTTCTCCGGCTTGGTAAACGTGATCTGTGCCACCATCAGCCGGTTCGGGTGAATCGTCATCGTTGTCGCCTCATGCAGGATCGGCTGCTCGGGGCCCATCCAGTCGTTCTTGAGTTGCAGTTGCACAGAGTCGCCGGCTTCGGACCATTTCACGTCCTTCGAAACGATCTTGCCTTTCTCGGCCCAGAATTTGATCTCGTTCACTTCATCGATCGCGTTCCAGATGCCCCGGTGATGCGGATGATCCTTGTCTTCCGGGTCGTTGATCGGGCGGGTGATCACGGCGCCGTCTGCCGCTTTGACTGGCGAAAAGTAGGGCTTCGGCTGATCCGGGGCATAACGCAGCGTCGTGAATTCCTGCCCGCCGATCTTGATCGCCAGCGCATGATCCTGCGATTCCACGGTGACTTTGTCGGCGGCCGAAAGGCCGGTTGACAGGCTGGCGAGACACAGGGCCATCAGGGTGAATTGGCGAGACAGTGTGATCACGATCGGCTCCTCAGGGTGGGAATGTCCGGACGCAGGGTTCCTGCCGGATCATGATACCGCCCGGCGACGATTGCCGTCGAGGATAAACGACGTTACAAGCGCTGGAGCGGCGCTTCGCAGAATCGTTCCCGCCGTCGCCGACGGCGGGCTTTGCGGCAGTCGCGTGATCGAGTTCAGATGTTCTTTCGATTCCCATGAGGGGCATTGTCAATGTCGCGATTTCCGATTCGCCGTGGACGTAAGGCGGAATTTCGTCCGTTTCGCCTGGGACCGAATCCGCTCAGTCATCGTCCTGAAGCGGATAGCCCGCCGCGCAACGGCTGGGAACTCGCGTTGTGCGGCGAACTGACCGACTCGGGCGGCGAGGTGCACCAGAAATTGGCAGATGTCGCGAGGAATTCGTCGGGCATCGTGTATCTCGATTCCTGCGGCGGCAACGCCTACATCGGACTTGCGCTGGCGACGTTGATCCGCCTGCGCGGTCTGAACGTCACGGGCATCGTGGTCGGCGAATGCAGTTCCGCCGCGCTCCTGCCGTTTGCCGCCTGCACCACGCGGTATGTCACGCCCCATTCCTCGCTGCTGTTTCACCCGATCAAATGGCAGAGCGGCGAGCAGGTGCGGCTGGAAGAAGCCGTCGAATGGGCCCGGCACTTCAAGTCCATGGAAGCCGACCAGGATCAACTCGTCGGCAAGCTGTTCGGCTGCCCTCAAAGCCTGATCGACGAATGGACGCGCCCGGGCAAATTCGTCACTGGCCCGGAAATGGTCGCCGCCGGCCTGGCCCGGATGCTCGACCTGTTCTCCGGTTCGTACTGGGACCAGGTGCGCGTGAAGTAATAAGAGAAACCAACCTCGAACGGCGATCCGCGAAGAAATGCAATGTCGATTGGCCGCGAAACGGCGTAAAAATCGCAAAAGAAGAAGACATGAGGTCCAAGAGACAATCTCGCCTTCTTCTGCACGGCATTTCTTTTTGCGTCTCTTGCACTGTTTTGCGGCGAATCCTGACCCTTTGTTCGTGGGAGCATCGTCGTTGGGGCTTCAATACAACTGCCAATAAATTGCCGCGCCGATCAGAACCGCCAGAAGCAGCAGCCCGACCCCCAACGGGAGCTTCCACGCCGTCGTGTAGATGAGCGCTTGAATCGCCTGCCGGAGCAGTTGCTTCAGAAATTCGCGAAGGCTGGAGTCCATTATGGCGAGTCAGGATCCGCTTCAAGGGGCGCTGTTGTTTCCAGTGTTCGATACCATTCGGTATCACTGGGTAATGGAAGCGGCTTCAAGGGAGCGGGATCGCGCCCTTTGGGCCGCAGCAATCGAATCGGAATTCGACGGTCAAAGGGAACGCTGCCCAGCGGAAGCTCCACAGGGTAAGCAACACATCGGCCATCGACAAGGATTTCCAATTCCCCGAATCCGGGAGCGAGTTCCGTCGCCATACGCGCAGTGACTTGATGCGGTCCGACGGCAGTCAGCGGTACGCGCCGGAAATTCAGGATCAAGGTCAATTCCACATCCGCAGAATATCCTGTCGTCCAAGCTGCAGGCGAAGTCATGCGCGAAGACCTGTTGGAATGAGCGAAGGATTTTTGTGCCGTGCGCCGCATGGCAGTCTCCGATTCACTCGGTTATGGATTTGATGGTAGCGTCTGGTCGACGACCCGTCCATCGGCAATAAAAGCGTTCCTCCAAGAGAGCTTGTATCGCAAAGAGAAACTTGTCTACTTGAGATTGAAACAGGTCGAACTTCATGACGCGGCAGGTTTTGCGATTCCGGTATTGCTCGATTATGATGATCGCTTGAGCGTCGAAATGGAACTGGTGCGTCCGTCGTTCATTGTCGACTTTGCAGGAGCCTATTTGGATCAAATTCCTCCCTTTACCGTAGAGGAATGGGCCGAATGGGAACGGGACCGCCAAGAGCTGTTTGAAGCCGATTGGAAGTGGGTGAAATGAGCGATCTCGATTTTCAAGCGGCACGGAATCTCACTGAACGACGTCAAACCCGGTAATGTGACGTGTCGTTGAATGTGCTTCTGGAAAACCCATGCCCCTCCCCGTCATCGCCGTCGACCGACCCGAAATACCGCCGTGCGTGATGCCGGAGCGGTTTCGGCATGATGTCACGTATTTTGCCACGCCGGCGGGCGTTCAGGACGCCCCGGCAAAACTTCTGGAGCGGGAGTATTGGATTCGAGCGGACGACGCCGCGCGGGTCTTGGACGACGGCGTGATCACGATTGTCTCACCGCTGGATAGCGCTTCGCGGACCGAAATCGAGATCACAGAAGACCAGGAACGTTGGCTGATCTGGCTGAGGGATCACCAGGTACAGCACGTGCGGGTCGGGTGACGCGGCCGGTCGCCACCCGTTGCCCTGGAAATTCCGGCGCGGCAATGGCGATAGGGCGGCGTGGCATCTATACTAAGTATTCCGGGACGCCGGCGTGAGCGGAACTTCCGCAAACATCCGACGTCTCTCAGATACGCGGCGCCCATCCAGACCGGTGAGCGGAGACTCCGCCCCGGATCGTTATGCCAGAAGTAATCGCCCATGAGTTCCCAGCCGATTCAAGATATCAACGTTCGCGAAACGATTCCCCTGGTCGCCCCGCGGTATTTGAAGTCTGAAGAGACGATTTCCGATGCCGCCATGCGGACGGTGCTGGAAAACCGCGAACTCGTGAAGCGCATTCTGGCGGGCCAGGACCAGCGGATGATGGCCATCGTTGGTCCGTGTTCGATCCATGATCCGACCGCCGGGCTGGAGTATGCCCGCAAGCTGCGCGGCGTCGCGGAACGGGTGAAAGACAAGCTGCTGGTGATCATGCGGGTCTACTTTGAAAAGCCCCGCACGATCGTCGGCTGGAAGGGGCTGATCAACGACCCCCATCTGAACGACACGTTCGACATCGGCACCGGGCTGAGAACGGCCCGGCGCATCCTGCTGGAAATCAACTCGATGGGGCTGCCCGCGGCGACGGAACTCCTGGAACCGATCACGCCGCAGTACATCGCGGACCTGGTCACGGTCACGGCCATCGGGGCACGAACGACGGAATCGCCAACGCATCGGCAGATGGCCAGCGGGCTGTCGATGCCGGTCGGGTTCAAGAACGGCACCGACGGCAGCCTGCAGGTGGCGATCGACGCCATGCAGGCGGCCCGTCATGCCCACAGCTTTCTCGGGATTGATGCCGAAGGGAAGACGTGCATTGTTCATACGAAGGGAAATCCGTGGGGGTTCCTGGTCCTTCGCGGCGGGCGGTCCGGCCCGAATTATTCCACCGCCGATCTGGCGGATGCGGCGCAGCGGCTGTCCGCCGTCAAATTAACGCCCAGGCTGATGGTCGACTGCAGCCACGCGAATTCCAACAAGGATTACCGGCTGCAGCACGTGGCCTGGAACGACTGCCTCGATCAGCGCCGCGCCGGCAACGAGAATCTGGTCGGCCTGATGCTGGAAAGCAATCTCCTGCCAGGCAATCAGCCTGTGCCCGCGGATCTCAGCCAGTTGCAATACGGCGTCTCGGTGACCGACGGCTGCATCGGCTGGGAAGAAACCGAACGGCTGTTGCTGGAGGCGTATGCGCAGCTCGGCGGCGTGATGCCGGAAGCCCAGGGGTTGCAACCCCTGGGCTTCTGATGGCGATACGGGTGAATTCCGGGCGGCGCTACTGCGCGAATTCCGGGCGGCGGCGGTTGAGCTGGTCTTTCAGGCGGTTGACGATGCTGGAATGCATCTGGCTCACACGGGATTCGGACAAGCCGAGCGTGTTGCCGATCTCCTTCATCGTCAGCTCTTCATAGTAATACAGGATGATGATGAGCCGCTCATTGCGGTTTAAGCCCTTGGTGACGAGTTTCATCAGGTCCCGCTTCTGGATGCAGCGCGTGGGGTCTTCCCCTTTTGTATCCTCGATGATGTCGATCTCGCGGACGTCTTTATAACTGTCTGTCTCGTACCATTTCTTATTGAGGCTGACGAGATTGACGGCAGAGGCTTCGCTCTTCATCTTCTCGTATTCTTCGACCGGGATCCCCATCTTCTGGGCAATTTCGTGATCGGTCGGCGGGCGGCCCATCTCCGCCTCGGCTTCTTTACGGGCGGCCTCCACCTTGCTGGCTTTGCTCCGCACCAGCCGGGGAACCCAGTCCATCGTGCGAAGTTCGTCGAGCATGGCGCCGCGGATTCGCGGCACGCAGTACGTCTCGAACTTGACGCCCCGATCGAGGTCGAAGGCTTCAATGGCGTCCATCAGGCCGAACACGCCCGCGGAGATCAGATCGTTCAGATCGACGCCGTCGGGCAGCTTTGCCCACACGCGTTCGGCGTTATAGCGGACCAAAGGGAGAAACCGCTCGATCAGGGCGTTGCGCAGCTCCTGATTCGTCTGGTCTTTCCGGTAGGCCAGCCACAGCTCATTGACGTCTTCGATTTCCCGTGTCAGCATCCGACCCTCCGTGATTCTCTTTGAACACCAACGTCACGCGGCCCGCGTCGCCGGTTGATCCATATCTTTCACTCGTCGCGCCACTTCCTGCCGGGCATTCTCTTCGACCGCCCGGCCCGCCAGTTCACCGCAGATCCAACCCAACCCGAAGAATGCCGCCCCGTGCATCAGGGCGCTTTGCATCGTTCCAGAAAAATCCACGCGTTCCATGAGGCCGTGTGCGGTTGATGCCGCAAATGCAATCAGCGCCAATCGAACGGCAAATTGCCTGGCCATGCACTCAGTCTCCCGCGGGATTCGCCAGGCAAACGGCCGAGTCGATACGATCCCGTGAAAACTTTATCGGCTCTCGCACATCACTTTGTTGACGGTTTCTCCTTTATCTCCTCTGATTCGCGTAATCGGACGGCATTGGAACATAGTGCGCTGATTGGAAGAGTTTCGCTCAAGGTGTCGGGCGTTCGGCGGTCGGAATTCGATGAATCCTCTTTCAAACGCCAATCGCCGGACGCCGAAGACCTCGTGGATTTAGGCGGCTCGGCTCAAGGTTTGTGACAAGCGGCTGAAGTACGTCTCGCCGTCCGGTCGCACCCTGTTGCCCGAGAGGCAGCGGTTCGCCAGCCTGGAGATCGCCTTCGCAGCGGGACTCGACGGCATGAAGTTAACGAGCGGTTTCCTCGCAACGACGGACTGCGCGACGGCCGCATCCCGGGGGATGAACCCCAACGGCTCGACGTCGGCCTGCACGAACATCTGTGCGGTGTGCTGGATGCGTTCGCCGATTTTCATGGCCAGTTCCTCGGACTCCGCACAATTCACGACGAGACTGAACGCCGCTCCGGCGGAACTCAGCGACTTGATGGTGGCGTAGGTGTCGGTAATGGCCGTCGGCTCGGGAGTCGTGACGAGCAGGAGTTGATCGGCGGACTGTGCAAATTGCCGCACCAGGCGATGAATGCCGCTGCCGGTGTCGATGATCATCACCTCGTGGCTGCGTTCGAGTTCGCGGAACTGGTCAAGCAGCTTGCGTTGTGCGGAGACGGGACAGTTGGCCAGATCGGTGATGCCGCTTGCGCCGGGAACCAGGTGAATGCCTTCCGGCCCCTGGAGAACAATCTCGCGGAGTTGACGGGCCCCGGAGATGACGTGCGACAGGTTCCAGTAACCGTTCAGACCGCAGAGCAGATCAAGACTGCCCAACCCGAGATTGGCGTCGAGCAGGCACACGGAACGGCCTTGCGCGGCGAGACTCACCGCCAGGTTGAGTGCTAGAACACTTTTGCCGACGCCTCCTTTGCCGCCCGTTACGGCAATCGTTCGGCACGCGAACTCTGGCCGCACGGGCGCCGCGGCTTCGTGGCGTTCGATCAAGCCGCGCAATGTGTGAGCCTGATCGTGGGCCGGCTTCGGGAAGGCGATGGTCTGAGACATCAGGTGAACGTGCTCCGGGGATTTCATCGGTCGTACTGGGCGGGAATCAAAGTTCTTGTGTCAGATGTCAGATTTCCTGTTGTCCCAGGACCCAGCGGGCTAAACGGGCCGCATTGGCGGACTCGATATCCTCCGGCACGCTCTGACCGGTCGTGACGTAGCTGATCGGACTGGCGATGCGGCGCGCCACGGTGAGCAGTGCGCCTGCGCTCGGCGCCTCATCCAGCTTCGTCAAGATCACGGAAGACAGTTTCAACGACGAGAACCTCTCCGCTGTGGATTCCAGCGCCTTGGCGCCGACGGTCAGGCTGAGCACCAGGTGCACTTCATCGACGCTGGTATCGGTCAGCAGGCTTTTCAGTTCCTGCAGCTTGAGGTCGTCATTCGGGCTGCGGCCGGCCGTGTCGACCAGAACCAGGTCGACTCCCGTCAGCTCGTCCAGCGCGCGCCGCATCTCCTGCGGACTCGTCACGACTTTCATGGGAAGGTCGATAATCTGAGCATACGTGCGCAGTTGCTCGACGGCGGCGACGCGATACGTGTCGACCGTGACAAGCCCGACTTTCAGGCCGTCGCGAAGGCGGTAATTCGCGGCGAGCTTGGCGATGGTGGTCGTCTTGCCGACGCCGGTCGGGCCGATCAGCGCGACCACCTTGCGTCGGCCGCGAGCGGCGGTAATCGGCGGCGCGCAGCGAATTTCGTGTTCCAGCAGGGCCGTCAGCAGCGCGGTCGCGGCCATGGGACTGGAAAGCTGATCGGCGCTGGCCTGGCGCTTCAGACGGAGGGTGAATTCCCGTGCCAGCGGCTCATCGACGTCGGCATCCATCAACTGCTGATAGAGCGGAAATAACTCGGCGGGAACTTCATCCGCGACGCGGACCTTTGCCTGGCGAGAGAGTTCCGAAAGAGCCTGCTGCAACGCATCCAGCCTCTTGTGGATCTCGGCGGTTCCCTCGCTCAGAGGCGTCGGCGCAGAGGCCGGCCGGACCGTTGATCGCGGACTGAGGGCGTCGGCACGTGCCGGGACCGGAGTTCGCGTTTGCAGCCGCGATCCGGCCGGTAAGGGCTTCGTTTCCACCGGCTTCATGATCGCTTGCGGTTTTGCAGAGGACTTGAGCAACTGCGGCGGCGGAGCCAGGTCGTCGGCATTCAGAAATCGTCGCGGAGCGGTGGTCGACGGGGGCGCAGCGACCGCGGCTCCGGAGTGAACGGCTGTGGCCGGTCGGATATTCACGCCCATGCCGGCGGTGATTTCGACCTCCTGCCGAGACTTCATCCACGGCAGCAACCGGCGCTTGGCGATCTGCCGGGTATGCAGAATGACGGCGTCAGGGCCCATTTCTTTGCGTACGATATCCAGCGCCTGCTGCATCGATTCGGCGGTGAAAGTGCGAACTTCGGTACTCATCGGCGTAATCCTTTACAGGGAACGCTTCGCTCCGCGGCGCGGCAAACCGGTCTCTGATTCATGCGGGAACCTTTGACATTGCGGCTTGTCGGATCGCAGACAGCGGCACTTGGCCGTGGGGTTCCACGGCGGTGTCGCGGGTGACTTCGTTCAGGCTCAACACGGCCAGCTTGGGCAGCGCCACTGACGTGATTTGCCGCAAGCCGGCCCGGACTTGCGGGCTGCACAAGACGACCGGGGCATGACCGAGCCTTACCATGCCCTGCAACTGCCGGGCGAGTTCGTTCGTGACGGCCTCCGCGACTTGCGGAGAAAGTTTCACGTGAAACCCGCGGTCGCCGAATTCAAAGCCGGAGGCCAGAACGTCTTCCAGCGCCGGGTCGAGCGTGATGACGTGCAGCGTTCGTTTGCCATCGCGATATTGCTGGCAGATCGACCGGCTGACGGCGTGCCTTGCGTATTCCGTGAGAATCGTCAGATCCTTCGTCCGGTCGGCGTATTCGCCCAGCGTTTCCAGGATGGCTTCCAGGTCGCGAATCGGCACGCGCTCGCGCAGCAGATTACCGAGAACCGCGTGGACTTGAGCGGGCTTCAACTGATCGGGGATCAGCTCTTCGATCACCTTCGTCGCGCCGCGCTCTTTCAGATTGTGCAGCAATTCATGAACATGCTGCCGGCTGAGGAGGTCGTCGGCATGAGACCGGACGACTTCCGTCAGATGCGTGACGATGACGGACGTCGGTTCGACCACGCTGTAACCCAGCAGTTCGGCCCGTTCCTTCTGGCTGGGTTCAATCCAGCGCGCGGCCCGGCCGAACGCGGGCTCGGTCGTGGCGAGCCCCGGGATGCCGCCGGTCGTCGCTCCAGTGTCGATTGCCAGCCAGGCGTCAGGATAGGCTTCGCCCCAGGCGATCGGCACGTCGCGGAGCTTGATCTGGTATCCGCGCTGGTCGAGGCGAATGTTATCGCGAATGCGGACTTTCGGCAGAATGATGCCGAGTTCCTGGGCAATTTTATGCCGCACGCGGGTGACGCGATCCAGCAGGTCTCCGCCGGACGACGGATCGGCCAGCTTGATCAGCCCATAGCCGAGTTCCAGTTCCAGCGGGTCGACGAGGAGTTGATCTTCAGGTTTGGGCTGCGGTTTTTGTCGCTCGACCTGGGCGCTCTGCTGCTGGGCGACAGCCTGTTCAGCCTTTTTCTTTTGTGCCCCCAGCCCGAGAGCCAGTGCCCCGCAGCCGCCGCCGAGCGTGAGCATCGGGACCATCGGCAGGCCGGTGAAGGCCAGCACCATCACGAAAGCCGCGGCGAGATAGAGCGCCTCGGCATGATGAAACATCTGGCCGACGACCTCTTGCGACAGATTCGATTGCGTGGATGACCGCGTCGTCAGCAAGCCCGCGGCCAATGAAATCAGGAATGCCGGCACCTGCGACACGAGACCGTCACCGATCGACAGAATGGTGTAAACCTCGGCCGCGCGGCGGAAGTCCATGCCGTTCATCACCACGCCGATGATCAAGCCGCCGATGATATTGATCAGCGTGATCACGATGCCGGCAATGGCGTCGCCGCGGACGAATTTGCTGGCACCGTCCATCGCCCCGTAGAAATCAGCCTGTTGCGAGACTTCGGCCCGGCGGGCCTTGGCCACGTCTTGCGTGATGAGGCCGGCGTTCAAGTCGGCGTCGATGGCCATCTGTTTGCCGGGCATGCCGTCCAACGCAAACCTTGCGGCCACTTCGCTGATGCGCGTCGCTCCCTTGGTAATGACGATGAACTGAATCACGACGAGAATGGCGAAGAGAATCAACCCGACGACCAGTTGTCCGCCGGCGACGAACTGGCCGAACGCTTCGATGACGCCGCCGGCGGCGCCGACGCCGTCAAGGTTGGCCCGTGTCAGAATCAACCGCGTGGTGGCGACGTTCAACACCAGCCGGGCCAGCGTGGTGCCCAGCAGTACGGTGGGGAACACGCTGAATTCCAGCGGCCGGCCGACGTAAATCGTGGTCAGCAGGATGACCACGGAGACGGTGATGTTCGCCGAAAGAAGCAGATCCAGCAGCACGGGCGGCAAGGGCAGAATGAGCACCAGCACCGATGCCACGATCAGGATCGGAAAGGCCAATCCTGCCGTATTGGTCCAGAAGGCGCGCGGTGAGGTAGCAACAACGGCCGACATCCGTGTCTCCAGGCGCACCGCCATCCTGGCAGCGTGCCGCGACCTGTTTTTGAGGAAACGAAATTGTGAAGGGGAGAGACGGGCGGGTTCATAATCAAACGACAGGCGAAAGTCCAGACAGATTTGTCGTTGTTAGGAAATCATCGCAACTTCGCGGGGGGTTCCGTTCGCGGACCGGCAAAATCTGCGACGGCCAACGAATGCTTGCGGTTTCGCCGCGCTCTACGCCGCGCGTCGAAGCGGTACGTCAACCTGTTCGGCGGGGGATGTCGCCGGAATCGTGCGCCGGCCGTCGAGAAACGCCCCGAGCCATGTCCGGCGGACCAGCACTTCATAGCTGGCCAGCGAGATCGCCAGGGTGCCGACGGTGCAGAGGGTGAACTGCACCATCGCCGGCCAGCCGGTTGGCCGCAAGCCGATATGCCAGATCGCCGCCAGCGGATGATGGACCAGGTAGGTCCAGAACGAGGCTCGCGACAGATAATCCACGAGCGGCGAAGTCGGCTGCGTGACGGACATCGCCCAGTTCCAAGCGGCTCGCAGGATGAGCACCGTATAGGTGGTGAGACACAAAACTAGAACGAGCCGTTCCACGCCGGCCAGCGGTGCGGCCGCCTGCCGGTGAATGAGCGGCAGGACGCTCAGCAGGACGATTCCCGCGGCGAGACAAGTGGAATTGGTCGGCAAGGCCCGGCGCATCGGGCGGTGGAACTCGGCGACGCCGGCGGCGAAGAACAGCCCGGAGAAAGTGAACTTTGCCGGCACCGGCACGAAGCTGTGCTGAAATCCGACGATCACTTCCGGCGCGATCCAAAGAACGGCGGCTGTCGCCAGGAATAATGAGGGCATCTTAGCGACGCTTCGCAGAAGCGTGGTCTCAAGAACCCTTCGACCAGTCCACAGCAGCGCCGAGTACAGCAGCAGATATTCCAGGTACCATAAATGGCTCAGGCCCCAGAGATCGCGATGCAATGGGCCGAGTTTCAGGCTGATCATGCGCTTCAGCGAAAGTTCACCGTTCGCCGCCCAGCCCAGCGACCAGACATAGATCTCGACCGGCAGGATCACAACGGCGGCAGCAACCAGCGGCCAGCCAAGCCGCCGCCAGCGGGACGACAAAAACGTGTCGGGCTTCGTGCTCAAACTTTGGGCGGCGCCATAACCGCTGAGAAGAAAAAACAGAGGCATGATCGCCCCTTCAATGCTCCAGAACACCAGGTCAACCACGGGGCTGGTTGCCGCGTGACCAACCGGCCAGGTCAGTCCGGGCATCGGCGCAACGGTGTACGGCACGCCGGCGTGCAGCATCACCACCAGCAGCGTCGCCACAACGCGCAACGTGTCGAGTCCCGACCGACGACACATCTCTTGCGGCGAGACGGCATTCGCGGTCCGCATGAATTCGCCTGTCATCACGATTTATGAACTGCACGGCGGGCGTATACCGCTTCAGCAAAAAACGGTCAATAACAATGCCCCAGGGCGAGTTCCGTCGGATTCCGATGAGCGGTCGCTTAGTGACCGGCGCAACTTGCGAGAGCGGCAATTTCTGCCGGACTGCGATTCGCGTCCTCCGTTTTTCCGGAAATTCTCCCTGCACCGGCGGAATTTGCCTCAAGAAACCGGGCTAGACAGAAGACGGCCGATTCCTACAATCCCCCAGTCTGCAGTCGGGCGCCTCAGCGTTCGTTGCCGGCCTGCTCGCGGATCAGAGCAGAGAACGGATTCGCTTGCCTAAGGATGGACGGCATGCACACCGCCCGGATCGCCACCGCGTCAAGCATCGGACTGTTGCTCTGCCTGTGCGGATGCAATCACTATGCCCACTCGCCCTACGGTTCGCCTTACGGAGGGTACGGTCCCGGCATGTATCCGGCGGCCCCGAGCGGCGGGTACGGAGCCAGCTCGTATCCGGCAGCGCCAAGCGGCGGATACATGAACTCGTCGCCGACGTATGTGCCGTATACCACTCCGTCGGGGCCAAGTCCCACGCCGCTTCCCAACGGCGGGACATCGCCCGGCCAGCCGACTTGGCAGACGCCGGGCGGCAATCCGGCCCCAAGTTACGACGGCACTAGCGGCGGCACCGACAAGCCGGTCCCGACATATCCGGACGAAGACAACAAGCCATTCGGCGGCGGCGCCCCGTCCGGCGCCAGCCTCTTCCCCGGGACAAGCCCCGCGGCAGGAAATCTGTCGGGGTCCGGCATTCAACTGCAGCCGATTGAAACCAGTCCGACGTTTCCCTCGGGAGCCGCCGCTCCGCCGGCCACGATTGCCGTCAGCGATGACCCGTTTGAGTCGCCCGTGAAGGCGACTTCCGGAGGAACCAATGTCACGGCCCGTTCCGCCTCGTTGGGACAAGCCGAATCCCGCCCCAATCCGTTTGCGCACGATGCCCGGAATTTCACCTGGCTGCGCGGGATCGTGGACTACGATTCGCAAGATCAACGCTGGGTCATCATTTACAGCGCCGACCCGGATTCCGCCGATCGCTACGGCGGGAGCATCACGCTCAGCGATCACCCGCTGCTCCAGCGCATCAAGCCGGGCGACGTCGTCCTGGTGGAAGGCGCGGTCGACGAGGTCTCGTTCGACCATCACGGCAAGCCGATCTATAAGATCAGTAAGCTGCAGCCGCTCAAACCGAAGCACTGAGCCGGGCTCCGCGGCTGACGTGTCTTTCTTCTGCGGATCGTTACGAGATCAATTCCCGCAACGTCTTCAGATGCCCCGGGATGGCCTCAAACGGGTCAGGCATGGCTTCGTATTCCAGCACGACGTAGCCGCGGTAGTTCGCGTCGCGCAGAATCTTCACCACGCGGCCGAGGTCCGTCAATTCGTGTTTGCCGTTGGGATAGATGTCGACCTTCAATTGCGCATTCACCGCATACGGTGCGATCTTCGCAAGGTCTCCGTAAGGGTCTGCCGTGCGGAAGTTGCCGCCGTCGAAGTTCACGCCGAACCAAGGCGACGGCTTGACCCCTGCGATGATTTTCAGCATCTGCTCCGGCGTGGCGGTGATGCCGCCGTGATTCTCCAGTGCAAGGAAGACTCCCTTCTTCGCGGCGTATTCCAGCGAGACGTTGATCCCCTCGATGCACCGCTCGCGAGCGGCCTCTTCGCTGTCTCCTTGAGGGATGTTGCCCGCGAAGATGCGAATCGCCGGGGCTCCGAGAAACGCAGCGTAGTCAATCCATTGTTTGGCGTCGGCGATCTGCTTGTCCCACGCCGGGCCTTTCGCCACGCAGAAATCATTGCCGATCGCCGTGCCGGAGACGTCCAATCCCAGGCGAAACGCCTGCTGTTTCAAGCCGACGAGGTAACTTTCGGTGATTTCTTTCGGAAAGTAATACGCCGTCAGTTCGCAGCCGTCGAGATTCTGCGCGGCACAGAAGTCGATGAACTTCTCGAGCGTGAACTTCGCCGCGGCGATCTGCTCCGGCGTCCCGCGGTTCACGAGGAATCGCGAGAACGAATACGCCGCCAGGCTCAGCTTCATGTGGCTGGCGCCGTTGCGGGTAATCGGTTCGGCGGCGGATGACAGCGATGTTGAAAACATCGACGCCGCGGCCAGCGCGGACATACCTTGGAGAAATTGACGGCGGGAATTGAGCGAGGTCATGCAGAATTCTCCTGGTGGTGAATGTCGTGCCAGTCATCGTAGGTTGGGTCGAGTGCTTGGACGAGGCCCACCGACTTGCTTGATCGAAATCGAATCGGTGGGCCTCGCAAAGCCTCGGCCCACCCTACTTAAAGAAAGCGTTTGTCTTGTCTCATCTCTCCAGCCACCGGTACGCCGCCTGGGCGTTCCCGGCAAAAAACTTTTCGCGAACGCCGACTTTCTGATCCGCCAGATAATCGCTCACAATCTTCTGCACGACCTCTAAACTACCGAAGCGTTCGCTCACCGGCCAGTTGCTGCCGTAGATCAAACGGTCTTCCCCGAATGTCTTCCAGGCGTGATCAAGAACCGGCTTGTAAAACTCGACGTCGGTGGGGGACTTTTTCTCCGGCTGTGACGCTCCTTCAACGAGCGCCGAGACTTTGCAGAAGACCTGCGGATGCTTCGCCGCGGCGATCATACCGTCGGCCCAATTCTTCGGCGGCGACTTGCCATCGATCCGCACATTGGCCAAATGGTTGATCACGATCCGCAGGTCTGTCAGCTTTTGCGCGAGTTGATCAACGAGCGGCAAAAGTTCCGGCCCGCCGTTGATGTCGAGCTCCAGACCGGCGAGGGCCAGCCGCTTGATGTCCGCCAGAAAATCGGGTTTCTTCAACCCCTCGGCCAGGGGCCCGGAATTCACGCGGATGCCGAGGAACAGCCGGTTTCGGGCAAAGCGAGCGAAATATTTCGCAAAGTCCGGCGACCCTGGCGCCAGGTTGCCGACGAGTCCCAGCACGAACGGATCGTTCTGGGCGATGTCGAGCACCCACTGGTTGTCTTCCACCCTGGGGCTGGCTTCAACGATCACCGTTCCTGTCACGCCGAGCGGGGCGCCCAGTTTGCGGTAATCGGCGGGGAGAATCGTCTTGTAGAGTGCCGAATCCCCTTTGCCGGGCCAGGGGATGCCCTCTGGCCGGGTCGGATCATAAAAGTGCGTGTGCGTATCGACAATGGGAAATTTCGGGGAGTCGTCCGCCGACACGAAGGGACGTGACGCAGAAAGTCCGCCGATCCCCGCCACGAGGCCGGCCCGCAACATTTCACGACGCGAGAGCATGATGTTCATCCCCGGATATTCTCAATGCCCGCCGACGCCGTCGGCGGGACGCTTCTGCGAAACGTCGCTAAGTTCCTCAACACACTCGACCTAGCATACCGTCCGGCATAGACTTAGACAAAGATCCCGTTGACGCCGTCGGCGGGCTTTGAAAGGCGCTGCATTCCAGCCGATACTCTTCCCATGATCTTCGTTCTCGATAACTACGACTCCTTCACCTACAACCTCGTGCAGCGGTTCGGCGAGATTGACCGGAACCTGGACGTCCGCGTCGCGCGGAACAATCAGATTACGGTCGAGGAGGTCGCCGCACTGAAACCGACCGCGATCGTCGTCTCTCCCGGCCCTTGTTCGCCGAACGAAGCCGGCATCTCGATGGAGTTGATCCGCACATTGGGGCCGACGATCCCCACGCTGGGCGTTTGCCTCGGGCATCAGTCGCTGGCCCAGGTGTTCGATTCGCAGGTCATTCGTGCCGAGCGGCTGATGCACGGCAAGGTGTCTCTCGTCCATCATGACGGGCAGGGCGTCTTTGCCGGGCTGCCGAACCCGATGGCGGCGACGCGGTATCACAGCCTGATCGTCCCGGAAGCCACGCTCAGCCCGGATCTGCAAGTCGCCGCCTGGACGGAGTTTCCCGGCCATCCCCGCGAAGTCATGGGGCTGCGCCATCGGAAATATCCCATTCACGGCGTGCAGTTCCACCCGGAAAGTTTTCTGACGGATGCCGGCAGCGACCTGCTGAAAAATTTCCTCAAGCTCGCCCGCGTTCTTTAGCGACGCTTCACAGAAGCGTGGTATTCACTCGGACTCATGACCGAGCGGCAGACAGTACACAATCGCGCCCAGAATCGTTATTTTGTCAGCAACAGATCACCGTCACCACTCCTCTTGGGATCGACCACGATGAAACCATTTCTGGCCTTCGTCATTGCTGTTGCGTCTTGTGTCTCGCTCTCTGCCGATGATCGTTGGATCGTCTTCGAGGGGAAAGACGGCCTGGGCAAAGGAAAGCACATCGTCTTAATCGCCGGGGACGATGAATACCGCTCGGAAGAAGCGCTGCCGCAGTTGGGGAAGATTCTCGCCACGCATCATGGTTTCAAGTGCACGGTGTTGTTCTCGCAGAATGCTTCCGGGGTCATCACCCCGGAAGAGCATCACAACATCCCGGGGATGGAATCGCTGAAAACGGCGGACCTGGCGATCCTTGGCCTCAGGTTTCGCAATCTGCCGGACGAGCAGATGGAGCACTTCGTGAATTACATCGAAGCGGGCAAGCCGGTCATCGGCCTGAGGACTTCGACTCATGCCTTCGATATCGGCGACAAGAACCGCAAGTTCTACAAATATCACTGGCAAAGCAACGTCGCAGGATACGAGCAGGGCTTCGGCCGGCAGGTGCTGGGCGAAACGTGGATCAGCCATCACGGCGGCCATGGGTCGCAGGCCACGCGGGGAATGTTCGCCAAGGGCCAGGAGAAGAACCCGCTCCTCAAAGGGATCAACGACGGAGAAATCTTCGGGCCAACCGACGTCTACGGCGTCCGGCTTCCGCTCCCCGGCGACAGCCTGCCGATCGTGATGGGCCAGGTCGTCGAAGGGATGAAGCCGTCCGACCCGCCGGCCAAGGGGCCCAAGAACGAGCCGATGATGCCGGTGGCCTGGACGAAGTCGTACAAGGGAACCGAAGGGAAAACGTCCCGCGTGTTCTGCACGACAATGGGAGCTGCGACCGACCTGGAGAATGAACCGCTGCGCCGGCTCTTGGTGAATGCCTGTTTCTGGGCGCTCGGAATGGAAAACGCAATTCCCGAGAAGGCCAACGTCACGCTGGTCGGCGAGTACAAGCCGTCGAAATTCAGCTTCGGCGGCTACCGCAAGGGGCTGAAGCCGGCCGACTATGCCAAGTGAGTTTTTTTGGAGCCGCTCGCCGCGGCCCCAAATGCGGCTCCTGTCTTCCGGTCGGTGGCTTTTCGGCGGCCGAGCGGCGACAATCGGGCTTCCCCTTCTCGCAGACCGGATGTTTCTCGGCGCGGCCGCATGATCGTTGTCCATGAGCTCTCGAAGCAGTTCCTTGCGAACGGGAAGCCCCACGTTGCCGTCGATCAGATTTCGTTGTCGGTGAAGTCCGGCGAAGTGTACGGTCTGCTCGGACCGAACGGCGCCGGAAAAACCACCACGCTGCGGATGATCCTGGGGCTGCTCCGTCCGACGGGGGGTGAAGTCACCGTGGCGGGCATCGCCGTCACCAGGCAGCCGGAAGAGGTCAAACGCCGCATTGGCCTCGTCTCGGCCAGCGCCGGACTGTACCAATGGCTGACGCCCCGCGAGATGCTGCTTTATTTTGCCGATCTGTACGGTGTTGATCCCGAACGTGCCGAGCGGCGGCTGGAAGATCTGGCCCGTTTGCTCGATTTCCACCGGTTTCTCAACCAGCGGTCCGCGACGTTGAGCACCGGCCAGAAACAGCGCGTGACGCTGGCCCGCGCCTTGATGCACGACCCGCCCATCATGCTGCTCGACGAGCCGACGCGCGGGCTGGATGTGATCGGCACGCATGTCGTCTTTGAATACCTGGGCCACCTGAGGTCGATCGGCAAGGCCGTCGTCCTTTGCACGCATCGGCTGGAAGAAGCCTCGCTTGTCTGCGATCGCATGGGGTTATTGCACCGCGGACGTTTGCGTCATGAAGGGACCCTGGCCGAACTCCAACAGGCGACAGGCCGCTCCAGCCTGTATGAAATGTTTCTCCAATTGATGGATCATCCCTCCGTGATTCACGGTGCCGACCATGCCGGATGATTCGGTTCCCCCGATCGGCAAACCAATCCGTGCCGACGCCTGGCTGCGTCGTGCCGGCCGGTTGGCGCTGAAAGAGCTCAGGGAAATTCTGCGCGACCGGCGGACCATCGTCACGCTGGTGTTGATGCCGATCCTGGTTTACCCGTTGATCGGCGTCACATTTCAGAAGTTTCTGGCGACGCAATTGACGAACCAGCCGAAGGTCGAATATCGCCTGGGCTGCCGCACCAATGGGGATTCCCGCCGCTTCCAAAGGCTCCTGCTTCAGGCGGACGAATTGACCGCGAAGCAGACCGGCCGGCCGTTTCCTCCCCAGCAGGAACCGGCCGGGACCGAAGACGACCCGTTCCTCAGGCTGGTGTCGCCCGATGATCCGTCAGGGGCGGTGGATCTTGAGCTGCTGGTGAGCGACCGCGAGGTCGATGTCGGTGTGATCTGGGAATCCGAACCGGGAGCGCCGGCGAAGCTCGAACTGGTGATCGATGAAACTGCGGCGATCGGCCGGCAGGCGCGACGGCACCTGGAAGACAGGCTGAGGCCGCTGAACCAGGCGTTCTTCGACGAGACGCTGCGCCGGTTTGATCCTACCGCCCGGCTGCCGGTGGCCTTATCGACCCGATCGATCCCCTCGACGGCCAAGGCTCTCGGATATTCCTTGTCGACGCTGGTCCCGTTGATCCTGATCCTGATGACCGTCACCGGGGCTGTTTATCCGGCGATTGATCTTACGGCCGGCGAACGCGAACGGGGGACGCTGGAAGCGCTGATTTCCGCGCCAGTCCGCCGCGAGGAATTGCTGCTGGCGAAATACGTCGCCGTGCTGACCGTCGCGCTGCTGACGGCCATCGCCAATTTAACGGCGATGACGGCGACGGCCTATGCGACGGGATTGGAATCGCTGCTGTTCGGCCGGGACGGGCTGTCGCCGATGCTCATCTTGAAAGTGTTTGGCGTTCTGGCCGTGTTCGCCGGGTTTTTCAGTTCGATTCTGCTTGCCGTGACGAGTTTCGCCCGCAGCTTCAAGGAAGCGCAGGCGTATCTCATCCCCGTGATGATCGTCTCCATCGCGCCGGGCGTTCTGGCGCTGATGCCCGGGTTGAAGATGACGCTTGGCCTTTCGCTCGCCCCGCTGGCCAACATGGTACTGCTCACCCGGGACTTATTCGATGGCCAGTTGGAAGCCGTGCCTGCGGCGATGGCATTGATTTCCACTCTGGTCTACACCGTCATCGGGCTCGTCTTCGCGGCGACAATCTTCGGGACGGACGCCGTGCTGTACGGCAGCTCCGGCAGTTGGGCCGATCTGTGGCAACGGCCGGAAGCGCACGAGGTCCGTCCGGAATTCACGCATGTGCTGGGATGTCTCGCGGTTGTGTTCGCGGCGTTCCTGATTCTGGGCGGCTGGATGTCGCGGTGGGTGGAATCGTCGCTGGAAACGTGGCTGATGGGGCAGGTGCTGTTGACCGTCGGTCTGTTCATCGGTCTGCCGGCGCTGTTTGCGACGTGGCGGCGCATTCCGCTGCCGGCAGCGTTTGAAGTCCGCCCGGCGAGCGAGCTGACGTTTCTTGCCGCGGCGATTGCGGGATTTTCGCTGTGGCCGTTTGCCTACGAAGCGGAAGTTCTCACGTTGCCGGCGGAGCGTTTGCAGGAACTGATGGAGAAATTCGCCGATCTGAAAGCGAGATTGAATTCGATTCCGTTCCCGATCCGGCTCTTGGTGTTTGCGCTGCTGCCCGCGGTGACGGAAGAACTCTTCTTTCGCGGCTACCTGATGAAAGGCTTACAGCGCGGCTGGGGAGCCTGGCCGGCGATTCTGGTCAGCGGCGCCATTTTCGGTGCGTTTCACATCTTCACTCGGGACTTTCTCAGCCTGGAACGATTTCTGCCGACCGCGCTTTTGGGCTGGTGCCTGGGCTGGGTCTGCATCCGCGCCGGCAGCGTCCTGCCCGGCATGTTGCTGCATGTCCTGCACAACGGCTTCCTGCTGACGGTGTCGCATTATGCCGAATGGCTGCAATCCGTTGGAATCGGCGCCAAGGAACAGCAGCATCTCCCCGTTTCCTGGCTGATCACCGCCGGCGCGATGGTCCTGACGGCCTGGGCGACGCTGATGTGGACGAAGTCATCGAACGGGCCGGCCGCGGAAACTGCTGCTCTGTGAACGATGCCTCGAACCCTGCGTTATTGAGACTGCTCGACCTTCACCGTCGCGGCGGGCAGCGAGGCGGTTTTCAGCGTGGCTTCGATCTTCTCGCGCACGGCCGGGTCGAGTTCCTTCAGTTGCGCGGCGAAGTCCGGCACGCGGAGGACCTGCTCCAGCGGGGTCGGCTGCGCGGCATCGCCCATGGGATGCTGCATTTCAAACGACTTCACCACGCCGTCTGTGCCGGGCTTCCGCAGCGACACGGCCAGCACCTGGCGGTTGCCATCGCGGCGGGGTTGAAAACGGAACTGCACGGTCCGCAGCGTCTGGCGGTCTTCGCCGAGGCGGACCATCTGCCGAGTGACGGACCGTTGAATCGATTCCGGCAGCATCTTCAAATGGGCCGAGATTTCCGCCGAGGTTCCCGTGTACTTCTGCGCCGGAGATTCGTCCGCGGCGATGCGCACTTCCACCTGAAACGTGCGGCCGTCGCGCGTTTGCACGCCGACGGAATAGGCCGGCTGTGAAGCGATTTTTTCGCCGTCGCCGGCCGGCTGGGATTTGGCCGCCGAAGATTCATCCGCCGGTGCGACGGGAGTCCCGAGATGCCGATGGATCAGGCGAGAAACGGTTCGTTCGCCCGGCTGCACATCGACGACTTGGACTTTCGCCCCGCGAATGAACGACAACTTGAGCATCTGGCCTGCCGGCCCGGCGGTTACCAGCGTTTTGAGTTGATCCGGCGATACGAGCGGTTGGGCATCCGCCGCGGAAATCACGTCGAACGGCTGCATACCCGCCTTGCCGGCCGGCGAGTCCGGCAACACGCGCGTCACCAGCAGGCCGCGGCCCGGAGGCAGCACGTCTTTCAACTGGGCGGCCAGCGCCTCGGGAATCGGTTCGGTCACAACACCCAGGTAGCGCTCGGTCTTGATCGTGGTCTGTTCCGAAACGGGAGTTTTCTTCCCTGTCGGCCCCTCTTTCGGCAACGGCTCGTCCGCCAGCAGGGCAGTCACCGAAACGCAGAGCGCACTGATCACAGCCAAAGCGCGCCGATGGCATCGGCGGGATCTCTGCGGCGTCAAATCGCAAAACCAAAGAGAGCGCATAGTGTCACAATTCTCGAGAGAGCGCTTTCGAATCAGACTTTGCCACGGGTTCTACATCAATATCAATCGCCAGTTCCGGCGCCGACCATTCCACCCAGACGCCGGACGCGGGGTCAAAGGAACTGCTGGAGTTCCAGCGGTACTCGATCCGCTGTTGAAAGGTTCCGGTGGCGCCTTGATAGGAAACCTGTTCCACTTGCCACGGCAGACTGGCGGTTTCGAGTTCTACGGCGGGGGGCGGCGTTCTCTTCGCCACGCGGGCCAACTCCCTCGAAGGCAATTGCCAGAGCAGCCAGCCGCAGCCGATCAGTGCCGCTGCACACAGCGAGATCAACCACCGGCCTCCCATGGCGACGGGTTGTCGCATCGCGCGGCGCGGCGGCACGAAATGCGCGACCGGCCCCGCATCTCTCAGCGCCGGGGGAACTTCCTGCGTAAAGAACCAGTCCAGTAGCCGCTCCAGGCGCGGCTCGGTCCAGTGCTCGGCAGGCGACAACTCGGGATCGTTCGATTCAGGCGTCATTCGATCACTCGGAATTCTCAGATTTTCCTATCCAGGGATACGCGGTTTCGGCGCGAGATTACTCCAGACATTCCGCATCAATGCCGGCGGCGGCGAGCAGTTGGGCCAGCCGTTGCCTTGCACGGGACAGCCGCATGTCGACGGCCTGCACCGAACTCTCCAGCGTGGATGCGATTCGAGCCGACGGCCAGCCCAGCGCGTAGCGCATCAACAAGACTTCGCGATCTTCCACTTTCATTTCACCCAGCACTCGGCGAACCTGTTGCAGCAAGTCTGCCTTTTCCACCGATCCCGATGGGTCCGGCCCGTGATCGGCGACGTCGTCCCAAGGCGTTCCCTGCGGCGCCCGCCAGGCATATTCCCTGCGGCGCGCCACGTCCCGTAGCCAGTTCTTCCCGACCTGCAGCAACCAGGCCCGCGCATCATGAATGGGCGTTCCGTTTTGCTCCTGCAATTTCAAAAAGGCGTGCTGGACGGCGTCCCAGGCCCGCTCGGGATCGCAGCAAACCGCATAAAACATCGCCCAGAGTTCCCGGCCATGCTCCTGAAAATTCTGCTCCACCCGATTGCCGGACCCCAACCCCCGCGCGCCGGAGAGAGCCGTTTCCCCCCGTGCATCCTCGCGCAACGATTCGGACGAATCAGCCATCGGAATTCAACATGCAAGGAAGACGATTCAGCACGGAAATTCTCACACCATTCCGCTAACGGGAGCCGTCCGGCAGCCACTTGCTGACCCCCAGGAGTTGTTTCATGTCGTCAAACGACAACATGCGTTCCGCCAGAGAGTCGACACGCCCGTGCTCCAACAGCGTCTGGGTCAGTTGCCGCACCGCAAAGCCTGTTACCGCAAGGGTTTCTATCGGGGCGACCACGATTTTGAAGCCCAGCCGCTCCAGTTCCTCGGCCGGAAGGATCGGCGTCGCGCCCCCGGTTAGCATGTTGGCCAGTTGCGGGGCACGGACTTCGCGGCCGATCTGCGCTAATTCGTCCCGGCTTTGAGGCGCTTCGACAAAGCAGAGGTCGGCCCCGAGTTCCGCGTACCGATTCGCCCGGTCGATCGCCGCCGATAATCCTTCCACGGCTCGGGCATCGGTCCGGGCGATGATCACAAACTCTGGATTCGACCGAACTTCCAGTGCCGCTTGTAGTTTGGCTGCCATCTCCTCGGCCGGAATCACGGCCTTTCCGGAGAAATGACCACACCGTTTGGGAAAGACCTGGTCTTCCAGCAGCATCCCGGCGGCTCCGGCCCGCTCGAACTCCCGCACCGTGCGAATCACGTTGGGAAGAGTTCCATACCCCGTGTCGCCATCCACGATCACTGGCACCTGCACGGCGCCGGCCATCCGCCGCGCGGCATCGGCCATCTCGGCCAACCCCAACAACCCCAGATCGGGCAGCCCGAAACCGCTGGCGGCGGCTCCAAACCCTCCCAGAAACAGGAGTTCCACCCCGGCCGCTTCGCAAATCTTTGCCGTGAAAACATCATGCGCCGCCAGACTGCGGATGATGCCCGGCCGACGAAGCAGCTCGCGTAATAACTTGGGTTTTGCCGTCATTTGCGTCCCTGAGCCTGACCATTACGCCCCGTATTTCTCCAGCCGGCCGGCGTGGGCCATGGCCTGCAGCATCAGGTACTTCGCCTCGAACGTGCCGAGGCCGCCGAAGCGGCAGGACGTTTCGCCGAAGTCTTTTGAGCCGTCGAACCGGCAGGTGTCGGCGGCGAGCAGCGTCGGGACCGGGTGCCAACTGTGGGACTTCATCTTGCTCGGCGTGCTGTGGTCGCCCGTGACGATCAGCACGTCGGGCTTCAAGGCCGTGATGCGGGGGATGCACGTGTCGAGTTCTTCCGTTCGCTGAACCTTGGCGGCGAAGTTGCCGTCTTCGCCGGTCGAATCGGTGTACTTGAAGTGAATGAAGAAGAAGTCGTAATCCTTCCAGGCGGCTTCCAAACGAGTCATTTGATCGCCCAGGGTCTGCCCGGCATCGAGGACGTCCATACTGACGAGGCGGGCCAGGCCGCGGTACATCGGGTAGACGGCAATTGCGGCGGCTTTGAGTCCGTAGACTTCCTGGAAGGTGGGGATCGCCGGCAGCTTATCGATGCCGCGCAGCGTCAGGAAATTTGCCGGGGCGTCGTCCTTCAGAATCTTGCGAGCCTGGCTCAAGAATTCATTGGCGATGTCGGCCGTCTTCTGCGAGCCGGAGTTGCGGGGCATGGCTGCGAGCGGGGGGACGCCGGTCTTTTGCGGGTCGGTATCGTCAACATCGCCCCAGAGCCCTTCGCCGCGAAAGACGATGACCAGCCGGTATTCCTTCACAGGCCGCACAAAGACTTCGACGCCGGGGATCTTGATCTTGTCGAGTTTTTCGCAGAGTTTCGCCCCGATGTCGCTGCCAATGCGGCCAGCCCGGCGGTCGGTGATTTTTCCCTCGGCGTCAATCGTGCAGAAGTTGCCGCGGATGGCGACATCGTTGGGCCCCAGGGCGAAATCGATGCCAAGGCCTTCGAGCACGCCGCGGCCGATCATGTATTTGAGAGGGTCATAACCAAACAGCCCCAGGTGTCCTGGTCCGCTGCCGGGGGCGATGCCTGGCAAGACGGGGATGCTGAGTCCCAGGGAAGACCGCTGCGCCAGCGCATTGAGGTTCGGCGTGTTGGCCGTTTCGAGTTCGGTTTTCCCGCCGGGGTCGAGGGGCAGCCCGCCGAGTCCGTCGCCGACGAGGAGCACAATTTTCGAGCCGTTGTCTTTGCGGAGTTTGCGAACGAGGTCATGGGGATCGGTCATGGCGAAATCACCTTCAACGTCAATGGTAGGTACAAACTTTAGCGACGCTTCGCAGAAGCGTTCCCGCTGATGCCATCAACGGGCTTTGGTGTCTGATGCGATTCTGGAGTAGATTGGCGGAGGTCGCAAGTCACCCTGTTCTGATGGAATCGACGCCGCGATGGGCGAATGGCTGATCCGAGGCACCGCGATTCTGGCCGTGGCGTGTTACGCCGGCCGGGTGATGAGCGAACTCGCCGGACGGAATGAGGAGCGCAGGGCGCGATGGCTCTGGGCGCTGGGGTGCCTGGCAATGAGCACGCATGTCCTGTGTGCCTTTCACTTTCAGCACGCCTGGAGTCACGCCGCGGCCTGGGAACACACGCGGCAGCGAACGCTCGAACTCACCGGCTGGAACAGCGGATCGGGATTGTACGCGAACTATGCGCTGACGATCGTCTGGCTGATCGACGTCCTCGGCTGGCGGACTTGGCTCGATTGGCCGCGGAGATATCGCGGGTGGTACTGGACCGTGCAAATTTTCTTCGCGTTCCTGATAGTCAATGCGACGGTGGTGTTCGGGCCGAAGTATTGGACGCCCGTGGCGGCGGGGGCGGCCATGTTCATGGGGATTGCGTGCGTGCGAAATTGCAAGCGAGTTGCGTGAGCGAATGGAAATGGGGGGCGTCGCTTCCGTCCGACATCATCGCACGGTTACGATAACGTCGAGATGACTTGCGGATGGTGGCCGGCTTTTCCCCTCGAGAACGAAATTTCGCCAACGTGCCGAGACGACCGATATCCATCGCGCAGGGTTTGTCGCTCGGTCTCTTGGGCGGAGTGATCCTGCTGGGGTGTCAGCGGTCGGTTCCGGAATCGCCGCGTGCGGCCTCGTCTCAGAACGGCAAATCCGTGGAGCCTGTCGCATCGTCGGCAACAGACGTGCGGCCTGATCCCATCGAAGGGCCCGGCATTCGCGATGACGACTGGTTTGAAACCGTCACCGCATCGGTTGGCGTCGATTTCGCTTACCGCAACGGCGAGGACGCCCAGCGCCACACCCTGCTCGAAACGCTCGGCGGCGGAGCCGGCTGGCTGGATTATGACGGCGACGGAGATCGCGACCTGTTTCTTACGGGAGGCGGCAAGATACCGCAGGCGGAAGGATCAATTTCCGGGCTGCCGCCCGCATTGTTTCAGAATCGAGATGGTGCACAATTCCGCCGCGTCGACGTCGTCGCCGGCCTGACGGAGTGCCGCCATTATTCGCACGGCTGTGCCGCGGCGGATTTTAATCGGGACGGGTTTCCGGACATGGCCGTTGCCGGGTTTGGCGGCGTGTTGTTGTATCTGAACCAGGGCGACGGAACGTTTTCCGAGATCGCCGAAGCGTCCGAGTTGTCGGCGCCGGGCTGGTGCACGGCGCTGGCCTGGAACGACGTCGACCTGGACGGCCTGAACGATTTGTTTGTCGTCCGGTATGTCGACTGGACGCTTGAAGAGAATATCGTGTGCACTTCCGCCCGAGGCGCGAAGAAGTCGTGCGATCCGACGACCTATCCGCCCACGACGTCGATCGTGTTGCACAATCGCGGCGACGGCACGTTTGAGGACGAGTCGGTCCGCCGCGGCATCACGGCCAAAGGGAATGGGCTCGGCGTTGTCGCTGCGGACATGAACGCCGACGGTCGCTGCGAGTTCTACGTCGCCAATGACGAAACCCCAAATCATTACTACGTGTCGAAGGACGACGGCAGCTTTCAGGAATCGGCCCAGCTTGCCGGCGTGGCGACCAACGAATTCGGACTCGCGGAAGGCAGCATGGGGATTGCCGTCGGAGATTACGACGGCGATTCCCGACCCGATCTGTTCGTCACGAATTTCGAGCGGGAAGACGATTCGCTGTACCGCAATCTCGGCGACGGCATGTTTCTGCACTCCTCGCAGCGAGTCGGGTTGTCCGGGCGGTCGCGAACGAATGTTCGCTTCGGCACGGTCTTCACGGATTTTGACAGCGACGGCTGGCTCGACCTGATTGTCGCCAGCGGCCACGTCTATCCCGGCGGCGGCGTGGCCGAGTATCACCAGCCGCCGCAATTGTTTCGCAACCTCAACGGGAAACGCTTCGAGGAAGTTTCCGCACGGGGAGGCGAGTATTTTCGTCGCCGCCATACGGGCCGCGGCCTGGCGGTGGGAGATTGGAACGACGATGGAGCGCCGGATGTCGTCGTGTCGCATCAGAACGATCCCGCGGAAGTCCTGCTCAACCGGCGCGTTCCCGAACGGTTTGCGCGGCTGCACTTACACGGCCTGGCGTCGAATGCGGAAGCGATCGGAGCGATGGTGATCTTGCACGACGGTGACCGTTCGCTCACGCATTCGGTCTCCAGCGGCAGCGGGTATTTCTCGCAGCAGGACCCCCGGCTGCTGTTTGCGTTACAATCCCCGGCAGAATCTGTTTCGGTGCAAGTCCGCTGGCCGTCGGGGCGAGTGGAGCAGTTTTCAAACTTGGTCGTCAATCGCACACATGAACTCTTCGAAGGACACGGCGCCGTCGACTCCGAATCCCGATGATCCCGCGCCCGCTGCGCCTGGCGCCAGTCCGCCAGCTGCTGCCCACGGACTTTGGGGGCTATTCGCCGTTGCCGCTGCGTCGTTGGTCTTTGTCGCCGGATGGGCGATCCTTTCCAGCGCGTTCGTCGGGCAAAATCACGGAACCGGCCGGACGCCGCCGTCGGCGGAAGTTCAGGCTGCCTCTCGCCGTGCCAAGCAATGTCAGCAGAACGACGACGAAGCCGGCCTGGAGCGCGAGTTGCTGGTGCTGATCGGCCTGCAGCCGGACGAAATCAGTTGGCGGCTGAATCTGTGCGATCTTTATATTCGCCAGGGACGGACTTCGTCGGTGATTGAAACCTGCCGGGCTTCGCTCGCGCGCAACTTTTCGCCAGAGGATTCCGACGAGCTGCGCGCCCGGCTGGCGAACGAGATGATCAAACTGGGAAACGCCGCAGAAGGACGCGCCGCCTTGGAGCCGATGCGTGCCCACTCGCCGCAGCATTCCGCGGTGATCCCGTTGTATGCGCAGCTCTTGCGATTGGAAGGCGACTCCGAAGGGGCGGTGGCATATCTCCACGAGATGATGCCGGCCGAGCACGAGGATGCCTCGATCTACCAGGTGCTCGGCTCGCTGGAGTTCGATCTCGGCCGGTACGAGGACGCGTTGCGGGATTTTCGTGAATCGGCCCGCATCGACCCCTACAGCGATGCCACCTTCTTCAAGCTCGCGGAATGCGCGCGGCTGCTGGGAGACCGCGACGCCGAGCAAGGCTACCGGAAGGAGTATGCCCGGTTGCATGGCACCTATCGGGAGATCGACACCCTGACGAGCCGGCATCATCGCGAACAAACGCTGTCGGATCAGGATGCCGCGCGGCTGGCCAGGCTGTATGAAGCCACCGGTCAAACGGAACTCGCGCTCTACTGGCGGAACCTGCTGGGCGATCATCAACGTCAAAACCGCTGAGCGCGTCCGTCCATCAAAATTTTTTGATGCCGGGTTGAGATTCAAAATTCGCACGCTAGAATCAACCTTCATCGCCGGGCGAGCGTCTCCCATCTTCTTGACGATTCCGCCGGGCGTGCCGATGCCGTCAGGGAGGGGCCGTCGCGTTCCGAACTGCCGTGGCGTGAGTCCGACCAACTTGCTCCGAGGAGTCTCAACGCATGGACCACGATTCCCATCCCGAGAGCGGCACGGGGTTCGCCCGCCGCGAATTTTTGAAAGGGACCGGTGCGGCGATGGCCGCCACCGCTCTGGCGACCGGCGCTGCCGAGGCCCAGGTCGCTAAGCCCAAGACGACGAAAATCGCGGCCGGCCCGCAGAAAATCACGCTGACGGTGAACGGCCAGGCGAAAGAGATCACCGTCGAACCGCGCGTCACCCTGATGGACGCGCTCCGGAACGATCTCAATCTCACCGGGTGCAAGGATGTCTGCGACCGTTCGAGTTGCGGGGCCTGTACCGTGCTCATCGACAATAAGCCGGTGCTGTCGTGCACACGGCTCGCCGTGGAGTGCGTCGGCCAGAAAATCACGACGTCGGAATCGCTGCACACGGCGGCGAAGACCGACCCGGTGGTGACCGCCTTCTGCAAGCACGACGCCATGCAGTGCGGCTTTTGCACGCCGGGCTTCGTGATGGCCGTTCGAGGATTCCTCAACCAGAAGCCGAAGGCCACGCTGGAGGAATGCCGCAAAGGGCTGGGGGGCAATATCTGTCGGTGCGGCACGTATGACGGCATCCTGCACGCGGCGATGGAACTGGCTCAGAAGGGAGGGGCCTGATCATGGCGGAACGCAAAATCGGTTGGGAGCCGCAGGGCAAACACTCGCTCCTCGGCAAAGAAGTGCTTCGCGTCGACGGGGCAATCAAGGCCTCCGGCCAAGCGAAGTATTCCAATGACATCAATTCCAAGGGGACGTTGTTCGCCAAGCTGCTGACGTGCACGCACGCCCATGCGAAGCTGGTGACGCTGAACCTGGAGAAGGCCAAGGCGATCAAAGGCGTGCACGCCGTGCACGCGTTCAAAGAGGTCGGCGATGAGCTGTTCTGGGATGGTGAAATCGTGGCGGCCGTCGCGGCAGAGCGGCCGGAAATCGCCGAGGACGCGGTCCGGGCCATCGAAGTGAAATACGAAGTCCTGCCGCACTGGGTCGACGAAGCCGACCTGGAAGGCGCGAAAAAAGCCGAACTGACCGAAGACGGTGAAGCGATCGAATCGACCAAGAGCCTGGGCGACAACGTCAAAGGCGACGTGGAAGCCGCGATCAAAGCCGCCAAGGCGGTCGTCAAAGGCCATTACGGGATCGTCACCATTTCGCACGTCTGTATGGAACCCCACGGTTCGCATTGCGAATGGAAGGGCGACGATGAACTCGTCGTGCATCTGTCGACGCAAAACGTCTCCGGCACGGCGGGCCAATTTGCCGAGCCGCTGGGGCTCGACGCGGCAAACGTGACGATCAACTGCGAATACATCGGTGGCGGTTTCGGCTCGAAGTTCGCTGCCGACGAATGGGGCGTTGCCGCTGCGACGATGGCGAAAGAAGCCAAACGGCCGGTGAAGCTGATGCTCGACCGGGCGACGGAATTGAAGACGCCGGGGACGCGGCCTTCGGGCTTCATCGACGTGACGGTCGGCTGCGATGGCGAAGGGAAAATCACCGTCTGGGACAGCCATCACTGGGGCACGAACGGCGTCAAGGCCTCGACCATCGCCCTGCAGGTGACGCCTTATGTGTTTGATCCGCCCAATCTGCACCGCACGGCGACGGGCATCGTCACGCACTGCGGTCCCGATCGCGCCTGGCGGGCGCCCAATCATCCCCAGGCCTGCGCGTATTCGCAAACGGCCATTGACGATCTCGCCGCCAAAATGGGGATGGACAGTTACGAGTTCTTTCGCAAGAACCTCGATCTTACGAAGCTGCCAGACTTGTATGAACGCGAAATGGAGATCGCCGCCAAGCTGATGGACTGGAAAACGAAGTGGCACGCCCCCGGGAAAGGCCCGGTGAAAGGGAACTGGCGGCACGGCGTCGGCATGGCGCTTCACACCTGGGGCGGCGGGGCGCATGCCTCGACTTGTTTGCTGAAAATCCACGGCGACGGCACGGCGGAAGTGCTGCTCGGCTCGCAAGACATCGGCACCGGAACCCGAACGATCATCGGCATGGTCGCCGCGGACACGTTCGGCATCCCGTTATCCGGCGTCAAGGTGCAGCTCGGCTCCAGCAAGTATCCCAAGGCCGGCCCGTCCGGCGGCAGCACCACGGTCGGCGGCGTCGCCGGCCCGGTCCGCCGCGCGGCTCAAGAAGCCTTGTGGAAAGTCTTCGACCTCGTCGCCGAGAAGCACAAGGTGAAAGCCGACACTCTCTCGGCGAAAGACGGCAAGATCTGGTCCGGCGCCAAGGAAGTCTGCACCTGGAAACAGGCCGCGGGCCTTGTCGGCAAGATGCCTTTGGAAATCATGGGACAAGGTCCGAAAGACGACGGCCTGACTTCGCAGCAGGTGGGCGGAGTGCAGATGGCCGAAGTCGCCGTCGATGCCGAAACGGGCGTCGTCCGCATGGTGAAAATGGTCGCCGTGCAGGACATGGGCATGATCCTCGACCGCACGACCGCAAAAAGCCAGGTGCTGGGCGCTCTCATCATGGGGATCGCCTACGCGCTCGTCGAAGAGCGGATCATGGACAACAACACGGGCCGGTACATCAATGCCGACCTGGAAAATTACAAGCTGCCCCGGATCGGCGACATCGGTGAACTGGTCGTCGAACTGTATGAGCCGGAAGACCAGTACAACCGTGGCGTGATCGGGTTGGGCGAACCCCCGGTGATCGCTCCCGGCGCGGCAATTTCCAACGCCGTGGCGAACGCCCTCGGCGTCAGGGTGCCCGTGCTGCCGCTGACTCCCAAGCGCGTTCTGGAAGCACTGAAAGGAGCCAAGGCATGAGACCTTTTGAATATGCCCGACCGGAATCGGAAACCGAAGCGGTGGAGTTCCTGAACGAGCACGGAGGAAACACGGCGGTCCTCGCCGGCGGGACCGATCTGCTCAATTTATTGAAAGCCGACCTCGCCGCCCCGGACCGGGTGGTCGACTTGAAGCATGTGCCTTCGCTGCGCACGATTGGCGGCATGTCGGATGGCGGAGTGAAAATCGGCGCGCTCGTCACGCTGACTGAACTCGATCAGTCCCCGCAGCTTGCCGACTACCGGTCTCTGCTGGACGTGGTCGACGGTATCCGCTCGATCCAGATTCAGTCGTCAGGGACGCTTGGCGGCGATCTGTGTCATGCCCCGAACTGCTGGTATTACCGCAATGGTTACGGATTGCTGGGCTGGCAGAATGGTGAATCGCTGGTTTCCGCCGGCGATAACCGATACCACGCCATTTTGTTGAATCAAGGCCCCGCGAAGTTTGTCAATGCCTCGCGGTTTGCCCCGGCTTTGATCGCCTGGGGTGCCAAGGCCTGCATTCTTGGCCCGAAGTTTGCGAAACCTTCCGCGAATCAATGGGTGCCGCTGGAGCACTTCTATTTGGTCCCGCAGACGCCGGATCAGCGGCCGCTTCTTTTGCAGCCCGGACAGTTTCTGTCTCACATCTGGATACCGGATTCGCACAACCGGCTGAGCGCGACTTATGAAGTTCTCCAACTTGAGGGGCTCGACTGGCCTCTGGCGTCGGCTGCCTGCACGCTGGAGATTTCCGGTGGAGTGGTTCGGGATGCGCGGATTGTTCTCGGACAGGTAGCTCCCATCCCGTGGGTGGCTGCAGAAGCCGCCCGGTCGCTGATCGGCAATTCGGTGACCGCGGCCACTGCTGAAGCCGCGGGGGACATTGCTGTCGCCAATGCCACGCCGTTGTCGATGAACGAGTACAAAGTCCAATTGGCCCGCACCGCGGTGAAACGGGCGATTCTCAAGGCCGCCGGTCAAGGGGAGGAAGGGGTCTGACCATGACGCACGAACTGAACGTGATCCAACCGACGGCAACCCGCTGCCGCAGCCTGCTGTCTAAGGGGCTGTACATCAATCATGGCCTGCCGGCTGACAAACAGGTTTCCGGCGACGGGAATTTCTGGTGCAGTAAGACGCAACGGATTTTCGGGCCGGATAAGAAGCTGTGCGACCTTACCCCCTGTTGTGACGCCTCCCGCAGTTGCTACGAGGGATAAAGCCGGCCGAGTCGAATGCCCCCTTGCGGACTTTTCAGCACGATTTCCCATCGACGGCGCGCCGAGCGCGGTTAGACTGGCAGAGTGTGCGGAAATTGTGTCTTCCAGGGTGTCGCGTCCAAAACGAGGTGCGTCATGGCCAGCCTGTTCCGGATTGGTCTCGTCGGTCTGTGCTGCATTGCCGCGGCGAATGATTCCCATGCCGCCGGGGGACGCCGGCCGGTCACAGGGGTCGTGGGGGTGTTCGGTTCGCATTCGACGGCCCTCGGCAACCGCTCCTCGGGAGGGGCACTCTACGGCAGCCCGCCGAACCTGGCCGCCAGCATTCCGCGGCAGATGGGGTCTCGGGGGACGGCCGGGACATCTCAGTCCGGCGGAGTTCCCGGCTTCGGCATGAGCGGGAACACGAGTCTGCCCGGCATTGGAGCGACCGGCATGGGTATGTCCGGCATGACCGGCCTCTCTGGAATGTCGACGAGCGGAATCGGAAACATGGGGATGAATCAGAAACCCCGCACGGCGAAGAAACACGGCGGGAAATCGCAGAGGTCGAATGGAATTCCTCAGTCGAGCGCCGGCACCTCCGGATCGGCCGCCAGGAAAAAATGAATCCCGGCAACCGCAAAAACACGCGACCGGGATTGAAGGCGACCCCATGCGGTGATTTCAACAGGCTGGTCGCAATCTATGGCCAATGCCCCATTTCACCTGATGCGTCTCGCGTTGCCGCTTCAGTTGATACTGTGCCTCCCTGCGATGTCGGGGGCCGACGACATCCCTTGGCGGACCGGCGTGCGCTTTCGATCCGAACTCCACGAGCCGATCACGGCGAATTGGCGCAGCGTGGAACTGCGCAGCGTCTTGCAGCAGATCAGCCTGGACCGCGAAGTCTCGATTCTGCTCGACCGCCGGGTGGATCCCACCGTCACGCTGCCGGTCGAGTTTGTGAATCAGCCGCTGAAAGACGGCCTGACGAAGTTGGCGCAGCGGTTTCAAGGCGGCTGCAGCGTGCCGGACAATGTTGTTTATCTCGGGCCGAGAGACTCGGTGGATAAACTGAGAACATTGATCGCCTTGCGAACTGAAGACCTCGCGTCTTCCGAACGGCCGGTTTCGAAAGAACGGCAGCAAGTCTGGCTGAAAACGCGAACGGTACGTTGGGACGATCTCGACTCGCCGCGCGCGATCCTGGATCGCCTTCAAGCCGACCTCAACTTCCGCATCGAAAACCCGGCTCAGATCGAACACGACTTGTGGGCCGAAGCCGTGTTGCCCCAGGTGAACGGCATCGAGGCGCTCTCCCTGATTCTGATCCAGTTCGATCTGACGTTCGGTTGGCAAGACGCTGGGCAGGCAATTGAACTCGTTCCGGCGCCGGCGACGGTTCGGATCGAACGGCGGCACAAGCCACGCGGAAAATCGGTGGAAAAAACGCTCGCCGATTGGCAGGCGAACTGGCCGCACGCGGAGTTTCAGCCGGCAGACCGCGAGATCATCGCGCTCGCCACGCTCGAAGAACAAGAAGAAATCTCCGCGGGGAAGCCGGCCCGTGCGAAGCCGGCCCTCGCGGAGAAGCCCATCCCGTTAGACCGCCGGCAATTCACGCTGAAGATCAAAGACGTCTCCGCCCAAGACCTGATGATCGAACTCGAAAAATCTGGCATCGTCTTCGATTATGCCCCGGAGACTCTCGCCGCGGAAGGGATCGACTTAAGCCGGTTCGTTGAGCTCGACGTCCGCAAACTTTCCGCCGACGAGTTCTTCCACGCCCTGTTCGACCCGCTCGGTGTGAAGTTTACAATCGACGGCCTGACAGTGACATTGAAGCCGAAATGATCCGCATCAGTAGCGACGGCTTTCAGCCGTCGTAACTTTCCGGATCTCACGACGGCTGAAAGCCGTCGCTACGAAATTATTACACAATGATCGAGGATTTTGAACGGGCCAGGTCTTCCATAAACCGCAACATGCGGGAGGCGGTCGCCTGCGGGTCGGGGTTGAGGCCGTCGAGGAGTTGGGCGTTAGTAAACAGTTGCCGGCCGCAATCACGGATGAAGTCGTCGTGATCGGAATTGCCGGTCAGCTCGCACAGCCGCGCAATCAGGGTCGAACCCGGGTTCACTTCGAAGATCGGCTTGGCGACATCATACCCCTGCGACTGCTGCTGGAGCACCTGCTGCAACATGCGGCTGTAGCCTCCTTGCGGATTGACCAGCAGGCAAGGCGTCTCGCCGAGGCGGGACGACTCCCGGACGTCCTGGATTTCGTCTCCCACGGCACCACGGAAGAGTTCCAGCACGCGCGGCAAGCCCTTCGGCGAGGTCGGCGCGTCGGTCTCGACAGGATTCGTAGACTCCGGGAACTTCACCTCGGCCGAGTCGATGGAAATCAGGTCTTTGTCTTGGTAACGCCGCAGTTGCATCAGGGCGAATTCATCGACCGGATCATTCAGCAGCAGCACTTCCAGGCTGCGGCGATGGAACGGAGACAGCCGCGGATGCGCGGCCAAAGTGGCCTGGTTCAGCCCGGTCAGGTAGTAAATCTGCGTCTGGCCTTCCGCCGCGCGCTTCAGGTAGTCGTCTAATGAAACGACCGCGGTGCGGTCCTCTCCCTGGGTGCTGTGAAACCGAAGCAGCGACGCGACTTTCTCACGGTTTTCGAAGTCCGACGCCACGCCGGTCCGCAGGATGTTGCCGAACTCGTCATAAAATTTGCGATATTCGGCCGGCTGCTCCTCAGCAAAGCCGGCCAGGTGGTCCAGCACTTTCCGGGTGAGCGCCTTTTTCAGCCTGGGTACCACCTGGTGGTCTTGCAGCGTCTCGCGGGAGACATTCAGCGGCAAGTCGGCCGAATCGACGAGGCCGTAAAGAAAGTGCAGATACTCCGGCAGCAGGTCCTGGTTGTCGGACTGCACGAGAATCCGCTTGGCACACAGATGCAGGCCGTGTTCCATCCGGCCGAAGCCGAGCAGCTCGAAATTCGTCGCCGGGCAGTACAGGATCGCCTGAAACTGCAGCGGCGAATCGGCGCCGAAATGGAGATGCCAGAGCGGCTTTTCCGTGCTTCGATGCGACAGCCACTGGTAGAAACCGTCGTATTGTTCGGGAGTCACCTGGGCTTTCGGCTCGACCCAGATCGGCCGCTGCTCGTTGACCTGCTCGCCGTCCACCTTCACTGGAAACGGCACAAACGTCGAATAGCGGCGGATGACGTCTTTGAGCCGATAGGGTTCCAGAAACTCCTCGAATCCCTCTTTGAGATGCAGGCGAATCTGGGCTCCGCGGGGGACGTCGCCCTCGACTGGCTCGATGGTAAACCGGCCGGTGCCGTCCGACTCCCAGCGCCAACCGGTTGTTTCTTTGTAAGAGCGGGTGAGCACTTCCACCCGATCCGCCAGCATGAACGACGAATAAAACCCGACGCCGAACTGGCCGATCAGCGAGAGGTCCCCCTTGGCATTGTCGGCCAGCTTGGAGAGGAATTCTTTCGATCCGCTGTGCGCGATCGTGCCGAGATTCTGCACGAGTTCGTCATGCGTGAGGCCGATGCCTGAGTCCTGGATTGTCAGAAGACGTTCGTCCTTCTGGGGGATCAGCGTGATTTCCAAAGTCGCGTCATTTCGGAATCGCTCCTCGGTGAGCTGCACATGTCTGAGCTTGTTGAGGGCGTCCGACGCATTGGAGATCAGCTCGCGCAGCGCAATTTCGCGGTTCTGATAGAGCGAATGAGAGAGAATGTGCAGCAACTGCGAGATTTCGGCCTGAAATGTGAATTGCTGCCTGTCGGCGGTGTCGGTCATCGGAAACTCCAACAAGTGATCATTAGCGACGCTTCGCAGAAGCGTTGTAAATCCTGCCAAATTGGCGGTCTCGGTCTCACTCAGAGAATTCATGCAACCGCCGCGCCAAACGCATCTGCATTCGCGGCCGTCAGATCTTGTCTGGCAGCAAGAGGATGCCGAGCTGCAGCGCACAGCACCGAATCGCACTGTCAAAGGTTGCGAGTTTCGCTGTTTCCCGGAGGGCCAGTTCGACATACGCCGCATCGTAAGCCGTCAGTTGATGTCGGTGGGCGATCGTTAAAATGTCCTCACTGATACTGTGGCGCGGCGCATCATCGGTGCGAATTGGCAGGGCGCGAACCAGGTTCAAGAAGGTCATGGATTCGTCCGGTGATTTCCCGCCGCGGCGTTCACCCATCACGATGCCGTTTTCCAGTTCGCACCACCACAACGGCGGAACCAAAAGCCCCTCGGTCTCGATCCGCTTCAAAATCTCCAGGGCCATCGAAGTCTGGTCTTCGTCATAGAACCAGGACAGCACGACGGAGATGTCCGCAATCAGCATCACCGCCGCCCTTCGTCAATCAGGCTGCGAATTGTCATTGCGTCCGGCAATTTCGTGCGGGGAAAGTTCAGCAGGCCTTGCACAGCGAGATGCGTTTGCTCGCGCACCCCGGCATCATGTGGCCCAATCTGGGCAATCGGCTTCCCATGCCGCGTCACAATCACTGTTTGGCCATGCTCGACGGCATCCAGGACTTCTGACAGATGGGTCTTCAATTCGTAACTGCCGATGGTTTTTGATTCCATATTCCACCTCTGGTCGAAATTTTAGACCAGTTTTGAGCTGCCTGCAAGGTGATTGAACTTGACCGGTGAGACTGATCTGATTGCGCAAAGTTCGCCGATTGAAGTTCCTTTGCCGAAAAATCCGATAGTACGGAAAGCGAGAACTTTTCGCGGGGGGCGAACAGTGCGGCTGGTCATTTCCTTGGCGGCGTGTCTGCCGTTTGTTTGCGGCTGCGTGATGATCGACGTCGGGGTGACGAACCCGGTTGTTGGTCTGACGACGGTCGCCGTCGCCCCGTTCTTCAATCTGAGCCAGGAAAAAGCGGTCGACGGCCGCCGGTTTGCGATGGCGTATTACACGGAACTCCAGAAGACGTCTGGGTTTCAGGTGATTCCGGTGGGAGTCGTTGAACAAGTCATGTTCGACAACCACCTGGAAATGAATAACCCGGAAGACGTGCTTCGTTTGTCGCAACTCCTGAATGCGGATGCGGTTGTGGTTGGAGCCGTCACGGATTATTCCCCATATTATCCGCCGCGGATCGGATTGCAGGTCTCATGGTATTCGCCGAAACCGTGGACGTTTTATCCCGGGATTCCGACCGACGAATTTGCCAGGAAAATGGCGAAACCCAAGCGTTTCACGCTGCACAAACCGAAGCATGATGAGGAAGCTTTTTGTCCGCCCGGTACGACAACATCGGTACTCCCGACGGCATCCCCCGCCGTCGTTCCGCGCGGCCAGTCACCCGCGAACGACGACGAAGACGACATGAATCTCGATGAAGGGGAGAATCTTCCCGGCCGGGCGCGAACGGTGGGCTTGCCAGAATTCCTCCGCTTTGGGGCAGAGGGTGCGGCACGGCAGCTTCCTTCCGGGGCCAATGGCTCTTTGCAACCCCGGCCGGACGATCCTGGTGCCTTCCCGGCCCGGCCGGCCGTGCCCTCCTCCGAGAGCTTCCCTCTGCCGATTTCCGAGTTCCCGCTGCCAGCGCTTCCCGGGCAACTCCTCGTCCAGCCGAATTTGCCGGAGTTTGATCCCCGTCTCCCGCTGATGTCTTACACGCGTCTGTTCGACGGCACGGACCCCAAACTGACGGCACGCCTCAGGGATTACGTCGAGTTGACCGGCGATCTCAGGGCCGGAGGCTGGCAAGCGTACTTGCATCGCAGCGAAGACTTTATTCGATTTTCCTCGCACGTCATGATCGTTGAAATGCTCCAGTTGCACGGAGGCGAGGCCCGGAAACGTGTTGTGTTCAAGCTGAGAAAATACCGATAACCCGTGATGCCGGTTGACAGCGCTACGGAGAAGCGCTCCGCCACGACATGCGGCGGCTCGATGGATGCAGAGCGGGAAGGGCGGGGGACATGGCACAGGGCGTTAACGTATTGGCCTTGCTCAAGAACGGGGAACGCTACGTGTTCCTTTATGACGACCAGAGCCTGGAAACACTGCTGCAGACGCTCGGCAAGTACGCGTCGGACCCCGAACTCAACTTCAGTTGGTACGACGCCGCCGTCCTCAGCCAGCGCGTCCGCCAGACGCCGGCCGCCGAACCGACCGTCCCGGAACCCCACGCCGATCGTCACCGGTTTCGCGAGAAGCTGGAGAATTAGAGCCCCAAAGCCCTCAGTCGGCGGCGACGGGTCCCGGCGATGCCATCGCCGGGCTTTGATGGAAACGACACCCTCCCATGCTCACCGCCATCGACGGCTTCCTGCGGTACCTGAAGATCGAGCGGAATGCCTCGGAGTTGACTTTGAAGTCGTACTCCGAGGACTTCAACAGCCTGCTCGACTATTTGCACGACCGCGTCGGTTCGGTCCCCGTGCCGGGACAGGTGGATACCGCGATGCTGCGGGGCTATGTCTCGTATCTGCATGAATGCGATTACGCCAAGACGACGATGGCCCGCCGGCTCGCCTGCCTGAGAAGTTTCTTTCGCTATTGCCAACGCGAACAGCTCGTCAGCACGAATCCGGCGAAGGCGCTGCGTACGCCGCGAACCGGGCGCAAGCTGCCGCATTTCCTCACGACCGAACAGATCATCAAACTGCTCGAAGCGCCGCCGGCGAACGAAACCGACGGCCTGCGAGACCGGGCCATGCTCGAAACGATGTACTCGGCCGGACTGCGCGTCGCGGAACTCGTGAGCCTGGATCTCGACAGTTGGGACCGAGATACGAACATCCTCCGAGTTCTGGGCAAGGGGCGCAAAGAGCGGATCGCCCCGGTTGGACGTCATGCTTCGAAGGCGCTCGACCGCTGGCTGGAAGTGCGCGAACCGAGTTCCGACGCGCCGGAAGACGACAAAGACGCATTGTTTCTCAACCGCTTCGGCGAACGCCTGACGACCCGCAGCATCGGCCGGATGCTCGAAAAGTATCTGAAATTAACCGGCCTGGACCGACAGACGACGCCCCATACCCTCAGGCATACGTTCGCCACGCATCTCCTGGACGGCGGCGCCGATCTGCGCAGCGTACAGGAAATGCTCGGCCACAAGAGCCTGACGACGACGCAGATCTACACGCACGTCAGCACGCGGCGTCTGAAAGACACGTACGAAAAAGCCCATCCGCACGCCACGGTGAATCAGCAACGCGTTGCCGCGGGCAAATAGCAAAGCCCGGCGACGGCGTCGCCGGGACATCTGCATCGGACTTGTCCCGCCGTCGCCGACGGCGGGCTTTGGGCTCTTACGCAATGAACTGCTGCGTGGCGAAGACATACAGCGGGATGCCCACGGCGATGTTGAACGGGAACGTGATTCCCAGCGCCATCGTCATATACAAGCTCGGATCGGCTTTCGGCACGGCGAGCTGCATGGCCGCCGGCACGGCGATGTACGACCCGCTTGCGGCGAGAACCGCCAGCAGGACCGCATCTCCCTGGGTGATGCCAAAGGCATAGCAGCAGCCGATCGCCAGCGTCGCATTGACCAAAGGGAAGACGATGGCGAACACGACGAAAAACCGGTCGAAGAGGTTGAGCTGCACCAGCCGGCGGGCGGCACTCAGCCCCATATCGAACAGGTACAGGCACAGAATTCCCGGGAACAACCCCTCGAACAGCGGCTTTACTTTCACCGCGCTTTGCGGACTCATCAGCCGGCCGATCACCAGGCTGCCCAGGAGAAGCAGAATCGGGCCATGCAGCACGGCGTCGTGGAAGATCTTGCGGATCGACGTCTTCGGCTGCGATTCGTCCCGGCCGAACATCTGCACGAGGATCACGCCAACCACGATCGCCGGCGCTTCCATCAGCGCCATCGCCGCCACCATGTGGCCATGAAACGTGATATGCAAGCCTTCTAACGCGGCGATGGCCGTGATGAACGTCACCGCGCTGACAGAGCCATAAGTGGCGCTGATCGCCGCGGCGTTCCAGACGTTCGTTCGTGTCCGCAGCACGGCGAACGACATGAGCGGAATGAGCATCGACAGGCTGACTGCCAGGCCCAGCGACTTGAAGCTGTCGACCGTTAACCCCCCGTGATTGAGTTCCATGCCCCCTTTGAGGCCGATGGCGATCACCAGGAACAGCGACATCAGCTTCGGCAACGGCTGCGGCAACTCCAGATCGGAACGCAGCGTCACCGCCACGAACCCGAAGATAAAAAACAAAATCGGCCCGGCCAGCAGATTGTCGGCGATGAGTGTCAGATCCATAATTCCTTCGGCCCTTTTTAGCCCGAGGTTGCGCTTTCAGACCTTGGCAGCGCAACCCTTCGAGGCGTTAGATGTCACAAATCTAGGTTGCGTTTTCGCCGCATGGCGCGACTCAACGGGAATCTGTCCGGGATGTAAGCCTCGGCAGGATGAGACCTGTTGCCCGGACAGGCAGGGAGTGCGGGTGTTTGTACGACGTCCGACTCAATCGATTTTCCGGCAACAGGTTGCATCGCGCAACCGGCGATGCGGTTTCATCGGTACTCTTGGCGGAGTGAAGCCCGTCGTTGCAATCAGCACACTTCTTCTGCACACTTCGCAAGGAGTTTTCGTTACGATCCGAACCGAAAGGTTGAGAGATGTCGACATCGGCCGAGCCCCCGCATCGTGACCGGCACCATCCCGGCATCATGTTGATCGGGCTCGCCATCGGGGCGGGACTGGGGCTGACGCTGAATTTCTTCTTCGTTGTCCCTGGCCAGAATCTCCCGGGATGGCTGGCGACCGCGATCTACATCGCCGAGCCCATTGGCAAGGTCTTTCTCCGGCTGATGTCGATGGTCGTCGTTCCGCTCGTGCTTTCCGCGCTCGCGCTGGCCATCGTGAACATCGGCGACCCGCGGAAACTTGGCCGGCTGGGACTGAAGACGCTGATTTTCACCGCGCTCTTCTCCGGCTCGGCCGTGCTGATCGGCGTCAGCCTGGTCAACACCTTGCAGCCGGGAAAGACGTTGCCCAAGGAACAGCGCGAAGCCTTGCAGCAGCGGTACCAGACCGATGCGACGAACCAGATGAAAAAAGCCGATCAGGCGAAACCGATCCGGGACGTGCTGATCGACCTGCTGCCTGAAAACCCTTTGCAAGAGATGGCCGGAGCGATTGACGGTTCATCGAAAGGGAACGGCATGCTCGCCGTGATGGTGTTCGCCCTGATCGTCGGCCTGGCGATCACCGCGGCGCCGGAGAAATGCCAGGGGTTTACGGCGTTTCTGGAAGGCTTGAATCACATTGCGATGGCGGTGATCGAATTCGCGATGAAACTCGCGCCAATCTGCGCCGGGTGTTTGGTCTTTGCGATAACGGCGCAACTTGGGTTGGACGTGATTCGCACTTTGTTCGCGTTTGCGCTGACGGTCATTGGCGGGCTGTTGACGCAACTCCTCGTGATTTATCCCCTCGCACTGATGGTCATCGGCCGCAAATCACCGTTGTCGTTTTTCCGCGAGGCGTCTGAAGCCATGCTGGTCGCATTCGGGACGTCGTCGTCCAGTGCCACGCTGCCGACAGCATTGCGCGTTGCCGAGGAAGACCTCAAATTGCCGCCGAACGTCGCCAACTTTGTGCTGACCATCGGAGCGACGGGCAACCAGAACGGCACGGCGTTATTTGAAGGCGTCACCGTGCTGTTTCTTGCCCAGGTGATGGGGATCGAACTGACGACGGCCCAGCAGTTTCAAGTCGTGCTGATGGCGGTGCTCGCCGGCATCGGAACCGCGGGAGTTCCGGGCGGGTCGATCCCGCTGGTCGTCGGCGTGCTGCGGTCGGTCTCGGTTCCCGGCGAATCGATCGGCGTGATTCTCGGCGTCGACCGGCTGCTGGACATGTGCCGGACGGTCGTCAACGTCACCGGAGATCTCGCAGTCGCCGTTTGCGTGGCGAAAGGCGAAACCGCAAGCGAACATCGGGATCGGAATTTGTGAAGCGTGATCCTTCTGGGGAAAACGAATGAATCGCGACGTGCTCGACGAAGTGCAGCAGATTTACGGCATCGACAACTGGGGCAACGGGTACTTTGACGTGAACCCGAAAGGCCACGTTTTGGTGCGTCCGGCGAAGGGTGATCCGCGCGAAGTCGATTTGAAGGAATTGATCGACACGCTCATTTCGCAGCGCCGCGTGCAGTTGCCGGTGCTGCTGAGATTTCCCCAGTTGCTGTCCAACCAGTTGAGCCAGTTGAGCGACGCGTTCCGCCGCGCTGCCACGGAGTTTTCGTACCAGGGCGAGCATCGGCCGGTCTTTCCGATGAAGGTCAATCCGCGGAGGGAGATCGTCGAAGAATTTCTGCGCGAGGGAGGCCGCTGCCATTGCGGCCTGGAGTGCGGGTCCAAGGCCGAACTGTACGCGGCCCTCGCCCAGGACCTGCCGGCCGGTTCGCTGCTGGTCTGCAACGGCTTCAAGGACGAGGCCTTCATCGATCTGGCATTGACCGGCGTTCAGATCGGCAAGCAGGTCGTTCTGGTCATTGAAAAACTCAACGAGCTGAAAATCGTCATTCGCCGGATGCAGGAGACCGGCCTCAGGCCGGGCATCGGCCTCCGAGCGAAACTCAATTCGCGCGGCTCGGGAAAGTGGGCCTCGTCCGGCGGCGAGGCGTCCAAGTTCGGGCTGACGACGTCGGAACTTCTGGAATGCGTCCGCTTGCTCCGCGAGGCCAATCTGCTCGACAGCCTGCAATTGCTGCATTATCACATCGGGTCGCAGGTCACCGACATCAAGCGCGTGAAGAACGCGCTGAAGGAAGCCGCCCGCGTGTACGCCAAGCTCCGGCAGCTCAAGGTGAACGTGCAGTATCTCGACATCGGCGGCGGCATGGGCGTGGACTACGACGGCTCGAAGACTCTGTTTGAAGCCTCCATCAACTACACGATGCAGGAGTTCGCCAACAACGCGATCTACGCCATCAAAACCGTGTGCGACGACGAACAGGTGCCTCACCCCCATCTCGTCACGGAAAGCGGCCGGGTGATGACGGCCTATCACGCCGTGTTCGTGACGTCGATCCGCGACGAAATCGAAACATTCGCCGACAATCGGCCCCAGGTGGAAGTCGACGACGATGACGGCCAGGTGATCGTCGAATTGAAAGAGCTGTTCGAGGGGATCTCGGTCAAGAACTATCGAGAGTATTATCATGACGCGCTCGAACGCAAAGACGATTTGTACCTTCAATTCGATCTTGGCCTGATCAGCCTGGAAGATCGGGCCAAGGGGGAGGTTCTGTTCTGGGAGGTCTGTGCCAAGGCGCTCAAGTTTTCCCGGACGGCGAAAGTTCCCGAGGACGAATTCAGTGACCTGAAAAAGATTCTGGCTTCGAAATACCTCTGCAACTTCTCGGTGTTCCGTTCGATGCCCGATTCGTGGGCCATCGGGCAACTCTTCCCGATCATGCCGATCCACCGGTTGAATGAAACGCCGACCGATTTTGCCACGCTGGTCGACGTCACGTGCGATTCCGACGGCAAGGTGGACAAGTTCGTGGACTTGAAGGACGTCAAAGACGTGCTGGAAATGCACCCCTACACGGGAGAGCCGTATTACCTCGCCGTGTTTCTGGTCGGGGCGTACCAGGAAGTGATGGGCAGCTATCACAACTTGTTCGGTGCGCCGAATGAAGCGCATGTCGTGATCGACACCGACGGCCGGTATCACATCACCAAATTGGTGGCCGGCAGCCGGCTGGGGGACATGCTGACGTTCGCCCGGTACGACAAGGAGCAACTGCAGCAGCAATTCGGGCAGCTCGTGCAGCAGCGCATCGCCGCCGGACAGTTGACGGCCGAGAGCGCGGAATCCCTGGTTCAAAGTTACGCGGCCAGCAACAACGACTCAACGTATTTGGAATGAATATCGTAGGGTGGGTCGAGGGCTTTGACGAGACCCACCGATCGGATTTCGATCCAGCGAATTGATTGGCCTCGTCCAAGCCCTCGACCCACCCGACAGAGCTCAGGGAATGAAACGATGACCGATGCCGGCAGTCCGTTTGCAGCACAGCCTTATGCGGGACTGATCACGTTCGGCCGGCAGCCGCATCGCCGGGAGTGTGCGGGGGCCGAGGTCGCCATTGTCGGGATCCCGTATGACGGATCGGTGTCGTACCGCAGCAGCGCGCGCTTCGGTCCGCGTGCGGTGCGCGAGCAGTCGATGCTGCTGTGGGGGTATAACAACGCGCTCGGCGTGGCGCCCTTCGAGGCGCTGCGAATCGTGGATTACGGCGACGTCGACGTCGTGCCCGTCGATATCCTGATGACGCATCGCGCGATCGAGACCGAAGTCGAGGCCATCCTCGCCGACGGGGCACGCGTGCTCTCGATCGGCGGCGATCATTCGATCTCGCTGCCGCTGCTGCGCGCGCATGCGAAACAGCACGGCCCGGTCGCCGTCGTTCATTGTGACGCGCATCCCGACACCTGGGATTGCGAGTATCCCGGCCAGAAATACAGCCACGGGACTCCGTTTCGCCGGGCGATCGAAGAGGGCCTGATCGACACTCGGGCCTATCTTCAGATCGGCATCCGCGGCCCGACGGCGGGACCCCAGGATTACGCGGATGCGCTTGGGCTCGGCGCCCGCATGATGACGATGGATGAAGTCGCCGACGTCGGCATCCCGGCCGTGATCGAAGAGATTCACGATCGCATCGGTCAGCGGCCCGTGTATGTCTCGCTGGATATCGACGCGGTCGATCCGGCATTTTCGCCGGGCACCGGGACGCCGGAAGTCGGGGGCCTGTCCAGCCGCGAGATCGTAAGCCTCGTCCGCGGTCTCCAAGGGTTGTCGTTGATCGGCGGCGACCTGGTCGAAGTCGCCCCGCCGTATGATCATGCGGGTATCACGGCCATTCTCGCCGCGAATCTGATTTTTGAGTTGTTGTCGGTGATGGCGTTGGGAAAGAAGGGCTCGGGCCGTGCCAAGGAATGACTGCGGGCAATTCTCCCATGCGCGGCGCGGACAAATGCATCTGCTGTTTGGTGGCCTGATGGGATGTCGATATTGATCTCAGTCCGGATGGTTTTTCGCCCGGAGGGCATCAGAAAGTAGCCCAGTGCGTCAGCACTGGGGAAACGGAATCAGGAAAACACCAGCCCGTGAGGGCGAAAGAGATTCTGACGCCCCTGCCGGGGCTGCGGTTCATCCGGCTCGTTCCCAGTGCTGACGCACGGGGCTATGTTCTGTCGCCCTCCGGGCGGAAGAGGTTCTGACGCCCTCCGGGCTGAAGGCAACATCTCACATTCCTGTAGATCGAATCGACACGCTTTCAGACCACCAGCCAGCGGATGTGCGCGGCGCGGACTTCAGGGTGGTGATGACGTTGGGCAGCGAGTACCATCAGACATTCGTTGATTCCCGTGATTTTCTCCGAAAGCGAGTTCGTGCCCGTTTTCTCGCCTGTGCAACTGCTGGCCGTGTATTGCGGCGCCATTGTGGTCGCCTCAGTCTTCGGCGGCGTGGCCACGTCCGCCGTGCGAATCACCCATACGCGGCTGCAACTGCTGGTGAGTTTCGTCGGCGGGTTGATGCTGGGCGTCGGCATTCTGCACCAGTGGCCGCACGCCGTCGCCCTGCTGGTGGACGACAACCCGGCCGGCGCGCTCAACTGGTGTGCGGGCTGGATGATGACGGGCCTGCTGGCCATGTTTTTTCTACTGCGCACGTTTCACTTTCATCATCACGAGCCCTGGGATGAGAGCGGACCGACGGCCGGAAAGACGCCGCACGCTCATGACCACGACCACAGCCACGACCACCATCATCATGACCATGACCATGACCATGGAACACCTGCCGGCCGGGAAGTTCACGGCGTGAGCTGGGCGGGCGTCACGTTTGGACTCTGCCTCCACACGATTCTGGACGGTGTGGCGCTGGCGTCAAACGTGCAGGCGGATGTCGCCCATCAACACGGCTCGGGAATATTTCCGGCGGCGTTCGGCACGTTTCTGGGGATCGCGCTGCATAAACCGCTGGATTCGCTGTCGATTACCTCGCTGATGCTGGCCGGCGGGTGGTCGCCGCGCTGGCGGCACGCCGTCAACTTCGGCTACGCGCTGATGTGCCCCTTGGGCGCGGTGCTGCTGATGGTCGGATTACAGGCGGTGTCGGCTCAGGAACAGGTCGTGGCGTCTGCCGCCCTGGCATTTTCCGCCGGCGTGTTTGTGAGCATCGCCTTGAGCGATCTCTTGCCGGAAGTGCAATTTCATTCGCACGACCGGATTAAGCTGTCGGTCGCACTGCTGCTGGGAGCGCTGGTCGCCTGGGCCATCGGTTTCGCGGAACCGGAACATGCCCATGGAAAACACGGCGACCGGGCGACGGTCCGAACCGGAACTGCGCACGGGAAATAGCGGGATTCCCGGAATAGCGAATTCCGTCCGGCGAATCCGACAGGGTCTTGCGAGCGGTCTTCCCCGTGTGTTAGGGTCGATTCGCCTGATTTCGCGAGGCACAACAGCATGTTGCGCCCAGGCCACCTGCGGCAGCACTCCTTGGTCGACTTTGCCGGGCGCGTGCTTTGAGAACATCCCCGTTCCTCCCTGAGGAAAACGCCTGAATGAGCACTCTGGAGAATCCTTCGGGGCCGGTGACGCGGCCCATGAACGGCGCGGAGTTTCTGGAGAGCCTGCGCGGGCCGCGCGAGGTCTGGATCTATGGCGAGAAGGTGGCCGACGTCACCACGCATCCTGCGTTCCGCAATCCGGCCCGCATGATGGCCCGGTTGTACGACGCGCTGCACGATCCCAAACACAAAGCCGTGCTGACCTGCCCCACGGACACGGGCTCCGGCGGTTACACGCACCATTATTTTCGTGCCCCGGCCAACGCCGCCCAACTGGTTGCCGCCCGCGACGCCATGGCCGCCTGGTCGCGGCTGAGCTACGGCTGGATCGGGCGGACGCCGGACTACAAAGCCGCGTTCTTCGGCATGTTGGGAGCCAACGCCGACTTTTACGCTCCGTACCAGGACAATGCGCGGAAGTGGTATGCCAAGTGCCAGGAACAGGTGCTGTATTTGAACCATGCGATCGTCAATCCGCCGGTGGATCGGAATAAGCCGCCCGACAATGTTTCCGACGTCTATATGCACGTCGAAGAAGAGACGGATGCCGGGTTGATCGTCAGCGGTGCGAAAGTCGTCGCCACCGGTTCGGCCCTGACGCATTATTGTTTTCTGGCGACGAGCGGACTCTTGCCGATCGCCAGCAAGCCGTTCGCACTGGTCTGTATGGCGTCGATGGATACTCCGGGCGTGAAGCTGGTCTGCCGCCCGTCGTACTCGATGACGGCTGAAGTGATGGGCAGCCCGTTCGATTACCCATTGTCCAGCCGGATGGACGAGAACGATTCCGTGCTGATCTTCGACCGCGCGCTGGTCCCCTGGGAAAACGTGCTGATCTACGGCGACGTCGACAAGGCCAACAAGATGATGGCGGCCACCGGCTTCATGCCCCGCTTCACGTTCCAGGGCTGCATCCGGCTGGCGGTCAAACTCGATTTCATCGCCGGCCTGCTGCTGAAAGCCGTCGAGATGACCGGCACGAATACGTTCCACGGCGTGCAGGCGTCCATCGGCGAGGTTCTCGCGTATCGCAACATGTTCTGGGGCATGACCGACGCCATGGCCCGCGCCCCGGTGCCCTGGTTCCGCGGGACCGTGCTGCCGAACCCGGAATACGCCGCCGCCTATCGCGTGCTGTCGACCACGGCTTATGGCCGCATTAAAGAGATCATCGAGCAGACCGTCGCCAGCGGACTGATTTACACGACATCGCACGCCGTCGATTTCCAGACGCCCGAACTGCGCCCGTATCTCGACAAGTATTTCCGCGGCTCCAACGACGTCACGGCTTTGGAGCGCATCAAGCTGATGAAACTGCTGTGGGACGCCGTCGGCACCGAATTCGGCGGCCGGCATGAACTTTACGAACGCAATTACGCCGGCTCGTATGACATGAGCCGCATCCAGACGCTGCAAGCCGCCATGGCTGACGGCTCTGCGGAACGGTTTAAGAAGTTCGCCGATCAGTGCATGTCGGAATACGATCTCGACGGCTGGACGGCGCCGGACCTGATCAACTCGGACGATGTCAACGTCATCCGTAAGCAGCGGGGCGCGGCCGCCGGCGGCTAACCCGGAATCCCGGATCGTCATCTCATCGAGATTCGTCATCGACAGGCGTCCGGGTCGGCCGAATGGGAGCCGTGAAGGGTACATCCGTTGTTTGGCGGTCTGATGGGAAGTCCCTCATGATCTCAGTCCGGATTGTTTTTCGCCCTCCGGGCTGAAGACGACATCTCACGATCCTGGAGATCGACAGGCTGTCGGAACGCCACCCGGCGGATGCGCCCGAACGTAAAAATCCACCGACGAAAGTCTCGCAATTCCTCTGGACAAAGGCTAACATCAAGTATTGGACGACCGTACGGATTCCGGATTGCTCAGAAATCTCCCGGTTGGGGTTTGCATGTCTGAAACGGATGCCAGCCTGAAATTCGACGAGCCTCCGGACGGACCGGCGACGGCACCGATGTCGGGCGAGGCGCTGTCTCGATCGACCGTGCGATCTCCGGCGACCGTCGTGACGAATTATGTGGAGATTCCGGCCGAGGGAGACGCCGCATTCGAGCCCGGCACGCAGCTCGGCCCGTATCGGCTGGTGAGCAAGCTCGGCGAAGGGGGCATGGGCATCGTCTTCAAGGCGGTGCATACCAAGCTCGACAAGACGGTCGCCATCAAGATCCTCCCGTCGCAGTTGATCAGCCAGAAGTCGGCACTGGCCCGGTTTGAGCGCGAGATGAAAGCGGTCGGCCGGCTGCAGCATCCGAATGTCGTGCAGGCCTTCGATGCGGGCGAAGAAAAGGGAACGCATTTCCTCGTCATGGAATATGTCGAGGGGACCGACCTGCAGCGGCTCGTCATGACGCGCGGCCCGTTCAGCGTCGAAAACGCGTGCAAGGCCGTCTACCAGGCAGCGCTCGGGCTCGGCGCGGCGCATGACATGGGCCTGGTGCATCGCGATATCAAGCCGTCCAACCTGTTCGTCACCAAGGGCGGACAGATCAAAATTCTGGACCTGGGATTGGCCCGGCTCTCGAACGACGATCCGGAAGCTGGTGCGCTGACGTATTCCGGCCAATGTTTCGGGACGCCTGAATACATGGCGCCCGAGCAATGGGAAGACGTCCATGCCTGCGACGGACGGACCGACCTGTATGCGCTGGGCTGCTCGCTGTTCTTCCTGCTCACGGGCCGCCCTCCTTATGGAGGGGAAGACTACAAGACGGCGCCGCGGAAGATGCTTGGCCATATCAACGACGCCGTCCCGGATCTGAAAAAACTCCGCAGCGACGTGCCGGACGAACTCAACGCCATTTATCACAAGCTGATGGCGAAGAAGAGCGATCAGCGTTACGCCACGTCGACAGAATTGGCGGAGGCGTTGTCACCCTGGGCGATGGGCGGCTCCGAGGTGACCCAGGTGCCGGGCGCCCCTTCCGGTCATACCCGCGTGTTGCCGGCCGCACAGACCGTCCCGGAAAAAACGCTCGCGCAGCATTCCGGCCGGCCGGTGGATACCGAGGTGACGCAAGCGTTCGCTGCCGACAAGAACGCGTTTCCCACGCTGCTGGAACCAGTGGCACGCGCTGGGCAGACGACCTTTGTGCCGCCTGAAACGACAGCCCCGGGCAGGACCGGGTTCCCGGCCTGGCTTTGGCCTGCCCTGGGCGGCGCGGCGGCAATGATCCTGCTGACTGCGGGATTGCTGTGGTTGATGAAAAGCGGGCCAAGCGACGCTCCGCCAGACGGCCCGAACACCGTCGCGCAGAACAACACGACACCCGACCAGCCGGCTTCAAACACAACCGATAAACCGGAAGACCCGCCCTCGGATCAGACCGAACTGCCGCCGGAACTGATGACGCCCGATCCCGAAAAGACAGATCCGGCGGAAGTCGCGGCCGAAGAGCCGCTGGACCCCTTGATGACGGAAGAGCCGGCCGCGGAAAACCCCGTGGTGACGCTGGTCGGGCCGATCGTGGTTCCCGATCCGGTTGTGCCGGAGGCTCCGTCCTTGCCTGATCCGGAACCGAATCCGCCGTTCCGCCTTGAGTTGAAAAAGGAGATTGTGGCATCGACGACGGAGCAAGACGCAAATGACGAGCCGATTGAGCCGCTGTTTGAAGTTGAGGATATAGTCGTTGTCGTGACCGTTGCGGATCAGGGGCCGGCTTCATTGAAGTCCCCGTTTGATCAGGCGGCAGTGCAAAAGGCGCGCGTGGCCTGGGCCGAGGAACTCCAGATTCCTCCCAGCGTGAAGAACACCATCGACATGGAGTTGGTGCTGATCCCACCGGGCGAATTTGCGATGGGGGCTTCCGACCTGGAAGCCAAGACGAGCCCGAGCGAAAAGCCTCAGCACAAAGTCAAAATTTCCAAGCCGATCTACGTGGGCAAGTTTGAAGTGCTGCAACGGGAATATCAGAAGGTCACCGGGAGCAACCCGAGCAAATTCAACAAGGCGACCAAGGTCGACATTTTCAAGCGGAAGGTCGGCAATTTAGACACCGACATGTTTCCGGTCGACAGCGTCACCTGGCATGAAGCCATCGAATTCTGCAACAAGCTGTCGGCCCGGGAAGGTCTCGCACCGTATTACAAGCTGGGGGGAGAGCCGCCGGGAGGCAACGGTTACCGCTTGCTGACGGAAGCCGAGTGGGAATACTGCTGCCGGGCCGGCACTGTTACTTCCTACTCCTTCGGTGCAACCAGTTCCGGCAAGGAATCGAATGTCGGTACCACGTCCGGAAAACCCGGGGCGGGCGGCCTGAAACGGACGGAACGGGCCGGCTCGTTCCCCCCGAACCAGTTCGGCCTGTTCGACATGCACGGCAACGTCAGCGAGTGGTGTTTCGACTGGCATGATAAAGCCTTGTATTCCAGTCGCGTCGGCAAACTGATGGTCAATCCCCAGGGGCCGCGGGGAGGGATGCTGCGCGTGCTGCGCGGAGGGGCCTGGGATCTCCCGCCGGTGATGTCCCGTGCCGCGGCACGGGGCGCCCTCAGCCCGAACAGCGATGCCAATAACACCGGCTTCCGCGTGGCCCGGACGCCGTGACCCGCGGACTCCCGCCGCCGGACATCCTCTGGGAAGACAACCACGTCCTGGCCGTGAATAAGCCGTCAGGGCTGCTCACCATGGGCGATTCCACCGGGTCGCCGACCTTGGTCGACGCCGTGAAACGCTACCTCAAGGAAAAATATCACAAGCCGGGCGACGTTTTCCTGGGCGTGGTCCATCGACTGGATCGGCCGGTGTCGGGAGTCGTCTTGTTCGCCCGCACTAGCAAGGCCGCCGCGCGGCTGTCGGCCCAGTTTCGAGACCGGTCGGTCGAGAAAACGTACCTGGCCTGGGTGGAGGGACGCGTGGAGGCCCCCTCGGGAACGCTGCATCACTGGCTGCACAAAGACCGCACGACGAATCACGTGTCGGTCGTCGCGGAGGGCAGTCCCGGTGCGCAGGAATGCCTGCTCAATTTCCGCCGGGTGAATTCGTCCGGGGCGCGGACGTTGCTGGAGATCACGCCCGAAACCGGCCGCAGCCATCAGATTCGCGTGCAACTGTCGGCGCAGGGCTGGCCCATCGCCGGCGACAAGAAATACGGTTCGCGCACGCACTGGCCCGAAGGCATCGCCCTCCATGCCCGCTGCATCACGTTCGACCACCCGACCCAGCATCAGCCGTGCACCGTTTTGGCCGCCGCGCCTGGTGCGTGGAATCAGTTGCCGGGCTGTTGAGAATCGCCTCTGCCGCACAGACAGGAATGTCTGTGCCACCCTGATCGAACCGAACGGTATTCCAGCGAAGGCCTCCGGCGATGAAACTGCACCTCTGGCCGTCCCTTCAAAACTGGTTTCGATTTCGGTAACGTCACGGGACCTCCACACTCCGAAGGACGACGCCATGCAGCGTGTTGCCGCTTATCCGCTGGTTTACGAATTCACCCGGCATCTAGACCCCCGCGCCCGCATTCAGCCGGGTGAGCGGCTGCTCGTAGAATCGGAAGATGCGCTGTCCGGGCAGCTTCGCAAGCCGGGAGACAAGCGAGACAAGGCAACCAAGCCCTATAGCAATCCGGTCGCCGGGCCGATCTGGGTCGAAGGAGCCGAACCGGGAGACGTGCTTGCCGTCGACATTCACGCCATCACGCCGAGCATCGGGCAATGCGCCACGTACTCGGGACCGGCGAAGATGCTGGCGGAATGGCTGGGCGTGGAAGGCCCGCACAATGCCCACGTGATGCCCATCAAAGACGGCCTGGTCTATTGGAGCGACACCCTGACGATCCCCTATCGCCCGATGCTCGGCTGCATCGGCACCGCACCCGACTGGGGCGTTCCCAGCACTCTTCCCTGCGGTCCGCATGGCGGCAACATGGACATCCTCGAGACGTCGCCCGGCAGCACGGTCTTTCTGCCGGTGTTCGTGAAAGGGGGCTACCTTTATCTCGGCGACGCCCACGCCGGCCAGGGGCATGGGGAACTCAGCATCGTCGGCCTGGAGATGCCGGCCGAAACCGAGATCACCGTGCGGCTGCTCAGGCAGAAGAAGCTGACTTCGCCGCGCATCGAAACGCAGGACGAACTCATCGCCATTTCGACGGGCATGTCGATGGACCGCTGCTACGCCCACGCGACCAGCCTGCTGATTCTCTGGCTCGAAGAAGAATACGGCTGGAACCGCTGGCGGGCGTTTGACCTGCTCACCCATGTGGGTACGATGACGCTGGGCTACTACGGCATCGGCACCGTCGGCATGAAAATCGCCAAACGCTACGCGCATCAACCCTGTTGACGACATGCGAACTCGCCGGTAGTGGTGCCACCCGTTTCAAAGTGTACCGCTACCAACTCGCCAGCGACCGCGATGTTCGCGTGCGAGTTCGCAGCGCCTTCAACCCTCGGTGCAAACCATCCCGGCCGTCTGCCATTCCTCCACCTGGACGGCGCAGGCCCGCAAGTCGGCACGGAGGGCATCCAAGGCGACGTCGACATCGTTGCGGCAGCCGACGCGGGCGGCTCCCTGCAATGCGGCAGCGTCCACCACGATGCGGTACGCCGACACCTGCCCGGCGGCGTCCTTCAGCACCCCGGCCAGCCGCGATAACCGGGACCAGTCATGGCCGACGGACAACAGCTCCAACTCGCGGAGATCTCCTTCGGCCCGGAAGCGGAACTTGCGCAACAGCTTCAGCATGTCATCCACATCGTGCTGGCAGCGCTCTTCCAGGCTGCCTTGGTCGACGGCCGGCAGCGCGTCGTCTTGCACTGCGGCAAGTTCCGGAAAGCTGTCGCCTAGCGACGAAACGTTGAGATTGGCCAGTACGGCAGACGGCGGAGTCGCGACTCTCGGCGAGTGGGCCACACGACCGGCGGTAATCGCCGACCGGGCCGAATGGGAGACGACCTGTCCGCCCCAGACCGGAATGGCATTGAGCAGGTCTTGCAATGAAGCGCAGTCCTTCAAGGCTTCGAGGATCAACGCTGGCGGACGGTCCGTCCCTTCGACGCGCAGCAGGGCCTGCAAGACCGCGCACAACGAGCCGACATGCTCGCAGAAGTCGTCGACCCAATGATCGGTGACAAGCACCGACAGGGTCTCTTCCTGGCCGGCCAGTTCTTCGGTGAATGGAGTCGACGGAGGCATTCGGGCCTCGATTTCCAGAAAAGAGAATGGATGCTGTCGCGAAGGGAGACGGTGCTGAAATCGTAGGTCAGAACCAAGGCCTGACCGGCGCTGACGAGCGCGCGGCTCTTGGCGATTTGAAAGACTCCGTGCCGGAGACATAGACCGTGCCGGTAATGCGGAAATGTGCGGATTGCCGACACATGCGGGATGTGCCGGTCATGACGATGTGGACTCAGCGGCGCCAGACGCGATCCAGTAATGTGAATCCCAGAGAATAACAGCGTTTCCCCAATAGGTCCCGGCGTTTCCAACGCCGGGCTTTGGTGAAATCTTGCGCGCTGTTAATTGTTGGAATTGGTATTACAAGAGCTGCGAACTTGCGCTTCGGGCCGGTTGGGGATACCATGGCGGGCATGAACCGCAGCAAAGTCGTCCGCAGTGCCGTGCCTTCGCGAAGACGGTTTGACTCCCTCGCGCAGGAAGCCTACTTGAGCTTGTGGCGGACGTATGACCGGCTCAAGGCGCTGGAAGACGAACTGTTCGGCGGACAGGGACTATCGCCTCAGCAGTACAACACCTTGCGGCTGCTGGAAGCCGCGTTTCCGGCGGCGATCACGGTCCAACAGCTTGCCGGCAAGCTGATATCCCGCGCGCCGGACATGACTCGACTCCTGGATCGCCTGGAAGCGGGCGGTTGGATCGCACGGCTGCGTCCGCCGGCAAATCGGCGCGTGGTGGAAGTCACGCTGACTCCCGCCGGGCAGGCATTGCTCGACGAGTTGTCGGCGAAAGTCCGGGAGTGCCATGAACGACAACTCGGCCACCTGACGCCGGCCCAGCAGCGGCAATTGATCCGGCTGCTCGCCGCGGCGCGTGCGCCACATGAGACGCCGGACAGCGCGTGGAATTCAGAGAAGTAACGCCAATCTCCCCAAAGCCCGGCGTCGGCGACGCCGGGACATTTCTTGGACCGCGGCGTCAGTCCAGCCCGCGGTGGTGTTTGGCGAGGTGTTGGGCGTCGTCGCCGCTGAAGTACCAGAAAAGCCCCGGGTGGGCGAGGTATTCGCTCAAGGTCGAGGTGACGAGCCCGCCGAGGATGACGGTCGCCACCGGGTACAGAATTTCTTTGCCGGGCTGATGTCCGCCGAGGACCAGGGGAATCAGCCCGATGCCGGCGGTGAGGGCCGTCATGAGCACCGGGGCGAGCCGTTCGAGGCTGCCGCGAAGCACCATCTCCTTCGAGAAGTGTTCGCCTTCCGAGTGCATGAGATGGATGTAGTGCGAGACGAGCAGAATGCCGTTCCGGGCGGCGATGCCGGAAAGCGAGATGAAGCCGACGAGGGCCGCCACGCTGAGCGTCTGGCCGGTGAGCCAGAGCGCCGCGGCGCCGCCGACGAAGGCGATGGGCAGCGCCGTCATGATTTGCAGCACGATTCTCGCCGAGGGAAACAGCGTATATAACACGAGAAACACGCCGGCGAACGAAACGGCACCCAGCAGTCCAAGCAGCCGCGTCGCTTCCTGCTGGGCTTCGAACTGGCCGCCGTAGTGAATGAAGTACCCTTCGGGAAGATCGACGCGTTCGTTGACCGCGCGGCGGATGTCGTTCACCACGCTGCCCAGGTCCCGGCTCGTGGCGTTCGCCCGGATGGTGACGCGGCGGCGGATGTTTTCGCGATTGATCGTGTTCGGCCCGCCGCCTTGATACACGCGGGCCACCGCCGACAAGGGAACGCGCTCTCCCGACGGCAGGTCGATGCTCAGCCGGTGCAGCGTGTTGAGGTCGGTTCGATAACGGTCGTCTAAACGGATCACGATGTCAAACGTCCGCTGGCCTTCGAGCATGGTCGATACGGCCCGGCCGTTGAGCGCGGTCTGGATGAACTGGTTCACTTCGCCGGGCGTGATGCCGTACAACGCCAGTTGATCGCGCTGGAGTTCGATACGGAGTTGCGGGATCAATCGCTGCGGCTCGACGACCGGAGGGGCGAGGCCGGGGATGTCGGCGATTTCGTCCCGGATCTGCTCGGCAGTCTTCCTCAAGACATCCAGGTCTTCGCCGTAGACCTTGATGGCGATCTGCGCCGCCACGCCGGACAGCATGTGGCTCAACATATGGGCCAATGGCTGCTCGACTTCATATTCGATGCCGGGAATCTCGACGAGTTCGGCCCGCAAGAGTTCCAGCGCTTCGGAGCGCGGCATCCCGCTCTCTGGATTCAGCGAGAGAATGTACTCCGTGTGATGGACGCCTTCGGCGTGTTCGTCGAGTTCCGCCCGGCCCGTCCGTCGGACGAACTTGTGAATCAGGCCGCGCGGCGACTCTTTGGTCTCCATGAGCCGGCTGAAAGACCGGTCGACCATCTGGCAGACGCGATTCGACGCATCCAGCGACGTTCCCGGCGGGAGAATCACGTTCACCTGGGCGGCCCCTTCATCGAACGGCGGTAGAAAATCGCTGCCCAACTGCGTGACCAACACGCCGCCGCCGGCAATCGCCAGGCAGACGCCGGTGAGAATGACGGTCAATCCGCGCGGATGCAAACTCGCCTGGATGACATGGGCAGCAAGCCGCTTCAACTGGCGCAACACCCAGCCGTCTTCTTCCTGGTGGATGGCCTGCGAACCGGACAGCAGCAGGCTGCCCAGCACCGGGGTCACCGTCAACGAGACCAGCAGCGACGCGAGAATCGAAATGATGTAGGCCACGCCCAAGGGCGAGAACAGCCGGCCTTCAATGCCCGACAGCGAAAAGAGCGGGATGAACACCAGGATCACCAGCATCGTGCCGAACACGATGGAACTGCGGACTTCGCGGCTGGCATCGTAGATCACGTCCAAAGCCGGCCTGGGCTGGGCCGCGTGGGCGTTCTCCTTCAATCGGCGAAAGACGTTTTCGATGTCGACGATGGCGTCGTCGACGAGTTCGCCCATCGCCACGGCGAGTCCGCCGAGCGTCATCACGTTGATCGACAGGCCGAACCAGCGGAAAACGAGGCCCGTGATCACGATGGAGAGCGGAATCGCCGTGAGCGTGATGAACGTCGTACGGAAATTCATCAGGAACAGAAACAGGATGATCAGCACCAGGATGGCGCCGTCGCGGAGCGCCTCGATCACGTTGTGAATGCCGAGATCGACGAACTCTCGCTGCTGGTAGAGTCGGTCGTCGATCTCCAGGTCCGGGCGGGTATCGGCGAGCGAAGCGCGGATGTCGGCCAGCGCGGATTCGATGGCTTCGGTTAAGCGCCGCGTATCGGCGTGCGGCTGCTTGGTGATCGTCAGCACGACCGCCGGATGGCCGTTCGCCGAGGAATCGCCACGCTTGGCCTGCGTCCCGACCTCGACGCGGGCCACGTCCCGGATCAGCACGGGGCGCGAACCCTGGCGGACCACGGTCTGGCCGATTTCGTCGGCGTTCCGCGCACGGCCGATGCCGCGCACCAGGAATTCGTTCGAGCCTTGCAGCAGGTAACCGCCCGTGGCGTTTTGATTGCTTTCGCCGAGGGCATGTTCGACTTCGGCCAGCGTGACGCCGTAGGAAATCATGAGTTCCGGGTCGACCTGCACTTGAAACTGTTTGCGGCCTCCGCCCATGACGACAACCTGCGCAACGCCGGGAATCGTCAGCAATCGCTGCCGGAGCACCCAGTCGGCGGTGGTGCGGATTTCATCCGGCGGCGTCGTACCGTCCCGGCTCCAGAGGCCGACGATCATGATCTGGCCCATCAGCGAACTGATTGGGGCGAGTTCCGGCTTCGCGCCTTCGGGGAGGCGTTCCATCACGGTGGCCAGCCGCTCGGTGACAATCTGCCGGGCGACGTAGATGTCCATGTTCCAGCCGAATTCGACGTAAATCACCGAGAGACCGATGCCGGACGAACTGCGGACGGCCTCCACGCCTGCGGCGCCGTTGAGGGCAGTCTCCATCGGAATGGTGACGAGCGTTTCGACTTCCTCCGGCGCCAGCCCGGACGCTTCGGTCATCACGACGACGCGCGGCCGGGTGAGGCTGGGAAAAATGTCAATCGGCAAGTCGACCAACACCAGTCCCCCGCCAACCAGCGTGACCAGCGCCAGCGCGACGACGAGCAATCGATGCTGCAGCGAAAAGCGGATCAGTGAGTTCACGGAACGATCGAGTGTTGAGGGCCGTAACGAACGCTTTCGGCTTCGCAGTACAGCGAAACCGCAAGCGTTCATCCTTTAATGCTCATGATCATGCCCGGCGTGCGGGGATTCGGCCTGCCGGAGCATCAGATTCAGTTGATACGCCTGGTTGATGGCCACGACGTCGCCCGGATGGATGCGGCTGCCCGGACCAAGCACCGCGTGGACGGCGTCTTGATAATCGATCACCACGGGAACCCTTTCCAGCTTGCGGCCGTTCATGCGAAACACGAACGCATCCGCCCCTTCTCGGGCCAGGGAGTCCGTCGGCAGAACCATCCGCTCTGGCAGGAATTCCGTCGGCAATAACAGCCGGACTTTCTGGCCAGGCCGGAATCGCCAGTTGCGGTAGGAAATCTCGCCGACCTTTTGATCCAGAAACACTTCATTGACCAACGGTATGAAAAATTTCAGCGTGCGGCCGGCGGAATCCAGCGAATTCTCGATCGACAACACCTTCAGGTCTTTGCGGACCATCGGCAGCCGGTCGCCAGTTTCAAAATGGGCTTCTACCGGCCAGCGCTCTTTCAGGGCACGCTCCACAAGCGATGCCTCTCGCTCGAAAGCCCGGCCTTCGATGAGCAAGACGGTGTGCAGCGCCAAATGGCTGAGCGGATCGCCGCTGCGCACCAATTCGCCCTGCACGACGTCGATCTGCTCCACCGTATACACCGTGCCGTGATCGTGCGATGCGTAATCCGAGAGCCCGGCCGGCGTGACGGCCTGAATCACCGCATGGTCTTCGGGAGGATGTTCCGGCTCCGAGAGCGGCCTGGCTTCGGGCGGACGCGGCACCCGGACGGTAAACTCCCTGAGCAGGGATTTCGTCCGGAGGATGCCCTGCACCTGGTCTTCCGTCAGCCCGCGGATCAGCAGTTCCTCGGTGTCGGTGTGCTGCTGCGATTCCAGCCGTTTTTTCTCGTATTGCTTCTCCAGCAGCGTGCGGATCGGAATCGTCCCTTGATCGGCAAGCGGTGCGATCCGGGCCAATTCGGCATTCACGAGTTCCAGATTCTGCACGGTCTTCAGCAGATTCGACTGGCCGTCCGCCAGCGGTCCGCCGACCAGCTTCAGATCGAACAGAGCAGCGCCCGGGTATACCGTCTGGCCTTTCAGCACGTGAATCTTCTGGACGATGCCGTCCAGCGACGTCGTGATCCGCTGCTCGCAATGGCCCGGCTCTTCGATGATTTCCGCCGGCACCGCAAGCGATCGCCAGTAATCGGTCCGCACGACTTTCTGCACTTGCAAGTCGAGATTGCCGCGCGCCTGGTCGGAGAGCGTCAACGATTGGATCGTCGGCGCAGCATGTTCGTGCGAGCCTGCCGGTGAATGAGAACCTGATTTCACAGCATGCTCAGACACGTCGACATGCGGCCCGGACCGGTGTTCCCAAAACAACCAACCGGCCCAACATGCCGTGACGGCCGGAATGGCGAGCCACGGCAGCCAGGCTTTGCGGGATATTTTCATGGCGAACTTCCTTCGTCACGATCCACGGAAAGCGCTTATCGCTTTCTACAGCATATCCCGTCTGCCAAGTGCGTGTCGCGGTCGGAATCGTGTTGCCGAGCACTCCGAACCGTCAATTCCCAATCCTGAGAGCCTTCGGCGGCGGCAGGATTTCACCCTCCCGCAGCGCACACCGAGAATGGATTATTCAGCAACGCGGGATGCCGTCTTTCGATGCCAGCCGGCCGGCTTGCAGAAGATCGCCGCGAAATCAGCGATTTACCGCAACCGCGTTGGACGCTCGTCTTCCAGCGTTTCTTCGGGATCGGCGCCGAATTCATCCGGGCTCATGTCTTCGGCCGGTTCAGAATCACGAGAGTCCTCGTCGTCTGTTGACCGTTGCCGGCGGCGGGGGGCGATGTCTTCTTCTTCGTCAAACTCATCGTCCGATCGCCGCCGGGGACTTCGGGAAGAACGCGGTTCAAAGGCATCCTCGGAGAAATCGTTCCGGGCGTCGTCCTCGGACAGCTCATCCTCGAAGATCGGGGTACGAGTGCGCGAACGGGGGGCAAAGGCGTCCTTCTCGTGCCGGGCGACGTCCAGCGTGTCTTCCTCCGACGACGTATCGACGAACGGCATCTCGCGGTCGTCGGCGTGGTCGTGAATCGGCTTGAGGTACGGATCGATCACGCGATGCACGTCTTCCGGTAACAAGGGGCAGACGAAATTCACGATCTGCGCGGCAATCGTGCGGCTTTCGGATTTGACGATCAGCGACGCGGCGGTGGGCGACACGCTCAGCAAGGCCACGGTCAAAACTACGGTGAACAACACGCCTTTCACTCCGCCCAGCAGCGCGCCGAGATGCCGGTCGAACTCCAGGAGCTTGACTTTTTCCAGCGAGTCCCTGAGCGACCTGGCGATGAGATAAACGCCCAGCGACACCAGGATGTACATGGTGATCATCGCAAAGGCACGGTTCAGCGGCGGCTCGCCGAACCATTGTGCCGTGGCGGCCGACAACGGGACGGCAAACAGGTAGCCCAGGACCAGCGAGGCGATCGGCGCGAGTTGCCAGGCCATGCCTTTCATGGCGCCCTGAAATACGGAGAACAGCACAATCGCCAGCATCACGCCGTCATACAGTGAGAGTGACATCCGATCTTCTCCTCGAACAACTATTCATAGATGGGGTTGCGCGGGTGACGGTCCGCATGGCGCAGGGGCGGAGGCGGCTCGGCGAACTCTTCCTGAACCCGGGGCGCAGGCAAGGCGTTGGCCGTCCGCACGGGTTGAGTATCCTGCACGACCAGCAGCGACAGGAAAATCAGAATGCCGTACGTCGCCGAATTCCCGGTCGCCGTCGGGCCGAAAAACTTGATGGCGGTGCCGAACGACTTTTTGATCATTGGACCGCTGGAGGAGAGATTCACGCTCCAGATTTCATCGAGCAGCAGATGCGAGAAGAAGCCGAGCAGCACGCCGCCCGCCTTGAAAAATCGGACGGTTGTCATCCCGGTGTCGCAGATCAGAAACGCGATCATACCGGCAATGAGGAGCGCCGGAATGCTGTGAAACATTCCGCGATGCACGGTGATCTTGCTGAGCAGCGAGCCGAGCCCGAAGCGAATAAAAAGGTACAGCGGCGCGCCGGCCAGCGCCATCTGTTCGACCGACAGCCCGTGCAGATGCAGACGATGAAACGCCAGCATGGGGATGACGGCCGCTGCAAAGTTCTTCGTTTCGCGCGCGGGGACGCCGGAATCGCTGTCCAGATCCGGGAGCATCCCCGAAACGGAACACAGCCCGCCGGCCAGCAGGCAGGCGGGCATCGGCAGGCCGAGTTGCGATGCCCCATACCAGCCGTAGGCCGCGCCGCAGGCGGTGCTGACGGTGATATGCGTCTTGAATCCGGCCATGATTCCCCCGTTCCTTCCACGACGAGGCCAAGCCCGCCGGAAGGGTGGGGAAAGTTAGCGTTTCAGGTAAAACGGGTCAAGACCGCATCCCCTTAGCAACGCTTCAGAGAAGCGTTGTGATCCAGGCACGCGACCGCATGCGCACATGCCGCCTCGGCAATCTCCGGGGAGAATTTTTTGTCCAGATCGATGCGTTCCGCGCTGGTGGAGAAGATCGTCAGTCCGAGAACGCGCCGCGCCAGAAAGGCCCCGGAACCTGAGGCCATGACGATCGAGGCAGGTTGCGGAAGCCGTTCCGTGACCTGCCGCACGGCTGCTTGAATCTGCCATGCCTGCGCTGCGACGAACTGCTGTGCCAGAGCCGTCAACTCGTCTACTGAGATCTCGGACCGGTCGCAGCACACCATCCGCGCCATCCGGTCAAAAGCCCTTTCCACCGTCGCCGGGCGGCCGTCCGCCGTGTCGTTGTCGGAGTCATCCGGCGCGATCCTGCCGTTGATCAGGTGCGCATCCAGCATCGTGGCGAACAATTCGGCCGCGATGCCGCACGTCTTGCCTCGCCACTCGACGGATTGACTGACGGCACACAAAGGCGTGCGGCGGACACCCGTATACACCAGTTCGCCGCTCAACAGCCGTTCGCCGTCGGTTCGTCCCAGGGGACAGGGAACGCCGTCCTGAAGCGGAATGATGTCGGTGGTTGTCGAACCGACATCGACGATGAGGGCGCACCCTTGCGGGGCGAATTGTCCAGCCCACGTCGCCAGCGCATGCCAGTTGGCGGCGGCGACCTGCTTCCATTGCGCACGGGCTTCCATGATCTCAAGAAATTCGCCGGCAGTGGACCACACCTGTGCCAAGCGTCCGGCCGACAGCGACTCCACCGCGTCAAGAATCCGGGAGACGCCTTCCGCTTTCGTTGCAAAGCAATCGGCGAGCTCTCCCGTCATGGTGACGGCGAGACGGTCGCAGTTCGGCAGTTGATCTCGCAGCCTGGCCAACGCCTCCGCCAGTTGATCGGGCGTTTTCCACAAGGGAAACGCGACAGCAGCCGCACGGCCATCGCTGGTCGCCGCCTTGAGGTTCGCCCCGCCGATGTCGAATCCGAGTGTGGGCATGGGTTGAGGGTTGAGGGTTGAGGGTTGGGCGGTAGGCGGTAGGTGTTCGGCGTTAGGCCGGAGAGACTGGCGCAGGCGGCCGGTCGCGATTTTTCCATTCTACCTGCGGGAACAGGCTTTTGGCTTTGTCCATGCGCTTCCGGGAGAGGAAACAGGGTGCAGTCCCGATTTCCGGTTGGCACGTCCCAGGTCGGTATTCCTGGCGACGCACGTTTGTCAAAGGTCCCGGCACGTGAGATGATGGGGCGAGGCTTTGTAGTGGGTCAGTTTAATTATGTAGGGCACTTGCTCCGCAAGTGTGATTGGTACTTGCGGAGCAAGTGCCCTACATTGAAAGGCAAACTGACCTACTACCCGGGGCTTGCGCCCCTTTGATTCCGTGTCCTTTCAGCGAGACGTCCTCCGATGACGCGCGTGGTGACCTTCGGCGAAGTGATGATCCGCTTTTGTCCGCCCGGTTTTCTGCGGATGTCGCAGTCGTTGCCGGGACATTGGGACGCGACGTTCGGCGGTGCCGAGGTCAACGTCGCCGTTTCGATCGCCCTGCAAGGGGCCCAGGCGGCGTTTTGCACGGCGTTGCCCGACAACCCGCTCACCACGGCGTTTGAGCAGGAATTGCGTCGGCTCGGCGTCGCGACCGACCTGGTCCGGCGGTCGCCCGATGGCCGCTTCGGCACCTATTACGTGGAGACCGGCGCGAATCAGCGGAGCGGCACCGTCACCTATGACCGGGCCGGATCCACGATCGCCGTCACGCCGCCAGAGGCCTACGATTGGACGGCGATTCTGAAATCGGCCCGGTGGTTTCACATTTCCGGGATTACGCCGGCTTTGAGTTCGCTGGCCGCGGAGAGTTCCATCGCCGCGGTTCAGGCGGCGCGAAGCGCAGGGGTGCCGGTCTCGTGCGATCTCAATTTCCGCAAGAAGCTGTGGAATTGGGATCCGAAACTTTCCGGAACCGAACTGGCCCGAAAGACGATGCGCCGGCTGCTGGAATTCGTCGACGTCGTCATCGCGAACGAAGAAGACGCCGAGCAGGTGCTGGGCATTCACGCCGCCCAGACGAATGTCGAATCGGGCGAACTGGGCATCGCGGCGTATCCCGACGTCGCCCGGGAGATCGTCCGGCAGTTCCCGCGGGTGAAGCAGGTCGGCATTACGCTGCGAGAGAGCCTTTCGGCCAGTCATAACAATTGGGGGGCGATGCTCTATGACGTGGCCTCGAACCAGGCGCATTTTGCCCCGCTGGATCATGCCGGCCGTTACTCGCCCCATGCGATCCGAAACATCGTAGACCGCGTGGGGGCCGGGGACGCATTCGCCGGCGGACTGATTTTCGGGCTGTTGACGCCGGGACTTTCGGCGCCGGAAACTGCGCTGCGATATGCCGTGGCGGCGAGTTGTCTGAAGCACAGCATCACGGGCGATTTCAATCATGCGTCGCGCGAGGAAATCGAGGCGTTGATGCGCGGTTCGGGATCAGGCCGCGTGCAGCGCTGAGGGGACAACGGTCAACGCCCCCTGCCGACACGAGAACCGTCATGGCTCCATCGAAGTCGCAGCAAACCCATTCCCTACGCTGGGCTCGGCTGGTGGCCGAGTCCGACACGCCCGTGTTTCTGCTCGATGCCAAACGCCGGTTGGTGTTGTTCAATCCAGGGTGCACGGCACAGACCGGTTGGAAGTCGGACGAAGTGCTCGGCCTGACGTGCGATTACGTCACGGAAGCCGACTCTCAATCTCGCGAGGCGCTGTTGGCGGCCTGTGCGCCGCCGGCGGAAGTTTGGAATGGTCAACTCGCCGAGGTCCCTTTGTTTCTGCCGCATCGGACGGCAACGCCGGTTTCGATGCGGCTGCGCTTCCAGCCGTTGCTCGACGCTGAGCAGCGCGTGGCGCTGGTGCTGGGCACGATTCTGCCGATGGAAGAATCGGTATCGTCCGTGGCTGCGACGCCGGCGCAGATCCTGCACGCGGAATTGGCGGCATTGCGATATCAAATTCATCGACGGTACGGAGAAGAGACCCTGATCGCGCGCAGTCAGCCCATGCGGCGCGTGCTGGCTCAATTGGCGATTGCGGCTCAGAGCAGCGGCGCCGTGCTGTTTACGGGCGAGAAGGGGACCGGCCGTGAGCACCTGGCCCGCGTACTGCATGCGCGCGGGCCGCTGCGCAAGCGGGCATTTGTCCCGGTGGACTGCCGGCGGACGGAAAGCTCCGAGTTGAAGCGGATCCTCAAACATCTCATGGATCATGACCTGGACAACGACACGCTGCGAACCGGAACGCTGTTCCTCAAAGACATTCCCTTCGCCGGGCGCGATGTGCAGGATCGGCTGGCGGATTGGCTGGTGACGAATACTCAGCCCCAGGCGCCGCGTATCCTGGCGGCAACCGATCAGCCGTTGAAGGAACTGGCGGACCGGGACGAATTTCATCGCGACCTGTATTACCTGCTGACGCCCGTCGTGATGGACGTTCCGCCGCTGCGCCACCGCACGGACGATCTGTTGCCGCTCGCCCAGTTCTTTCTCGAGGAGAGCCATCGTGTTGCGGAAAAACAATTGACCGGTTTTTCTCCCGAGGCGGTCGAGGCCCTGCGGCGTTACCAATGGCCCGGCAACGTGGCCGAACTAAGAGACGTGATCCATTCCGCGACTCCCCTGGCGACCGGGTCGCTGGTTACGCCGGAGAATTTTCCCTTGTCGTTCCGGGCCGGCCAGGATGCCCAGCGTCTGGGTCCGCTGCCGGCTCCGCAAATGTTGCCGTTGGATGTGGTGCTGGAAATCACGGAGCGGGAACAGATTCAAGCGGCATTGTCTGCCTGCCGGGAGAACCTCTCGAAAGCGGCCCAGATGCTGGGAATGTCCCGGCCGAAGTTATACCGCCGGCTGGAAGCGCTGGGACTGTTGCCGAATCAGCCGTCGTCGGACTGAGCCAACGCGAACCCGGACTTGCTTTCCGATCTCCAGGGGTTATAGTTGCAGCCACGGCCGGAGAGGTGCCAGAGTGGCCGAATGGACCGCATTGCTAATGCGGCGTGGGCCAAAAGCCCACCGCGGGTTCGAATCCCGCCCTCTCCGCTTCGCTCGTACCGCCGACCTCTCGGCGGTTTTTTTATCGACTTCGCGCAAATTCTGCCGCCGGACCCCTCGACATGCCGCGATTGTTTCTCGGCAATTTTGAATTCGAACATCACCTGGCAGATCGGGGCTATCAGCCGTCGGCTACCGTGGCGAGGCGGAATGCCGAACTGGCGACGAGCTGGCTCGCCGTCGCGGAGGACGGGGACTATGTCTGGTTCTCCGTTCCCGCGCACATCGTGTCTTCGTTTCTCGCACGGCTGGCCGATCAGCACGGCCTGCCCCGGATTGTTCCCGTTCTGGATTTGTCGCGCGTCCCGGCCGGTCTGGATTTTGTGCCGTGGGGTTGGACCGATCCCGTGATTCAAATGGCCCGGCTGCGGCGCTGGTCGTTTGCCGCGCCGCATCCGCGGATTGTCCGCGAGTGCAACAGTCGGCAGTATTCGTTCGATCTCGAATCGGAATGGGAAGTCGGCTTGCCCGGGGCTTCCGCAGTCAGCGACCTGTCGCAATGGGATGCCGCGTTGCGACGCGCGATGGAGATTTCCCATCGCACGGTGATCAAGGCGAGCTGGGGGATGTCCGGGCGCGAGAGAATTCTGCTGGATGGTGAACTACCGGAATCGGCCAGGTCATGGGTTCAAAAACGCATCGCTCAGCAAGGCGTCGTCTTTGTCGAACCGTGGGTCCGGAATCTGGAAGAGATCGGCATTCAGATTCAGATTCCGCAACTGGGGACTCCGCAGCTCATTGGCGTGACCTCTCTGGTCAACGATGAACTGGGCCAGTATCGCGGCAGTTGGTTCACCATCCCGCCAAACGCAGGAGCCGATTTTCAGAGCCGCTGGCAACCCGCGGTCAACATCGCCTTAAAGGCCGCCGATCGGTTGCAGGACCACGGGTATTTTGGCCCGCTCGGCATCGATGCCATGCGTTACCAGTTGCCGGATGGTTCGATTCATGTGCGGCCGCTGCAAGACATCAACGCCCGCTGGACGATGGGCCGGTTGAGCATCGGCTGGAGAAGATTTCTTCGAAATGAGGAACGCGGTTTCTGGTGGCAAGGTCCGGACGCGGAACTGGGCGGCACCCAAGACCCTCACCGAAAATTCGAGATCTCGTTGCCAAAGACCGACGCTCGGAATTCTCCCTGGATCTCGCGCGTGATTTTTCTGCCGCCGGATCGTATCAATTGATTCACCAGAGTCCATCAGCCATGATGCGGCGTCAGTCGTTTAGTTCGGACGATGTGAAATTCAGGCAGGATCACCATGGACAGTCTGTTAGACCGGTTTCTGCGTTATGTCAAACTCGACACGCAGTCGGATGAAACCAGCCCGACGTACCCCAGCACCGCCAAACAGTTGGTGCTCAGCCGGCTCTTGGCGGACGAATGCCGCGCATTAGGGCTCAGCGATGTCTCCTGCGATGATCACGGCATCGTGATGGCGACGGTGCCGGGGACGAAACCGTCGCCGGCGATTGCTTGGATCGCCCATGTTGATACGTCGCCGGAGTATTCGGCGGAGCATGTCCGGCCGATCGTCCATCGAAATTACCAGGGGGGAGACATCCCGCTCCCGGGTGATCCCACGAAGATCATCCGTTTCGCCGAGACGCCGGAGCTGACCACGTGCCTCGGGCATACGTTGATCACCACCGATGGGACCACGCTGTTGGGCAGCGACGACAAGGCCGGCATCGCCGTGATCATGACGGCCGCCGCGGAACTGATGTCTCGCCGCGACGTGCCCCATGCTCCCGTCCGGCTGTGCTTCACGTGCGATGAGGAAATCGGCCGTGGCACCGACAAGCTCGATCTGCGGAAATTGAATGCGACGTGCGGGTACACCCTGGACGGCGGCGGACAGGGAGAAATCAACGCGGAAACCTTTTCCGCAGACCAGGCGATTGTCCGCGTCGTTGGCGTGAACATTCATCCGTCGATCGGCAAAGGAGTGATGGTCAATGCCGTGCGGATTCTCAGTGAGTTTCTCACGCGTTTGCCGAAAGTGCGGCTGGCTCCGGAAACGACCGACGGCCGCGAGGGCTTTCTCCACCCGTATCACATCGAAGGAGGCGTGGCGGAAGCTTCGGCCCGGCTCATTCTCCGCGACTTCGAAACCTCGGCATTGACGGAACAGGCACAACTGCTGGAGAGCATTGCCGTCGCCTTGCGAGCCGAATTCCCCGGGGCAAAGATCACCGTGGAGATCAAACGGCAATATCGCAACCTGCGCGACGGCCTGACCAAGGAGCCGCGCGCCATGGCCAAAGCCGAGGCAGCGCTGCGGGCCATCGGGCTGGAGCCGAAGTACGCCCTCATCCGCGGCGGCACAGACGGCTCGCTGCTGACGGAAAAGGGTCTGCCGACGCCCAACCTCTCGGCGGGCCAGCACAACGTCCATTCCCCGCTGGAATGGTGCAGCCTGGAAGAGATGCAGACGGCCGTGAAAATTCTGGTGCAACTCGCCGTCGAGTGGGGGAAGGAACCGGCGTGATATCAGAATTTCAACAGGCCTCATCAGCGCGGACAGGAGTTGAGCAACTGCGTGAAGGGATTGAAATCGCCGCCAGCCGCGAGTCATACGATTTCCGTGACCTGTCCTGCCCCATGTAACCGCGTAAAAGTGAGCCGACTTCGTCAGCCGATAATTCCTTTTCCATTCGTGCTGCTCCCCGATATTCAAAGGCGTGTCTCAGGAATCAATACGCGATAATCGAATTCTGAGCGTCCGATAGTGTACCGTAGAATCACGGACGTGATAATGGAGCCTCCCCCGAGCCTCCCCAATCGAAAAAACGGGCGAAGATCGTTTTTCGTTCGACCACCCGGGCATCATAGGGAATCCTGTGAATCGGCGACACGTTTTGTCGGTCGATATGAGATCAACTTTCCAATTGCTTGGCGCGCCTTGCTGCAATTCGGCAACCGATGCTTCAAAGTCGTGTCCGAGACAACGCGAGAATTGCGTTTCTGATGGCGATTGGAAGCGATGTCCAGGCAGATATGACCTCACGCAATTCAGGGTCAGCCGCAGTCAAGAATTGACAACTCAGGCCATTCTCGTGCAGCGCCAACGCAGCGCAAGATTGCCCACCGGTGATGGAACATTCGACAGATTCAATGGTTCCGTCCGAACAACATGGGGGTTCGATTCCCCCTGCGTGTTTGTTATTCGTAAGACGCCAAGGCCACGATTGCAGAACGCACTGATGCTGGTAAAGAGCCCCAAGCAGCAATTACAGCTTGTAAATCCGTGTCACTTGCCGCCAACCCGTGACAATGGCTTGTCCCAATTTGCGCCCCATCATCTTCTTGCTTTTTGTCGCAAATGCATTCGGTTGCGCTGCTTGCTGCGGAATCGGAACCGGTCTTGAAAGCCGGTGCAATCACTGATTCTCGGCTGGCATCGATGTTGTGAATAGCCATTCGTGAACGTGGTCAACCACCGCTCGCAGCCGATTATCATCAATGGTTTCCCGGTATGCTGCTGCCATGCTGGAATCGACATGACCCATGATTGAGTCCACAGCGACTTGATCCCGCGAGCCGCCGGCGATGGTCTCAAAGACGTGGCGCAGTGTGTAGAAGCCAATTCCTTTCCGCTGGCCGATTTGCAGTGCCGCCAGCAATTGCTCGAACCGTCGAGAGAGAGAGTTGATGGTGACGTGCCGGTTCTCTGAGGTCTTGCTCTGTTGAATCCGCACGAATCGTGTTCCGTGAGCCGTGAGGAAACACAGATCGGCGTCAGCAAGATCAACAGGAACCGGCCGTTCGGCGATTGCCTGCCGGATCGCAACGATCGTCTCCTGCCAGAGTGGTATCCGCCGCTGAATCGCGGTTTTGGGTCTCGGGAACGTCACCCAGCCAGATTTTAGGTTGATGGCCGATTGCGGAAGGTTCGCGCAGTCGGTATTCCCGAATCCTGCATTTAGCCCCAAGAGCACCATGGCCCGCATGGTGGCAGATGCCGGCCACGTCACCGATTCGACTTTACCCTCCACGTCAACTGATTTCCCTTCGAGGGCTGTCAGAATCATCAGCAATTCTTCGCGCGAGAACATTTTCGGCCCAGCCTGATTGCGGGCTTCACGGAGCTTCGTCATGGATGGCCGCTCAAAAGACTTTCCGTATTCGACGGGGCGAATGATCTTCCGCGAATCGAATGCGTATTTGAAGACGACCCGCGCGCGGTTGACCTTGCTCTTGAGAGTGACGAAGTTACAGCCCTTGGCGAATTTCTGACGGAGCTTGGCGAAGTCGTCCGGCAGCAGGTTGTCGACTCGCCGGGTCTTGCCGAACTCTTGCACCAGTACTGCGCAGGTCCGGTAGTATTCGGAGAAACTATGCGCGGAGAGTTCGCCGCTGTCCGTCAAGCTCTTCTTGTCCGCGAGAAAATCATTGGCAAGATCCGCAACGGTATATGTCTCACCTGCGTCCTCATCGGGAGCGTCTTGGCCTTGGGAATGATAGGGCCAGCAGCGTTGGTATTCCTTCAGAGCTTCCGCGGCCGACGCCTCGATGTCATCAACCAGGACGATCACGCCGCCGACTTTACGACCCCAGCGACCATAGAACCGGAACTTCGTTTTCCCGAACTTCCGGCCCCACCGCCCAGACTGGTGCGCCCACAAGGGAAAATCAGGCCAGGGTTTCTCCGGGGTCTTCGGTTTCCGAGACTTCCTCGCTTTGGTAGAATCCGCCACGGCATCACCTCAAGGACAGAGCTTGGGGGGGTGTCACTGACACCCTGCGGTAGCAGCCGGGGGGTGTCACTTTTGCCTGTTCAGGACGAATTCCAGTGTAAGGGGTGTCAACGGGGGTGTCAACAGAATCCTTGGTATACTCGAATGAATAAAAAAACCTATTAAAATAGGGTTCGGAGAGGTGACAGAGCGGCCGATTGTGCAGCACTGGAAATGCTGTGTACTCGAAAGGGTACCGGGGGTTCGAATCCCCCCCTCTCCGTTTGAATAATGAACAAGCTACGCCTTCCGCAACTCCTGAGATTTCGGGCCGTTGCGGAAGGCGGTTTGTTTTTGTCTCACTCGCCTGCGAGGTTTCGATGTCGAGCCGGGGCCCGGTCGCAAGAACCATGTGAATGGAAAATCTTGACCTTGCCAGAAAATGGGGAAATGGCGGGGATCGGCAATACGGCAGACACGGGCCGCGCGATGATGTTAAGATGACAGCCATTGGGAGCGGGGATCAATTCCCAGTCTGGGCATGGCGAAAACCTTTGACGTCTTGGGGCGGGGCACGCGTGATGAGACATTGTCGATCGGATAACATAGGCCGCCGTTGGGTTTTGGCAGCGGTCTGGCTGATGAACGCGGGATGGGCCGAGGCACAGTCGGGCGGGCCGATTGATTTCGGACGCCAGGTGCAGCCGATTCTCGCCAAGAAGTGTTACGCGTGTCACGGACCGGACAAGGCGGAAGGCGGTTTGCGGTTCGATCAGAAGGACTCCGTCTTCCAACCGCTGGAGTCCAAACGCCAGGCGGTGGTTGCGAAGGATCAGGCGAGCAGTGAATTGCTGCGCCGAATCACGGCGACGAACGAAGACGAGCGGATGCCGCCGGAAGGGGCGCCGCTGACCGAAGAGCAGGTTGACCTGCTGCGCCGGTGGATCGAGCAAGGAGCGCCCTGGCAGGATCACTGGGCCTTTGCGCCGCTGCAGCCGGCTACCGTGCCCCAGGTCACGGATGCCGGCTGGGTTGCGAATCCCATCGATGCCTTCATCCGCCACTCGCTGGAACAACAGGGCTTGTCCCCCGCGCCGCCCGAAGGCAAGGCGGCGCTATTGCGGCGTCTGACGTATGATCTGACGGGATTGCCGCCGACGCCGGCGGAAACGGAACGGTTCCTCGCCGACACATCGCCGCAGGCTTACGAAAATGCCGTCGATCGCTTGCTGAAATCTGAACGTTATGGCGAACACTGGGCCCGGCACTGGCTCGACGTCGTGCGCTATGCCGACACGAACAGCTACGAACGAGATGGCCCGAAGCCCAATGCCTGGCGGTATCGAGACTATGTGATCCGCGCGTTCAACCAGGACAAACCGTATGACCAATTCATCCGGGAACAACTCGCCGGAGACGAATTGCCGGAACCAACGGCCGACGGACTGATCGCGACCGGCTTTTATCGGCTCGGCCTGTGGGATGACGAACCCGCCGACCGCCTGCTGGCGCAGTACGATGGACTGGACGACATCATCACCACCGTGACGCAGGGCTTTCTCGGGCTGACGGTGAATTGCGCCCGCTGTCACGATCATAAAATCGACCCCATCCCCCAGCACGATTACTACAGCCTGCTCGCGTTCTTTCAGGGAGTCACGCCGAACGGTTACCCCAACCCCAATGTGGAACGGCCGATTTTCGCGAGTGCCGCGGCACGCGAGGAATTCGACCAGCGAACCAAAGCGCATCAGGAGCAGCTCAATCAGTTCCAGGTGAAAATCACCGCGGTCGAAACGGAATTCCGCGGCCTCCTGGCGAAGCGGTCCAAAGACATCGGGCAGTCCGACCTGGATGATCTGGAATACCGCTTCTATCGCGATTCCTGGGACAAGCTGCCCGATTTTGACTCGCTGAAGGCGGAGACGGTCGCGAAACTCGACCCGCCGTTTTTTGACATTTCCCCGGCAACGCGCGAGTTCTCTTTCGGCTTTGTCTACACCGGCTTCTTGAAAGTGCCGGCCGACGGCGAGTACGCGTTTCAACTCGATTCCGACGACGGCTCGCGGCTGACCGTCGATGGAAACGCATTGATCCTGCATGATGGAATCCATGGCACCGGCCAGCCCAAGAATGCGAAGATCACGCTGAAAAAGGGCCGCGTGCCCATTCGCCTGGACTATTTCCAGGGACCGACCGGCGCGAAAGAGCTGCTGGTGCATTGGTCTGGCCCGGGCTTCACGTCGCGAGCACTCTCCAAGACGAACGCCGTCAATCCGCAGAATCTTGTCGCCGCTCTTAAAGAGCATGGAGCCGAGCTCCTGGGCAAAGACCGTTACCAGGCGTACGTCGATACAGGCCGGCAATTTCAGGAACTGAAAGCCAAGGCCCCTGTTGCTGACATGGCGCTGTGCGTCACCGACAATGGACCGAGACCGCCGGAAACGTTCCTGTTGAAGCGAGGCAACCCCCAAGCTCCTGGGGATAAAGTTGAGCCGGCGTTTATTACGGTGCTCGGCGGCGGGCAGGCCCAGATTCCCGCGCCGGCTCCGGACGCCAAGTCCTCAGGCCGCAGGCTGGCGCTGGCGAACTGGATCGCCGCGCCCGACAACCGGCTGACCGCGCGCGTCATGGTCAACCGCCTCTGGCAGCATCATTTCGGCCGGGGGATCGTCCGGTCGCCGAACAATTTCGGACTGCTGGGAGATCGGCCCACGCATCCCGAATTGCTCGACTGGCTCGCCGTGAAACTCATCGAGGAAGGCTGGCGGCTCAAGCCGCTCCACAAACTGATCGTGATGTCCAACGCGTATCGCATGTCGTCCGTCGGCGATCCGAAGGCCTTGGCGAAAGATCCGTTGAACGACCGCTTCTGGCGGCACGACATGCGGCGGCTGGCGGCAGAAGAGATTCGCGATTCCGTCCTTGCCGTGGGCGGAAAATTGAACTCAAAGATGTACGGTCCCGGTGTGTTCCCCGAGATTTCCGACGAAGTGAAGGCGGGCCAGTCGGTACCCGGCGCGGGCTGGGCGAAGTCATCGCCCGAAGACCAGGCGCGGCGCAGCGTCTACATCTTCGTGAAACGCTCGTTGACGGTGCCGCTTTTGGCCGATTTTGATTTCCCCGATACCGACGGGAGTTGCCCCGCGCGGTTTGCGACCACGGCGCCGACGCAGGCGCTCGGAATGCTGAACGGCAAGTTCCTCAACGACGAAGCGCGGACGTTCGCCGCCCGGCTTCGGTCGGAAGCCGGCGGCGACGTGAAGTCCCAGGTCGCTTTGGCGTATCGAATCGCCTTGTGCCGGCCGCCGGACGAGAAGCACATTCAGCGCGGACTGAAACTGATCGAGACGCTGCAGGCTTCGTATCAACTGACGCCGGAACGGGCCTTAGACCAATTCTGCCTGATGGTGTTGAACCTGAACGAATTCCTGTACCTGGATTGACGTTGCCCGTCACCTGTTGAGAGAGAGACCAATGTCAGCACCCAACTTTTGCGGACGTACGCGGCGAGAATTTCTCTGGCAGTCCGGGGCCGGGTTTGCCGGCACGGCTCTTGCCGGGCTGATGCAACAAGACGGGTTCTTCGCCTCGGCAGCGGAACCGACCGTCTCTGCGAACCCGTTGGCGGCCAAGCCGCCGCATTTCGCACCGAAAGCGAAAAGCGTGATCTTCCTGTTCATGTACGGCGGGCCGAGCCACATCGACACGTTCGACTACAAGCCGGCGATGAAAGGCCGCGATAACCAGACGGTCGAGGTCAAGACCTTCGGCCGCGGCGGCCACAAAAACCAGGGCCGCATCGTTGAGCCTCGCTGGGATTTTCAGCAGTACGGCCAGTGCGGCAAATGGGTCAGCACGTTGTTCCCTCACCTGGCGCAGCATGTCGACGACATTGCGTTCCTCCATTCCATGACGGCCGATTCCCCGATCCACGGGTCGGCCATGCTCATGATGAATTCGGGGAAAGTCTTGTCGGGCAGCCCGTGCCTGGGCTCCTGGGTCAACTACGGCCTGGGCAGCGTCAGCGAAAACCTGCCCGGGTTCGTGGTCATGCTGGATCCGACCGGCGGCCCGATCAGCGGCGCAAAAAACTGGTCGAGCGGCTACATGCCGGCCACGTATCAAGGGACGATTTTGCGGTCGAAGGGGGCGCCGATCATCGACTTGAACGCTCCCGAAGGGACCAGCCGCGCCCTGCAGCGCGATTTGCTCGATGCGCTCAAGGACCTCAACACCGAGCACTTGGCAAGCCGGTCCGACAATACCGACCTCGCGGCGCGGATCAACAGTTACGAGCTCGCATTCAAGATGCAGCAGCATGCGCCCGAAGCGGTCGACTTCACGCAGGAAACCGAGGCGACGCAGAAACTTTACGGACTCGACTCTCCGCGGACGCTGGACTTCGGCAAACGCTGCCTGCTCGCCCGGCGGCTGGTCGAACGCGGAGTCCGTTTTATCCAGTTGTATTCCGGCGGAAATCACAACGACGCCAACTGGGACGCCCACGGCGACCTCGTCAAGAACCATGAATATCATGCGGGAAACACCGACCAGCCGATCGCCGCGCTGATCCAGGATCTGAAGCAGCGCAACCTGCTCGACGAAACGCTGGTCGTCTGGGGCGGCGAATTCGGACGCCAGCCGACCGCCGAATACGCCTCGGGCACCGGCCGCGATCACAACGCGTACGGCTTCACCATGTGGATGGCCGGCGGCGGAATTCAGGGCGGCCGCAGCGTCGGCACGACGGACGAACTCGGCTCTCGGGCCGTCGACAAGCCCTTTCACGTCAAGTACCTGCACGCCACGATTCTGCACCAACTGGGGCTGGACCCCAACAAGCTCTCCTATTTCCACGGAGGCCTCGATCAGAAACTGGTCGGCGTCGAACCGGTCGAACCGATTCAGGAACTCCTCTGACGGACATCGGCCAAGTCCGCTTCGAAATCGCGCGGCTGAGGCCGAGAATCGGCATTACAGCGTTATCTCCCTGAGCACGCGGAATCCCAAGTCCGATTGGGCATCCTCAATCCCCCCAACCTCGCGACGGCACGCTCGTTGATCGAGCTGGTTAAAGTAATAGCTCGCGCCGCGGATCGCGCAGTCCGGCGGCGTGTTGCGGCGGACGGGATCGACGGCAACCGCATCGGGAGATGCCGGTGCATCATATTTCGGCTGCCAGGTGTCCTGGCAATACTCCCAGACGTTGCCGAGCATTTCCGACAGTCCGTATTTGTTGGGCATGTACGTCCCCGCGGGCGCGGCCAGGGCGTATCCGTCATCCCAGGAGCCGGCCGTCTGGTAGTTCTCCTGAAACAGCTCCCAGATCTTGCGGTCCGCGCAGTTCATGGTCTGTTCGAAGACGGTGGTGTAGCCGGCCGCATTTGGAATCGCAACCACGGCTCCGCACTCCCGGCAGCGCACGCGCAGCCCCGCCTTGTCGTCGCCGACGGTCAGCTTCGCGAGGCACTCCGGGCAAGTCATTTCAATCGGCATGAGATCACCCTTTGGGAACGGTGGATTCACATTCTATCGTCTGGCGAAGCGCTTCAAGCCCCCCGGCGCAGGTCCGCCGCCAGGGAAAGGCATGTCGCGGCCGCCGACAGTTTTCCTCCGGCTCGGTCATGGCTTGGGTATCGAACAACTGCAGGGAATTTCGATCGTCGACGGAGAACAAATAGCGTCCCTCCGGCGTAAACTGGAGAGCGACGGACGCAATGTGTTTGCTCCTGAGTTGCTGGAATGTCTTGTACAATGTGCCGGTGCTCGCCGCGTGCAGGCCCAGGCGATTGGATCCCAGCGCAAAGTTCGCTCCATCGGGCGTGAACGCAATCGGCATTGCGGTCCCGCGAGCGTCCAAGTGCACCCGCTTTTTCTCGCGAAGTGACGCGGCGTTATAGTACACAAGGGATTTCGATGTGACCGCGGCCAGCGTGTCGCCGTCAGGAAGGTAACAGACGGCATCCCATCTCTCCTCGTTCTCGGAGAGTCGTTGCGGAGACTCGGGGCTGTCCAGGTCGACCACGACCAGGGAATGCAGACAGAATTTGCAGCGTGATCGAGACCGCTTCCTCGACCGAGAGAAACTTCTGCCGCGTCAGCCGCTCGGCCAGAGACTCTCCGGCGACATACTCCATCATGAAAAAATGCGGGCCGCCGTCTTCGCCGACACCCAGGATCTCAATGATGTTCGGATGCACCAGCCGGGCGGCAGAAGCCGCTTCCGCGTAGAACCGCCGGACGAAGTCTGTGTGCCGAGACAGCTCATCGGGCAGCATTTTGACGGCAACGGTTCGATCCAAGCGCCCAGAGCAGCCCTCGTAGACGTCTCCCATCCCGCCGCGGCCGATGCGTCCGCGAATCTCATACTCTCCCACGCGCGTGAACGGGATCGGCTTCTCCTCCAGTCCGGGAGGATTTTCTGCCGGCGCCGTGTCGCCGGGGACCAGTGTCGGCAACTGGCTTCGCTGTAATAAGTGCGCAATTTCCGCCGCCGAATGAATTCGACCGTCACGACTGCAGCCTAGCGCGCGGTCCAGCATCGATCGCCAGGATTCGGGAATTCGGGACTTGGTCTTGGGGCTGCTGAGATAAGCGGTAACGCTTTCTCCCGTCAGGAGGCGAATCAGCAAGACCCCGAGCTGGTAGATGTCGATCTGCGCGGGCTCGAGTTTGAGCTTCTGCGCAGCAATCGCAGCCTGCGCCTCCGAGATTCTGAGAGGAACGTGGAACGGTCCGACGGACGCGAATTCCACAGGCGACTTTTCAGGGTCCCAATGCGGCCCGCCAAAGAGCACAGGGTCTGCCGAGGGCTCCTCCAGGCTAAACTCTTCCGTGGTGGCCCCCAGGAGAATTTCTTCCGGCCGCAACTCCCGATGCAGCATTCCTTGTGCATGCCATTCCGAAACGCGCCGGGCGACCTGAACCAGGAGACGCATCGCCTCGTCCAAAGGCAATGGCCCCAATTCCAGGCGGCGGTCAAGGCTCAAAGTCTCCATCGAATTGAGTTCTGCTGAAGTGTTCTCCCTGATTTTTCAGGAGACGCAGAAGTTCCAAGGTCATCTGCCGAGAGATTTGTTTCGAAAGGCAGTATACGCATGCCAGGTTCATCTCGGCAAATCGAAGAATCCGTAGGGTCCTGTTAGAAAAGTTGTGTGGTTTCGACCTGGAGATTGCGTCAAGCTGCTGTACGGATTTTGCCGATAATTCCGAAAAGGCGGAAACCGCGCGAATTGCGGAATTTGCCACAGGGGGGGATGGAAATGTCGGCTCAACGTCTGTCTGGCGGTCTGTTTCTATCGGCAGGCCGTGCTGGAACCTGGCTGTTGCCAGTGCTGATCGGCTTGTGCGGCTGCGCTCGAAGTCCTTCGCGCAGCATCGCTCATTCCTGGCAGGATTCGTCGAAAATCCAGTGGTCGCGCGTTCCCGACGCGCATTCCGAGAACAAGGCCGGCGAATCGAAAGTTGCCGCGAATACGCCGGCCGGCGATGCATTGAAAAACGATGCAAACGTCTTTGGGCGTTTCCGGACGCCGACTCGCAAAGCCAACGGAAAATCCTCAGAGATTTCGTCCGACGAACGGGCCATCGCCCAGGCCCGGCCTCGTTCCGGCCCGCATGACCCGTTCCAGGACGACGAACGCGTCGCCGCGCGTCCTGCGAGTAAGCGAAAAGCTGCGGCTCCTCAGGCGTCCGAGACGGCCGAATCGCAGGTTGTCACAGCCCGGGATCGGCTCAGGGCAACGCTCTCGGATGACACGCGCCGCCGTGTGGTTCAAGTTGCCGATACGGGAGAAGACGAACAGCTTCGGCTGCGCATTGAATCCCTGATGAACCGCGCGAAAGCCCATTGTGAGGAGGGGGAATTGCTGGCGGCACGACGGGCCGCCGATCTCGCCCATAGCCTGGCGGAATCTTCCGGCCTGGAATTCGACCCGGACGTTGAGCGGCCAATCGAATTGTTGACGTTCATTCGCAGCCGCCTGGACGAGGAAGCTGCCGAAGAGAAGCTCAGGCTGGCCGAAGCCCAGGACGCGGAGGATTCCGAAGTGGAAATGTCCGCCGAAGGACCGGCGCCCACCGAGGGTTCCCTGCCGGCGGTTCGTCCGGGCAAACGGCGATTCCCATTTGACGCCGCCTCGCCGTTCGATCCTTACGCCCAGGATGTGTCCTTGGCGCATCTTCACGACGAGGAAGATGAACAGATCTTTGGGCCTTCCATGGTGGTGCTGGAGTCGCCGTCGTTCGAGGAAGACGCCGACGTCAGCCCGATTGCCTATTCCCGGACGACGGATCGGAAGCGTCCAAATCATCGGCGGTTCTCATTAACGCCGCGCGAAGATTCCGTGCCGGCGAATGCCGAAGATATTCCCAGCCCGCCGGTCGAACCAGCCGCGGCTGACGAGGACATTGCGCTGCCGGAACCAGATGTCGAAGTCGCCCCGTCGCCTCCCTGGAGCGAGCCGGACGGTCCGTCACTGGGGGCGATGATCCCTGCCGAGGACGGCGCGGATTCCGCCGCTGCCGCAGACGACAAGGCATCCGTCGAGGATCGGGAACTCCGCCCGGCCAGCGCCTGGCCGCGCTGGATGCCGTACTCGCTGCTGTCGGCTTTGACGGCCGGGTTTTGTACCTGGCTCTGGAGCCGTCGGAAGCCAACACTTGGCTGACCGTATCTGATCGGCGCGCCCGATGCGACAACATCTTGCGGCCAATCCAGGCTTCAGGCGTGTTCGTTTCGGCCGGGCAGCGTAATCGCCGGCATGAAGCCGCTGTTGGCGTCGGTGGCCAGAAACGTCTTTTGAATCAGGTCCTGGATGGCCCGCAGTTGATGGGCATCCGTCGTCCGTTCCGCCAGGCGCTCGAGATCTCTCAGCGTTTGTAAATGCGATTCCAGCAGTTTCTGATGCTGGTCGGCGAGATGCCGGATCAAGGCGCTGACGTCCGGCGTCGCGTTGGCAGAAGCCGCCGAAGGCGTTTCGACAATCGGGGCATCGGCACGCTGCGGCCATTCCGCCGCGGCCTGTACTTCGATCTTGAAGCTGCCGAACCGGAGCACATCGCCGACATCCAGCGCCGCCGACGCCACAGGACGGTCATTGACCTGGGCATGTTCCGGGGTTCCGAGGTTGACCAGCCACAAGCGGCCCGCCGTCCGAATCAGCGCAGCCTGGACTGGGAGAATCTGCGGATGATCCAGCCGGATCTTGCAGACGGAACTGCGGCCAACGAGCGTCAGCGGCCGGTTGACGGGCCAGGGATGTTTGGGCGACGCCGATCCGAGGAAGTGCAGTTCCAGTCGTGGCAGTTCTGTTTCCAGCGACGGGGCGATCGACAGCGGATCGAAGTCCGGCGGCGTCTTTCGAATTCCCTGCAAACGCAGCCGGAAGGCGCCGACTCTCAAACACAGATTCGGCGTCCACCATCCGGAGGACACCTGTCCTTTTGCCCCCAGCAATTCCGCCTTGGAAGACAGCGTCATAAAAAACACGCTGCCATTGAACCAGGCCAGCAAGGCATGGCGAGGCAGAATCCGTTCGTGGCTCAGCCACAAGTCATTCTCGGGACCTTGGCCAATCGTCAGCACGGGACGATCCAGGAATTGTTCCCGTAACAAGCGCCGCGCCAAATCCTCCACGCAGATCGTCACTTCGCCGTTGGCCTGGCACGCTGTGAAAAGTTCGTCTTCCACGCTGAGGAATTCGTTCGGCGGAAGCGAGACAGGCTCTTCGGAGGGCTGGGACGCGGGGACTTCGGCTACTTGCGCCACAGGCTCGGCGACTTGCGCGCCGGCACTTTGACGCAGCAATAACATGCGGCGCCGACGGCGTTGTCCCGCATCCTCATGCATCGCGCAGACCTTAAAGAGCCCCTTGTGCCGAATTTATCAGCAAGTACGCTAATCCTCCGCTGAGACGGGGAGACTGTCAATAAGTTGCCGCGCAAAACCGGAAAATCGCCGTCAGTTGACCGCGAATTATTCCGATGACGCAGGCTGGTGAAAAAAGTGCCACAGGAGAGAGAAAACGACCGGCCACAGTCGCAACTCATTCTCTATGAACAAGTTGCGACCTGCAATTCTTGCCGGACTAGTGTAGTGCCGCTGAGTTGAATGAACTTATCCTGGGATGTGTGGGAAGTTTGGTGCGAACCATACAGCCCCCAAGTTATCACGCGATGATCGTTGCAGTCTCAAACGACCGTTCTCAGCCACTCGGAATAAGTTCCCAACTGCGCGAGGCACTACACTAGAAATCCCCGCCGCCGCCGAAGTCCCCGCCGCCGAAGTCGGCACCACCGCCGAAATCGGCTCCGCTTCCGAAGTCGCCGCCGGAGGAATCCCCGGTGGACACGTTGTTTCCGCCGAAAGGATGCGGCCCGGCGTCATCGCCGCCGTAGGCTCGCCCGTGATGTCCCGAGAACGAGTCGTACAACCAGTTTCCGGCGAGTGCTCCGAGGACGCCGCCCATCAGGCCAGTGCCGAACCCGCCTCCGCCAAGTCCACCGGCCGCGCCGCCGCTGAAGGCCCGGCCGAGGAGGGAGAGCAGAATCAGTCCGCCCACGATCACCAGGCCGATGATCACGATCCCGCCAAAATTCCCTGCCGGTTCCGGTCGATGCTGGACCGAACGGACCGGAGCCGCATGGACCGGCGCGGCAGCCGACGTCGCCGGGAGCTTTGAGAATTCAGTGCGGATTTGCAGAAGGGCCTGCGAGAGTCCCCGGTCATACTGGTGATCGCGAAAATTCGTCAGCATCGCCTCGACCACCCGCTGGCGGGCCTGGGGCGTGAAACCGCTCTGGACCAAGCTTTCTCCCACGGCCGGATGAATATGCGCCGGCTCTTTGCAAATCAGCAGAAACAGGCCCTTTGCATTCGTGGCATGCGCCCTCTGCTTGATCCACGAGACGAAAAAAACGTCCTTCTCCGCTTTGCTCATCTTGGCCACGGCAAAGGCTTTCTCTGCCGGGACACTGGCGTAAGTTTCGATATGAATTTCCCGATGGTATCTCGCTTCCAGTTCGGCGATCGTCTGGTTGGCGGACTTCAGGACTTCAGGCGAGAAGAATGCCCCCTCGTCGATGATCTCAGTGGCAGACGCCGAGACCGCAGCCGCGACGACCAAGCCGACCGCCGTCAAGAATGGGATAAGCCGTGGCATGTGATCTCCTCCTTACCGGGAAACTCCGGAGCCGTGACTCGCCTCACAAGAACGAGAACGTCAACAGCCGGTTCGCGGATCACAGGATCCTACACGAATTCTTGCAGCGCGACCTGTTTTATCAACAGTGAATTCGATCAGGAACGCCGAGGCGGGCGATTCCGGCTATTGCGTCAACACCGGCAGACGGAAATTTCGCAGCCGCGCGGCTTCGGACTCTTCGCCGGAGTTTTCGTCCGACGCTGAGGTCGGCACATGCGGCGGTTCCGGCCGGCGGGGCGGACCAAACAACGTCAGCCGCGCGACGCGCGAAAACGCTTTCCACGACGTAAACGTCTCGGCGACGGCCGTCGGCTCATAGCCGCAGTGCATCATGCAGTCCGCACACTTCGGGTTGCCGCTCTTGTGGCCGTACCGGCTCCAATCGGTCGAATCGAGCAGCTCCTGAAACGTCTCGCAGTACCCTTCCTGCATCAGGTAGCACGGCTTCTGCCAGCCGAACAGGTTGTAGGTCGGGCTGCCCCAGGGTGTGCATTCCAGGTCCCAATGGCCTTGCAGGAACTCCGAGAACAACGGCGACTGGTTGAATTTCCAGCGGCGTTTGCCGTTCCCCAGCAACCGCTGAAACAACGTCGTTGTTTCCTTGCGATGCAGGAACATCTCCTGACCAGGGGCCTTTTCATACGGATAGCCGGGCGAAATCATCATCCCTTCGACGCCCAGATCCATCATCGTGTCAAAGAACTGCCTCATTCGGGCCGGATCGACGGTGTTGAAAATCGTCGAATTCGTCGTCACGCGGAAGCCCTTTTTCAAGGCGGCTTTGATCGCGTTCAGGGCGACTTCGTAAATCCCCTCCCGGCAGACGGCTTCGTCGTGCTCGGCTTGCGGACCGTCCAGGTGAATTGAAAACGACAAATACTTCGAAGGCGTGAACCGGTGCAGATGCTTTTCCAGAAGAATCGCATTGGTGCACATGTAGACGTATTTTTTTCGGGCGACCAGTCCTTTCACGATCTCGTCGATCTGCGGATGCAGCAGCGGTTCGCCGCCGGGGATCGCGATGATCGGGGCACCGCACTCCTCCGCCGCGTGAAAACATTGCTCCGGCGTGAGATGTTTTTTGAGCGTTTCCACCGGGTACTGAATCTTCCCGCACCCGGCGCATTCCAGGTTGCAGCGGAACAGCGGTTCCAGCATGAGGACCAAGGGATACCGCGCGTTGCCGCGCAGTCGTTGCCTCAGCACATATGACGCCACCGTCCACATCTGCGAAACCGGCACCCCCATCGCTCGACTCCCTACTGGCTCTCGGCTCTCGTCCCTCAACTGTTCCCAAGTGTGTATCAGGTTTCCAGTTGTGTGTCGACAGCGTCTGACGATTCCCGTGGAGATTTCATCCGCCGAGACGCGGTGTCGCTGAGGTTAAGATGGCGATGACGGCCTGATTCGCTTCCGGAAAATTCATCGAGCCGAGTTCTTCCAGGGGGACCCAGCGGAAGCCCCGGTGATCGGCACCGACTTGCAAACAATCCGAGGGCCGGCACAGCCAGAAGTGCAACGTGACGTCGCCGTGCGGATAGCGGAACTCGACCTGGTACAATAACCGCTCGGCGATCACCGCCAGGCCCGTTTCTTCCCGGCATTCCCTGACGGCACAGTCCCCGGGCGATTCCCCCGGTTCGCATTTTCCGCCGGGAAACTCCGCGCTGCCGGCCAGCACCTGGTCCGGTCCGCGGATGCCGACGAGACAAGTTCCGCCGTGTTCGACAATCGCGATGCCGACCTGCTTGGGTGAGGATGTCATCACCCCATGATGAGCGATGAGGGAACAAGGATCAACTTTGCGACGCGTCTTGAGTATTCAAACTCCGATGTGACACAATGCTTCTACGAAGCGTCGCGAAGTCGCTTGCACTCTCATCGCTGATACTTCATCGTATTCTCCGACCTCTGGCCACGACCCTCTAGCCCCACATTCCCCCATGTTCCGTTACTGCCTCAACGCCAGCACGATTCGCCCGACGCCCTTGATGGATAAGATCCGCATTGCCGGCGAGGCGGGTTATTCCGCCATCGAACTCTGGCATGACGACATCGAAGCGTTTGTCGCCCAGGGAGGAACGTTGTCCGACATTCGCAAAGCGCTGAGCGATCACCAGCTCGAATTGCCCACGACGATCTACCTCGCCGACTGGTGCGATACGACCGGCTCTGCTCATCAGGCGGCTCTCGAAGTCTGCAAACAGCGATTGAAGCAGGCCGCGGACCTCGGGGCGAAGTCTGCCATCGCGTCGCCGGCAGGGGGCAAAGTCGACGTCAACCTCGCGGCGGCGAATTATGCGGAACTGGTCGACATCGGCCTCTCATTCGGCATCAAGCCGGCGTTCGAATATCTGGGATTCGTCGAGCAAATCAACACGATTGAAGCCGGTTTGGAGATCATCCAGAAATCGGGACATCCGCAGGCGACCCTCATTGTCGACCCGTTCCACAACTTCCGCGGCGGCGGTTTATTCTCATCCCTGGCAAAGTTACGCGGCGACCAGATCGCCATCAGCCACTTCAACGACACACCGGCAACTCCCCCGCGGATCGAGCAACACGACCACAGCCGCGTCCTGCCCGGCCAGGGGCATCTCGACCTGAAGGAATGGGTCGGTTTGCTCAAGCAGATCGGCTATGACCGCTGGCTGTCGCTGGAGCTGTTCAACGAGGAACTGTGGAAACGAGATCCGAAAGAAGTCGCGCGAATCGGGCTGGAGACGATGCGCGCTGTCGCAGAAGCATAATCTACGCTTGCGCTTCGCGGGCGATCGAACATCGACGATTCGATCATCCGCGAAGCGCAAGCGGCGCGCTGCGCGTTACCCGTCCATTGCCCCCTTGATCGTCCCGCCGGATTGGAATTGCTGATAGTTTTCAATAAATCGCGCCGCGAGTTTTTTGGCCGACTCGTCATACGCCCCGGGATCGGACCACGTCTTTCGGGGCACCAGCAGTTCTGCCGGGACCCCGGGGCAGGCGGTGATCGTTTCAAATTCGAAGATCGGATCGACATAGCTCGGGGCCGAGCGCAAATCGCCGGCGTGAATGGCGTCGACGATGGCCCGCGTATAAGGCAACTTGATTCGCGAACCGACGCCTGCCGGGCCGCCTGTCCAACCGGTGTTCACCAGCCAGACCTGGGCCTTGTGTTTCTTGATTTTCTGGGCGAGCAATTCCGCGTATTTATTGGGATGCCAGACGAGAAACGGCCCGCCGAAACACGGGGAAAACGTCGCCTGCGGTTCGGTGACGCCCATTTCCGTTCCGGCGACTTTCGCCGTGTATCCGTTCACGAAATGGAACATCGCCTGCTCGGGCGTCAAACGGCTCACCGGCGGCAATACGCCAAACGCATCACACGTCAGGAAAATGACATCGGTCGGATGCCCGGCGAGACACGGAACTTTCGCACTGGGGATGTATTCGATCGGATACGCGCCGCGCGTGTTCTGCGTGATGCTGGCATCGTTGAAATCAACGTGATGGCTGGCATCATCGTAGACAACGTTTTCCAGCACGGCGCCGAACCGCAGCGCCTGAAAGATGTCCGGCTCGGATTCTTTCGAGAGGTAAATCGCCTTGGCGTAGCACCCCCCTTCGATGTTGAAAATCCCGTCGTCGCCCCAGCAGTGTTCGTCGTCGCCGATGAGGAACCGCTTCGGGTCGGCCGACAGCGTCGTTTTGCCCGTGCCGGACAGACCGAAGAGAATCGACGACTGCCCCGTGGTTTTGCTGGCCGTCGCCGAGCAGTGCATCGACAGCACCCCCTGCTTCGGCATCAGGTAGTTGACGATCGTGAAGACGCCTTTCTTCATCTCGCCGGCGTATTCCGTCCCGAGAATCACGACTTCGCCGTGCTCGAAACTCAAATCGACGCTGGTCTTGGAGGACATCCCCGTGGTGAAGCGATTCGCGGGAAACCGCCCGGCGTTGTAGATCACGAAGTCCGGCTTGCCGAAGTCCGCCAATTGTTCGCGTGTCGGCCGGATCAGCATGTTGTGCATGAACAGCGCATGATAGGCCCGGGAACAAATCACCCGGATTTTGAGCTGGTACTTCGGGTTCCAGCCGGCGTAACCGTCGACGACATACAACCGGCCGCACGTGTTGAGGTAGTCTTTCGCCCGTTCACGATTGATCATGAACGTCGTTTCTTCCTGCGGGAAATTCACCGGTCCCCACCAGATGTCGCGCTCGGTGTCGGCGTGTTTGACCACCCGTTTATCCTGCGGCGACCGGCCCGTTTTCTCGCCGGAATAGGCGATCAGGCAGCCGGTGTCGGACAGCGTGGTTTCCTTGTCGAACCGAATCGCCTCTTCGTAGAGCAGCGACGGAGCCACGTTGCGCACCACGGTTTTGACCGTGATCCCGTGGATCGTGAGATCGAAATCCTCCATGAGTCCAGCTTCCTAAAGAGAACACGCAGATCACTGGCGAAACCAGCCAGAACGTGATTGTAATGCCGAACCCTGGAATAATCAGCGCGGCCTGCATCAACTTCAGGCAGTTCATTTCTTGAGGATGCACAGACCGAATTTTTGATCACGGTTGCTCCGCGCGGCTGACTTGCCTATACTGCGTCTTCCCCCGGTTCCAGGGCCCCAGGGTGGCTCGGAACGTTGCGAAAGCGACGCCGCTTCGTGGGTCGGTCCGTTGACTGAATTCCATGAACGCTCCGGAATTGTGAACTCGATTGAGCAGTTATGTTTGAAGGCATCACCACCGGCCTGAAGGGCGCGTTGTCGAATCTGGTCCGCGGCGGCAAGCTGACGGAAGCCAATATTCGCGATGGTCTGGTCCAAGTCAGGCAGGCCCTGCTGGAAGCCGACGTCCATTACGACGTCGCCAAGGCGTTCATGCAACGCGTGACCGAGCAGGCCCTGGGTGAGAAAGTTCTCAAATCGCTACGTCCCGATCAGCAGATCATCGGGATCGTCCATCAGGAACTCATTAACCTGATGGGGCCGACCGACCACTCGCTGCATCTGCGGCGCGACGGCGTCAACAAGATCATGATGTGCGGGCTGCAGGGGTCGGGAAAAACGACGACCTGCGGCAAACTGGCCCGGATGGTGAAAGAAGCCGGCTTCAAGCCGATGCTCGTCGCCGCCGACTTGCAGCGCCCTGCCGCCATCGAGCAGCTCAAAGTCATCGGCCAGCAGCTGGACGTCCCGGTCTACAGCGAAGACCCGAAATCCAGCACGCCGCTCAAAGTCTGCCAGAATGGCTACAAAGCGGCCCTGGCGGCGGGCGACATCAAGGTCCTGATCCTCGACACGGCCGGCCGGCTGCACGTTGACGCCGACCTGATGCGCGAACTGGAACTGATCGACAACAAGCTGCAGCCCGATCAGATTCTGCTCGTCTCCGACGCGATGACCGGCCAGGACGCCGTCAATTCGGCCAAGGCGTTTAACTCGGCTCTCGAGCTCGACGGCGTCATTTTGACGAAGCTGGACGGCGACACCCGCGGCGGGGCGGCGCTCAGCATCAAGGAAGTCACCGGAGTTCCGATCAAGTACATCGGCGTCGGCGAACAGTTGGATCGCCTGGAGCCGTTCCATCCCGACCGCATGGCGGGCCGGATTCTCGGCATGGGAGACGTCGTCTCCCTGTTCGAGAAGGCTCAGCGGGAGATGGACCAGGACGAGATCGCCCGGCAGCAAGAAAAGATGATGCAGGGGAAGTTCACCCTCGAGGACTTCCGCACACAGATGCAGCAGATCAAGCGGATGGGCTCGATGGGGGACATCCTGAAGATGATCCCCGGCATGGGGCACATTGCCGACATGATGGCCGGCGATCCCGACATGGACGCCGACGGGGACATGGGCCGCATCGAGGCGATGATTTCCTCGATGACCAAACAAGAGCGGACCAATCCGAAGCTGATCGACCGGAGCCGCAGGAACCGGATCGCCCGCGGCTCCGGCACCGACCCCGCCGAAATCAACAAGCTGATCAAAGACTTCGACCAGATGTCGGGCATGATGCAGAAAATGGCCGGGCTCGGCATGATGGACCGGATGAAGGCCGTGCAGCAGATGGCGTCCGGCGGGATGTTCAATCCCGGTGCGAACATCAAGGCGATGAAGGGCTCGACAAAGTCGACGTCGCCGAACGCCAAAGCCCTCGCCGACAAGAAGAAGAAACAGAAGAAAGAAGCGAAGAAGCAAAGAAAGAAGAACCGATAGTTCGCTTGCGCTTGACGGTCCGCGAAGCGCAAGCGACACGCTAACCCTCTAACCCTCAGGAGTACGACTTGGCAGTACGCATCCGTATGAAAAAGATCGGCCGCAAGCATCGGCCGTTCTACCGCATCTGTGTGATGGACTCGCGAGTCCATCGTGAAGGCAAGGCCATCGAGGAAATCGGCTGGTACGACACGTCGATCACCGACAAATCCAAGCGGGTCAGCATCAAGCTGGAACGCGTGGATTACTGGGTTTCGGTCGGCGCGAGCCTGTCGGACAGGGTCGCCACGCTGGTGAAAAAGGTGAAGACGAACCGGTTCGGCGTCGCCTCGGCTCCGCCGGCGGCCATCGCTCCGAAACCGTTGCCGGAGCCGGCCGCGGAAGGCGCGGCGGAGGAAGCCCCGGCCGAAGCAGCCGCCGAGTAAGAAAGTATGAATGATGAAGTATGAAGTATGAATCAGACAGGACATCCGCAGTCCTGATCACATTCAAAATTCATAATTCATAATTCATAATTATTCCTGATGCGTTTCGACGTGCTCACTTTGTTCCCGGACATCTTCACCGGATATCTCGGGCAGGGGCTGTTACAGAAAGCGATTGCGAACGGTTTGATCGACGTTCAGTTGTGGAACTTCCGCGACTGGACCGCCGACCGGCATCAGTCGGTCGATGACACGCCTTACGGCGGCGGCCCCGGGATGCTCATCATGTGCCCGCCGGTGTTTGCCTGTGTCGAACATGTCCAGTCGCAGGGCGAGACGCCGGGACAATTGGTGATGCTGACGCCGCAAGGCCGACGCCTCGATCAGAATTTGGTGAAGGAACTGGCGGCTCATCCGCGGCTTCTGCTGCTGTGCGGCCGGTATGAAGGGTTCGATGAACGGATTTCTCTGGGGTTGAAGCCGATGGAAGTCTCCGCGGGAGATTTCGTGACGAACGGCGGCGAAGTTCCGGCGATGCTGATCATCGACAGTGTCATGCGAATGATTCCCGGCGTGCTGGGCGACGAAACCAGCAGCTGTTACGATTCGTTCGCCGAAGGAAATTTACTGGAGTATCCGCAATACACCCGCCCGCGGGACTTCCGGGGGATGACCGTCCCGGAGATACTGCTCAGCGGAAATCATCAGGAAATCGCCGCCTGGCGCGCCCGGCAGAGTGCCGAGCGGACCCGGCAACGGCGAGGCGAAGAATGGACCTCACAACCAGCCCGCTGCGCAAGCAAGGGCTCTGATTGAAATGAAAGAGTACGATCATGCGTCATAAGTTACTGCAGGCGGCCGAACAATCGAGCCTCCGGGAAAAGCCGCTCCAATTCGAGATCGGCGACACCGTCGACGTGCACCAGCGGATTCTGGAAGGCGACAAAGAACGCATCCAGATATTCAACGGGATCGTCATCGCCCGCCGCGGCGGCGGCACCCGGGAGTACTTCACGGTCCGCCGCATCGTCGCCAGCGAAGGGGTGGAGCGCACGTTTCCGGTGAACTCGCCGAAAATCGCCAAGGTGGAAGTCAAACGCCGAGGCCGCGTCCGCCGGGCCAAGCTGTTCTACCTGCGCGGCCGGACCGGCAAGGCAACCCGCCTCACCGAACGGACGGACAAAGACAAAGTCGACAAGAAAACCGCCAAGGCGACTTAGTGACGCTTCGCAGAAGCGCTCCCGGGGACGCCGACGGCGGGTTTTGATGGAGACAGCCGCCATGTGGACCGTGCTGCGTCGGCTGTTCAAATCGTCAGGCTGGTTCGGCGATGTGGGAGAGCGTGAAGCGGCCCGGTATTTGCGAAAAAAGAAGTACCGGATCCTGCAGTCGCAGATGCGGAACCGGTTCGGCGAAATCGATCTCATCGCCCAAGACGGCGACACGATCGTTTTCGTGGAAGTGAAGACCCGGCGAGAAGCCGGCCACGGAGCCCCGTTCGAAGCCGTCACCGCGGAAAAGCAGCGAAAACTGACTCTTGCGGCGCTGGCCTACTTGAAGCGGAATCGGCTGCTGGACCGGCGCTGCCGGTTTGACGTCGTCAGCATCGTCTGGCCGGACGGGATCGTCCATCCGCAGATCGAGCATTTTGTCAACGCCTTCGAGGCCTCCGGCCAGGGCCAGTTTTACAATTAGCCGCTCACAATTCACGCTTGCGATTTCGCAGCACCCATTCAGGAATCCTCATGAAAGTCGGTCTGGTCGGTTTCCAAGGAGGCGGCAAAAGTGCGCTCTTTCAGTTGCTCACGGGGCATGCGTCCGACCCGTCGAAGATTCAAGCGGGACAGGTCGGCGAGATGGTCGTCCCGGACAGCCGCTTCGATCGTCTCGTCAAATTGTATCGCCCCAAAAAGACGGTGCCCGCGAAGATTCAGCTCTTCGATACGCCCGGCCTGATCAAAGGGGAAAGCAAGGGGAACGCCCAACGGCTGGGCATCATCCGCGAATCGGCCGTGCTGATCCAGGTGATCGGCGTTTACTCCGGGGCGGACCCTCTCGCCGAAACCACCGCATTCACCGACGAATGCATCCTGGCCGACTTGCAAATCGTCGCGAACCGCAGCGAGCGAGTGAAAAAGGACCTGGCCAAGCCGAAGCCTGCCGTCGAACGCGAGCAGATGCAGGCCGAGCTGGAGGCGCTGGCTCCGTTGGAAGCAGCACTCGCCGCCGGACAGCCGATCCGTGCGCTCACGCTGACCGAAGACCAGGGAAAAGCGGTCCGCGCGTTTTCGCTGCTGTCGGGCAAGCCGATGCTGCTGGTGCTGAACTCCGCGGATTCCCACTACGATCCGGCCGTGATCGAAAAACTCGACGGACAGGGGTTCAAATCGCTGGCGGCTCCGGTCGGCCTCGAGCAGGAGATCGAAGCCCTGCCTCCAGACGACCGGGCCGTATTTGCCGAGGAAATGGGACTGACGGATTCCTGCAAGTCCCGGCTGGCCCGTGCCGTGTTCGAGCTGACCGACCAGATCACGTTTTACACGAGCGATGAAAAAGAAGTTCACGCCTGGCTGCTTCATCGCGGCGAATCGGCCCTCGACGCGGCCGGGACGATTCATACCGATCTCGCCAAGAATTTCATCCGGGCGGAAATCGTGCCGGTGGAAGAACTGCTCAGGCTGGGTTCGGAAAAGGAAGTGAAAGCCGCCGGGTTGTTCCGTCTGGAAGGCAAAGAGTACGTCATGCAGGACGGCGACGAAATCGTCATCCGCGCGAATGTGTGATCGATGGTAACATCGCTTGCGGTTTCGCCGCCCCTTACCGTCTTCGTCCTGGAACTCGTTTCCTCCGGGTACTTCGGCGAGAAGATCGGTCCGAGCTTTCGGCAAGAAGGCCGGGCCATGCTGGACGCCGTGCTCACGGACTTCCGCCGCATCCCGAACGTGACGGTGGAAACCATCCTGGACGATCTCGAGGAACTGCGGGCCGCATTCAACCGAAAAGTGGACGCCGTCCTGTGCATCGCGCCGGAATTTGACGACCTTCTGCGTCTGTTCTGCGCGTTTCTTTGCCGTCCGTGGATGACGTCGCTCAACTGCGATGCGACAACGCTGGACCTCTGCGGCGATAAATGGCAATTCGCGCAGCACCTGACAGCCCACGGAATTCCCACGCCGCCCACAGCGCGGATCGAGTTTCCCGAGAGCCCGGCTTCGTTTCCGTGCGTCGTCAAACCGCGCTTCGGGGCCGGGTCGTGGCTGGTGCGGCGTGTTTCAGACCGCGGCCATTGGATGAACCTGTCTGAAAGTTATCGTACGTCCGGGCTTCACGAAGCGCTCTTGCAGCCGTTCATTCAGGGGACGGCCGTGTCCGTCGGCGCGCTGGTGAGAACCGGCCAGCCGCCGGTGATCTTGCCGATCGCACAGCAACGGCTCTCGGCCGACGGCGAATTCCGGTACTTGGGCGGCGAAATTCCGGCGAAGTTGCCAACGGACTGTGAAGCGCGGGTGCGGCAGACGGTGTTCTCCGCGATCCACTCGCTGCCCGGCCTGAACGGCTATATTGGCTGTGATCTGATCGTGCCGGACGGACGTTCCCGCGCGCCGGTGATCGTGGAGCTGAATCCCCGGCTGACGACGTCGTACATCGGCTATCGAAACTTGTGCGAAGACAACCTGATGGAATGCCTGCTGTTCCCGGACCGAGCGAACCGGCCTCTCCGCTGGAAGCCCGGCACGGTTTCCTTCGATGCCGACGGCGCCTGCCGGGCTGCCGGCACACGTTAGTGCTCCCAGCCGCAACGCGTGTGCGCGCGGCCTTGTCGAACGGTCAGCAGGTCGCTATGTTTTCTCCGGGCGATTGCGCTCCCGCGCAGAGATGGGGCCGGTCCGGCGGGATGAGTCCGGCGCAAGTCGTTCTTCTCAGCGATTTCGTGGGTCTGCGGCCGTCAGGATGGAACGGCATGTCGTCAGGCACACCGCCGGAGCTCGTAACCCAACACGCAGCGCTCCGCGACGCTGCGCTGCGCTGGCCCGTTCTCGGAACGGCGCTGGCGTGCTGGCTCGGCACGCTGTGCCTGTGGGCCTGGGCGCCGGCGCGGTCTATCGATCGGGAACTCTATGCGCAGCTGACGCCGTTCGGCCGCGGGGAATTGCATCCTGACTATGACATTCCCATTTACCTCATCGCCGGCGCGGTCTCCGTCGCGGCGGCGACGCTGGCGGCCTATCTCTGCACACAGGTTGCCCGGAAGACTCCGCTTGCAAGCCTCGTTCCGACCGGCCTGAGGCCGCTCCTGTTGGACCTCGTTGTGCCCCTCGCGATCTTCGGCATCGTCTGGACGCCCGCCCCGGCGACGCTCGCCGGGCAAATCTATCGCCATGACGGGTTTTTCCATATCAATTTTTATGTCATGGCTCCTCTGCAGGCGTACCGGCATGGAGCCGCGCTGGGAACTTCGGCCTACAGCCAGTATGGATGCGGCTGGATCCTGGTGTTTGACCTGCTCGGGAAGGCGTTCCCGATTGACTACCCCTTGGTTTTCGGCGCGTTCACGCTCTTCGGTTCCTGCTATTTCATCGCGGTCTATGCCGTGTTGCGCTGCGTCCTGCGCGATGCCTTCTGGGCGATGGCGGGCGTGCTGTGCTGCGTCTTTCTTCAGTTGTATTGCGGGTTAGAAGGACCGCCGAAGTGGGGGTTTCCTTCGAGTACCGTGGCGCGTTGCCCGTTGGACATGGTGCTGACCCTCGCGCTTCTGCAATTCGGTCGCACCCGCGGCATCAGGTATGCCGTGCTAGCGGGACTTCTGGCCGGCTTAGCGATTCTCTTCGGGATCGATACGGGAATCTATGTGCTGGCCGGAATCCTCACAGTCTCTGCGCTGCTGCTGTTCGAATTCTTCCGGCGGCGCGAGGCTCGGGTGCTCTGGACGCTGGGTTGGCTGTGGGGTGCAGCGGCGGCGGCGGCGCTGGCCGGACTGTTCGTCGCCAGCCGGGGGACGGTGTTTCAACTTGCCTTCTGGACAGGCTACCTGGAAGTGTTGCACCACTACCCGACCGGCTTCAGCGCGCTGCCTGTTTCCAAAGCCCTGGGCGACCCGGTCGTCGCGATCCTCCTGCTTTGCGTGGTGATGATCTATACGTTGACGCTTGCGGGAGTCTTCGCCCGGGCGCTTCACAACCGCGCTGAGCCCGACGACCTTGCCTTCGCGCTGGTCGCCGTCGTCGGATTTGGCACGCTGACGCTGTTCATCAATCGCTCGCATCCGCTCAACCTGTATCATCTGGTCGTCCCGGCGTGCGTCCTGGGAGCCGTATTGCTCCGACGCGCGGCTCTGTCGCTGCCGTTCCTCCAAGACAAGCTTCCGGCTCGGGTCCGGCGGTTCGGGCCGGTCCTGGTCAGCGGCGGCGTCGTGGCGGCGCTGCTGCTCAGCGGGAATTTCTGGAAATACCCTTCGGCCGTCGTTACCTGGACTCGGCCGCAAGCCGATCACCAGTTCTACCGGGACTTTCTGGCACAGAAAATCCGGGCGATTCAAGACGTCGGTCAGGAACTGAAGAAAGACCTGCCCGATTCGACGTTCGCGTTAACCGGCGCCGACCCGACGCTCTGGCTGGTGACGCTGAATCTCCCTGTGAGCGGACGCTACTGCCCACCGATTCCGCTCACGCGGTCGCATGAAACGAAGATATTGGCAGATTTCGCGGCGGAGCGCGTGGTCATAGAGCGCGACCGCGCGTCGCTAGCCACGGGTTACCTGGAATACCGCATGCCGAGCCGATACCAGCTCGTCCGCGAAACCGAGGAATATTCCCTCTGGCAGCGGAGTCCGGGATTGCACCCCGAGCAGCAATGACGCAAGAACTCCCCGATGTCAGCACGCTGGAAGACTCCGCCAAAGCCCGGCGACGGCGACGCCGAGATCATTTCTGCACGTGCCGCAGACTCGTGGAATTGTCTCATGATACGAATCCCAGAAAATAACAGCGCTCTCAAGTTTTTTTAGCTCGTTGCAACGCCGAAACTTGCGATGACGATTCCACGCTGTTTTTTCTGGGAAATGGTATGAGCCGTTCAGCGGTGGCGCCCGCTTCCGGGCCGTTGGTCGCCGCGCGCCATGTCGCGACGGTGGGGCGGCAGCGGAGTCAGGGCCTTGACGATTCCCAGGCCGAACGCCAGCCCTGTTCCCGCGCCGATCAGCCCGGTGACCGCCATGATCACCAGGATCACCGGCGAATCCCATCCCGCATGAGGCCTGGCCGGCGGAATCATGAGCCTGGGAAAATACCCCCCGAGCAGAAAACCCGCAGCCGTCAGTCCGTAAACGAACATCCCCCGCTTCCCATAAGCAACAGTGGCCCCCGCCCAAGCCACGGCAAGCAGTTGCATCCACAACAGGCTCTGAAAGTAAGCATATCCATGCCCCTGACCACGGCTCGACGGCGGCTGATCGTACCAGGCGTACGTCGGCAGCCACTTGTATTCCGTGACATACGGCAGCGGATCCCGAAGATGCACCTGGTACTCCTGCCAGGGCGGGACATAAGTCATGACGACCATGACAAACAGCGTGACGGCTGCCACGCCGAATCGCCAAAGAGTTTGCACCGGGACTTTCATGGAAACCTCGATACGTTTTGGCGGATTATCACAGGAGACTCTGATCACGGTCACAAGACGGCCGGTCAGCTCGGCGGAGAATAAGCGAACGGCGGCATCAGTCGAACAGATAGCTGACCGATTCGTTGCGGTGAATGCGGCGGATGGCTTCGCCCAGCAGCGGGGCCACCGAGATCACCTTGAGGTTCGGTACCTGCTGCTCGGGACGCAGCGTCAGGCTGTTGGTCACCACCAGTTCGGTGATCGGGGCCGCGCGGAGTTTGGCCGGGGCCTGGCCGCAGAGGACCGGATGCGTTGCGCTGACGTAAATGGCGCGGGCTCCCGATTGATGCACCACATTGACGGCACCGACGATCGACCCGCCGGTCGTGATCATGTCGTCAAAGATGATGGCCGTCTTGCCGGTGATCGGGCCGCCGATCAGGTTTTCCTGCTTCGTCTCGAACGCGTTGGCCCGGCGTTTATCGACGATGGCCAGTTGCCCGCCCAGATGCTCCACGTGCTGCAGCGACCGCTTGATGCTCCCCTCATCTGGGCTGACGATCACCAGGTTATCCTTGGGCAGGTTCAAGGACCGGAAGTAGTCGTCCAGAATCGGCGCAGCGTACAGATGATCCACGGGACAATCGAAAAAGCCCTGAATCTGCGCGGCGTGCAGGTCCATTGTCAGCACACGATCCGCGCCGGCCTTGGTGATCAGGTTGGCGACGAGTTTCGCGGTGATTGGCACGCGGCCCATATCCTTGCGATCCTGCCGCGCATAGCCGAAGTACGGTATGACGGCGGTAATCCGCGCGGCACTGGCCCGTTTGCACGTGTCGATCAGGATCAGCAGTTCCATCAGGCTTTCGTTGACGGGCGGCCCGGTCGGCTGGACGAGGAACACATCGCAGCCGCGGACGTTGGTCATCAACCGCACGGAGATTTCGCCGTCGGGAAAATTCGTGAGTTCGACGGATCCCTGCTCGATCCCGAGATAGGAGGCAATCTCCGCCGCCAGTTTCGGATTGGCTCGACCACTGAGGAGGATCAGTTGGTTGTACATGGATTGACGGCAGCGGCGTTCTCAGGGAAGACATAAACGAAGACACGCCATTTCAGACCGTCCTGCGGGGAAAATCAAGGGCGGGAGCGGTTTCTCCCACGGTCAACCCCTTTTTTCAAGTAGTCTTCATGCCCGTGTTTGGGGCAGCTTGTTTGATGAAAATGGCGGTTTGTTAGAGTGGTTTGGTCGGCGGGGGTTTGGGG
>CAYMAO010000002.1:0-184613 GCA_964388415.1 uncultured Planctomycetaceae bacterium | reverse complement strand
TCTCGATCACCCGAGATGTTTCCGGTGAAGGGGTCCAGCAGGCGCTGCTGAAGATGCTGGAAGGAACTGTCGCCAACGTGCCGCCGCAAGGGGGGCGCAAGCATCCCGAGCAGCAGTACATCCAGTTGGATACGACGAATATCCTGTTCATCTGCGGCGGAACGTTTGTCGGCCTGGAAGACATCATCGCCCGAAGGATGGGCAAGCGAACCATCGGCTTCGGCAGCCAGTCGCAGCCGGAAGCCGCTCCGCAGAAGTCCCGGTCCGGGGCGCTGCTGCCCCATGCCTGTGTGGACGACATCATCGAATTCGGCATGATTCCCGAACTCGTCGGCCGGTTGCCGGTGTTGAGCTCGCTGGCTCCGCTTCGTGAAGAAGACTTGGTCAAGATTCTCGTCGAACCGAAGAACGCGCTGGTCAAGCAGTACCAGAAGTTCTTCGCCATGGAGAGCGCCGAACTGGAGTTCACGCCGGAAGCGCTCCGGGAAATTGCCCGGATCGCCAAGGAAAAAGACACGGGCGCCCGCGGCCTCCGCGCCGTCGTGGAAGAAGCCATGTTTGAAGTGATGTACGAATTGCCCGACCTGGAACGGGGCAAGAAATACATTCTGACGCCGGAAGTCATCCGAGGCGAAGCCCAGCTCCGTCCGTTCGACGGCTCGGCCGCTGCGTAACCACGCCGCTCCCATTTCCTCCCGGAAGCCCAGGGGTTGCAACCCCTGGGCTTCTTGCATTTCCCCCGCTCCCATTCCGCCCCGCGCGGTTTCGCTGCCTTTATCCTTGAGGCGGCCCGCTTGTCGACGGTACGATAGAGGCACATTTCCGGAATGGACTCCTTCCGCCACCGATGAAGTCGAGTTCGGCTCCGCCATGCAAGCCCGCCTGAAAGTCATTCAAGACAACGCCAATCTGAAGCAGGTCAAACTCCTGCCGGTGACGATGATCGGGCGCAGCGCCGATTGCCATCTGAAAATCGCTTCCAGCGAGGTCAGCCGCAATCATTGCCGCATCACGGTGACGCACAACGAGGTCTTCATCGAAGACTTGAACAGTTCCAACGGGACGTACGTCGATCAGGTGCGGATTCCGCCGTCGCAGCAGATTCCCCTGTCGCCCGGGGCGAAGCTTCACATCGGCCCGGCGGCGTTTATCGTCGATTTCACTCCCCCGGTGAATCTGGAGACAATGCCGACCACGGTGATCAAGTCATCGGAGATGCCCTTCCTGCAGGAACTGGCAAAGCCCTCCTCCGTGCCGGCGATCACGGTTTCCCCCGCCGTGGCCAACCCTTCGCCATCGGCCGATCCGCCCGCCGAAGTACCGCCGATCGCCGCGACGCAGGCGCCCGTTCAGCCGAAAGTGGAACCGGTCGCAGAAACGGCCCCCGAGGCTGAACCGGCGCTTGACCCGTTCCAGATTGAACCGGTGCCGATTGACGTTTCCGAAGACGAATTCCTCGCCGCGATGATGCCGGCACAAGGTCCGCCGGACCTCCTTCCGCCCATTCCCGAGGTCGCGGCTGCCGCTCCAGAAATCGTACCTGCGATGCCGATGGTTGACAGTCCGCTGCCGCCGCCCCAGCCAGCGGTCCTGCCGGCAGCAGCCCTGGTCGTCGAGGCGAAACCGCTGCCCCCCGTCGCCGTACCCGTGGCGGCAGCCGTGGTTCGCACGGCGAAACCGATCGCCAAAGCAATCGCCAAAGCAATCGCCAAACCCATCACTGCGGGTGCACCGCCGGTCGCCGCCAAGATTGCAGCCCCCGGTTTCCCTCCCGCTGCAGCGGCCGTTCCAGGCCTGGTTCCGCCGGCTCCTCCCCATGAGGACGCCGCGGCCGTAGTTCCGCCATTGCAGCCCGAACCGGCAGCAGCGGCGGCGTTTGATTTTCTTGGGACCGCGCCGCCTGCCGCTGCTCCGGCTGGGCCAGCTATGGACCCCTTCAATTTTGGCGACGCGGCTCCTGCCTTGCCAGTTGCCGCGCCGGTCGCTTCCAGTGCCGCCAAGCCGGCGGCTACGAAGAAGTCGTTGTTCGGATTCTTTGGCAAGAAGGACAAACCGGCGACGCCGGCTCCCCCGGCCGCTGCTCCCTTAATGCCGATCGCGACTCCCGCCGCGCCGCAAACGGACGAGAATCCTTTCGACTTCGCTTCGGAAGATGCAGAGTCTCCTGTTCCCGCAGCCGTTGCAATCCTCCCCGCGGCTCCCGTACCGCCGCCCCCTGCTTCTACGGCCCCTGCTTCTACGGCCCCTGCTTCTACGGCCCCTGCTTCCACGGCCCCTGCTTCCACGGCCCCTGCTTCCACGGCCCCAGTGCCGCCGGAGCCGTTTGCGGAACCCGAAGTCCCGGCTGCCGCCCCGCCGGATGGTGACGACCCGTTCGCGTTTCTCAAGGGGGGCTGAGCCTCGACAAGGGACGGCGTTTGGCGGATTGATCTCGGCGACGCCGACGCCGGGCTTGGTGGAATTTTCCTCGCGCCGGATGTTCGCGGGAAGGGCGTGAAATCACAGCCAATTCACGGCGCAGGCCAGCATCAGAATCAGCAGGACGACGGCCGTGATCGCAATCCAGGCCGGCTTCCGTTCCGGCGGCGAATCTTCCTCGGAGAGATACCTTCCGCACGACGGACAGCGAGGCGAGTCGTCGTACATCTCCTCGCCGCAGTAAGGACACTCCGTCAACCCGTCTTCGGATGCGTCCTCCTGCCGGTCATCTTCCGGTTCCCAGTCTTCGCCGCGCATGGTCCATTTCCGGTTATCGAACGCGCCGCTGCGCCCAGACGGCCAACTTCTCACGGAATATCTTGGAATTGTGCCGGATGTCGACCGGAAACGCCTTGTGAAACAGAATCGTTCGGATCTCGCTTGTCAATTCGTGCCGCGCGCCCAGTTCCAACAATTCCCTGACGATCACTTCCTTCGCTTGCGAGTTCGCACGCCCTTCCAGTTCGACGCACAGCACCGGTTCCATTTTCCCAAAGCGCTTTACCCCCACCAGCGCCGTCCGAAACACCCCGGGATGCGCATTGAAAATCCCTTCGACGGGATCAGTGAAATACGTCCGGTCCGGCGTGATCACGCGTTGCGACTTTCTCCCGCAAAACCACAGCCGGCCCTGCTCATCGCAATAGCCGACATCTCCCATGCGATGCCACTTCCGACCACGCGCCGGATCGGGAATTTTCGCCAGCGCCGTCAAGTCCGGCCGGCGGAAATACTCCTGCGTGACGACCGGGCCGTGAACTGCGATCTCCCCGATCTCGCCTGGCTTCAAGACCAGTTCTTCGGACCACTGCGGTATCGGCCCATCGCTGATGCGGATGATTTTCACCTCAATCCCCGGCACCGGCTTTCCGACGCACGTTCCGGCCCCTTGTGCCGTTTTATGCCGCGTGTCGTTCAAAACTTCGTCACTGCCGATCACCGCGACCGGCAGCGCTTCCGTCGCCCCGTACGGCGTGTAAATCTGCACACCGGGTGACAGGAGTTTTTGAAACCGCTGGAGTATCTGCGGCGAAACCGGGGCCCCGGCGGAGAGGACGCGCTTGAGGGAATCACAACTGAGCGGATTAAATGCCTCGTCCGGCAACCAGGAATTCTTGAATTCTTCATGCAGTCCGGTGGCGACGCGATTCAACAACGCTGGCGAGCCGAAGAGATTGGTCACGCCGAATTCTGAAATCGGCTCGATCACTGCCAGCGGATGAATCTTCGCCGGCCGCGAGGGATCCATCCGGGGGACGATGGAAGTCATGCCAAGTGCTGGGCCGAACAGTGCGAACAACGGAAACGTGCAGAGATCGACTTCACCCGGCTCAATGGAAAACATCATCCGCAGCGCGTTGAGTTGAGCCAGGAACATGCCATGCGTGTAAATGGCTCCCTTCGGGACTCCTGTGCTGCCGCTGGTGAAGAGAATGGCGGCGGGGTCGTTGACTGACATCGGACAGATGTCGTCAGTCGGTTGTATTGGCCAGACCGAAGTCCGCAAGGCGTCATCGGAACCGCGTCCCCATCCACCGACGGTGACCGACTTTTTGATCGACCGTTTCGCCCAACCGAAAAGGCGGCGTGCGAACTGGGCCTTGCGAATTCCAATGAATGCTTCCGGCTCAGCTTGCAACAAGCATTCGCCGAGATTCTTCAGCCCCATGCCCGGATCGACAAATACCGGAATCGCACCAAGGCGAAATAACGCGAACGTGAACTCGACAAACTCCATCGACGGCGGCACCATCAGCACCGTGCGTGTTCCCCGCGTGATGCCGATTTTGGTCAGTCCCGCCGCCAGCACCGACGTACGATACCAGAGCGCTCGAAACGACCAGCGATGATACAGGCTGCGGAATCGCGACGGCTGGAAAATCGCGGCCTGATGCGGGCGTTCGATGACCTGCCGGTAGAGAGGTTCCGCGATATTCGCGAGGGCCACAGTCTGATCTCCGAGCGGGGGGCGTCAGCCCCTTGGATGGGACGTCATGGCGCAGAGACTCGAATCAGGGACCTCACGGTCCCCGCTCAGGTGACAGCAGAAATTCCCGGATCGCCGGGATGAGTTCCTCCGCGGCATCTTCCAGAATGTAATGGCCGCCGTCGGGAAAGCGAAGCAGCTCGGCCTCCGGGAACCGGCGCTGCCACTCGGCGAGAAAATGGTGATCAAACACGAAATCACGGTCGCCCCAGCCAATCAGCATTCGCTTGTTGTTGAGCAGTTCCAGCCCGGCCTCCACTTCCAGCACCGTGTCCCACGCGCGATCCCCGGGCTTCAGCGGGATGTCCTGCACGAACCGGTGCACGGCGATACGATGCGCCCAGGAATCGTAAGGTGCACAATACGCGGCGGCGACATCGGCCGGCATGGGCCTGCGTGTCACGCACGATTTCACCGCCCCGCGGCTGAAGGCGTTGAAACCGCGAACCAGCAGCGCACCAACTACGGGTGTGCGAGCCAACCGCAGTTGCCATGGCACCGGCTTCGACGCCGGCAACCGGAAGGCGGCCGTGTTGAGCATCACCAGCCGGGCGATGCGCTCGGGATGACGGACAGCAAACCCGCAGGCGATCATGCCGCCCCAGTCGTGGGCGATGAGCGTGATGTTTTCTTGAACGCCGAGTTGCTCGAGCCAGGCTTCCAGATCGTCGATCCGGCGTGACAACGTGTAATCGTATCGGTCATCGCCTGGCTTGTCCGAAAGGCCGCAGCCGATGTGATCGACGGCCAGGCAGCGGAACGTGTCGGACAACGCCGGGATCAGTTTCCGCCAATAGTACGACCAGTTCGGATTGCCATGCACCATCACGACCGGCGGGCCGGAACCTTCGTCGAGATAATGCAGCCGGTGTCCGCCCAGGTCAACGAAATGGCTCTGGAAAGGGGAGTCGGGAAGTGTCACGTTGTGACCGAAAAGTGAAGTGGCGTCGAAGTCCCGCGAATCGCAAGTGGAGTTCACCAGTCCAGCGCGAGCATCAGACAATTCAGCCCGCTGCCGATGCCCAGGAAACCGACGCGGTCGCCGCGTGAGAGAAAGCCGCGTTCGTCGGCGAGCGCCGCCGTCAACGGCAGGCTCACCGTGCCGATGTTACCCAGGTACGGGAACGTGCAGAAGTCTTTTTCGGGCGAGATGCCTAATGTCGCCAGCACCTGGTCGCGGTGGCCTTTGCCGACCTGGTGGCAGATCACCTTGTCGATCTGATCGGCTTTCAGGCCGACTTTCGTCAGCAACGAGGTCCAGGTTTTCAACCCCAGGTCCACGCCGAACCGCATGACGGAGATCGAATCCGTCTGCATGAACTGCGTGAAGGCGTGCGACAATTTCGCCGGCAAAAGGCCGCTCACTTTTTGCCGCACCAGGTTGGGGATCACATCGCCAAACTTCGTGTGAGTAATGGTTCGCGGCAATAAAGACTCCACCTTGTCCACGGCCAAGGGCAAGACCGATTCCCAGCCCCAACGGCACAGGGCATGGTGTTCCGGGGCCGATTTCGTCACGCCGCCAATCAACCGATGCTGCTTCTCCCGGCTGAAGGAGCCGTCGGTCAGCAGCACGGCGACCGCACCGGAGCCTCCGGTGAGCGTGGCGAGCGAACCGGTGAGCGACTCCATCGTCTGGTCTTCGAGCAGCCGTTGAATGGTGTACTCGACGATCTCACGGGCCGTTTCGCAACTGACGACCATGCCGGCCCGAATCTGGCCGAGTTCGATGCGGTTGGCGATGTCGACCATGCCGTTGAGCACGCCCAGGCACGCGTTGCTGACGTCGAACACGGCGGCATCGGGGCTGATGCCGAGGTTGGCCGCCACGCTGCACGCCGTGGCCGGTTCGAAATGTTCGCGGCAGACGCCGGCGTAAATCATGATGTCCAGGTCGCGGGCGGCGACATGCGAGTTTTCCAAGGCGCGGCGTGCGGCTTCCGTCGCCCCGTCGCTGAGCCGATGGCCGACGTCCCACCAGCGGCGCTCGGAAATGCCGGTCCAGGCTTCCAGTTGCCCCGGGGCAATTCGCAGCTTCGTGTAGAGCGGTTCGAGCCGCTGTTCCAATTCGGTGGAGGTGACGACGACCGGCGCGAGTTCGTAGCCGATCGCTTCGACATACACTTTGGAGTATTTCATGGACATGGAATCAGCTTAAAACGAACGGCTGAAAGCGGAAAGCCAAACGAAAAGAGGCGGGCCTTCCGCATTGAGCTTTCAGCTTTCCGCTTTGATTGTGAAGTCAATCATCTGATAGATCACGCGGCCGTCCACGATGAGATACCCGGAGGCGGTGGCCAGCCGGTGCGCATCATCGACGGCGGTGATGACGGCCTCCACGGTAACAGTTTTGTCGCGCGGAATCACCTGTCCGCGGTAGACCCATTCGTGCGGGGCGTTCAATGCGACGGTTTGGAAGCCGTTGAGCGTCGTGGAAGGGATCTCATGATCGCTCGCGCTTCGCGGACTCCCGACTGTCCCCCACCTCCGCGCCGCGTACACTTTCAGCAACTGCAGAAACGATTCCAGCCCCAGCGATCCGGGCCAGACGGGGTCCTGAAAAAAGTGGGCCCGGAAGAACCAGAAGGTGGGGTCAACGTCGATGACGCCTCGCAGGAAACCCAAACCGTGCGGACCGCCGTTCGGAATGAAGACCGTCACTTGGTCGATCATCCGAAAGCGGTCCGTCGGAAACGGGGCTTCCCGGGGGACTGCGAACTCGCAAGCGTCCACAAGTTCGCCGTCCGTCGGCTGGAAACGGGCCGCGTCGCGAATGCCGATCTGGTTGGCCAGCGCCCCTTTGGAGAAGTACCCGAAATAGGTCGTTCCTTGATAGACCGGTTCTCCCTGGCAGCGCAGATCGAACGAGTAATGCTGAATGATCATCCCGGCGGATTGCGAAACCGAGGTGATCTTCACGGTCGTGGTGAGCGTGCCGCTCCCGGGCGTCACGGCTTGGAATTGCGTTGCCTTGCCGCCGAGATTGCGGAACGACAAGTCAACATCGCTGGTCAGCGCAGACCCGAGGTAGGCGGCCAGCCAGCCGCACGGCTGCAGCGCCGCTTCGAGCAGCACGGCGAACGGCATGGCTGTCTGCCGATTGGCGGCGAAGTACCAGGCATCCGCAGGGACATCGTATTCGGCGACGATCACCCCGCCGGCGGCGAGTTTCCAGGGCTTGCACTGCTGAATCGAGACGATTCGATCAAGAAACTGAAACGGCGGCCCGGGCAACCGCGCGATAACGCGGCCTTCATCGAAAATGCGATACGCATCGCCGAATGCTTTCGAGGGCTTGCCGATCGCGAATTCCGTGATGCGGTCGGTGTCAAACACGATCCGCTTGCGCTTCGCGGACCCGTCCGCGCTCCACAACCGCTCCACTTTCTCACGCGTCAACCCCGTCAACCGGACCGACATGTCGGTCATTTCGACAATCGGCTTGCCATCCGCATACATCAATGCATCGGCAAGACAATACGCGTCTTCATTCTGGCTCTTGGCTCTTGACTCTTGACTCCTGACTTCCTCGTAGCCCAACTCCTTGAGCGTCACCTCGTACCAGACTTTCTGAGTCGACGCGAGGACCTGGCCGCGGCACTTCAAGCGGCTGCGGACTTCGGGGATCGGTTCATAGGCGATTTCGCCCGCCTCGCAGATCCAGCCCATCCGCAGCAGATAAATCCGCAGGGCGTGCAGGCAGCATTCATACATCAGCGTGCCCGGCATCACCTGGTCGTCACAGAAATGACAGGTGAGAAACCAGTCGTCCGGATGGATGTCGGCCTCGGCGCGGATCATCCCGAGGCCGTATTTCCCTCCGGCCGGATCGAGGCGCAGCACGCGGTCGATCAGCCGCATCGGGCCGTCGGGAAGCGTGACAGGGTTATCGAGCGGCAGGTCGCGAAACGCCGGGCCGAAGCAGTTCGCCAGGTCGCCGTGGCGGAGCGCCGTCAATTGTTGGTCGGAATAGCTTTCCGCCGACATCGGCACGGGATCGGTCCAATCGGCTGGCCGTTTTCCCGGTCGCGGCTGCCGGTCGAGTGCCGTGTGAACGATCCCTTTTCCGGCGGCGAGCGCTTTCGCGCTGAAGAACCCGGCACAGCCTTCCCGCATCGTGAGCAGCGAACGGCCAGCGACGGTCGCGTCGAATTCAAATCGGAACAGCCACGTCTCGCCTTGCCGGAAAAACTGGTTGATGCGGATATCATAGCGAATGGTTGTTCCCGGCCTGGGGAGCGCGTCGTGAAACGTGACAACGGCATCCAGGAGTCGATAAACGGCCAGTCCCTGGGTTTCCAGGTCGATGCCCAGCCAGCCGGAAAGAAACAGATCGGCCTGGCCCGCTTCGACGGCGATGCACGTCGGAATCCGGCCGCAATCGAGATACCACGCATTCGGCTCGATGTCATGTTCCGTGACGACCCGGCCGTGCGTCATCGACAGCGGTTCGCCTTCGATTTCCAGAATGCGATGCGCCAGCATCAATGGCTCATCCGGCAATCGGACGCGTGTCGGAAAACTGTCGATCTTCGCGAACCGCGGGCCGAGAACATCGCCGATCTTGCCGATCGCGAATTTGAGGCATTGACCGTAGTTCAGCGATCGCGGCGGCTCGGCAGCAGAAGTACGAGGGTGCGCAGGAATGAAGGTGTGAGTGGCAAAGGAGATGTCCTCAGCCTCTCTCACACTCTCTGTCTCTCCGACTCTCACACGATTTTCCATCGACAATTCACTGGCCGAGATCAACCGCGCCGCCAACTCCTGGCTGCGCTGTGCGAATCGCAAGAATGCGGCGTGGGCTTCCGCACGTTCGGCAAGCAGTGCACCGAGCGTGGCGACCAACTCCGGGGCAACGGGCGAAGGAACGAATTCGGTGCGGGGGTGCGGGAGTGCGGGAGTGGAAAAGGGTGTGGGAGTGTGGGGGTGCGGGGGCAGGGGAGTGGAAGCGCAATCGGCTGTTGTCTTCCACCCCTCTACCCCGGCATTCCCGCACTCCCGCACCTCTGCTCCTGGAATCTGCTCCACGCTCCGCGGCAAGTCCCCCCACGCCGCGCGTCCCACCGTCGTCACAATCTTCGGACGCTGGTCCGCCAGCCGCCGCTGCGCCGATTCCGGAAACAGCGGCGACAAATCGACCGGCACGCGCTGCGAGATCAATTGCGCGAGCATACCCAGAAACTGTCCGACCGGGTCGGAGGTCGCCGGGCACAGCGAACCGGACCAATGCGGTTCCTGAACCAGAATCTCCTCGATCATCCGCGTGCAGGAATTTCCCGGCCCGATTTCCAGAAACAGTCTGACGCCGTCACGAGAGGCGTTTCGAATCACCTGCGGAAAATCAACGGTCTCCACGGCCTGGGCCAGGATTGCCCCGGCGACGGCATCCCGGCTGATGCCGTAGCGCTCTCCTGTGGCGGAACTGTAAATATCGATCCCCTCCGGCACGACAGTTTCCAGGCGATGCAATTCAAGATAGTCGCGGCGGACTTCGTTCAGAATCTTGCAATGCACCGTGCTCGGTGCGGAGAACGGCACAAACGTCGCCGACAATTGCCGGACAACATCTTGAATCTGCCGCTCATCGCCGCCGATGACGCATTGATTCGGCGTATTGATAATCAGCAGATTCACCTTGGTTTTCTTCGAGACGGCCTCTCGAACCACGTCGACAGAAGCATTGATGACGCCCGAAATCCAGGGGACGGGCTGCTCCTCCGGGATCTTCCACGCAGAGCGGGCCGCGTCGAAGGGGTAGACGAGATCGCTGCCGAATAAGGACGATTTCCGCATCCGCTCGAGCATGTCGTCGCGGTCGCACCAGATGCGCAATCCGAACATTGCCGCGGATTCTCCCAGGCTGTATCCCACCGAGGCCGCGGGCCGCACGCCGAAAGCTTGCAGCAGGTCGCACAGTGCCGTGCCCAGAGAAACCTGGCCGAAGATCATCGCCTTGTGGTCGCGGAGAATGGCCTCGGTCGAGGGGCCTTCCCAGATCAGTTCCGGCCGGTATTGCCCGTGCAATTGTTCGTTCTCCGCGAACTGCCGCTGCAATACACCGGGAAACGCCGCAAGCAGTTCGCGGCCCATCCCGAGAAACGCATTACCCGATCCGGGAAAAACGAACGCAAGCTTTCCGGTTCGGCCGAGCGGATTCGCGGCATAAATCACGCGTTCAGACTGGACGTCGTTCGCCGGATGGTTCTGAAGGCCGCGCCGCGCTTCCTCGATCGCCGCGGCCAAGTCGTCCTGATTTTTTGCGATCAGAACCATCGCCCGCGAGTTCGCACGCCGGTTCTTCCCCCGCAGATGCCACTTCTGCGCGGCGTCCCGAAGCGATCCTCCCTGTCGAAACGAATGTTCGAGCACGGCCAATTCGGCGAGCAACTCCTCGTGCTGACAGCCCTCGATCACAAACATCTGCCGTGCAATGCCGACCGACTGAATCCGTGGCGACGGCAGCAATATCTCTTCCACACGCACGCAAGCCCCCCGGCGGCCGACCGTGAGCAAACTTCTGAGCCCGTCGCGGCGGTCACGGGGGCCGGCCGGCAGTGCCAGGCCTTCCGACAGCGACAACACATTGCACAGCAGATTCGTAAGCCCAGCGGTCGCCAACCCGAAGCCGAGGCGAGTCGAAACGTCTGTTGCAGGAGAGTCCGTGCTGCGTCCGCGAAATAGCTTGCGATCGGCGATGCGTACCGTGGCGAGAATCGGGTTGCCGTCGCGCTCGGCGTCGGCCCGGCGCTTGAGAATCAGCGCAATCGCGCCGTCATTCGCAGGGATCTCCGGTCGATCCGCCAGTTGAGCCCGGATGTCGCTGTTGAATTCGACGGCCCCGGCGATCGCCACATCCAACTCGCCGCGCTGAAGAGCTTCGATGGCGACCTGAACCGACCGTAAACCGGAATCGTCGTCGGCGGAGATTGTGAAACTTGGTCCGCCGACTTCGAATTCCCGCGCGATCCGGCTGGCGGTGATCGCCGCCAGATTGCCCATGACGCGATTGGGCGTGAGCGGCGGGCCGAACGCGTTCTGGAGTTGTTCGATCCAACGGTGGAGTTCCGGTCCGTGGAGCGGCAAGCCGAATTGCTCGGCCCACGATGCGGCCCGTTCGGCGATCATCCACCGGCAGTGAAAGTTCGTCGTGTTCGGGTCGAGGCTGACACCAAGAAACACCCCGGCCCGGTTGCCCAGCGAACGGCCCGTGTCGGCGGCATCCAGAGCCCGGGCCGTCACTTGCAGCATCAATTGCTGCTGCGGCAACAGGTCGGGCAATTCCGCCGGCGGAATGCGAAAATCACCGGCCGGGACTTCGATCTGATCGATGCCAAACGCGGCGAAATCACAGTCGGACTGTTCCGCTTCCGGCCAGCGGGCCCGTTCCGTGCCCCACATCGCGGGCAATTGAGGACACGCGTCATCGATTCCAAACAGACGTTCCCGCACCGCGGCCAGATCCGGCCACGGGCCGATCGTGGCTTCGACGCCGATCAACACGACGTCCGATGACGAACCTTCGGTCGGCAGACGTGGAGTTCGGTCGTCGGCAGATCGGCGAGCGGGGGAATACTCCTCAATGAGCACATGCGCGTTGATGCCGCCGAAGCCGAAGGCGTTGAGGGCGGCGCGGCGCGGCCGGCCGGATTCCGGTGCGGGCCAGGATTCCGATTGCGAGACCACGCGGAACGGGCTGTGCGGATCTTTCAACGCCGCGGCCGGTTCGGTGAAGTTGGCGATGGGCCAGAATTCTTGAGCCCGCAACATGCCGATCAGTTTCATCAATCCCGCGCCGCCGGCGCCGGTCAAGAGATGGCCGACGTTCGACTTCACGGCCCCGAGCACGCAGTGTCCGGCTCGGGACGGCCAGTCCGCCCAAAGTTGATGCAAACTGGCCAGTTCGACGGCGTCTCCGGTCGGCGTCCCCGTCGCGTGGCATTCCATGTAGTCGACGTCTTCCGGCGTCCAACCGGCCTGCTCGTAAGCGGCCCGCATCGCCCGCAACTGGCCTTCGCTGTGCGGGGCGAGCAAGTTGGCGCCGCGATCGTTGGAAATCCCGATGCCCCGGATCACGGCTTCAATTCGGTCGCCGTCTCGCAGGGCGTCGCTGAGCCGCTTCAATACGAAGACCCCGGCCCCTTCGCCGACGACCAGTCCGTCCGCTGACGAGGAAAACGGAGCGCATCGGCCTTGCTTGGACAGCGCACCCAGTTGGGCAAACCCGGTCTGTGTGTACTGACAATCGGGACGCGACAGTCCGCCGGCCAGCATCGCATCGGCCCGGCCTGCTTGCAGTTCGTCGACGGCGAGCTTCACCGCGTACAGCGATGATGCGCAGGCGGCATCCAGCGTGAACACCGTTCCGCCCAGCTCAAACCATTCGGCTATCAACTCGGCCGGCAACGCGGCAACGCGGCGATTGCGCGGATGCCATTTCGCTTCGCTTCGCAGGAGCGTTGCGCCGATCAACTGCTCCTCAAAGGTACTCAGGAGCACCTCGCGCGACATGGCCGAGGTGGCTTCGGTCGGCAAGACGATGTGGCCGAGGATCACCCCGACGCGCCCCCTGTCGATCGGCTGCATCCGCGTCGACCGCAACGCCTGCCCAGCGGCTTCCAATGCGAGATGGCCGACCGGGTCGAGGCCGCCGATCAATTCGGGATCGCGCTGCCGCAATTCCTCGGACAGGCGGATCTCGTCCAGATAGCAGCCCCATTCGGAATACGTCTTGTCAGGCACAAGTTCGCCCGGCCGACAGGCGTACTCCGGCGAAACGGCCCAGCGCCCCTCGGGAACCGGCCGACCAGCGTCGATCCCTCGCGAAACATTGCGCCAGAAGTTGTCGATGCCGGGGCCGCCGGGAAACATCCCGCCGAAGCCGACAATCGCCACGGGTTCCTGCTGTGTCATTCCAGGCAAATCGCTTTCAGGCCATTGAATCGCAGAAGATCAACAGGGTTCGCCGCGCGGACTCGGCGATCTCGATTTCTTCCTATCTCAAACTGCGTAGTTTGCGGTTACTTTTCTAGCGAGCCGACAGACGCCGCCGAAAATGCTCGCGAAACCGTGATGATAATGGACCGTGACGCTTGCGGCCATCTTGCAAGGTCGCCGGATTCGGCAAATCCGTTGAAGTCGCGGCGGTTTTCCCGCCGATGTCGTGACGATGGGAGAGCTTTCAGACTTGCCAGGGAGGGGGTGCATGGGGCGGCAGGCCATCCGGATCGTGTTGTCCGCACTGGCGGCCGTCGGATTGGCCGGCTGCCGGACGTGCTGCTGCACCGACCATCTCGGCTGCCTCATCGATCACAAGAAAGATTATCCGGTTCTCTTTGACACCTGGTACTGTTCCAGGCTGGATATTTCCCGGGCCGGCATGCCGGACTGGTGCGGCCCCGTCAATCGGCTGGTCGGCTGCCGCAGTTGCGACTGCGTCCCGGAATGGACGCGCAACGACGAGATTTGGCTCTACCCGCCCCGTCATCCGCATCTGCATCCCGGCGCCTCATTTCCGGGGCCGAGCCAATTTGCGGACGAGCCACGGAGTCCGTCGCCGACCACGCCGGCGCCTACCCGCATCCCGCTCGAAGCCATTCCGCCCGCACCACTGCCCGACCCGCCTGGGGAATGACCGTGCCGGGTTTGATCACAAACGAAAGGGAACGGTCCCGGCGTTGCCAACGCCGGGCTTTGGCGAGATTTCTGCGATGAGAACTCAATCACGGTCGACGAATGCCAGCAGGATCGATTGAGCTTTCAATGGCCCCGTGCAGCGTTTGAAGTACCAGTTCGGCGGCTCGGACTTGTCGCCGTTCCCGCAGAGGATCGTCGGCCGTCATGCCGGTCGGAATGGGTTCTCCCAATCGATGCGGATGAATGCTGGAACGGCATCCGTCGGGCAGAGTGGCATCGCGCTGGCACACGCTGATAAAGACCAGGCCGTCTTCTCGTTCCGGCGCATGGGGACCGAGATGCCCCGTGATGGCGGCCGACCAATCAGCTTCCGGCGTCTGTACCAGGACTCCGATGGCCATCTTACGGGCGACGATCTCGCTGACGGGGCCTGGATCGATCAGCACCTCGCCAGGGACCTTGAGCCAGCGGATTTTCGTGTCCAGACGATAGACCACGGCCGACCCGCAGTGGAACTCCGAGATGCCTGGAATCTGGGCCAACGCCGCGGAGACCAGGCCTCCGGTGCAGCTTTCGGCAAAGACAACCCGGCAGGCATGCGCGCCCAGGCAAGCTGCAAGTTGCCCGGCAAGTTTTCTCAAGTCAGGCTGCATCGTCATCGCCCTTCGCTCGGACCGGACCGACGTTCAAACTCCGTGCCTGATTCTAACCGGAGTCCGGCCAGTCAGTTCGGTCAAACGGTTCAGGTCACGATGAATTTGATGTGGTGTCGCTAAATCGGTTTTGCCGATCTTTAGGATTGTGTCGATTCTACCAGCCGACCAGCGGCTGGCGAATCGGCCGGCCTGATCAGGATGTCGCGGAAAATTTCTGCGGCGGGGGGGATCAGGCATCTTTATTCAGGGGGAAGGGACCGGCATGCCCAGACCGAGTCTCCGAGGATGGTTGCGCTGCGTTGGACCGCTCGGGCTGTTGTGCCTGGCGGGTTGGCTGCAGGCACCGGTCGCCGCCGAGGATCCGTTCCTCGATGATCATGTCGTTCCGGCGCAATTTCGGCGTCCGAAAACTGAAGAGCCGGAAGAGTCGCCCGTATTTCACGGCCTGACGACGGTGCACGCCGGCAGTTCCGCGTCGAGCCTCAAAAAGGGGGCTCTGGCCGAAATGCCATTGGAGAAGCTGGAGTCTGGATCGCGTCAGAAGGCGTCCGCAGTGCTCAAAGGGATGGGCCTGTATCGCCGTTTGCCGACGATTTCCTTTGAGGCCGATCCCAATGTCTATGCCTACTTTTTGAAGAACCCGGATGTCGCCGTCGCCACCTGGAAAGCGATGGGGATTTCGAAGTTTGTGCTTCAACAGAATCAGCCAGGAATCTATACGGCCGATGCTGGCGATGGTTCCCGGGGCACGGTGGAAGTCTTCTATTCGACGCCGAAAGACACCGTGATCTACTGCGAAGGCGCGTTCAAAAGCCCGCTGTTGCCGAAGCCCATCGTGGCGAATTCTTTGATGCGGCTGCAGGTGAAATTCGAGAAGCAGCCCGATGGCCGGATAGTGGCGACGCATTACGGCGACGTGTTTGTCGAATTGCCGTCGCAAACCGTGGAGACCGTGGCAAAGCTGATCTCGCCGGTCAGCAACGCGATCGCCGATCGCAATTTCCAGCAGTTGACATTCTACGCCCACATGATGTCGATTGCGATGTCTCGTCAGCCGGGTTGGGTGGAAGCCCTGACGCGGCGGATGGAAGAGATTCCCGCTGAACGCCGCGAGGAGTTCCTGAAACTCTCGGCGGCGACGTATGTCGCCGCTCGGCAACGCGACGCGGCCCAGCAGGGACAGACAATCTCGCTGGAGGAAATCTTGCGGCCGCTGCGCATCGCTGACCCGGCTGCACCGATGCCCCTTGCCGTGGGGACGCCAAAATCACCGATGAGGTGAATAGCAGCCCGCAGCACAAGCAAGGGGCGATGCGGCCATTGCTTGCAATGCGGGCTGGTTCCACTACCCGCCGTAGCGAGACTGCCCGGCGGTGACTTTCCGATTGAGCCGATTGTGGCAGTGCAGGCCTTCGAGGATCAATTCGGCCACGCCGACCTGAAACCCGGGAGCGGCTGGGCCATTCAGCAGGTCCGGTTGAAGTTTGCCCGAACTCTGTTCGACCAGCTTGGCGAAGCCGCGGATTTGCTCGATGCGCGTCCATGCCTCCTTCGTCGAGAGATGATCGCCCAATTCCACCGGCTTGCCGGACTCAAAGTGCTCAACAATAGTGCGAAACTGCTTAGGGTCCAGGGATTGATCAAAGATCGCCTTGACGGCTTCATCCAGCAAGCGAGACACGAGCTGATCCTCTTGTCCTTGCTCCTCGCTCAAATTCAATTCCATCTTGCCGCGTGAACTCGCCGTCAACTGCACGAGATCACTGACTCGGCAGACGACCGGCGTTTCCTGGTGCAGGGCCGAGCGCCGCTCGGCATTCGAAATCAGGTTCTCCAGGTTGGCGATCGACATCCGCGTGCTGACGCCCGAGGCCTGATTGACATGCGGGCTGCTGCGCGCCAGCCGGGACATCTCTTCAACGATCTCTTCCATGAACCGCGGAATAACGACCGGCGAACTGTCTGTCCGCGCGGTCCACGCGTTCTCCTTCGTGATCTGCATTCCCAGTTCCCGCGTCGGCGGATAATGGGTGCGAATCACCGAGCCAATGCGGTCTTTGAGGGGCGTCACGATCCGGCCGCGGTTGGTGTAATCTTCCGGGTTCGCGCTGAACACCATGCAGACGTCTAAATTCAGCCGGACCGGAAAGCCGCGAATCTGCACGTCGCGCTCTTCCAGCACGTTGAAAAGTCCGACCTGAATCTTCGGGCTGAGGTCCGGCAATTCGTTCAGGCAGAAAATGCCCCGGTGGCTCCGGGGGATCAGGCCGAAATGCAGCACGTCTTCGTTGGAAAGCTCGCGTCCTTCCGCATGTTTGATGAGATCGATCTCGCCGATCAAGTCCGCAATCGTCACGTCCGGCGTGGCGAGTTTTTCGTGATAACGGTCCTCGCGGCCGATCCAGGCAATCGGCGTGTCGTCCCCGGCTTTCGCCACCAAGTCTCGGGCGAACTTGCTCAACGGCAAGAACGGATCGTCGTGAATGTCGGAACCGGCGACGATCGGCAATGTCTCGTCCAACAACAACGTCAGCATCCGCAACATGCGCGTCTTCGCCTGGCCGCGCAAGCCGAGAAACAGGATATCGTGCTGCGACAGGATCGCATTGGCGACTTGCGGCAGAACGGTGTCGTCATAGCCGTGAATCCCAGGAAAGATCGGCAGCTTGTGGCGGAGCTTCTCCAGCAGATTGCGGCGGAGTTCCTGCTTGACGCTTTGGGAGCGAAAGCCGCTGTCTCGCAATTCGCGGAGAGTTCGGGGACGGTCGGTCATGGGCGAAAATCAATTCTGGCGTTGAGTGGGCGGGGGCGATCTATCCTGTACTTTGCGATTCTCCATCGAGAATCCACCGCGGAGTGCTGCCTGGGATGCAGAACCCGATTATAGGCAGCGTCCCCGAGACAGCCAACAAGCAACGCCCGGGCTGATCACCCCAATCTGCCTGAAACATTGCAAGTCTCCCAAACTCCTCAGGCACACCTTGACCACTCCGCGCTTTCCGGCTAAAGCACTCGCGTCATCTGTTCCCAGGAGTGTCGGACTTGAACCGGTTGCTCGCTCGAATTGCCGAGGTGATCATTCGCTCCGCGCTGGCCAGCGTGCTCTGGGCGGTTGGCGCCGCCTCGCTGCAAGCTGCCTGGGAGGAGGAATTCACCGCCGGGAATTTTGTATTTCGCTCGGAGTTCCCGCTGAGCGACGTGCAAGAGTTACTCAACGACTTGTCAGATTTACAGACCGAGCTGGAGCAGACGCTCGGCGTGAAATGCGTTGATCGCGAGATTCAGATTCATCTGTTCTGCAGCAAGGCCAATTATCAGCGGTATCTTTCCGTCCGTGTGCCCGACGGCGCGAAGCGCCAGGCGTTTTTCATGCCGGGGACGGATGCCGGGCGGATTTACGCCTATCGGCACCGCGGGATGGAAACCGACGTTCGCCATGAAACGACTCATGCTCTGCTCAGGAATGCGCTGCCTTACGTCCCCCTCTGGTTGGACGAAGGCCTGGCGGAGTACTACGAAGTCCCCAGCGGAAAACGACATCAGGGAGACGGCCATTTGAAGGAACTGCGCTGGGCACAGCGATTTGGGTGGCGACCAGAGCTGGAACGGTTGGAAGCCAAACGCAAGTTTCTGGAACTGGGAGCTAAGGATTACCGCGACGCCTGGGCCGTGGTCCAGTTTCTCCTGCAAGGACCGCCGGAGGGTCGCCTGGTGTTGCAGGCGTACCTCAGAGAAATCGAATCCGGCGACGTGCCGACGCCACTCAGCGAACTGCTGAAAGATGCCCTGCCCGATTATGAAGCCGAGATCAATCGGCAGCTCAAAAGGCCCTAGTGCGGCGCAGGATTTGCGGTAGAATTTCTCCGCGCGGCTTTGCAACCCGTGCCGATCTCCGGTAACTTAAGGGATTGAAATACGAGTCGCCGCTTCACGGGGCGATCCGTTCCGTGCGGAGGTTGGGCTCCGGCGTTGATCATGGTCAGGGAGGGTTTGCGAGATGATCGTTTCAAGTGTGTTGACGAACAGTCGACGGCTTCTGTGCGGAGTGGGTTTCATCGCGCTGGTCGGACTGGGTTCCCCGGCGTTGAGCGGGGCGGACGAGACGAAACCGGATGCGGATGCCGCCGCAGAGAAGCCGCCAGTCGACCCGACGCATCCCCTGTATCGACCGTTGGAACTGGCCTACAAATCGCGCGAGTCCTTGAAAAATCTGCAGGACTACGAGGCGGTGTTCATCAAGCAGGAAGTCATCGACCGCCGCCGCAAGACGACAACGATGAAGCTCAAATTTCGTGATGAGCCGCTCAGCGTCTACCTGCTGTTCGTCGATCCCAACAAGGGCCGCGAAGTCATCTACGTCCAGGGCAAGAACAATAACAAGCTGATGGTCCACGAAACCGGGGTGAAGGCGCTCGTCGGCACAATCTCGCTCGACCCCAAGAGTTCCGACGCCATGGCTGACAACAAGTATCCGGTGACGATGATCGGCATGAAAAACATGCTGGAGAGAGTCATCTCGCAATGGGAAGCCGAAGGAAAATTTGGCGAAACGACGGTCCTCTTCTACTCACCCAAGGACACCAAGCTGGGCGACCGTCCCTGTTCCGTGATTGAATCCCAGCATCCGCAACAGCGAGATCAGTTCAAATTCAAGATGACGCGTCTCTTCCTGGACGAGGAAACGAACTACCCCGTCCGCGTCGAGCAGTATGGCTTTCCCGGCAAGGGCGACAAGCAGCCGCCGCTGGTTGAGGAATACACCTACAGCCAGATCAAGGCGAATCCGGGGCTGAGGGAGATGGACTTCGACCACACGAATCCGTCTTATGCGTTCCCCAAATGATGCGCGTCTGCGAGCGGATCGAAGAGATTCACGAAGCGGTCCGCCGCGAGACTCTTCGAGCGCGGACCGTCGGTTTCGTGCCGACGATGGGCGCCTTGCACCCCGGGCACCGCAGCCTGATGGATACCGCGCGCCGCGAGTGCGATTGCACGGTGGTCAGCATTTTCGTCAACCCGACGCAATTCGGGCCGCAGGAAGATTTTCAACGTTATCCACGTCCGAGAGACGCCGATCTGGCGCTGTGCGAAACCGCAAGCGTAAATGTGGTGTTTTGTCCGAGCGTGGAGGAGATTTATCCGCCAGGCGCGACGACGTTTGTCGAAGTCGCCGGGCTGTCGGACCTCTGGGAAGGCGCCATTCGTCCCGGCCATTTTCGCGGCGTCGCTACTGTGGTGGCGAAACTGTTTCAGATCGTTCCCTGCCAGCGCGCGTATTTCGGTCAGAAAGATTTTCAGCAGCAGTTGATTCTCCGCCGGATGGTTCGCGACCTGAATTGTCCCGTTGAGATCATCACGTGTCCGATCATCCGCGACGCCGACGGTATGGCGCTCAGCAGCCGAAATGCGTATTTGTCGCCGGCTGAACGGCGCTCCGGTTTGTCCCTCTCGCAGGCGCTTTTCGCGGCGGAAACGGCGTTTCAACAGGGCGAACGCCATCCGCGCCGGTTGCAGCGCCTGATGCAGGAACGGCTGGCGACCGCGCCGGGACTGTCCGTGGAATACGTCATCGTGGCCGATCCCGAAACGCTGGGGGAACTGGACGCGCCGCAATCCGAGATGGTCGCCCTCATTGCCGCCCGCGTCGGCGCGACGCGATTGATCGACAATACGATTTTGAATTCACATCCTTAGCGCCGCTTCGCAGACGCGTCGTCCAGGAACCCCGATCATGCGACAGGTTCTGTTTCAGATCCCTCTCGACCGCGTGCTGCGCCTGGGGGGATTCTCGATTCCCTGGTTCGGGTTCGGCATTGTGCTCGCAGTCTGGCTGGCGCTCGGTTTCTGGTTTTATCTGGCACGGCGCCGAGCCTGCGGCGGGAATTGGCAGCCGGATGACCTGCATGGCGGAATCCTGTGGGCACTGATTTCGTTGGGGATTTTGACGGCCCCGTGGATCGCCGGGCGCTTCGGCGTCACGGGCATCCCGATCTTCGGCTACGGATTCATGATGTTCATCGGCTTCGTGTCGGCCGTGACGCTGGCCAGCCGACGGGCGCAAAGTCAAGGACTGTCTCCGGACGTCATCTGGGATCTTGCCCCGTGGCTGCTGATTCCCGGCATCCTCGGTGCCAGATTTTTTCACGCCGTGCAATACCGCCAGGAGTTATTCGCCGATTGCCGGTTTTTCGCCGACTACCTTTCGACATTTCTAAACCTGAGCCGCGGCGGACTGGTGTTGTATGGCGGCCTGATCGGCGGCGCGGCTGGGTATTATGTATTCTGCCGGCGGCGAAAACTCCATGTTCTGGGCTTGGCCGACCTGATTACGCCCTCCGTTTTCATCGGGATCGGCTTCGGCCGCCTCGGCTGCCTGTTGAACGGCTGCTGTTATGGAGATGTTTGTCATCTGCCCTGGGCTATCCGCTTCCCGAACGGCAGCGTGCCGTTTCAGGCATTGGTAATGAAAGGCTTCATTCCGCCGGACGCATTGACGACGCCTTGGCTGCATCCCACGCAGCTCTACAGCGCGCTCGACGGGTTCCTCATCGCCGGATTGACGTTGTGGTATTTTCCCTACCGGCACCGCAACGGCGAAGTCTTCGGAGTCGGTCTGATGGTTTACGCCACGACGCGCTTTCTGATCGAATTCCTCCGCGGCGACGAACCGGGCCAGCTCGGTACGGGCCTGACGATTTCCCAGCTCATCAGCCTGGGGATGTTCGTGACGGGGCTGATGGTGCTTCTCGACCGAGCCCGCCGCCCGGCTTTCCGCCAGATCACGATGGCCGCGGCGTAAAGGGGCTGCGTGCGAACTCGTATGCGACAAGGGGCGGTAGTCAGCCCTGCGATGTCAGTTCAGGAATTGGCCGCCCGGCGTGAAGAATGGGCGTTGGCCGGCCGGCGGGGTCGGGGAAATGAGTCCCGGGATCGATCCCCAGATGACGGTACAGCGTCGCCAGGAAATCGTCTTGATCGACGCGGCGGTCCACGGGGACTTCGGCCTTGGCATTCGTCGCGCCGATCACCTGGCCTGTGCGGATCCCGCCGCCCGCAAAGAGCATCGTGTTGGCATACGGCCAGTGATCTCGGCCGGGCTGAATCGTCCCCTCCGGACGGCTCGCTTCCCCTGCGCCGCTGCTGGCAATCTGCGTGATCCTGGGCGTGCGGCCGAATTCCCCGGAGACGACCACCAGCACCCGCTGGTCCAGCCCGCGGGCATATATGTCTTCGATCAGCGCCGAGACCGCCTGATCAAACGACGGCATCCGGAATCGGTACGCGTCAAAAATGTGCTGATTGACGGAATGATCGTCCCAGTTCTGCACCCGGCCGCAGAGCGGGCCGTCAAATTCCGTCGTGATCAGTTCCACGCCGGCCTCCACCAGCCGCCGTGCCATGAGACACTGCTGGCCCCACTGATGCCGGCCGTATCGATCGCGGACCGCCTCCGGTTCCTGCTGCAAGTCAAATGCCTCGCGCGCTTTCGAACTGAGCATCAGGCCGACGGCTTGCCGCTCGAACTGATCGACGGCGTCCAGAGTCCCCGTCTGGTCGACAGCGCGCCGCAACCGGTCGAGCGACTGCCTGACATCCACCCGCTGCCGGGTGCGGTCGGCCAGCAGGCTGTCTTTCACGCCAAGATTCGGGATCTCGAATTGCGGATGGCTCGGGTCGCCGAAGATCTTGAAGGGCTCATGGGCCGGACCAAGATACGTCGGCCCCGCAATTTTGACGGTGTCGTAGTGATCGACTGGATTGGCGGCGATGTAATTCGGCAGAATTCCCGGCCGGTCGCTTCTCAACTTATGAGCGATGCTCATCCAGTCGGGATAGCGGGGATTGTTGACGTCTGTCGGGGCCGGGTCGCCGGACAACATCTGCCGCGAGCCGGAAATATGCCCGCCGAATCCAATCGACATGGAACGGAGCAGCGAGTAACGGTCGGCGATTTGCGACAGCCGCGGCAGAAGTTCGCAGATGTCTATGCCGGAGACATTGGTGTGAATCGGTTGATACGGACCGCGGTAATCCAACGGGGCCATCGGCTTCAGATCAAACGTTTCCAGTTGACTGGCGCCGCCGCGCAGCCAGACGAGAATGATCGCCGTCCGTTTTCCCTCAGGCGCCGCCGCGGCCTCCCTGAGCCGCAGCATTTGCGACAAGCCGAGTCCTGCGAAGCCAAAGAGGCCGAACCGCAAAAATTCACGGCGATTCGAGGAAATCGCAGCGCGGTGCGTCATGAAAGGGGCTCTGGCTGAAGACCTGACAACGAACTAATCAATATCCTTTGCTTATAGCCGCGCAGCGAAGGAGACTCAATTGGAATCAGAATGATCCAGCCATTCCCGAGAAGAATCAGTCAAGAAAAACTTCCCCGAAAGCCCGGCGTCGGCGATGCCGGGATGGACACGGCCGCTAACGCGCATTCGCTGGCAGCTCGACGATGTGGTGCTTCCCGTCCGCGCAGCCGGCGATCAGTTGCTTGCCTCCCGGCAGATAGTCGGCGATGTATGCGACGCTTGGCAGGTTGACGGTGAAGACCTGCTTCCCGTCGCCGACGTTCCAGACCGACAGCACCCCCGACTGGCCGCACCGGAGCAGCCGGGTGCTCTCTGCGTTAAACGCCACGCGGCAGACTTCGTCCGAAGGCCCGTCGATGGCCCTGAGGAGTTGACCGGTCGCCAGGTTCCACAGATAGGCCGCGTGATCCGATCCCGCCGCGGCGACGACTTGCCGGTTCGCGCTGACGGCGACATCCAAGAAGACTGGGGCCCGGTCGTCCCCCGACGTGAACTGTTTCACTTCGTTCCCTGCGGGGACGTTCCACAGCCGCACGGTGCCGTCGGCTCCGCAAGAAATCAGTTCGGTTCCTTCGGGAGCGAACCTTACGCTGTAGACGGTCCCTTTGTGCCCGGGGAATTGTTTAACGACGGCGCCGGTCGCCAGGTCCCAGAGCCTGACAATGGCATCGGCTCCGGCGGAGGCGGCCAGTTTTCCATCAGGGCTGACGGCGACGGAGTAGACCGCTCCCGTGTGCCCGGCAAGATCCTTGAGAAGTACGGGGGACGCGAAGGCCCAGACGTTGATCCGCTTGTCCGCGCCGCCCGTGATCAGCTCTCGATTTCCGGGGAGAAACGTTGCCGCGTGCAGCGGGGCCGAGGCCGTGAGTTCCTGCAGGGGGCTGGCGTCCGCGGCGCTGAACACACGCAGCCGGTTGTCCGCTCCGGCAGTCGCCAGCTTGAGATTGTCTGGCGAGAAACAGAGGTCGTGAATTGTTGCCTCCGTTTCGACGGTGTGCGTCAACGTGGCATTGGCCAGAGTCCAGAACATCACTCGGCCTTCCGCGTCAACGGCGGCGGCCTGCAGTCCGTCGCCGCGAATTTTCAGCCGCGCCAACGGCCCCTTGCTGCCGGCCAGTTGCCGGACGGGGGCTCCCTGAAGATCCCAGAACTTGACGACCGGATCGTTCCCGACGGCGGCAAACTGCGAGCCGTCCGGGAGAAACGCCGCATCGCTGACCGCCTTGGCATCGCCGATCAGAATGCGCGTCGCGGAGATCGACCAAATCCGTGCTGTCTTGTCTGCGCCGGCGGAGGCAAGCGTCTTATTGTCCGCGGCAAAGCTCACTGCATTGACGTTTCCCGCGTGGCCCGAAAAACGCTCCAGTTCGCGGCCGGTCGCCAGGTCCCAGACGCGCACGATGGGGTCGTCTCCGCAACTCGCAACTCGGAGACCATTCGCGCTGACGCTGAGACTGCGAATCGGCTGCTCATGGGCCAGTGTCGCCTGGAGCGCACCGTCGGCCAGATTCCAGACGCGAATTTGCTTGTCGATCCCTCCCGCCAGGACGCGGGTTCCGTCATTCGTGACGGCCAGCGCGGTGACAGAGTCCGTCGGTCCGGGAAACGCCCGAACCTGCGCCCCGTCCGCAACGTTCCACAGTCGAACGGTTTTATCCGCCCCGCCGCTGACGAGTTTTGTCCCGTCCGGCGACCAGACGATGCCCCGCACGGCCCCTGTATGACCGGCGATTCTCTTGATCAACGAAGGCTGCCGAAGGCTGGTATCGTTCGCGCCGGCCGTCAGCAGCGACGTGCCGTCGAGAGTATACACAGCCGAAACGACCGGCGCGGCGGCAGCGATCGTCTCCAGCAGATCGCCGGTCGCCGCCTCGAAAATACGCACCTGCTGATCGGCCCCGCCGACGGCAATTCGTGATCCGTCCGGAGAGTAGGCCAGCGAGAGCACCATGGCCGGCGCGACAACTTTCATCGGCTGTGTCTGGGCGGTGGCCGGCAGCGTCCAGAGATACAGCGTTTTCTCATCGCCGGCGGCTGCCAATTGCTTGCCGTCGCTGCGAATCACGGCACTCTTCAGGACGCCAGCGCTCCCCGAGAGCGAAAGGACTGGCTTGCCGGTTGCCGTCTCCCAGAGTTTGACGAGCTTGTCTTCCCCTGCCGTGGCGAGTTGCGTGCCGTCCGGTGATGTCGTCAGGCTGTTGACGCGACCGGCATCGGCCGCCACATGCCGGATGGCAGCGAGCGTCCAAACCCGAACAGACTTATCTGCACCGCCGGAAATCACCGTCTTGTTGTCGGCGGCGAACGCCACCGCAGGCACGCTGCCGGCATGACCGGCGAATCGTTCCAGTTCCCGTCGCGAGGCAACATCCCAGACGCGAATCTGAGGATCGTCTCCGACCACCGCCACGCGGGTTCCGTCCGGGCTGACGCTGAAATCTCTGACGATTCCCGGCTGAGCGAGCGTCCATTCGACAGCTCCTGTGGTCAGGTTCCACGAGCGGACGGCCTTGTCGAGCCCCCCGGCAAAGACATGGGCTCCGTCGGCGGAGACGGCAACCTTGTGGACGGCATCCGCTGTGCCCGGAAACGATCGCACCGGCTTCCCATCCGCAAGATTCCAGAGCGTGACAAGTTTGTCGGCCCCGCCACTCAAGAGCTGGGTTCCATTGGGCGTTACCGCCACAGAGGCGGCAGCCCCTTTGTGCGCGGAGATTAAGCGAACGAGCGCCGGAACAAAGACCCGGACAGCGTTGTCGGCGGCCGCCGCGACAATCGCTTTACCGTCAGTGGCAAAGGCCACGCCGCGCAGCGCCGCGGCAGGGAGCACCGGACGATGTTCGAGCAGTTGTCCCGTGGATGCATCCCAGACCCAGAGGCCTTCCGCGGAACTCGCCGCGACTCGCAAACCGTCCTTGCTGAAGGAGATCCCCGTGATGGCCTCCGTCGGACCCGTCAAGGATTTCAGAGCCATTCCGTTCGCAGCATTCCACAGCTTGACCGTTTTGTCCGCGCCGCCGGAGGCGATCATCGTCCCGTCGGAACTGGCCGTCACGGTGGAGACGGCGGCGCCGTGATTGATGGTGCGTACCGCGGCACCGGTGGCCATCGTCCATTGACGGACCGTGCCGTCCGCGGAACCGGAAACCAGCGTCGGCCCGGCGACGGCGAGCGACGTCACGGCGCCGGTATGGCCGGGAAGCGATCTAATCTCAACTCCGTCCGCGATGTTCCAGTGCTTGATCAGGTTGTCTGCGCCGGCGGAGAAGACCTGGGTTCCCTCGGGAGGAAAGGCCACACCGTTGACGGCGGCGGCGTGATCGATCTTTGCGAGCTGCGCCCCGTCGGCCGCGTTCCAGACGAACACGCTTTTGTCAGCCCCGCCGCTGGCCAACTTAGTTCCCTCGGTATTGAATGCGACCGCCGACACGGCCGCGCTGTGACCGGCCAATGCGCGCACCAGTTCTCCCGTCGCGGGGTTCCAGAGCCGGACGCTGTTGTCGGCCGCGGCGGAGGCCGATTGCTTTCCGTCGGGGGAAACTGCGACCGCATTCACTGCCTGTGTATGTCCGGCGTAGGCCGTCGGAGCGACCGGAAGGTTCCAGAGACGCAGCGTTCCGTCGTCGCCTGCCGATACGAGCTGCATTCCGGACGGATGGAACGACAGCCCGCGGACCGCGCCGACGTGGCCGGCCAACCGCAGCCGGTCGGCTCCGTCCGCCGCGTTCCAGAATTGGATGACGCCCGTCTGGCTGCCGCTGGCAACCAGGGCTGCATTCGAGGTCAGCGCCAGCGACGTCACCGGGGCCGTCTGGCCGGCGAGCGGGCGAACGGGTTGCCCCGTGGTGCCGTCGAAGATGCGAACGGTCTGATCGGCCCCGCCGGTGACGACGAGCTTCGTATCGGCAGACGTCGCGACCGCGGTCACCGCCTCGGTGTGACCGGCCAGTATCTTGGGAGCCGTCTGCGGCAACTGCCACCAGGTCAACATGCCGTCAACTCCCGCAGAGAACAACTGCTTGCCGTCGGGATGGTGCGCCAGCCCGGTGACCAGCCCGGCGTGACCGGCCAGATTTGCCAGCGGAGCGCCGTCGGCCGTATTCCAGACTCGAATGATTCCGGAAGCGTCACCGCTGGAAAGCTGCAGTTCGTCACGGCTGAAGGCCACGCTGGAGACCGGTTGGGCGTGACCGGCAAGCGGACGGACTTCCGCACCGGTGGCAGGATTCCAAAGCCTCACCGACTTGTCGTCACTCGCCGTGGCGACCAGCTTTCCCTTCTCGCTGGAAGCGACCGCTGCAACAGGAAGCGTGTGTCCCATGAGGGGCTTGGAGGCGACCGGAAAATTCCAGAGGCGAATCGTGGCGTCGTCCCCGGCAGAAGCGATTCGAGTTCCCGGCGGGTCAAACGCCAAACTGAGAACTCCGCCAGTGTGGCCGGAAAGCGAAAGGCGGTCGGCGCCGTCGGCCATGTTCCAAAATTGAATCACGCCGGCCTGGCTGCCTGATGCGGCCAGGCTGGCATTCGCCGTCAGGGCCAATGCCGACACCGGGCCGGCCTGGCCTTTCAAATCGCGTATCGCTTTTCCCGTAACGGGATCAAAAAGCCGAACCGACTTATCCTCGCCGCCGGTGATCGCCAGCTTTCCGTCGGCAGAAAGTGCGACGTCGTTGACGGCCAGTGTATTTCCGTCGAACGGCACACTGGGAATTCCGAGGAGCTGCCACAACTTGACGGCACCGTCCGCACCCGCGGTCAGCAAGACTTCGGTCGTCGGGTGAAATGCCAGTCCGGTGACGGCCCCCGACTGGGCGCCGAGCGTTCCCACACGCGTACCGTCTTTGACGTTCCAGAGATGGACCACGCCCAGGGCATCGCCGGTGGCCAGAAGGGAATCGTCCTTCTTCAATGCCATCCGAGTGACGGGCGCGGCATGACCCTTGAGGTCGAATAGCACGGCGCCGTCGGTGCGATTCACGAGTCGCACACCTCCTGCTGAGTCGGCGGCGGCCAGCCAGGTTCCGTCAGCATTCGAAAGCAGCGCCCGGACGGCTTCCGGCTGTACGGGTAACGTCTGCAACGGCTCGGAGAGAAAGACGTCCCAAAGTTTGAGTTTGCCGGTGCGCGTGCCCGAGAGGAAACGGCGGCCGTCGGGCACCATGGCCAGCGACAACACCTGCCCGTCTTGCGGGGTGAGTATTCGCATCGGCTTCTCGGCGCCGGCCTGCCAGAAGCGGATGGTCCGATCGAGACTCCCCGAGACGATCACTTTTCCGTCTGGAGTCGTCCCGAGGGCCGTCACGGCTCCGGTATGCTCCGTATCCTGGGCAACGGCCGGAGATGCCAAAAGAAGTCCAAGCAGAATCCTTCCGCACGCAGACGGCAGGGATCGCACCACGGCAGGCACCTTTGAAAAGAACAGCCGCTGAAAAGAACAGCCGCAATTGAACGGGACTGCCGCCGAGGCCATTACTTCGCGGGCAATTTTCCCCGGGCGACGGCATCGGGGTCGGCGAGTTCCGAATCCTGGGGCGGGGCCATCTGTTTGAGGGGCTGCGAGTTCGGCGCGTTGCCGTTCCAGATCCGGAGCACCCCGTCGAAGCCGCCCGCAACAATGAACTGCCGGTCGGGCGTCGCGTCCACGCTGTACAGGAAATCGGCGCCGGTTCCGGAAAACGAACTGACCACGCCGCCGTTGTCCGAGTTATGCAGCCGAAGATTCCGGTCGGCCGAACAGGAAATTGTGATGTTCGTTCCCCCCACGAATTTGACGGCCGAAGCCTGCCGGTTATATCCCCCATAGGTCTGGAAGCGGTCGCCGTTGTCAGGGTTCCAGGTCATGACCATGTTGTCGGCCCCGCAACTGGCCAGCACCTTGCCGTCCGCCCGCCAACTGACGTCCAGCACGTGATCGGTGTGCCCTTCAAACTGCTGCAGCATCTTCCCCGTCTCCGCGTTGAATTTCCGAACGTACTTGTCGCCCCCGGCCGTTGCGAGAAATCGTCCGTCCTGAGAGAAGGCGACGCCGTAGACAATGTCGGTATGCGGTTCCGAAATTTCCCGGGCGAGCGTCCCGTCGGCCACCTTCCAGAGTTTCAACTCGCCGCTTCGGGACGGCACGCCTCCGCCCGTCGCCAGGAACTGGTCGTCTTCGCTGAAATCAAGCGCCATGACCCGATTCGCCAGCGTCTCAGGATCGTCCATCTTGCCGATCGTCCGCTCCAATACCCAGCCGGGATACAGGTCCCAGACCCGAGCCGACTTGTCAGCCGAACCCGAAACGAGCCCCTTGTCGGGCGTAAAGGCCAGACTGGGAATCGGTCCCTGATGGCCGACGTAACTCGCGACGGCAACTCCCGTATCGGCATTCCAGGTGTGCACGACACCCAGGTCTCCCCCGGTCGCCAGTTGCAGATTATCTGGCGAAAACGCGACCGTGCGAAGCGGCTTTTCCGCATCGGCAGCCGCTTTTGTAGCCGCGGCAAGTTCAGTCTTCAGCCGTTCCAGCATCGCTTCCGACGCGGCCAGTTCCGCCTTGAGCACCGGGACCGCGTCAGCGGCGGCTTTGGCGTCGCGGGCGGCAAAGTCCGCCGCCTGAGCCGCGGCCTTTTGGGCTGTTTCCGACGTCTTGAGCGCAGTCGCAGCGTCCGTGAACGGCTTCCCCGTGGCGAGCGCCGCCGTCGTCGCCGTCACTGCGGCGGCGGCCGTATCGGCGGCCGCCTTTGTCGGTGCTGCTTTCGCCGCCGTGGCTGCTGTCAACGCGGCATTCGCCTGGTCCAGGGCCGTCTGTGCGGCCGTTGCCAATTGAGAAAGATTCTGATTCGCGGGATCGGCCGCGGAGACCGCCTTCGCCCGCGTGAGTTTCACAGTCGCCGCCTGGACAACGTCCGCAGCCGTCACCGCGGCCTGGTCCGCGGCTGTTTTCATCCCGGCTGCTTTTTGTGCCGCGGCAGCCGCCACAATCGCCTGTTGTTCGGCGGCAGTTTTCGTGTCGCCCGTTTGTTTCACGACGGCCGATTTCGCGGCGACGTCAGCGGTCGCGGCCGTCAGTGCGTCGGCCGCGGTTTTGGCGACGGCCATCCTGGTCGGAACGAGAGCTTCGGCAGCCGTCAGGATCGTCTTCTCGGCAGCGACTTTCGCGGTGACGTCCGCCTGCTGTTGCGTCAACTTGGCGACGGCGTTCTTCGCACGAAGATCCCCGCGAAACTCTCCCAACTGCTGGCCATTCGCCCCGTTCCAGAGCCTGCCGATGCCATTCTCGCCGACGGAAGCAAACCGTTCGCCATCGGGCCGAACCGCCACCGCCAGGACCGGCGCGCCATGATTCAACTGCAAGATCGCTTGACCGTTTGCCAGGTTCCAGCGGCGCAGTGTCGCATCGCGGCTGCCGGAGAGAACCTGGCCCGGCGCACCAAGGATCGCAGCCAGCGAGGTCACCGGCTGCGTATGTCCCGGGATACGGCGCAGCGAGTTCAACTCCCACGTCCGAACCGTTTGATCGGACGACGCCGAGACGACGCGCGGCTCGGTAGCGCCGGCCAGGGCCACCGACAGAATCCCGGCCTGGTGTCCCTGGAGCGATTCTTCCAACTCTCCGGCATTCATCAGGTTGAACACCAGCAATTCGCCGGCTTCGGCCTGCCCGGCTCCGATCACGCGGGTGCTGTCCGCCGTGAACGCGACGCTGGAGACCGGCCCCGTGAAGCCCGCAAGCTGCTGCGGCGCGACCGCTGCGCCGCCGGCATTCCAGACGCGGATGAGTTGATTTTCGCCGGCGCTCACCAGCAGTTGTTCATTCGGGCTGAGAGCCAGGTCATGCACGGGCGCCCCGTGATTGGCGCTGAAAGCCTGCTGGCCGTTCACTCCGTTGAAACCACGGACCGTGCCGTCTTCGCTGGCGGCGAACACGGTCTGGCCGTTGGCGCTGAAGACCGTGGCCGTCACCCGTTTCGCAATCCCGTTGAGCGCCACCGCGAATTGCAGCGAACGCAGTTCGATCGTTCCTTGTTGATCACCAACCAGCACAGAGGCCGCATCGGGGCCGAACGTGGCGCTGGCCAGGCCCTGTTCGACCGGGAAAATCTCCAGCAATCGGCCATCGGCGACGTTCCACACGATGGCCGTGTCGTCCGCCGCGCCGGTGACCAGGCGGGTATTGTCCGGGCTGAATCCCAGCGAGGCCACTGGCTTCGTATGCCCGGCCAAAGTTGACTTCACCTGCAGGTTGGCAAACGTGAAGAGCTGAACCCGGCCGTCTTCGCCGGCGGCGGCGAGTTGAGCGTTGTCGCGGCTGACGGCCATCGCCGTGAGGGAAGATTCCGCCGTCGCCGACCGAACAGGCTGGCCGTTGGCCGGATTCCAGACGCGCACCGTCTTATCGGCCGAAGCCGAGGTCGGCTGGTTGCCGGGCATGGCGACCGCCACGATGGCTCCCGTGTGGCCGGCAAGGTTCGCTAATTCTTTTTCAGTGGCGACGGTCCAGAGCTTCACGGCCATGTCCGCGGAACCGGTCAGCACCTGTTGACCGTCGGTGTTGAACGCCACGGCCGTCACCGCGCCAGTGTGGCCGGCCAATTGGGCGATTTCCGGAAACCGGGCGTCTGCCAAATCCCAGACGCGGGCCGTCTGATCGGCCGATCCCGAGACAAGTTTTGTGTTATCGACGCTGAAAGCCAGGGCTGTGACCGGCCCGTTGTGTCCCAGCAGGGTCCGCGTGACGGCCCCGGTGGCGAGATCGCGAACAACGATTGCCGGCCGTTCATTGACGATACCACTCGTAGCGAGCCGCTTGCCGTCCGGACTGACGACGGACACCGTGGCCGGCCCGGCAAGACCCTCGAATGTGCGCCGGGGACCATGCAGGGCATTCCAGAGAGTCAGGCTGCCATCCGCAGCCCCGGCGACCAGCCGCTTGCCGTCCGGTTGCCAGGCCACGCTGTGAATGGGAGCCAGGCTGCCCCGGAGCACGCCGAGCGGTTTGCCCGTGCCATAGTTCCAAATCCGGACAGTGCGGTCGGCACCGGCCGTTGCCAGTTGCCCGGCGTCTTTCAGGGCATCTGCCGCCTGCGGAGCGTCCCCCGTCACGGGCGGCAGGCTGCGAAAGGCAAGGTCATGGATGGCCCCGCCGTGTGTCTGCCAGGTCTGGATCACTTGACGAGTCTGAAAATCCAGCACACGGACGACGCCGGCCGCGTTGGCCAAGGCCAACAGTTTTCGATCCGGGCTGACGGCCAGCACCGTCGGCTTGACAGGCGTGTCTTCCAGCGGTTCCGACAGCGATGCGGGAAATTGCCACAGTCTCACAAAGGTGTCCGTCCCCCCGGAGACCAGCCGTTCAACGGATTGAGACTTCGGCTCCGCGCCGGCTTCAACCGGGAGCGGCACATTTTCGGCGACAATCGCGACGGCTTGAATCTCGCCTCCCGTGTTGATCCGGCCCTGCAGCGCGCCGGACGCCACATCCCACGTGCGGAGAGATTTGTCAGTGGAACCAGAGACCAGCCTGGTCCCGTCGGGGGAGAACTGGAGACTGGTGATCGCCGCGGTGTGCCCTGTCAAGACGAGGCCCGGTTGACCGTCCGTTACATTCCACAACTGGATGGAGTGGTCGAGCGCAGCCACGGCCGCGGTCTGGCCGGAAGGGCTGACGGCGACGACCGCGACAGCTTCCTTCGCCGGGAGGTTCAGCCTCCGCACGTCGCTGGGGCGGCGCCACAGTTTGACCTCTCGGAATCCGCCGGACGCCAGCAGGTCCCCCGCGCTATTGAAGGCCAGAGCCTGGACCACGTCGCGCTGGGCCGGCCCCTTTCCATTGGGCGTCTGTGCCGGGAGCGCGGGGTCCGACAGCCGCGTGATCAGCTGTCCCGTCGCCACATGGTAGATATCGATCTGGTTGCCGCGCCCGCAGGCGGCAAACTGGCCGTCCGGGGTCACGGCGACGGCATAAATCGGGTTGAGAGCCCGGGGAAGCGCCCGCCACTTTTCCGGGGAGAGGCTGTCGGAGCCGGTGGAGCCGACGGCCCCCTGGTCGATCCAGAGCTTGATCAGCCCCAACTGCTGCGGCGTCAGGTTGGGAGCGGCCACCGCATTCCGGGGCGGGGGCATTTTGGGGTCCGAACGGTGCGACGCGACTTCCAGCAGCAGGCTCTTGTCGCTGTTCTTCGCGATGACCGCCGGGCCGCTGTCGCCGCCCTTGAGAATCGCGGCAGGAGTCTCCAGCACCAGTCCGCCGTTCACGTCGGATTCGCTGTGACAGGCTAGGCAGCTTTTCTGCAAGATCGGCAGAATCTCGCGGCGGAAATCGACCGGGGTGTTCCGGCTCTGCACGGCGATCGAGATCACTTGCGCGTCAACCCGCGCGGAGACGGCCAGCGCCAGCAACCAGGCAGCCGTCATCGCGACACGGTTCCGGGGGGTCTGCATCATGTTCGACTTCCTGGTGATATGCGCCCGCCGTCCCGGCCGACGCCGATTTTGTGCGATGCTGCCGTTACTTTGCCGCCTCGACCTTTTCGATGGTCAGCGGCAACGGCTGATCGACGATGAGTTGCTGGCCGTTGACGGCGAACGACGCTCGGACGATCAGATCATGCTTGCCGTCGGTCGCATTGGCGGCTGCAGTGATCATCAATTTCCCGGCAGTCTGACCAGCAGGAATGGCGACGTTCGGGATCGAGACCCCGGCCAGGCCGGGCGGAATGACCACGTTGAGGTTGACCGCCTCCGCATAGGCGTACAACCGGGTGATCGTCACGGGGACTTCCGAAGTCATGCCTTGCTTGAGGGCCGCAGGAAGAGGCGTGACGGCCAGCGTGAGCGGCGCGTCGGTCACTTTGAGAGTGACCGGCGTCGAGGGGAAAAAGAGATTCCGGGGGGCCGGCTTCGCGGCGTTGGCCAAGTTCGCTGCAAGTTGATCCGTCTGGACTTTCGTATCAGCCGCCAGCTTGGCGAATGCAATCGCGTCGTCGTTGGCCTTGTCGGTTTTGACTTTCGCGTCCGTCGCTGTCTTCACCGCGGCGAGCGATTCCTCCAGTTTTTTCCCGGCCGCTACGGCGGCGTCTGTCATCGTCTTGAGCAATGCGGCCGCGTCGGTTGCCGCTTTTTCTGCGGCAGTCGCTGCGGCGCCCAGGGCGGCATCCCCCGCGTTGGCGGCGGCGGCTGTCTTGGCCTGCGCCGCCTTCACGACGGCCGCCTTGTGCGCGGCGTCCGCATCCGCGGCGGCTTTGTCGGCTGCGGCTTTTGCGGTTTCCGAAGTCTTGGAAACCGCCGTCATATCTGCCAGAAGTTTGTCCGCCGCTTGCTTGGCATCGAGGGCTGTCTTCGCCGCGGCGATGGCCTCCGTGTTGAACTTGTCGATCTCGACCTTCCGGTCGGCGGCGACTTTCGCCGACTCGGGATTCCGGGCATACGCCACGTTCGGTGCGAACGCATCCAAAAAGAAGGTATACGTTCCGACCGGCGTTGCCGCGTTCAGCCTTAACTCATACTCGCCGGCTGCGGTTGCACCATTGACGTTCACCACAGGGGCAGGGACGTTGGCCGGCAGGTCGCGGGGAAGCAAGGAGACATCGCCCTTGAAATCGCCGCGGCGGGCTATCGTGAACGGAATTTTCACGATGCCGGCCCGCGATGTCTCCCAGACTTTTTCCTGACCGGCCGCGACGTGGACCGGCGCGATTTCTCCCTTGGAGACCGACACCGGAATCTCGCTGCACACGCGAGATTCGCCAGAGACGAATGCCTGCTGGTTATTCTGCCGGGGAGCAAGCGGCCAGATCAGCGTTCCCGCTCTCGCGGCGCGAACCGCCTCGGCCCCGGCAATCGTCGCCTTGCCGGAAACCTGCACTGCCGCCACGTTGGGAGCCGCGTTATCTGCCGCCGTGACGACCAGCAGCCCAGCGGTTTGCGTCGGCCCCAGCACGATCGGGGCACAGGTGACGCCGGCGGGCAGCCCCGCGGCGGTGACCGTGATCTCGCCGGCGAAACCGTCCCGGCGCAGCGCGACCACCTGAATGGCTTCGCTGCCTCCCTTGCGAAGAAAGATTCCGCCCGACGGCGTCAACGGGGCCGCGGCCAAGCGGAAGTCGGGCTGCTCCTTGCGGATCGACAGCCGATACACGGCCCGCGGGTCGGATTGAATTCCGCTCGGCGAATCCCTGAGCAGAATCTGGCACGTCGCGTCGTTCACCGCCACGAAGCGATACGAGGGATCATCATTCCGAATGTCGAATGCAGCCCCGGCATCCGGAACCGGAACGTCGTCGATGGTTGCCAATTCCTTGACGACCGGTTTTCCCTCGGCGTCGGCCGTGATTTCCTGAACGAGTAATAGCGGATCGGTGTCGGCCCCGAGACGCTGCGAAATGACCTCGATGAAGTACGTTTCCTTCTCTTTGACGTCGAAGCGGAACCAGTCGTCATCGCGCCGGGGATAGAACTGCCCGGCGACTTCGCAGGGCGTCGTCAACTTCTGCGCCGTGTCGGGTGCACTGTTCGGTTCGGCTTCCAAGACCACCGGTCCGGTCGCCGCCCCGATCAACACGGAGTTCGAAAGCCCTTGCGGACCCGGGATCCGGTATTCCACGCCGTCCAGACCGGACGATTCGGGATCGATGCGCGAATTCCAGGCGAGCGTTTGCGCCGCAGCCGCGGGAATAGAAATGGAGACGCTGAGTTTCTGGAGCGGCTTCCCCTGGACGGTCAAACCGGCCGGTTGGCCGCCGGGAAGGTTCCGGCCATAAACGGTGAACGGCCCATTGCTGCCGGGGAGCCCCGCCGGCGGAAAGACGAAATCGATCTTGGCCAGCGCGCCCACCGAGAGCCGGTAAAAGAAAAATCGCCGCCCGTCATTGGCGCGGTACACCGAATCATGGACCCGGATGTAATAGTCCCCGGCCGCCGGGACGGTGAAATCGACCAAGGGGTCGCCGGCCTGGTTGTCGCGGCTGCTATCGAGTTCGCGGCCGGCGCCGTCAAAGACCGACACCACCGGGTCCATCAGTGAATCAATCCTTCGGGCGCGGCAGTCGAGCAATAAGCGCTGGCCGGCGACGCCGGTGATCTTGTACCAGTCGACGTCGGTCGGCTTGTCCGACTGGCCGTTCAGCACGCACGGCAGCGAGACTTCCGTCGCCGTCTCACGGCTGTCGTTCGGTTCCTCTTCGACAGTTTCCGGCTGATCGCCCACGGTGAACGCCCGGGGATTCGAGATCCCGTACAGGCCGACGGCCCGGACGTCGTACGCGCCGTGCGGCACATTGGCCGCGACGGTGACTTCAAACTGATTGGGAACCGGAACCGGCCCTTTATCGAACGGTCCCGGAGCGGCCAGCTTCTGTTTGGCCGTGATGCCCGGATGCGAGAACCGGAGTTCGGCGACATCGTCCAGATCTTCCCCGCCGAGCGTCACAACGACGCTTTTGCCCGGGTTCGCACCGGGAGGAAAGACAGACCCCAGCCTTGCAGACGGCAATTGGGCCAGCAACGGATTGACGGCGCCGATCAGGATCACGCACGTCAACGCCGCGCGGCAGAAGAGAGATCGGACATGATCTGCCATGGAGCTGTCCCTTCAGTCCGCGGGGCATTTCTGTTCTGTCGAGTCTGTTCTTTCGAGACTACCGGTTGAACAGAAACTCTTTGGTGTTGAACATGGCCCAGAGGAGGTCTTCGTAAGCCTGCTGCTTCCGCGCGGGCGTATCGCCCTGTTTCAGGACATAATCGCCGACGAGCTTCTGTTCATCCGGCCGGGGCAGCCGCGCGAAGGCCCAGAGATACAGTTCCGAAATCCGCTGCTCGTCCGTCAGTTCGGCATTGGCGACGAGCCGAGCCGGCCGGCCGGTGCCGCTCGTGAGCTTCGTCTGAATGTCGGACGAATTCAGCAGGTGCAGCGACTGGGCCAGGTTGGCTTCCGCGCTGCGCTCGCATTCACAGGCGCTTTCCGCCTGCGGCTTGCCGAACACAGAGAGGAAATAATCGTCGAAGCCGTTGTCCGGAAGTTCCACCGCCGACGTCCCCGAGGGGACGCCATTAAACGTCACGTTCGTCCCGGCCACCTGGTTGATGGCGTCGTACAGCGGTTCCGCATTCAGCCTGCGGGGAGCAAAGCTCGAAAAGTTGAGCTTGTCGTTCTTGTTGAAGCGGGTCGGCTCTGAGCTGAGCTGATACGTGGACGACTGGCAGATCGACCGGACGAGAGCCTTCAGATCGAACTTGCTGTCGACGAAGCTCTTGGCGAGGGCGTCCAGCAATTCGGGATTCGTCGGAGGATTGGTCACGCGCATGTCGTCTTCCGGGTCGACGATCCCCCGGCCGAAGAAGTGCTTCCAATAGCGGTTCACCAGGGCGCGGGCGAAGAACGGGTTTTCCGGGGAGGCCATCCAGTCGACCAGGCGCTGCCTGGGGTCTTCGTGATTCGCGATTTCGAGCGCGGGGCCTCCCAGGCCGGTGGGGAGACGATTGAGCTGATTCCGGGGGTTCTGGGCGGCCGCCAGGCCGATTGTGTGGACGACGCGCTGATTCGCGACCCCCTTGCGGCCCGGTTTGCGGCCCACCCGGGAGAAGAACGCCTGGAAGCCGTAGTAATCGTCCTGGCTCCATTGCTCAAACGGATGGTGATGGCACCGGGCGCATTGAATCCTCAGCCCGAGAAACAATTGGGCCGTATCCTCCATCTGTTCGGTCGAGGTCATCACGGCGTTGTACCACGCGACCGGCGGATGCGTTTCCGCGTCGCCCGTCGCGGCGATCACGTTGCGGACGAATTGATCGTACGGCATGTTCTGCTGCACGGCCCGGCGAATCCAGTCATGGAACCGGAACGTAAAATCCTGCGTGTTCACGCCGGCCCGCTTGTTGCGCAGCACGTTGGACCATTTGTTCGCGAAATAATAGCCATACCCCGGACTGTCCAGCAGCCGGTCGATGAGCTTGTCTCGCTTCGCGGGATCGGCGTCAGCCAGAAACAGCCGGGCCTCGTCGGCCGTCGGCAGCTTGCCGGTGATGTCGACCGTCACGCGGCGGAGGAACATACCATCGTCGCTGAGCGCCGAGGGAGGAATCCCCAGCGACTTCAGCTTGCCAAAGACATGCTGATCGATGTCGTTCTTCGCCGGCGGCAGGTTCTCCACCGAAAGGCCGAGTGGAATCACGGCCCGGAACACCGCAACTTGTCCCTGGAACCTGACCATCACCGCCACATCGCCGGGAACGTCAAACGTCGTCACCAGGCCGGTCGCGGACGATTCCGCCATCTGGGTGTCGTTGGATTCAAAGCTGGCCATCCGGGTGACATCGAGCGCCGACCCGTCGCTGAGATGGGCGATGACTGCCAACTGCTGGGTGCTGTCCCGGTTCATCGCACGGACCTTGGGAAAGGCCTCGATGGACGTCACCACCGGGTCGTCGTCGCTGCCGTAGGGGAGGCCCTGCTCGATCCAGCGGGTCAACAACTGCCATTCATAGGAACTCGGGTCCAGGCGATGCCCGCCCCCGTGCGGCAATTGATTCGAAGGCTTCTGCAGCAGCAGACTGTATTCCGGCGAAGCGGGAAAGACCCGGCGGCCCTGGTTTTCCTTGACGATGAAATCATAATCTTCGTTCGGATAGAACCCGAGCAGCGACAGTTTGAAGCCGTTCTGACCGCCCGACTTCCCGTGGCAGCCCCCCGTGTTGCAGCCGAGCTTCGTAAAGATCGGCACAATTTGGTTGGAAAAGTTGATCGGAATCTGCTCGGTGAGCCGGTCGACCGTCAGCGTCAGCGCAGCAGTTTTTCCCTCGGGGCCGGTCGCTGTCACGACGACCTCTCCGTCGCCCAATGGAGTCACGAAACCCTCTTTGGAGATTTCGACGACGCCCGGTTTCGCGGCGGCAAAGCGGACGTCGTGGGTCAGATCGTGCAGTTGACCGCTCGCATACTTCCCTGTGACGACGAGTTGCCGGCGGGCATCCTGACCGAACAGCCGCGGGTTGCCGGCCGTTTCGATCTCCAGGGAGACGAGCGCCCCCGCCGGGCCGAGACCGGGAAATTCCACGGCCGGCGGAGCCGATTGCTGCGCCCGGCCGAACTGGGCCTGCCCAAGTCCCGCGGCGAACAATGTCAGGAACAAAATTCTTATTCGATTCATCATTCCTCCTGAGCCGCGCCGTGCGGAAGCACGAGCAAGCAAGGAACAGGCTTTTTCAGGTCTGCAACTCCCGCCGAGACGCCGAAAATTGACTCGGAAACCAGCATTTCAGTCTACTTTGCCCCGACAAGACATTCAAGATCATTGATGTGTCTCAAACGGGGAAAGTCTCCTGCCGGTGCACTCGCGAAAGTCGCTACTTTTCCTTGAGACGCCGGCCGGGTTGGTTACTCGTTTGCGGCCAGTTTCGCCAGAATTTGCTCGCATTTCTCGCGGATGGTCTGTACGTCCGGTTTGTCGAACGCGCGCTTGGGAAACGCGAAATTCGCACGAACTTCGCCGTCAACCCACATCACGGCCGTCACGCCGGCGTCCGGGGAGATGCGGAGGTCCTCGGTGAGGACCCGCGCGGTGTCGCGATAGATCGTCAAGGGCGTCCTGCGGATTGGATGGGTTTTGACCAGGGACTTCAACTCTTTCTCCGCGGCAAAGGGTTTGTCTGTCAGGTAAACCACGAACGTGGCCAGGCGGAGATCCCGGTGCCTGGCGGCGAGGTCGTCGAGTTCCTCAATGAGATGGGTGACAGATTCGTCGAGTTCCGTGACGAACAGGCTGATCACGGGCCTGCGGCCATACCGGCAACAATAGCACAGCGTCTTCCCGGCGGCCGGGCCGGTGCAGTCGCGCACCTGAAAGACGGCCGACCGCTCCCCCACCTGAAGCCCGGACTTCAGCGCGCCGCCGATCAATTCATCCCCGGCCAGCAGGCCCAGCCATCCTGCCAGCCACAGGAAACACACTCGACGCAGCATGAGAGACCTTCTGGTGAAGCCGCCGACCCGAGACGGAACGTCAGGACTGTTCCAAAGTTGCCAAACAAGATTTTAACCGCAGATTTCGCAGATGGACGCAGATTTTTTTCGAGCCAGGGAACCTCTCTTTTTTGCGCCTTTTCGCGGCCAATCCTTTACTGCTTCTCCTGCAGCGATTCCGCCTGGTTCTGATCCGTGCTCATCCGTGTTATCCGTGGCAAACATGCTTTGCGAACTTTGCCTCTTGGCGACTTTGTGCGAGACGCCTTTTCCGTTTGGGTTGCGAGATCGGCCTTTTGCAGCCAGGCTTCGATTTTCCTGCGATGCCATCTGAGAACAGCCGTTCAGCGGGCGGCAGCCGGGATTTCGACGAAGTAGGCGGTCCCGTCGCCTCCGGCCACGACGAATCGCGTTCCGTTCGGATCATACGCTGCGAAATTGACGACCCGTTTCAACTTGTGGGCGGAAAGCTGCGTCCCTTCGGCCGCATTCCAGAAGAAGATGTTGCCTCCGTAGCCGCACGACAGCAGCCGGTCCCCTTTCGGGCTGAAGGCGACGAGATGAATGTAATCCTTGTGTCCGGGAATGGTCCGCTCCAGAGTTCCGGTGAAGACGTCATAGATGCGGACCGTTTTGTCCAGCCCGCCGACGGCGACGCGTTTGCCGTCCGGATGGAAGCTGACCGAGTAGATCGCCCCCTCGGCGGCCTCGATCTGCTTCAGTTGTTTGCCGCCCGTCACGTCCCAGAGCCGGATGGTTTTGTCGGCTCCCGCGGAAACCGCCAGGGCGCCGTCGGCGCTGAACGCCAAGCTGAAAACCGGCCCGACGTGGCCCGTGAGCGATTGCAACTGCGTCCCGGCGAGCGTATCCCAGATGCGGACTGTCTGGTCGGCGCTGGCCGAGGCGATCCGTTTGCCGTCCTGGCTGACGGCCACGCTGTACACTCCGCCGCCGTGGCCGGTGAAGGTCCGGATCGACTGAGGCGACGCATAAGCCCAGACTCCCACGGCCCCGTCGGTTCCGGCGGTCAAAATCTGCCGGCCGTCCCGGGTAAAGACGGCATCTTGAATGGGGGTTTTGACGTTCGTTTCGGACAGCAACGCTCCATCGACCAGGTTGAAGACCCTGACAACAGGATCGCTCCCGGACGCCACAACCTTCAGATTGTCCGCACTGAAGGCGAGCGCCGTCACGCGAGCCGGAAGGTCCGCTTCGGCGGCGATTGTCCCCGCACCCGGGGTCCAGAAGTAGAGTTTCTCGTCAGCCGCCGCGGCGATCAGCGCGGAGTCGGCTCGAACCGCGATGGCGGTTGCCGGCCCGAGCTTATCGCCTGGCCCTGGGACCGATTGCCCGCTGTTGAAATCCCAGAGTCGCACCCCGGCTTTGGTGGCCGTGGCGAGCTGGGCTCCGTTGGGCAACAGCGCCAGGCTGTTGATGGGATCCTCGCCGGTGACGATCAGCCGGATCGCGGACAATTTCTGCAGGAAAGCCGCTTTATCGGCCCCGGCCGAGAGGAGCGTTCGGTTATCGGCCCCGAAGGAGACCGCCAGCGAAGGAGCCGTATGGCTTTCAAACCGCTGCAGTTCCTTGCCGCTTGCCAATTCCCAGACTCGAACGGCATGGTCATCCCCGCACACCGCGACTTTGAGATTATCCGGACTGACGGCGACGCCTCGGACCACGCTTGGGTGCTGTAAGACCTGCTCGGGTTCCCGTGGCGCTGCAAGCTGGGCCGCGGTCAGTGTCTGGCCTTCCACGGGCTGAGGGGCGATCTTCCAGACGCGTACCGTTTTGTCGGCCCCGCCGGAAAAAACTTTTGTTCCGTCTTTCGTGAGCGCAACGCTGGTCACCGCGGCGGCATTTCCGAGGTAAGAACGGATCGGCTTGCCGTCGGCCAGCGTCCAGAGCCGGACGGTCTTGTCTTCGCCGCCCGAGAGGAGTTGCTCTCCATTGGGCGATAAGGCGAGTCCCGTGACGGCGCCGGAATGTCCTGGGAAGAGATGCAGGAACGACAGCGTTCGGAGGGCCGCGCTGTTGTCTGCGGCACCGACGACGAGACTCTTGCTGTCCGACGTGAACCCGACCGCCGTGACGGCGTCCGTCGCCGAGAACCGTTCGACGACCCTGTCGAGCGCGGCATCATAAACAAGTGCTTCTTTCGTCGCGGCTCCGACAACGAGTTTCGTGTTGTCGGGACTATAAGTCAGTCCCTGGACCGGGCCGCCGGTGGCAGCCGTCTTCAAGAGCGCACCATCGGCCACATTCCAGACGAGAACGCGGCCTTCCGTATCGGCCCCCGCCAATTGCAGGCCATCCGGCCGTAGCGCCAGGCGGACAAGCGGTGCCGGGGCGGCCTGAAATTGTCGCACGGGTTTGCCGGCCTGGTCCCAGATCCGGACCAGCGCATCGCCGCCAATCGTGAAAAACTCGGCCCCCGTTGGTTGCCATGCCAAGTCCGTGATGGGCTTGTCGCTCAAGGGGAGAGAGCGAACGGCGGAAACGGGCCAGACTCGGCCGGATTTGTCCGCGCTGCCGCTGGCCAGCAGTTTGCCGTCGGCCGAGAGTGAAACGGACAGTGCGGCCCCCGTGTGGCCGACGAAGCGTTCGAGTTCTTTGCCGGTTGCCGCTTCCCAGACTCGGACGATCGAATCCTTGCCGCCGAAGGCGACCCGGCTGCCGTCAGCGTTGATATCCACGCTGAGCACGGCGTCGGATTGCGGCCACGTCGCCGTGGGGGCAGCGGTTTTCGGCACGCCGGCCGCCAGGTTCCACAAGCGAACCGCCTTGTCCAGGCTACCGGCGACCAGCCGCGTCCCATCGCCGCTGACGGCCAGGCTGGTGACGGCATCGGCCGGGCCGGTGAGTGCCCGGACTTGTTTTCCGTCGGCGAGATTCCATTGCCGCAGTGTCTTGTCCGCACCGCCCGAGAAGAGGCTTTTTCCGTCCGCGGAGTAGCGAACGGCGTGCACCGTCCCCTCATGTCCGGCAAGCCACTGCACCAGCGAGAGGGTATGAATCGTGGCGTTATTCGCAGCCGAGGTGATCAGTGAATTGCCGTCGGGCGCGAACGACATGGCCTGGGCCGGCGACGCCTGCGTGACGTCTTCGAGCAGTTTCTGGGACGCAGCGTCGAACACCCGGAGATGATTGTCTGCGCCGGAGACGGCCAGCCGGGTTCCATCCGGGCTGAAGCGGACGCGGAGGCTGGGAGACGGAAGGACAAGCTTGACCGGCGCCGGCGCGGCCCCGCCTGTCTTGCGATTCTCAAAGGGCGGCAGCGTCCACAGCAGAAGCCCCATCTCGGCGCCGCCCGCGGCGAGTTGCATTCCGTTCGGGCTGAGCGCGACGCTCGTCAGCGCCGGTTCGCCGCCGGCCAGTTGCTGCAGCGGCTTGCCGTCGGCGACATTCCAGACTCGCACAATTTTTTCTTCCCCCACCGTGGCGAGCCGGGTTCCGTCCGACGAAAGGGACGCCTCGTGAACTTTCCCCTTGTCGGCGACGACGGCCTGCGCGGCCGCCAGCGTCCACTGCCTGAGCGTTTTATCCGTACCGGCGGATAAAATCGTTTCGGAATCGGCGGCGAATTCGGCCGCGAGCACGGGCAGCTCGTGACCGGAAAACCGCTGCAGTTCCCGTTGCAGGCCGACGTCCCAGACGTGCACCAGCTTGTCGTCTCCCGAAGTAACCAGCCGTTGCCCTGTCTTGCTGAATCGGACCGAACGCACGGGCAACGCCGAGGCGGCCAGCACGCCGGCGGCCTGGCCGTTGGACCGGTTCCAAAGCTTGATGTTCTTGTCGACGCCTGCCGAGGCGATGAGCGTTCCGTCCGGGCTGATATCGACGCCGGTGACTTCGCCGGTATGCGTCAGCGTTTGTGCCGGGGCACCGGTCTCGGCGTTCCAGACTCGGACCGTTCCATCCACAGAACCGGAAACCAGCGCGGTCTGGAAGACGGCCAGCGTACGGATGGCTCCCGTATGACCGGGCAGCGTGCGGACCTCCAGGGCGTCTTTCACCGTAAATTGCTTGAGCCCGTTGTCGTCGCCGCCGGTAAACACGTGAGCCGAATCGGCGCTGAACGCGACGGCCCCGAGGCTGGCCGCATGGCCGGTGATTTTTGCGATCTCCGGAAAATTCGGGTCGGCCAGGTCCCACACCCGGGCCGTCATGTCGGCCCCGGCGCTGGCGAGTTTCGTTCCGGCCGCGTTGAATGCGATCGCGCGAATGGCGCCGGCATGACCCGCGAGCGTGGCGATGACGTTTCCTGTCGCCGTCTCTCGGACGAGAACCGCGGGGACGTTGTTCGCCGTGGTCGCCTCGGCGATCCGCTTGCGATCCGGGCTGATGGCCAGAGTGCCGATGACGGCTGCTTCCGTCGCCACGATCCGGGCGGCTTCCAACGGCTTGTCGGGCAGCGTCCACCACTTGACCGTGCCGTCCGAGCCGACCGACAGCAGTCGCTTGCCGCCGGGAAGGTGCATCAGGCTGGTGACCGGGCCGACATGTCCCGCGAGCACGCCCCGCGGCGTTCCGTCTGCGGCGTTCCACAGGCGGATTTCTCCGGCCGCGTCGCCGCTGGCGAACTGACTGTTTTCCGGGCTGACGGACAGGCTCGTCACTGCTTCCGCGTGGCCGGTCAGCGTCACCCCGGCGGCTCCGGTCATGGTATTGAACACACGGGCCGTCTTGTCGGCCGAACCTGTAACGGCCAGCTTGCCGTCGTGCGACACGGCCACTGCCTGCACCGGCTGGGCATGGCCGGCCAAGGGTTTCACCGGCACGGGGAGCCGCCAGAGGCGAATCGTGCCATCGGCTCCGGCCGAGGCGATCTGCCCGTTCTCCGGAGAAAACGCCAACCCGTGAACGCTCCCCGTGTGACCGCTGACCGTCAACCGATCGACGCCATCTGCCGTGTTCCAAAAACGAATTGCCCCCTGCGAAGTCCCGGCCGCCGTCACGGCCGCATCGCGGCTCAAAGCCACGGACGTCGCAGCATCCTGGGAATTCGGCAGCACGCGCGCCTGCTGGCCGGTGGCGCTGTCATACACGCGGACGGTTTTGTCCGCCCCTGCCGTGACGATAAGCTTGCCATCGGCCGACATCGCCACGGCGTTCACAGCCTCGGCATTGCCGGCCAGAGGTTTCGGCGGAATCACCGGCAATTGCCAGAGTTTGACCAGTCCGTCCGACCCGCCGCTGAGCAGCATCTGATTGCCGGGATGATAGGCCAGTCCGTCGATGGGCCCGATGTGCGCGCCGAGCACCCCCTGGACGGTTCCATCGGCCGGATTCCAGAGGCGAATCATGCCCGAGGCGTCGCTGCTGGCCAGTTGCGCATTGTCGGCACGAAAGACGACGCGTTTCACTTCCGCTTCGTGACCGGGCAACGCGCGCAGCATCTGGCCGTTGGCCGGGTTCCACAGCCGCACGGAATTGTCGGCCGAACCGGTGGCGAGATATTGCGCATTCGGACTGGCAGCGATCGACTGCACCGGCTTGGCATGTCCGGCCATTGGGAACGGCGCGACCGGCAGTTTCCACAGCCGAATGGTTCCGTCGGCACCGCCGGAGACCAGTCGGGCATTGTCCGGGTGAAAGACCAGTCCGTGCACGGCGCCGTCATGGCCGCGCAGCGTCAGCCGGTCGGCGCCGTCGGGGGCGTTCCAGAGCCGGATTGTTCCCTCGCTGCCGCCGCTGGCAATCAATGCGTCGTTTGCGGAGATCGCCAGCACGCTCACATCCTCGGCTTGCCCGGCCAATTCTCTCACCGACTGCCCGTTTGCGACATTGAAGACGCGGACCGTCTGGTCGACGCCGCCGGTCGCTGCGAGGGTCATGTTGTTCCAGAGAACGGCCGCCTGCACCGATTTGTCGTGCCCGGCGAGCGGCAGCACCGGAGTGACCGGCAACTGCCAGATCTTCAGCAACCCGTCGTTCCCGCCGGTCACTGCCAGTTGGTTGTTCGGGTGAAACGCCACGTCGACCACATTCCCCGTGTGCGCACCAAGCACGCCCTCCGGAGCGCCGTCAATCGCGTTCCAGAACTGCACGACTCCCTGGCTGTCGCCGCTGGCCAGTTGGATGTTGTCGTTGCGGAAACTCGCGCTGACGATCTTCGCCGCATGACCCTTCAAATCGGCGACCAGCTTCTGATCCGCGAGACTCCAGATCCGAACGCGCCGGTCTTCACCAACGGATACCGCCAGCCGTCCGTCGACGCTGACGGCCACCCGCTCGACCGGGCCCTCGTGTCCCGCGAGGAGATGCAGCGGCTTCGTCTGCGGAATGTCCCACAGCCTCAGCGTGTTGTCCTGCGACCCGGAGACCAGCGACCGCCCGTCCGGTCCGGCCGCCAGGCTCAGAACCTGCTCGGTATGACCTTTGAAAACCTGCAGAGACCGTCCTGTGGCGGCGTCCCACAGCCGAATGGTCTGATCCGAACTCCCCGTGGCAATCCGTGTGCCATCCGGGGTGAACGTGACCGAAGTCAACGGAGCCGTGTGCCCCTTCAACTCGGCGGGCGGAGCGGCCGGCGGTTGAGCCAGGCTCGTTCCCGAGTCGGCTGCCGCCAGACCGATCGCCAGCAGCCCAGCCGTCAGAAATCGGTCAACGTGTCGCCGTTGCTGGAACATGACAGTCCCTTCACTCCAATGTCATGGCATGGGGTGACATCGCCCGGTGCGCCGCGAAGTCGAGCCCTGGAATCGTGGCATCAATGGTAACAGATGCGAGGTGCCTCTGCCTCAAGTCCGATTCGGCATTTTGTCATTTTTGACGGCCATCGACGACTGGGCTCAAAGACACGAACGAGGGCATCCAATGGCGGGCGTGCATCTCGTTTCTGGGTAGATCATGGTCGTCACTGGGATCGTCAAGCCAATGCAAAATGCAAAGTTCAAAATGCAAAACGGGTGATGACACGCGACAGTCAGCAATTGTTACAGCAACTGCCCCGTCCATTTTTCATTTTGCCTTGCATTCTGATCGAATCCTGCAGACCCGCCTGTTTCCACCCAAAATCGAGACGCACACCCTCCAATGGCTGCGGGCAGCGGCCGTGTTCCGTGACTCCTTCGGATATCATTTGGAGCGAGTCAGCACATGGGGAGCTGCGACTGAAATACGCGATGAATTTTCCGGGCGTGCCATGGGATTAAACCGAGGATTTCACCTGCAAGAAAGGGTGGAAAGATGAAAAAACGACCTCGTTTTGAACTGGCAAAACAGGGGCCCGTGTGATATCCTTCCCGTCTTGAACTGTTTCTGCGGAACGGATGATAAGGAAGACGGAGTCATGGCCAAGAATCAACGCAAACTAAATAAAGCCAATCACGGGAAGCGCCCGGCGAGTTCCAAAGGCCGGAAGCAGAAGCGGCGTCACCTGTGCATGTAATGCCGCTCGTGCATGGAACGCCCGTTGCGAATGTAACAAGAGAGTCAACACAGGGAACGGCAGCGTACCAACGTCCGCTGCATGACCACTCCATCGTCTGCTGTGGCAGGCGGGGAAGAGTCTGAGCGCCGTCTTGCTGGCGCCGGACAAAGGCGCACTCATCGCACCTCGGGAATTCCCGGGGCTCGGCGCTATTCGAATCGCATGAGCCCAAGAGACTGGCCGGGTTGATGTGAAGCCGCTGGCCGGGACCAGATGTGCTGCCCCTGGGCGGGGGCCGTGCGTTCCAGGCCGATGGCCCAGGTGCTGCCGGCGGAAGGGGGCCGGGCGGCGAGTTCAGACCAAGGGATGGCGAATTCCGTCCGCCAGTGCGTCGCGTCTCCCTGCGCAGCAACGTGCCACTTCGGGTTGTATCCGGCGTCGTCCCAGCACGATTCCGACGTGCAGCCGCGATGGTCGACATGAAACGAGTACCAGGTCGTGTAGTCGCGGTCGAGGTCGAAGAAGAAGCTCAGGCGATCGTGGCGGCGCAGGTCGGCATCATGCGTGCGGCCGGCAGTCTGCATGGCCGCGGCCGATTGTCCGATGATTCTCGGCACCGACGCAGCGAGATACAGGTACTCGTCGTCGAAGGTCATCATCACCATCGGCACGGCGTCGTCCGGCATGGCGGCCGTGGTGCGATGGGCCAGCATCAATTCGCGGGCGTCTTGCCAGCACTCATCCGAGAGGACGCCGTCGAGTTCGGGCTTCGTCGGCGTCGCAAAGCAAGTGGCGACGTTGTCCGGAACTTCCGCCGCCTGTTGCGACAGCCAGATTTCGCGGCGCAGTACGTGAGACCAGTCGCGGCTGTCCATATCGTCGGAATTTCCGTTCGCACGGCGATAGACGGAATCGGCATGGTTCAGCGATCCGCGAGCCCTGTGCAGCGCTGCCAAGGGAAATTGCACCGCGGGCGATTTCGACAGGCTCGGCCATGATTCCTCAAGCTGACGCGCAACCTGATTCGCTCTCGGCAGACGTTCCTTCAATTCCGGCATGGCCGAGAGATGCGCCTGCTGCGAAATCTGTGGAATCGTCTTCTTCCGCCCGGGCTTTGCTTCCACGCTCTTCAGTCCACGGTCTTCATTCTGTTTGCGCACTCGCCTCCAAGCGACTTCTTCGCTGACGAAATAGGGCAGCAGCCACCGGGCGGCGTCGGCGCTCGCGGGCTGCTCGGGATAACGCCGCAGCAACTCGGTCGCTGTTGCCTCGGCAAGTTCCCATTGAGCGCGCTGGCGGTATTCTTGAAACAGATCGAACAGAGTGACGGCGGCCTGCGAGGGAGTCATCTCGGCGGTGACGTCTTTCAATTGGGCGATCATCTGTCCGGCAATCCGCGGGTCGTCCAGGGACTGATCGGCAAAGGAGAGATAATTACGCTGCCGCTGGGCCGCCTTGATGATTTGTTCAAGCGGACGGTCATCGAATGGCGACAATTGCCGGCGGACGTCGCCGCCCGGCGGCAGCGACAGTCCGGAGAAGAAATCAGTCCCCTTGGCCTGCGGCAACGGCTTGCCGTCCCGGTCGATGGCCCGATAGTTCCAGCGCTGAGCCGTCCCGCGTTCCGTCGTGAGCAACGCTTGCGGTTTCGCCGCAGCCAGCCGGACATTCGCCTGCCAGCGCGGCAGCACTTCAAACGGATCGATCGCGATCTCTCCCGTGCTGCCCGGCAAGAGCTGCAAGTAGATGCGGTCGACTTTCCACGGCGTCAAACCGGCGAGATCGCGGTGATCGACGAATCGCGTGCCGTCGCCGGCTTGTTCGATGGCATGTTGCATCGCGTCGAAGATCAACTGGGCCGCGGCATCGTCCGGCGCGGGCTGTTCCAGGATCAGCACGTGCGGACGCCAGGCGCGAATCTGCCGGACCAAACGGCCCAGCAGGGTTTGCGGCAATTTCCCTTCCGTTCGGCGCTGCCAGTGTTCGAGCAGCTTCTCGGCGTCGAGTTCCATTCCCGGGATGTCGAGCGGCAATTGCCAGGCGAGTTCCGCGGCATTCCCGCCGCTCTCCACAACGGCCGCCTGCACCCGGTCGGCGGTGCTCCCCGGCCCGGCGTCTTCCGTCGGGCGAATCGCCACGGCGACGGCGCTGCGATATCCCTGCTCACCAGCGACTTTCGCCAGCACTTCCGGCGCGATGGTGCGCGCGCGTGCGTGCATCGACAACACGGCAAGATGCCGGCCCTTGCCGCGGGCCGTGGTCCACGTTTCGCCGCCATCGGTCGTGACGGAGATCACGCCGAGATCACCGACCGCGCAGCCGTGAGTCGCACTCAGGAAGTGCAGTTTATTGAGGGGCGTGGTGATGCCGGTGGGCTGCTTGATCCAGCGCTCGCCCGTGCCCGAGCGATGCCAGATGATGCCGCCGGGGTTCCCGGCGATCCACACGGCGTCGTCCTTCACGGCGACCGTGCGGAAATCGCTCACGAGCCGGACGCCATCCGGCAATTCGGCTTCGGGCGGTTCCCAGACGACGCCACCCGATTGGCTGTGCATCACCAGGCCGCCATCGCCGACCAGCCAGCCATGATGTTCGCTCGACAGCGAAATGTCCCGGATCGCGCGACCTCTCAGCGGCGGCAATCGCGACGGCAGCAATTGCGGCCCGGCGAGCAACGTGACATTCCCCTCTCGATCGGCAAGCAGGCCCATTTCCGGCGCGGCGAGAGCGGCGGCGTTCCAGCCGCGCGTGGCCCGGCCTTCCAGCGGCTGCCAGGTCTTGCCGCCATCTTGAGTAGCCCACACGCCGGTCCCATTTTCGGGCGACGGTTCGCCGATGACGACGCCTTCCTCCAGGCCAAAGAATTTGACGTAGCGCAGCGGCGACAAGGCCTGCGTCGCCAGCGATTCCCAACTACGGCCTCCATCACGCGTGGCGAGAAGAACGCCGGTCGATAAATCCGACGTCCCGTGCACCTCCCGGCCGGCGATCCAGCCGATCTCATCCGTGAGCAGGCAGAGACTGCGAAGCGACGCGGTCGATCCGGTCTCGGTCAACTTCCAGTTTTGTCCGCCGTCCGTGGTCTGCCACAGCGCCCCGTGATCGCCGACGGCCCAGCCTTGACGCGCGCTGACGAATTGGACATCGCGCAGCGCGGCGTCATCCCGCCAGCTGCGCTGCAACTCCGACCCTGCGGCGGCAGAGAAACCGTTTGCGAGAAACGCCAGCGCGGTCAGGCAACCGGTCAGCGAGAACCGTCGGCCATCCATGGCCTTGCTCCCATGACGAGGAGATGGAAACTGTCCTGCGAAATGTACTGGAAAATCGGCGATTTCAGAAGCGGAGTTTTCGAGCACGTGATCTCGTTTTTCCGACATCACGCTTCGTGCACAAGATGGCACTTCGGACCCGGCCGCAGTATTGTACTCGGATGCTGGCGGTCCGCGGGGAATTCTCTCGGCGCTGCCAGGCTGTGGATCAATCCGCCTGTGAACCTGCTTCAGAGAAGGCTCAACCATGCTGCGCGTTCCGTGTGTGATGACGGTGCTGATCGCCCTCGGCGTCTGCTCCCTGGAATCTCAGATCTCCGCTGCTGACCCCGTTCGGGTGGGGATTCTCGGCTTCGACAACTACCAGGCCGTGGAATACGTCGCGTTCTTCAACAATCCCAAGGCGGAGGGGGATCTCGCCGGGCTGAAAGTGACGGCGGCGTTTCCGGTGACCAGCCCGGATTATCCGAAAAGCGCCGCGCTGACGGCCGACTGGCAGAAGCAAATGCTCAACCTCTACAAGGACAACGCCGAGGTCAAGCCGGTGGAAATTGTCAATTCCATCGACGACCTGCTGACGAAGTGCGACGCCGTCATGATGTGGGGACTCGACGGCCGGATGCACCTGTCCCAGGCGACGGCGGTTCTCAAGGCGAAAAAGCCGCTGTTCATCGGCCGGCCGATGGCTTCCGAACCGGCCGATGCGGTCGCCATCTTCAAGCTGGCCAAAGAACTGAACGTCCCGTGCTGGAGTTGTTCGCAGCATCGTTACAGCCCGGGATTCAGCGGCATGCGCGATCATCCCGAGGTCGGCAAGGTCCTCGGCTGCGATGTCTACGGCGGGTGGGACCCGAACGCCGCCGACGCCGACAAATTCACGCGTCCGCTGCACAGCCTGGAGACGCTTTACTCCATCATGGGCCCGGGTTGCGTGAAAGTGACGTGCACTTCGACGCCGATGACCGAGTCGATCACCGGCGTCTGGGCCGACGGCCGCGTGGCGACTTACCGCGGCATCAAGCAGGGGGGCGTGAAATACTCCGCGACTGTCTTCGGCGACAAGGGCGTCTCGACCGCCGGCATCTACGGCCACGGGGTGCCCGTGAAGGGCATCGTCCCCACGGACGACAAATACATGGGCTACGGCGGCCTGGCGCTGGAACTCGCCAAGTTCTTCAAGTCTGGAAAATCGCCGGTGCCCTCTGCCGAGACACTGGAGATTTTCGCGTTGCTCCAGGCCGCCGAGGACAGCCGTGCTCAAAACGGCGCCGTGGTGCCGCTGAGGAAATTGCTGGATTAGAGAATCGTGGCATCCTCGGATCGTTCTTGGTCTGAGTTCAAGTCGTGCCAGAACCCAGGATGTGAAAACTTCGTTCTCAACCCGATTCGAGAAGCGCCCCCTTGGGAATCTGAACCTTGAAAATGATTCCGGGGCACGAAATCATGCGGTAGAATCGGAGATCATTTCGAATCGGTTCGCATTGAACGTCACACGAGAATCGACATGTCTGCCGCGCGCTGGATCAATCGATGGTCGCTGGGGTTCGCAGCCGCGTTGGCACTCCTGATCCTGCTCGTCTTGCGGAACCGCGTCCCGGAAAGTGATGAAGCCCGACAGCTTCAGCAGGCGTCGATGCTGCTGGCAGAAGAACGGTTCGAGGAAGCGGGAACGCTTGCCGAGAGGGTTGTCCGGAAGAACGTCCTGCGCGAGGAGACGTTGATGCTGCTCGGCCGGGCCGGTGCGCGGCTGAAGCGCACCCAGCCCAGCTATCGGCGCCGGCACTGCGATCCGCCGCCTGCGGCCGATGCGTCTGTGGAGCGGCTTTTCGATCATGCCGACCGCCTTCTGGACGCCGGCCGGATCCGGGAGGCGGAGCAGGCGCTGCGCAGGGTGCTGGCCCTTGATTCACATCATCAGGACGCGAACCACAATCTGGCCATGCTGCTGCGTTTTGAAAATCGCTGTTTTGAAGCGAGGCCGTATCTGCTGGAACTCTACCGGCAGGGGCGGTTTCGCCGCGAGTATCTTCATACCTCGTTCGTCGTGGAAAATTTCGGTTCCACTCCCGGCGTCGACGGGTATTACCTCAAGGTTTGCCGGGCAGCCGATCCCGAGGATGTGCTGCCTTTACTGAACGCGATCCGGATCGAGCAACATGCGAATGATCCCCAGGCGATGTTGCCGCTGTTAAAATTGACGCTCGAACGGGATCCCGATCTGGCGGAGGTCCAGGCTCGGCTCGGCTGGTTCCTGTTGAAGGCGGGCACCGACGCAGATTTCGTTCATTGGAATGCTTCTCTCGGCCCTGCTGCGGACGATCACCCCTTAACCTGGGCGGTTCGCGGCCTTTACGCGCAGCGGCACGGAGACAAGCCCGGCGCGATTCGCTGTTTTCTCCGGGGGATCGAACTCGATCCCTGCCACCGGCTGGCGTTTTATCAATTGTCGCTCCTGTTTCGCGCGGTCGGCGAGACAGCGCGCGCCGAGGCCTGCGCGAGCCGGGCGAAACGCATCGAGCAGTACGAGGCGCTCCTCGGCACGCCCCCGCTCAGCCTGGAACAGATTCAGGAAACCATCGAGCTGGCGGAATCGCTCGAGCGGTGGTGGGAAGCGCTGGGGTGGGCACACCGGGCGGTCCTCCTGTTTCCGGAGGACCAAACGTCTCCGAAACTCGTGACACGGTTGCAAGCGAAAGTCTCGCCCGAGACGCCGCTCTGCGACTTCCCCCGGGATGCCGCCTGGAACATTCCTCCGGCCGAGTACCCCTTGCCGGACTGGAAGTCCCTGGCCGCAAACAGCAAGCCGGAATCTCCGCCGGCGGCGAGCGAAATGGCCACGCGCTTCTCCGACAAGGCCGAATCGATGGGCGTCGATTTTGTATTTCACAACGGCGCCGATCCATCCTCGGGCACGGCCTATATGTTTGAACTGAGCGGCGGCGGAGTTGGCGTTCTGGATTACGACAGCGATGGCTGGCCCGATTTGCACCTCTCGCAAGGCTGCCGCTGGCCGGTCGATCCTCACGACCATTCCCGCCTGGATCGGCTGTTTCGCAATCGGAACGGCAAGCGTTTCGAAGATGTCACACGATCTGCCGGCATCGTTGAAAACGGTCTCAGCCAGTCGGTCAGCGTCGGCGATTACAATGCCGACGGTTTTCAGGATGTGTATATCGGCAACATCGGACCGAACCGGCTCTGGTTGAACAACGGCGACGGCACGTTCGATGATGCCACCGACGCCGCCGGAATCGCCGGCAACGACTGGACCGCCAGCGCGGCATTCGGCGACCTCGACGGCGACGGCCTGCAAGACTTGTATGTCGTGAATTATCTGAGCGGTCCAGAAGTTTACACGCGAACATGCTTTCACGAAGGCGATGGAAAGACTCCCATTCAGTGCAGTCCGCTCTTGTTTCCGTCGGCCCAAGACCGGCTCTATCAGAATCTCGGAGACGGCCGATTCGCCGACGTGACCGACGAGTCCGGAATCGCCGTTCCCAACGGAAAAGGGCTGGCCGTGGTGATCGCCGATTTCAACAACTCGCGCCGGCTGAATCTCTTTGTCGCCAACGATACGACCGCCAATTTTTACTTTGCGAATCAGACCGAAGGACCGGGCCGCCCGATGCGATTTCACGAGCAGGCGGTGCTGTCGGGGCTCGCGTACGATGGGAGGGGCCGCGCGACGTCGAACATGGGCGTCGCTGCCGGAGACGCGAATCAGGACGGCCTGCTGGACCTGTTTGTCACGAATTTTTATCGCGAGGTCAACCACTTCTATCTTCAGCAGCCGGGAGACGTCTTCGTGGAAGCGATTCAGGAATCGGGGATGGCCGAACCCGGGTTTCCGGTGATGGGCTGGGGAGCGCAGTTCCTCGACGGCGATTTAGACGGCCGGGAGGATTTGTTCGTGGCGAACGGTTCGCTCTATCCGCCGAGCCCTCCCTATCAGATGCCGCAGCACTATTTTCAGAATCAAGGGCAAGGCCGGTTCGTGCTGGCGCCTCCCGAGACGCTGGGGCTTTACTTCATGAACCGCTGGCTGGGGCGAGCCGTCGCACGCCTGGACGTCAACCGGGACGGTTTGCCCGACTTGGCCATCACTCACGTCGACACGCCCTTTGTGCTGCTTGTCAACGAGAATCCTCGTCACGGGCGGTTTCTGAAAGTCCGACTGCGCGGCGTCACCTCGGAGCGCGAGGCCATCGGCGCCACGGTTCGCGTCACCGCCAATGACAAGGTCTGGTCCCGGCAACTTGTCGGAGGCGACGGGTTTGCCGCTAGTAACGAACGCGTTTTGATCTTCGGCCTGCGCGACGCCGAACAGATCGACAACCTTGCCGTGAGCTGGCCCTCGGGGGCGGAGGATGTCTACTCCGAGACGATTCCTGTTGATTCGGAAGTGCTGCTGGTCGAGGGCGCACCGCGCATCGTCCAATTGCACCCCTCAGCCAGCAACCCCCTACCCAAGCAATAAGCCCTTCCGCAAAGCCCGGCGTCGGCGACGCCGGGATGGTTTTCGCCATCGCGGTCTATCGCCGCGATCGCCATCAGTTCTCCGATCTCGAACCAAATCGAGACCGCCGCGGAGACCGCCCTGAGGCGGTTGCGGCCTGAGCGGGCGGGCCACGGCGCTCGTCGGCGAAGTCGGGAGCCTGCTTCGGCACGCCGAGACCGTCATCGGGGACCCACGCATCGCCAAGGGGGTCGGATGGGTCTTCCACTCGCAGCGATGCCGCACGGGGCGGCGCTGCACGCGGACCGTCCATGGAGTCCAGCAGGTAGCTCACGAATTTCGTACTGGCCTGATTGAGAATGACCACGCGGCCGGCGTCGCCGTTTTTCGGGCGAACCAGGCAGATCACCTCGGCATCGGGCGACTGCTGGAACAATTGACTGATCTCTTCCGACGACGGCGCATTTCCGAATGCCGCGGGTTCCGTGCGAGGATCTCCAAACGCGCGATGGAGGAAGTCATCCACCGGCTCTGCAGCCGGCGAGAGGTCGGTGCGATCATCGGCCAGTGTACCGAACGGGGCCTGGGCCGGTTCCAGCTCTCGAGGGTTGAGCGGCGCGGGAGGCGCGATCTGCTTCAGGCCTGCTTTCGTCAGCAGAGCATGAATCGGCTGGAGGCCCGCATACAAGCCGCGCTGGCCTTCCTGGTCGGCGGCAATGCAGACTCCCACCAATTGGCCGTGCGCGTCGAATAGGCCGCCGCCGGAGCGCCCCTGAATGGGCACCCCCGTGCATTCGATGTTTTCCGGACCGTCGTAACGGTTCAAGGCCGTGACGCGAATCGGCTCGGCCGTCGGCTGCTCTCCGCCGCCGCAGCCGATGCTCAACAGCCGGTCGTTGATCACCGGCAGTTCCGACAGCGGTGCGAGCGGCGCCTTCGACAGCGTCCCCGCCGTTTCAATAGTCACGAGGCCGACGTCTCCGGCCAGGTCGAAATCCACGAGTTTGCCGGCATAAGTTTGATGCCGGCCGTTTGGGAGAAAGATGTCGACTTCAATGCGCAGCGAATTCGCAGAATCCCGCGTCGTCTCATCCCAAGATTGAAAGAGATGTCCGCAGGTGAGTATCACGGTTCGCCCGACGCGGCTGTCGAGAATTGTCCCCGAGCCGAAGTTGGAACCGGTGTCATCGCTGACGCGAAGCCGAGCACTCGCCGAGACCAGCCGGTTCGTCGCGGGAAACGCTTCGTCCTGGGCAGGATTCTGCCCGAGGATTTTCGCCTTCTCGTCACGTCGATTCCGATCCGCCGCATCGGCCGGGTTTTTCCTGGAGAAAAGAGACGGAAAGCCCTTCTTTGCCGGGACTTCGCCCAGGGGCTGGCGTCGATCCTTCGCCAAACCTACTGAAGATTTCGGCGCCGAAAGCGGATCGGCGTCGAGACGCACATTCTCGGACAGCGGCAACGGCTGACGCGGCGGGGCGGCCGCGGCGGGCTTCTTCTGGGTCGCCTGCTGGGCCATGCGCCGCAGTTGCTCTTCCGAGGTCGGACCGGTGATGCGGTTCACTTCCTGGCCGTTGACCACCAGCACGAACGTCGGAATGGACGTGATGCCGAAACTCTGGGCCAGTTTCTGCTGCTGGTCGACGTCGACTTTCTGAATCGCGTAGCCCTGCTGCTGCAGCTTGTGGACGACCGGGCTCATTCGCTGACAGGGCTGGCACCAGTTCGCCGTGAAATCGAGGAGCACGCTGTCGGGCAACTCGCCGCCGCGAGACATCGACCCGAAGGCCAGCAATCCGGTCAAGGCGATCACCAGAGCGACGGCGTCGGGCCGCAGAGCCGACGCAATCGGCAACCGGGAAACAGCGACACGCCATCCACGCCGAAGGGGGTGAGCCATCAAATCGGCCTCCATGCCAGTTGTAAGTATTTCAATCCGTGACGTCGACGCCGTCGCACTTTTTACAAGCACCGGCGGAGGCCATCCTGGCTTTTCACCGTGGCGTGTGTGCGGAAGTGGAGATGCTGCTTCAGGTTATCTCAGATTCTCCCCTCGGCGTCCCATTACCGAAGACCATCACGGCCTTCCCCCCACCCGATGTTTCGCAATCCCTGTGCCGTGATGGCGAGATTATTCCAATCCCAACAATTAACAGCGTGTCAAGATTTCACCAAAGCCCGGCGTTGGCAATGCCGGGACCTATTGGGGGAGCGCTGTCAATTGTTGGAACCGTATTATTTCCCGTCCACGTCGGCTCCCGGGATACTCACGCAAAGAGTGAAGCCCGGCTGATCAAAGCCTGACCCGGGCTTCGTCAGTCGCCGGCCGGACGCGGGCGGTTGACCCAATGTCCGGTCGCGTCACCGCCGGAGACCCAGACGCCTTTTTGGTTCCAGTCGAGGTGAGCGCGGACTTCCGCCGCGGCGTAACGCAGCGTCAACCCGCAGCGCCGGCGGTCGGACAGGTTGGCCTCGGAACCGTGCAGCAGCAGGTCGGAATGGAACGACGCTTCGCCGGCCTTCAGAATATCGTCCACGAAGTGACCATACTGTTCGACGTTCTCAATCGTCTGGTTGAGGACGTTGTGCTCCTTCGGATCGCTGGGCCGGAACGTCATCGCCCCGTGATGATGCGACCCGGCGACGAACCTCATGCAGGCGTTCTCCACGTCGGCGTCATCCACCGCCAGCCAGCACGTCACCGCCTTCGACGGCGACAAAGGCCAGTAACTCGCATCCTGATGCCAGGCCACCTGCTTGCCATCGTGCGGCATCTTGCAGAAGAAGTGCGATCCCCACCCGATCACGTTTTCGCCGACAAGATCCCTGATGACCGCCGTGATTTTCTGATTCGTGAGAATATCCCACACCTTGCCGTACTTGAGATGAGCCGAGCTGATGGAATAGCTGTCGCCCCCCGCGGCAATGACCTTGGCGAGCAAATCGTCGAAATACCGGCGTATTCCGGTGATTTCGACGTCGGAATAAATGCGAATACCCCGGATGTAGCCCTCGCGGTTGAACTGCTCAATCTGGTCCGGCGAGAGAACTTTGGGCGACGGATTCACGGTCGGATGAAACCGCAAATCGCGCGGCAACGCGGCGAGATCGGTCTGATCGAGCACGGCTTTGAATTCGGTTTTCATAGGGGCGGCGGACATGGTTCAACCCTTGTCTCAGACCCGATTCAATTGAGGGGTCGCATACTGAGTATATTCCATGCTTTCGCCTCAATGCAAAGGCGCGACCCGCACTTCACAACAAATCACTCGCCAGTTCGGACAACGCCGAGCGTTCCCCTTTTTCCAGCGTGATGTGGGCGTAGATCGGCTGGCCGACCATCCGGCTGATGAGATAACTCAGCCCGTTCGACAGCGAATCGAGATATGGGTGGTCGATCTGGTAGATGTCCCCCGTGAAGACGATCTTCGTTCCCTCGCCGGCGCGGGTTATGATCGTCTTGATTTCATGCGGCGTCAGGTTCTGGGCTTCATCGACGATGAAGAACATCCGCTGCAGACTGCGGCCGCGGATGTAGGCGAGCGGCGTGATCTCCAGCTTGCGATTGTCGAGCATCTCTTGAATGCGGTGCGACGATTCACCGTCGCCGTGCTGATGCTTGATCACGCCGAGGTTATCGTACAAGGGCTGCATGTACGGGTCGATCTTGGCGGACACGTCGCCGGGCAGGAAGCCGAGATCGCGATTGCTCAAAGGGACGATGGGTCGTGCGAGGAGAATCTGGCGGTATCTTGCCCGGCATTCGAGGGCGGCGGCCAGCGCCAGCAGCGTCTTGCCGGAACCGGCCTTGCCGGTGAGCGTGACGAGTTTGATGTCGTCGTCGAGCAGTGCCCGGAGGGCGAACGACTGCTCGGCATTGCGGGGCATGATGCCATAGGCTGCGGCTTTTTCGACGCGCTGAAACGTCTTGTCAGCTGCGCGATAGGTGGCGAGGACCGACTTCGAGCCGTTGCGGAGAATAAAGTTTTCGTTGGGAACCGGCTGCGTCGCTTCGGGAAGCGACTCGGCGGAAACTCGGCCGCCGTGTGACGTGTAAAACAAGTCGACAAATTCGGACGGCATGCCGGTGATGAGCCGCTTGCCGGTGTAGAGTTTGTCGAAGCTTTCGACCTTATCGCTGCTATAATCCTGCGCGGGGAGGCCGAGCGATTTGGCCTTCATCCGCAAGTTGGTGTCCTTGGAGACGAGAATCACCGGGCGGCCGACTTCGCGCTGCTGGAGCGTGAGGGCAGTATTCAGGATGCGATGATCGGGCGAATCGTGACAGAACGTCTGCTGCAGCCGTTCGCTGAACTCGTTCCCCGTCACCACGCGGATGGTCCCTAGGCCCTCGCCGAGCGAGGCCCCCTCGGCGGACATCACGTCGCCGGTCAGTTCGTCGATGCGGCGCAGAAACGCGCGGGCCTGGAAGTTGAGGTCCTCGTTCCCCTTTTTGAACTTATCGAGTTCTTCGAGGACCGTCATCGGAATGGCGACGTCGTTCTCTTCGAAGTTGCGGATGCAGCCGGCGTCGTGAAGAATGACGTTCGTATCGAGCACCAGCAGCTTAGAAGTGATCGTTCGCTTGGCCGCAATCATGTCTGCCTCCCTGCAAAGTAAGTTGAGTCCGGCGTTCCGTCCCGGATTCGATGAACCTACTTCCCGACTTCTGCGCCGTCAAGCAGGGTCGGCATGAAGATTTCTTCGCATCGCGAGGGTCATTTCATCCCCAGATTCTTCTTGGCGTCATCCAGTTTTTTCTTGGCATCTTCCAGCTTCTTTTCCAATTCCTTGGCATTTTTTGCCTTCGTGGCCGCGAGAATGGACTGCTTGGCGCCGCTCAACAAGGTCTTCGCTGGATGGCTGGAAGAGCCGATCGTCAGGCTGATTTTGTCAGCTTTCTCTTTTGTGGACTTGACCCACTTGTCCCAGTCCTTACCCTGCGGCTCGGCGGTCTTCTTCTCCACTTCCGTATAGATCGCCGAAAACTGTTTGTGGGCCTCGATCAGTTTGCCCGTTCCCTCCGGCAGGTAGAGGTAAACGACATATCCCAGGCCAATCACGGCGATGGCGCCCAGGACCATGTGCACATATTTGTTCGTCAAAAGGTCGCTGAACTGCATATCGCCGGTGAAGCCCTTCTTTTTGGACTTCTTCGACGGCGCGGGTTTCTTCGGCGGGGTTGCGCCGAGGCCGGGGCGGCTCATCGGCGAACCGGACCCCATGCCCGTGCCGTAGGTCGACATCGCGGAAGAGCCGCTATAGTCGGTAGCCGGCGGACGCGGGGGAGTCGCAGCGGGCGGCGGCGACGGCTTCGTTTCCGGAAGAGGCGGTTTCGCCGCGGCGGGCGCTGGCACAGCAACCGCGGGCTTTGCTGGGACTGCAGCCGTCGCGGGCGGTGCGGCAGGCGCCGGAGCCGACTTCGGCGCGGCAACAGGTGGCGCAGCAGGCGGCGGGGGAAGGGGAGCCGCCGCGACGACCGGGATCAAGCCCGGCATCGAATTCGCTTGCGACCACTGCGAATAGCGGCCTTGTTTCACGTAGTCTTGTGCGGCGATTCGGCCGGATTGCGCCCAGTTCACCAATTGGGACAATTCCATCGGTCCGCATTCCACGCCGCCCAGCCAGGCATACCAGCCTTGGTCATTGACCGGCGCCGAAGCAGCCATCGGCTGGTTGAATCCCCAGACCGAGGGTTGGGGAGGCGCATAGGCGGGAAAGGCCGGCGCCGGCATCATGACGGGCGGCGGCGGTGGAGGAGGTGGGGGTGGAGGAGGTGGGGGCGGCGGAGGTGGGGGCGGAGGCGGTGGGGGTGGAGGCGGTGGGGGTGTCACTTGCCTTGCCGGCGCGGGCTGCGGAGGCTCCGGCATTTTCGGAGAAATATCGCGATTCGATTTTGGAAATTCGATGTCGTCATCGGCGTCGTATTTCGGGGAAGTGCGGATATGCTGGAGCTGCGCCTTGTAAGGCATCACGGCCATCAGGCGGCCCATCGAACCGGCGCGCCGCCACATCCCGGACGTCCCCATGCGGATCTGGTCGTCCGGCAGAAGTTCTCCCGTCTGGGCGTGCTCCTGCAATTCCTCAAACGAGATCGGCCCCCACTCCTGTCCCAGCGACTGATAGTACCAGCCTTCAGCAACCGCGGAATGAGATTCTTGTCCGTTCGCGACATTCACAACGCTGGATTCGCTCAGCGAGGAAATCGAGACCGACGTCCCAGAGCGGTGTGATTTGCTGCCGTTGGTATCGCCTGCCGAATTCTGATGGACGAGTTCCCGGAATTCCCTGACGGTCAGCCACTGCGCGGACTCTCCCGGGCGAATTTCGTCGTCGTCTCCCAGTTGGCCCTCGGTGGTCAGACTTTCGAGCGCGGTCCACGAAACCGGACCGAACTCTTCGCCAAACAGGCGATAAAACCATTGATCGGCCATAAGTTCTTCCGTCGAAAGGGGCGCCTGGCAGGAATCTGCCCATCAACGCTGAACAGCTCTCAGAAAATGACTTGGCGCTCAACCAAGTTCTCGCGGCGGCCGTTTGTGAAGGCCTCTTCACCTATTGTGGCAGGAATCAGGAGGACTTCAAACGTGAAATTCGACAATTTTCTACCATTTTTCATGAAGTCTCCGTCGGAAAGCCAGACAGATCCGCCGGAATCGGCAAACAAAACGGGCGATGACTGAACAGTCATCGCCCGGGATCTGGCGTATCTTCAAGGACGTCTCAGCGGTTTCAACCGACGGCTGTCTCCGTCGCTTCCAGCCGGCCTTCGAGGCGCGACCAGTTGCGGCGTTTGGGACGCCGGGCGGTGAGCGGGTTGATTCCGCGCTCCAAGTCCTGAAGTTCAACTAGGGACGGCTGGAAGTATTGACGAAACACTTCCACAGCGGCCATCGGTTCGGTCGTGTCGCCGCACGTGAAGACGTCGGCGGCCAGGTAGCCGTACTCCGGCCAACTGTGAACAGAGAGATGCGACTCGGAAAGCACAGCCACGCCGGTCACGCCGTGCGGGCTGAAAGTGTGGACATTGATGTCCAGCAACGTCGCATGGGCAGCTTGCACCGCTTCAATCATCACGGTGCGCATCAGATCGGCATCATTGATGCCGTCGTTGCAACCCCAACATTCGATAATCAGGTGTTGTCCTAAGTGCTCCATCAAAACCCTCGCTTTCTGGGAACGCTAACTCGGATGAAACAAACCTCGCATTGCCAAACTGACCAAACCGCAAAACATAAAATCCCTGTGTCTTTGTCCGCCGGAGACCGCCAGCGAACGCCAAGTCAACCATTCGGGACGGAATGCCACCCAGTTCTCCGTCGGGTGTCTCGGAACAGTCCCACAAATGTTCCGAACTCGCGGTGGGTCCCTGCCGCGATACGCGCTTCCTGCGTGGAAAATCACATGCTCGCCGCGCACTGCGGCGAACAAACAATCATCGTAATTTTGGCCGTCTGCGTCAATTCCTCATCCTCGCTTTTGACCCGGATTTCCCAAAATCCGATGAGACTCGCCGGTAAGGTCTGACGTAAGGACTTCGGCCTCCCCTGTTCAATTCCGCATAATCCCATCAGAATGTCGACATGACAAACTCCTTTTCCACCCGTCTGCACGCCGCCATCCGACGGACTCAGACCCCCATTGCCGTCGGCCTCGACCCCCGGTTCGACTGGTTACCGCCCGATGTCGTGGCTTCTGCCCGCAAAGACCATGACGATCCGACTGCCATCGCCGCCGCGGCGTTCGAGGAATTCTGCGTCCGGCTGATTGATGTCGTCGCGCCGTTGGTGCCGGCCGTAAAACCGCAGGCGGCCTTCTTCGAGGAATACGGCCCGGATGGCTGCCTGGCCTTGGCGCGGGTCATCCGTTACGCCCGGCATCAAGGGTTGATCGTCATCTGCGACGCCAAGCGAGGCGACATCGGCTCCACTGCCGAAGCGTATGCCCGGGCCTATCTCGCCGGGGACGATCCCCAAGCCGCGATCTGGCAGGCCGATGCGCTGACGGTAAATCCGTATCTCGGCAGCGATACGCTGGACCCGTTCGTCCAAGTCGCCGTGGAACGCGGCGCCGGAATTTATGTGCTGGTGCGGACCAGCAATCCCGGCGCGGGGACGTTTCAGGATCGCCCGACGGACGGCGAGCCGCTCTATCGCTGTGTCGCCCGTGTGGTGGAAGAACTGACGGCGCGACATCTTGATGCCGACGGTTACGGCCCGGTCGGCGCGGTGGTCGGTGCGACGTATCCGCAGGAACTTGCGGCGCTTCGCCAGGCGATGCCGCATGTGCCGCTCTTGATCCCCGGCTATGGCAGCCAGGGCGGCACGGCGGCGGATGTGGCCGCGGCGTTTGATGCCCAGGGTCTCGGCGCGATCGTGAACAACTCGCGGGGGATCAATTTCGCGTATCGCCAGGCTGCATATTCCGAACGGTTTGGCCCGAAACACTGGGAAGCCGCCGCTGAAGCTGCCGTGAAAGACATGGTTGCCGATCTCGCGGCGCAGGTTCGTACCGCATCCCCTTAGCGCTGCTTCGCAGAAGCGTAGTTCCGAGTCTCGCAACATGCCCTATCGCAAACAGGACGTCGCCAGCGCGGTGAAGTATTTGTCGAAGGTCGATCCGGTGCTGAAGCATCTGATCGGTCGAGTCGGCCCGTTCACGTTGAAGACGCATCGAGACCGGTTTGATCTCCTCGTGCGGTCCATACTGTCGCAACAGATTTCGACGAAGGCCGCGCGATCCATCCGCTTGCGCTTAGTCGACCGAGTCGCCCCCCACACGATCTCCCCGGACTCGCTCTCAACTCTCAGCGATCAAGACCTGCGCAGCGTCGGTTTGTCGGGGCAGAAGGTCAGCTATCTCCGTGATCTCACCGAGCACACGCGTTCCGGCCGGCTGCAGCTCCACCAGCTCGGCCGGCTCGATGACGAAACGGTCATCGAGCGGCTCGTCGAAGTCCGCGGCATCGGGCGCTGGACGGCCCAGATGTTCCTGATGTTCGCCCTCGGCCGGATCGATGTCTTTCCAGTCGATGACCTCGGCCTGCGATCGGCACTGAAAGAACTGTACGGCCTCGCCGATCTGCCCGACAAGAAAACGTGCCATAATATCTCGGAACCGTGGGCCCCGTATCGGAGCATCGCCACGTGGTACTGCTGGCGGTTGGGCGATCTGAAAAGCGACCCGGACCAGGATGCCAGCGTGTACCCCGTGTGACAAATTGCGGATTGAAAAACGCATGCGATTTCGCAGCTTTTATCACCACTCCGCCGGCGCACGCGCCGTCGTCGCCAACTCCCGCATTTCCGTAACAACGACTTCCGACAACATAGCGCACTCCGGCCATTGCCCCACATCGAAAATCCACGGCAGCGCAGTGACGGCTTCCGTTTCTGTCGCCGGCTTGGTCACAGACTGAAATTGTTCCACCGAGATGCACTTCGAAACATCTGTCACCCAGCACACATGTTCGGCGTCATCGGCAAACAGGCGTTTCTTGCGGCTCGATGTTTTCTTGCCGCCCAGCCCGGCCGCGATGACGTCGGCATAGACATCCGCGTGAAACGGCTCCGATGCGGCAGTCGTGAGGAGCGGGCTCCCGTCCCCCGGCCAGCCCCAGGCGGTGGACGGGCCGATGGGCCACGGGTCGGTTTCCGCTTTGGACGTCGTCAGGATGCCGGCCACGAAACCGGCGGATGTGGCCGTGGCGAGGCACGCCGTCGGGTCGCCTAGCGGCCGGCTGTTCTTGATGACGACGGTTGCAGAGCCGGCCGCATTGGCTTTTTTCACGGCGAGTTCCAAGGCCCTGGTGATGACAACCTGCCCGACGCCCGTACTGCCGTCGATCACCAGGAGAGCAGGCAGATCAGTCAGTGTGACCAGCCGAGCACGGGGATCGATATCGCCGACGTCCATCGCGTCCAGGAGTCGCGGCAGCCATCGCAGCCCGCCGGCCGGCCGGCCCAGCAGTTCGGATTCGATCAGCCGGAGCGCGACAATCTCCGCCTCGGCGGCGAACATGCCCTTCTTGACGAGCAGTTTCACGATCCAGGCTTTCAGGGTCTCCAGTTTGACCGGCGTCTCGGCAGGACCGTTCATGCAGGCGTCTCCTGATGGGGGAATGCTCACGAAATTAGCGCACTTGTTCTTTAAGTGCAAGATACACTCGCAGAATGAAAGTTCCGATTTATAATGCGAACCTTGAACACGATTGTTCACAAACCAGGAGGTGCACAGATGACGGGGTACACGGTACATACAGGGACCACGGTCAAGTTTGCCGGCGGGTGGGATCGGGTGTTTTCCGGGAAGAAATCGGCAGAATCGACATCAAAAGCGGTGAAGAAAATGGCCAAGAAAACGCCGGCCAAAGCCGCCAAGGCAGCGGGCAAAACGCCTGCGAAGAAAGCACGCCGCACAAAATGACAGGGACTTTGCCGCTCCTGCCGTCTGTTCCCGTCGGATGACGTGTTGTCGGCATGCGGACTCAGATGGATTCACGGCTTTCGCCGGTCTCGCCGATATCTCCCTTGTGCCGCACGATGAGATGGAATTCTACGGCAACTCTAGGGATGGGGGATTGGGATGATTCTGGATGTGATCGATTGTCAGATCGAAGAGATTTCCGCCGACGAGGTGAACCAGATCGTCGCGGCACTGAACGCGCTGCAACGCACGGCCGCAAGCGTAACAATTCGCGAATTTCTCGAAGACTGCGCAACAGACATTCACTACCTCGTCCATGACGACGAGACCGGCGAGTTCAGCGCCGCGGCGTAACGGTTGCCCCGTACGCTGTCCGACACAGACCGGAATGTCTGTGCCAATGATGACTTTTCCTGCGGGAGTTCCACGGACGGTCCTACCGAGCCGTTTTACGATAAGACCTCCGTCAAGCAAGGTGCTTGACGGAGGTTTTTTGCGTTGGTTACGCCGCTCACGAAGTGTGCGAGCGTCCTATGCGGCAAAAGTTGCGTCTTACTCGGGCGGCGCAGTTCGGCCTTTGCGCACCACGTCGACGCTGCGTCCCTGTACGTCGTGGCCTTTCACATCCACGAACACGAGCCGCTGGAGGAAGGCTTCGAAGTTCTCCACGGGCGACAATTGAATCACCGTCCCGGCGGAGGCAGGAAACGTGACGTACTCCGCTGCATCCGGTTGATCGGCGGCTTGCACGAACTCGGCGAGCAGGTCCGTCAATTCGTCATCGGTCAGTTCCCCGGCGATACGGATTTCCACGCGCGGCGGCGGGCCCGCTCCGGCCCACTCCTGCCAGCCTTGCAGCAGCAGCGACTGAATCTGCCACCAGCCGAGCTGCACCTGCTGAGGCCGTTCCGCCGCGAGCATCTGATCCAGCGTCCGTTCGATCTGCAGCAGCTTCGGACGGAACCGGTCGGCTAGTTCTGCGATGCGCCCAGCATCGAGCTGTTCCAGATCCGTGCGCCCCTTGCGGACGGTCTCTTCCCAGGCATCGGCGAGCGATTTCGGGATCCACTTCCCTTCGAAGAGGATGAACTCAACGGGGCGAGGTTCCTCTTCAAGCGGGGATTGAAACTCCAGCATGGCCTGATCGCCGTCGAGCAGACGCAGCCGGATCGTGGTCTCGCGTAAGACGGTGGATTTTGCGGGCGACAAATTCTGCCACGCCGTAAAGGCCTCGGAGCCGGTCTCCTTGAGAAACGAAGACAACTGAAACGACTGCCATTGGGTTCGGTCCCAAGCCCGGTCGTTCGTCAGCGTTTTCAAGACCCCGGCCAGCTTGTCGCGAAATTCCGCATCGTCGGCCGCCGGGGCATCGGCCGGTTCGCCAAGGTGCGGATGTTGATTCAACAGGGCTGCACCGCGGACGGCCAGCGCGTGCAGGCGGGTCCACACCTCGTCCGGCATTTTCTCGGCGCCGACGCGCACCAGCGCTTCGACATCCTCCTGATACGACGCCGGCAAAAACTCGGCCAGCACTTCCAACCGGCCGGCCTCCACGCCTTGGAGGACCGCTCGAACAGCGGCGACCGGAGGAGAATCCGGCTCAGCAGGCAGCGAGTTTCGGGCCGTTTCCTTCGGATTGTCCGGCGATTGGGTTTCTGAGTCCGCCAGTGCCGGCGCGGTCTGGTTCTTCGGAGCCTCAGTGCTTAAGGGCGATTGCCCCTGGCAGCCGATGAGGATGCCGCCCAGAAACACCGCCAGAACCTGCCATGTCTTCAGCCGCATGTTCGTCGTCCTCCCTGTACCGCTGTGATCGTGTCGAGTTTGTCGATCAGAAGCAAGAGGCGGTCAAGGAGCGTTCAGGTCATCGGGATGAGTTTTCCCAGCAACAGCGCCGGAACGACCAGGCACGCCGTGATCAACGCCAATTGGCCGTCGCCCGTGTGCCAATACACCAGCGTGGCACACAGCATGACGTAAGACAGCAGCATCAGCTTGATCATCGGCTGCACGCGCTGGGGGGCGGGGTCGGCAATGGCGGAGACTGCCCGGAAGCTGACATTTACGGCGATCATCCCGAGCATCAGGTAGACGATTTCCTGCCGGGCTTCCGCCAGGCGGTAGTTGACGAGCCGCGCCAAGACGCCGATTCCGCCCAGGGAAACCAGGAGTGCCCCGCCCAGTTGCCATCGGGAACTGTGTTTGGCCTCCGTGCGGGCGAACCACGTCACGCCGATGATGTAAAGGCCGAGCGCGATGGCGCACGTAATCTGCGGATTGCCCCAGAAATGGACCTTGGCATACCAGCCGTAGTCGCTGGCGCCGAGCATCACGTTCAAGAAACGGCAAATTCCCATGCCGAGCGGGCCAAGTGGCGTCCGCTTGAGTATCACGTCGTAACCGAGAATCGCCGGCACGAGACATCCGGCGATGAACAGACTCCACGGAGCGACTTGGGACGCCGCGCCGACGCCGGCCGCCATCAAAATGACACCGAGCAGCACGGCGGACCAGGCCGGCACGCGGCCGGACGGAATCGGCCGGTTCGGGCGCTCTTGGGCGTCTTGCTTCACATCAAAGACGTCGTTGAAGACCATCCCCGCGAAATACAGGCAACTGGAGGCTGCCAGCAGACCGGCGAATTTGTCCCAGGGTTGAAAACCGCGATGGGTGAGCATGAACCCGAGAAAGATATCCGCCATCGCCGTGAAGACGGCGGGCAGTCGCAGCAGTTGCAAATAGGCACGCATGGGGGGCGATTCAATGTTGACCAAGCCGGACGCGTCGGCGACGGTCTCTTCGCATCCGCCGCTGACGCGTCCGGCTCGGAGGTCGTTTATTGTTCCGCGGCGACTTGTTCCGCCCACTGCGTCAGTTGCTGGAACTGGTACGCGAACTCCGGCACATCACATTCCATCGGGCTCTTGAAGAACGAGGCCAGGTGCGTCATCACGCCCGATTTGCCGCGGCGGGCTTCCCGTTCGGTGAAGCGGATGAGATCGATCACCAGCGGCGCGGCAAGCAGCGAATCGCAGCCTTGCCAGATGAACTGCAAGACCATCGGCGTGCCGAGGAATCCCTGAAAGTGAATATGGTCCCACGCCGTTTTCCAGTCGCCCATCGATTCGATGTACTCGATGGAGACCAGCGTCTGCGGTTTGTAGCCGAGGATTTCCGTCAGCAGGTGATCTTTCGAGCGGACCTTGTTCGCCTTGTTGACGGGGTCGTCGAGGACTTTGCCATCCAGATTCCCAAAGATGTTGTGGCCGACCCAGCTCATTACGTGCAGGTTGCGGGCGGCGAACATCGGGGCCAGCACGGCTTTCATCAGCGTCTCCCCCGTCTTGCCGTCTCGCCCGACATGAACAACACCCTGCTGTTTCGCAAATTCTTTCAGGGCCGGGCAATCGGTCCCGATCGACGGCGTAAAATTCACGAAGGGCATCTTCAACTGCAGTGCGGCAATCGCGTACAGCGAACTCGCCGGCAGCGGTCCCGGACCGGGCTGCGAGAGCTTCTGTGAAAGCTCTGCCCAGGAGAGCCGATACACGGCGTCGTCCACCGCAGGTTCGGTCGACGACACATTGACGACGATTACCCGGTCGAGTTTTTCGCGTTGTCGGAACTCCTGGAGGTCGGCTTTCAGCCGCTCGATTGCCTGCGCGGCCGATTCGCCCTGGGATTTTAAGGTCTGCGAACCTGCCAGCGACAGGATGGTGGCGCCGACATTGATCAGCGTGCCGGGGCGGACGTTTTTGTCGAACGCGGCGAGATCGGGTTCCAACTGAGTCAACAGATTCGGCTGAAAGACGTGCGACTTTTCGAGCAGTTGCCGGGCTTCGGCCATGGCCGTCGTCTCGCGGATCTCATGACCTCCCAGGACGATTTCGTCCCAGGCGGCGAGTTCTAATTTGTCAAACGGGGGAAGCGCGCTGACGAGCGCAGCGGTTCCGGTCAAGCCGCGTTTCAAGGCCGACAACCCCACGACGACGGTGGTGGCGACGCCGCCCCAGCCCCCGATCAGCCACACTCCGATTTTTCTCTGCGTCATGCTGCCTTCCACAGTTCCTCGCGGCGATTGCCAGCCGCCAGGCTTGCATTTCGTCCGCAGATCGTGACACTTCAATCTACCACAGACGGGAACCCGTCGCGAGGCCGGCGTCTTGGCCTCTGGTTCGAAATGTCTGTCATGAAATCGTCCCTCACCCTGGAAAGGCGTCTCTGATGCTGCAACACCCGAATCCGCCTCGCGTCCGACAATTCGGAATGATCGGCCTGGTGCTCCTGGCCGGTTCGTACATCGTCCGGGCCAACCTGGCGGACGACGAATCGAACTTTTCGAGCACGACCATCGACCTGGGCACGGTCGTCAGCGATATCGAGAAGTCCGTCGCGTGGTACAAGAACGTCGTCGGGTTCCGCGAACTCGATGGATTTGATGTCCCCGCCGTGTTCGCTACGGACGTCGGCCTGAGCAACAAGCAGCCGTTTCATGTGCACGTGCTGACACTGGGGGAAGGATCGTCGGCCACCAAATTGAAACTGATGCAGTTCAAGGCGACGCCGGGCGCCCGGGTCGACAACAGCACGATCCATGCGTCCTACGGTTTTCGCTACCTGACGATCTTCGTGAAAGACTTGAACAAGGCCGCGGCCCGGGCCGAGCAGCACGGCGCCAAACCGATCGCGAAGGGCGTGCAGCCGTTGCCGGAAGGGTTCCCCGAAGGTGTCGGCCTCGCCGTCTATCGCGATCCCGACGGCAATTTCGTGGAACTCGTCGGCCCGTGGAAGAAGTGAGTCCGCATCGGCTTCCGAGCGGGGGGCGTAAGCCCCTTGATTGTGCGCTCCGATCATTCATGACCGCATCCCAGGGGCTGACGCCCTCCGCTCGGGAATCTCCTGAAATGAGGCAACACCATGCAGGACTTTGAGCAGCTTGGCGTCTTTTATCTGGGCAAGCACTACGACCTGGAAGCCAAGGCGCCGCAAGACGCCTTGGTGCTCTACGACTCGAAAGACTTGACCACCCATGCCGTTTGCGTCGGCATGACGGGCAGCGGCAAAACCGGGTTGTGCCTGGCGTTGCTGGAGGAAGCGGCGATCGACGGCATTCCCGCGCTGATCATCGACCCCAAGGGCGACCTCGGCAACCTGCTGCTCACGTTTCCGGGATTGCAGCCCCGCGATTTTCAGCCGTGGGTCGAACCGGCGGAAGCGACGAGGAAAGGGTGTTCCGTCGAGGAATACGCCGCGCGCACGGCGAAACTCTGGAAGGACGGCCTCGCCGAGTGGGGCGAAGACGGCGAACGGATCGCCCGCTTCCGCAACGCGGCCGACGTCGCCATCTACACACCCGGCAGCAGCGCGGGACTGGGGCTGACCGTGCTCCGGTCGTTCTCGGCCCCCGGATCGGAATTGCTGCAAGATCATGAAGCGCTCCGAGAACGGGTGACCGCCGCGGCGTCCGGGCTGCTGGCGCTTCTGGGCGTCGACGCCGACCCGCTGCGCAGCCGCGAGCACATTCTGTTGTCGACGCTGTTCGACCGCGCCTGGCGGGACGGCAAGGATATCGACTTGGGCGAACTCATCCGCAGCATTCAATCGCCGCCGTTCGACAAGCTGGGCGTGATGGACCTCGACAGCATCTTCCCGGCGAAAGACCGCACGGCGTTGGCGATGAGCCTGAACAACCTGCTGGCCTCGCCGGGGTTTGCCGCCTGGACGGAAGGCGAACCGCTCGACATCCAGCGGCTGATGTACACGCCGGAAGGGAAGCCGCGGCTGTCGATCCTGTCGATCGCCCATCTCACGGACGCCGAGCGGATGTTCTTCATCACGATTCTGCTCAATGAAGTGATTTCGTGGATGCGCCGTCAGCCGGGGACATCGAGCCTAAGGGCGCTGTTGTACATGGATGAAGTCTTCGGGTACTTCCCGCCGACGGCCAATCCGCCATCGAAGATTCCGATGCTGACGCTGCTGAAACAAGCGCGGGCCTACGGCTTGGGCGTCGTACTGGCGACGCAGAACCCGGTCGACCTGGATTACAAGGGGCTCGCCAACGCCGGGACGTGGTTTCTCGGCCGGTTGCAGACCGAGCGGGACAAGATGCGCGTGCTGGACGGCCTGGAAGGGGCATCGGCCGCCGCCGGGGCGAAGTTCGACCGGGGGTACATGGAGAAGATCTTGTCGGGACTGGGCAATCGCGTCTTCCTGATGAACAACGTGCACGACGACGAACCGGTCGTGTTTCAATCACGCTGGGCCCTCTCGTATCTGCGCGGTCCGCTGACCCGGGATCAGATTCACAAACTGATGGAAGAGAAAAAGGGGCAGGCGAAATCGCAGGCGTTGACCGGGGGCAAACCTGCGACGGCGGCGCTCGGGCAAGCGGCGGAAGGCGCGCGGCCGATGTTGCCGCCGGATATCGCCGAAGTCTTTCTGCCGCGGCAGGGGGCGCTGCTGGGCGAGTCGACGCTGCGCTATCGTCCCGGATTGCTGGCGACGGCCCGAGTCCATTTTGTGCAGAAGAGCGTCGACGTCGATCACATGCAAGACCTCGCGTTGTTCGTTCCGGCGGTGAAAGAACTCTCGGCGGTCGTCTGGGATCAATCCGAACGGCTGGACGACGGCGAGCCGGAATCGCAGTTGAAGCCGGACGAGAACGCGCTGTTCGAATCGCCCCCGCCGGAATTGACCCGGTCCAAGACGTTCGCCGAACTGACCGCCGCGCTGAAGAATCATATCTATCGCACCGTGCGGCTCGACGTCTGGAAGTGCGCCGAGCTGAAGGAGTGTTCCAAGCCCGGCGAATCCGAGGGCGATTTCCGTGTGCGGCTCACGCAAGGCGTGAAAGAAGAACGCGACCTCGCCGTGGAAAAACTGCGGACGAAATACACCCCGAAACTGGCGGCCCTCGAAGAGCGCTTGCGCAAGGCCCAGCAGCGTTTGGAAAAGCAGAAATCGCAGGCGAGTTCGCAAACGATGCAGGCCGCCGTCACGTTGGGGACCACCATCCTCGGGGCGATGTTCGGCCGCAAGCTGGCGAGCGCCACCAATATGACCCGGGCCGCGACCACCATCCGCAACGCGACGAAAATCGCCAACGAACGGCAGGATGTCGCCCAGGCCAACGAAAGCGTCGACGCCGTGCAGGCCCAGATCGACAAGCTGAACGAAGAGTTCACGGCCGAGACCGTTAAGATTCAAGGGAACACTACGGCGGAGGACGTCAAGCTGGAACTGATCAGCGTGGTTCCGAAGAAGACCGACATCACCATCATCAAGGTCGTTCTCGCCTGGACCCCGTGGGTCGTACAACCCGACGGCGCGGCCGAGGCCGCGTACTGAACGGGCGAAACGTCGACGTCTCCCCAGGGCGCCGCGGCGGCAATTCACGCCTCCGCTTTGGCTTGATGCAACTGCCAGGCCCACCAGCCGAAGCTGACGACGGCCACCAGCAAGGCCAACGCTTGCTGCTCCTGTTTCAGCAGCGTGTCGTACAGGCCGTGCAGGACCATGGCGATGCTGAGATAGTGGATCACGAACCAGGCGATGTCTTCCCATTCCCAGTCCGGATCAATGTAGTCCATGTTGCGCTGCATGAGGAGCGCGACCGATCCCGACCAGACGGCGTGCAGCGTGATGCAGGAAAGAAAACGCACCAGGTAAATCAGCACCGGGGCCAGCCCGTTGTAGTTGTCGCTGGAATACATGATGCCTTCGGAGATGCCGAACCCGACGCCGCTCGCCAGGCCGATCAGGCAGGCGCCTCGCCACTCGGGATGATCGGTGGCGTTGAGATACACGATGATCGGCAGCGCTTTGCACAGTTCTTCGCACAGGCCGACGCCGCACGTGAATCCCATGAAGCTCAGCAGAAACCCGTTATCGGGATCGGACGCGCAGTAGTAGGAGAACCCGATGAACTTGACGACGAGAAACAGGATGACGCCCCAGCCTCGGCCGCGGGGCATCACGCCGCGCGTCGCGCCGGCGATGAACTGAAACACCAGCAGCAGCACGATGCCGATCGTTCCGGTGGCGAGACCGCTCCAGAACATCCCCAGCGCACTCGACTTGCCGCCTGGAAACATCGCCGCCAATACGGTGAGAAACAACGCCGTCGCTGCCAGCGCGTAGCCCCAATGCATCAGCGAATCGTGTGCGAGGTGCGCGCTGGGCAGTTTACCCTGCGGCAAGGCTTGCAGGAACGAGGCTTTGTCCGTGGCCTCGGCGAGTTCCGGGTGGTCTTGCACGGCCTTTTCAAATTCCTCGCGCAGCACGTCGGAATCGGAGAGCAGCGAGATAGCCAACGGGATCAATGCCAGCGCCAGCAGCCAGTGTAAATGGTCACGCCAGGACGCCAGCGCATCAGGTTCATTTTCGGCCGGCGGTCTGGACTTGCGTCTCGTTGCAGCCGGTCGTTCCGACGTCTCCTCACTGGCCTCATCGCGGATGCGCGGCTTTCGCAACACGCCCGCGTCGTCGCCATCCGTCAGTTGAATGCGCTTCGGCCGCGGATTGACGGGCCGCGGCTTCGTCGCATCCTCGACCTGGGCACGATTGGAAAAATCGATCGCATCCCATGAGAATTCGCCGTCGCCCGAACTTGTCGCCGCGGGCCGTTCCGCCGGCACTTTCGGCTCGGGAAACTTGGCTGGAATCTGGATCGCCGATTGACACGCCGGGCATTTCACCCGTCGGCCGGCGAGATGGTCGCCCGCTTTCACCTTGCGGCCGCACGCCGGGCAATTCACGGAAATCGGCACGGGGACACCTCGTTCGCCGACGGAGTTCTTCGCCGGAGGATTCCGCTGTGATCACAATATTCAGGCTGGGGGACAGGTGTCCTCTCGTCTCAAGATGCTAACCGACGATGGATGCCGGCTCAAGGGGTGATGCAGTCGCGTCAAGGCGCGCCCCATTTTCAAGCAGGGTGCGGTCGAGTGCATCGCGAGGCCCTTCGATTCGCCTCGATTCTGAAGTCGGTGGGCCTCGTCCAGAGGAACCCGCCCGTGGCGCAAGCCAGGGCCCTTTGAACCGATCATCGCGGCGAACTATCCCAAGATCGGCACAACTTCCTGCTGCAGTTCTCCCGCGGTGACGTGAACGTGGCGATTGCGATCGACAAAGACGTCGACTTCGCTGCGGACGCCGAATTCCGGCAGGTAAATTCCCGGCTCGATGGAGAAGCAGGCGCCGGGCAGGATCAGGCGTTCTTCGTGCGTCTCCAGGTTGTCGATGTTCGCCCCGTTGCCGTGAACTTCCTGGCCGATGCTATGGCCTGTCCGATGGACGAACTGCGGTCCGTAGCCGGCCTGTTCGATCACGGCCCGGCAGGCGTCGTCGACTTGCCAGCCAGGCAGCGGCCGCCGCCCGGCGAACGCCTGGCGTACGCAGTCGATGGCGGCGTCGCGGGCCTGGGCGACGATCCGGAAGATCTGCTGATATTTCTCGGGAACGTGCGTGCCGACGAAACCGACGCGGGTCAGGTCGCTGTAAACGGCGCGCGGCTGGTTCAGTTTGGCCCACAGATCGATCAGCACGAAATCGCCCTCGCGAATCGCCGCGCGGCCCGTTTCATAATGCGGGTCGCCGCTGTGCTCGTTGACGGCGACAATGGGGGGCGAGTACGTCGTCAGGCCGTTCCGGTCGAAATGCGTGAGGATTTCCTGCTGCACGGCGTACTCGGTCACAGAACCATCGCGGCGAATGCTCTCGGCGATGTATCGCCAGGCAACGCCGTAGGCGGCATCCGTGTGCACGCCTGCCGCCTGGTGCATGGCCCACTGGCCGTCATCCCACAGGGCTTCGAATCGCTGGATCAGATCGCCGGACGAGACGACGTCGACGTCCAAACTCTTCACGAGTTCGACCGTGCCGGCTTCCACGCGGGATACATACGGATTCGCATTCCGCGGCGAATATTCCATCGCGATCTTGCGGCATCCCTGGACCAGCGATGCAATGCCGGCTTCCAGTTCCTGCCAGCGGAGGTAGATCGACTTCTCACCCGGCAAATCATCAAGCGCCCCGGTTTCAATCCGATGCACGAGTTTTCTCGGCACGCCGTGCGCCGGGATGAAATAGAGCCAGCGCCGCGACCCCGTCGGCTTGGCGTCCAGTCCCAGCACGCGCCGCGCCAAGATATTGCTGCCGCGAAAATCATACAACAACCAGCCGTCAAAGCCGGACTCGCGAATCGCACATTGCACTTCGGCCAGGTCGGACATCAGCAGGCTTTCTCTCAAACGATCTCGGAAGTCGAACACATAGAATTATGAGCATTGCCGCAAAAAGGCGCAAAAAAGTACTCGGACAAGATCAAACTGCTGCCGCTCACATCGATTGGATGCACTTCAAGCACCCTCCAAAGCCCGGCGTCGGCGACGCCGGGACCGTTTCTTTTTTTGCGACTTTTTGCGGCCACCCCGATTCGTCTTCGCTGTGCTTCATTTCAACGGGATATTTCTGCGCGTCTGGCGGATGAGGTCGGGCGCTTCGGATTCGAGGCGTTCGAGAAAACGCTTCGCCGTGGCGACTTGTGCAGGGGTGTCGCCCTCGGCGGATTTGTCTTTCGCGCACGCCTGGGCGAATTGAAGGATCTTCAGCTTGCCGCCGTCGTGCTCAAACGGTTCTTTTCCGAACCCGGCGATGAGGCGGTCCAGAATGCTCCAGTCTTTCCACCGTGCCAAGTCCGCCAAAACCAGCTCAGCGAATTCGTCCCGGTCCAGAAACATCCGCATTGCCGCGTGCAAATCCCTGAGCGGCAGCCGATCGCGGCAATATTCACCGGCAAACCGCAACGCATTGAGCACGGCGAACAGATCGGTGCGGGCCGCGCCGGCATCGCGCAATTTCCCGTCGATCAGCTTCTTCAGTCCCTGCTCGCGGCGAATGAGCAGATACCCGCCCATCATGCCGTCGATGCCCAGCCGCACGTCATCCTCGGCGACCGGTGCGAAGATTTTCTGTTCCAGGAACTCGGCGTCCTCGTCATTGCCGCAGAGGCCCAGCATCAGGCCGTAAAATCCGAGCCGAACTTTCGACGTCTCCGCGGAATCGAGCCAGTTTCGGATTTTCGCGCGCGGCAACACTTCCGCAAGCTGGGCCACGTCTTCATAGCGGGCCCGGCTGAATTCGGAGAATGCATCATTCGCGATGACGGGATCGGGGAATTCGAGAAACTTGAGGAAGTATTTCAATCGGATTTCCGCGACGGTCTCCAGTGCCGGGGCCTGACGAATGTATCCATAGCTGATCTCGGTGACTTCGACGGGAGCGCTCCAGCCCGTTTTCTCTTCCTCCCGTTTGCCGAAAAGAAAGAACAAATCCCCCGGTTTTCCGGTCCGAAGAAAGTCGATGGTGATTTTGGATTTTGCCGGCAGCCTGGCATCGCCGGTCCGCAGCGCTTCGACGACCTCGAACGCCGTGGTCGCCGTGCCGACTTCCTCATCGGAACCGCTTTGCGTGACGGAGACCCATTTCACGAGGCAGGCAATGTCGGACTCGGCAAGCTGCTCACTGAACGTCGGCTGCGTCGGCGGACAAAACGGACAGCCCGGGGCGGCGTGGACTGTTCTGAATAACGACAACCCCAGGATCAGACAGAGGAGGGAAGTCCCCCTCAAAACAAGGCGGCGGCTCGTGAGTTGCCGAGAATCGTCATTCATGATGACCATCAGCCGATCCTTCCTGAGAATCTTCCGGCAGGTCCCGGGACAGGTCCATACTGTCGTGCAAGACGCGGCAAATTTCGATTTGACCGGAAACGCAAACTCGGAACAAGAGAAAGTGGCGCGGCGCCTTCACTCGCTGAATCTGTCCGGTAACTCGATTTCGGCTGTTCCAAAGATGATAGGTCCGAAGTTGCTCTCCGATTTCCGGCCTCACCTGCGCGCCGACGCAGTCCGGTTTTTTCGAGACGTCCCGAATCGCTTGGAATTGGAGCGATTCGTACTGCTTTCTCGCTCGATCTCCAAAGTGATGCTGCGTCCACTTCATAATCTGTTCCATATCCCGCTCGGCTGCAGGTGCGATCAGAAAGCGCGCCATAGGATCGCCGAAAATGTACTACCTGGAATTCACGGCAGCGCGGCGGCCGATGGCCGCGATGAAACTCTTCAGCTGCCGCTCGTCGCCGATGGAAATTCCCTGCCCTTGATCGAGCTGGTCCGTAGCTTCCATGGCAAGCGATTTCAGCAACTCAAGTTTCTGCTCATCTTCCCTGATCTGCTGTTCCAGCAATCGCAATCCGGCGCGGACCACCTCGGTGACGCTTTCAAAGCGTCCTGTATTCAACTGCTCCTCTACGAAATGGTCCATTGGTTCGGTCAGCTCAATTTGTCGCGCGGCCATTGGCAATTCCCCTTCCCTGCTACTCGGAGAGCTACTTCACCACCCAGAATCGCTTGGCGTCCTGTACGGTCTTCGGGTCCAGTTCTTCCAGCCGGGCGAGATACTGCTTGCCCTTGACGACGCGTTCCGGCGTTCCGGCGCGCTCGAGATCGTCCGCGGAAACGACGTTCGCCGGCATCGTCGCCGACGCCGGGCGATCAGGGAGTTTCGCGCTGACGAGCATATACCGCACGATGGACCGCTTGATCGACGGAATGTTGAATTCGTCCGCGCCGTACATTTCCATCAGCTTGTCCTGGGCTTCCCAATCTTCCATGCGGGCCAGGTCGGCGATGACGAGGTCGGAAAGCTCCGGCCGCTCCAGCAGCAGCCGCATCGACGCCTTCAACCGTTCGGCCGGAATTTTCTGCTGACCGTATTGCCACATGAATCGAATGGCCCCCATCGCGGCGTAAGTTTCACTGAATGCCGATTTCTTATTTTTCAGCTTGGTATCGTCGAGTACATCGAGACCTTGCTCGCCGGTCAGCAGCAGATACCCGCCCATGACGCCGTCAATGCCCAGCCGGAAATCCCCGTCGACCTGCGTGATTCTCCGCTGCATCAATTCGATGTCGTCTTTCGTCCCGCACAGGCCGAGCATCAGGCCGTACAAACCGAGCCGACCGGGCGATGTCTCCGAAGACTCCAGCCATTTCCTCAGTTTTTCACGAGGCATCTTCGGCGCCAACTGGCACAAATCTTCATACTCGGACCGGGCAAATTCCCCGTAGGCGTCGGCGGAGATCATGCCATCCGCGTGCTCGAGGTAATTCATGAAGTACGTCAGCCGCGTCTTCGACGAGGACTGCGGCGCGGGAACTCCCTTCAGGTAGTCAAAACCGTCCTCGGAAATCTCCACGGGACTGCCCCAGTCGAGCATTGCTCCGGTCTTTGTGCCGAGAATCAGGAACAAGTCGCCCGGTTTGGCGGCTCGATAACGGACCAGCGTCAACGGCTTGCCGATCTCCAGCTTGCTCTCCTTCGTCTTTCGGAGAATTTCGGTGATCGCGTAGTCCGTCTTGCCGGGGTTCTGGTCTTTCGCCGGTACGCCGCCGGACCATTTCGCCAGGACGACGGCGTCGGATTGCTGCACCTGTTCGGCCAGCGTCAGTTGCGGACTGGAACAAAATGGACAGGCAAAGACCACAGCCGCGCTGCAGGCCACCCAACCCGCGACGGCCCATCCGAGGTACGACGGTTTCATAGCATCTCTCTCCAGTCACGAGATCACGGTTGCGGTTGGCGGCAGGCCAATGAACAGATTATATCGAATCGGCCCGATGTTGACATCGGGAAATCCGCGTCCACAGCGAACACAAGCGGCGGTCCCGGCGTCGCCGACGCCGGGCTTTGAGGATGTCGCGATTGAAGATGTCGCGATTCACGGGTGGAAACTGTCGGCTCGTCATGACCCGGCTTGCTGCAAACCCGCGATCACCGTTTCGAGGTACTCGCGCGCGCGGAGTGCCTGCGCGTCGACGCCGTCGGGCGTCACGGGACGCGGCACGAGCGGAGCCGAGATGTTTTCATAGGCAAGCGGCATGGTCAGCCCGGTGAAGGCGACGGGTTCCAAGAGCCGGTAATGGTCGATCTCGCCGAAACCGGGGCCGCAGTCCTGGTCTTTCGGCCAGTTGCGATGATCCTTCACGCAGAAGCTGCGAATCTCGGCGGCACACTTCTGGATATCGGGAATCGGATCGAGGTCAAGGTAATCCTTCACGTTGCCCGCGTCATAATTGACGAAGATGTTCGGGTCGTTGACTTCGCGCACGATTTCGGCGCACGCCTCGCCGGTTCCGGTCGTGCCCCCGTGCTGCTTGACGACGAGCATCACGTTGTGATCGCGGGCGATCGGGCCGAGTGCTTTGAAGCGTTCGATCCAGACGGCTCGGTTTCCTCCCTGCGTATGCCCGAACGTCAGCACCTGACCGATGCCCGCCGCCGCGGCCTGCTTGATCCGCTGAGTCAGCACGGCCAGGCCCTTGGGATGCTCGGGGTAAATCGTCGAGAACATCATCACGGGTTCCAGGCCGAGATCGCGGCACCGTTTTGCCAGGGTCTTCGCCGCTTCCGGCGGCGCATCTTCCGCGAGAACGGGGGCCTGCTCGCCGTTTTCTTCCTGGTGCTTCACACCCCACGCCACAAAACGATATCCTGCCGACTGAATGCCCGTGAGGGCCCGTTCCAGCGGAAAACCGCTGTAGGGGAGCGTCATGCAGGCGTGTTGAAATACCGTGGGCTTGCGGCCGTTCGCATTGGATTTTGGGGCCTGCGCCGAAGACAATTTCAAGCTGTTCGCCGGTAAAGACGTCATCGCCGCGAACGCTGCCGCTGCACCCAGGAAGCCTCGGCGCGACAGCGGATGGGACGCAGTCTCGAAAGACATCGACAGTCTCCTGCATTGGTTCGTCACCAAGGATTCGCGTTTCAGATTCACCAAAGCCCGGCGTCGGCGACGCCGGGACCTCAGACGAATTCCGTCACACCGGGCACAGCGACCTTGGGCGCGGCGATCTTGCCCCATTCATACTTCGGGGGAGTGAGATCTTCTTTGGAATTCCAGGCCATGTCCCAGGTGATTTCGCGGCCGGTGTAGGTCGCCATGCGTCCCATGATGGCGAGCAGGCTGCTTTTGGCCATGTACTCGCCGTTGTTGATCGGCTTGCCTGCCCGGATGCTGGCGAAAAGTTCGTCGTGCTCCACCTGGTACAGATTCTTGTCTTCGCCGCGGTAAATCCATTCGTCTTTCGCGATGATGCGGACGCCGTTGCGGCGCTCGGCGAGCAAGGCGGTCCCCTGGGAACCGAAAATGCTGACGCTGATGTCGTTCTTGCAACCGTCCATCTGGCGCGTGTTGCTGATCAGCCGCGCGCCGTCGGCATATTCATAGACGACGCTGTGATGGTCGAAGATGTTGCCGTATTCCGGCCCCTTTCTGACCTCCCGGCCGCCCATGCCGATGGCCTTCACCGGATACTTATCGCCCATGGCCCAGGCGCACACATCGAGATTGTGCACGTGCTGCTCGACGTTGAAATCTCCGGAGAGCCATGTGAAATAGTACCAGTTCCGCATCTGCCAGTGCATGTCGGTCCAATCGGGCTCGCGTTTTTTGAGCCAGATCGTGCCCCGATAATCGTTCGCCAGCAGCGTGTGCACGTCGCCGACGGCACCGTCCTGAATTCGCCGCACCCCTTCGCGATACGGCGCGTGATACCGGAGGCACAGCCCCGACACCACGGCCAGGCCTTTCCGTTTTGCCTCCTCGCAACTGCGAAGCACGGAATGTACTCCCGGGGCATCGACGGCGCACGGCTTCTCGGCGAAGACGTGTTTGCCGGCCGCGATGGCCGCCTGCAAATGGAGCGGCCGAAAATGGGGCGGCGACGTGAGCAGCACGACATCCACCCCGCTCGAAAGTAATTCTTCATACGCATTGAAGCCGACAAACCGCCGTTCACGCGGCACATCGATCTTCGTATCCAGCCCGTCGATCGCCTTGAGGGTCTCCAGGCTGGATTGCAGCCGGTCCTCGAAGGCGTCGGCCATGGCCGTGAGCTTGACGCGCTTGTCGGCCATCAGCGCCTGGGAGGCGGCCCCGGTCCCGCGGCCTCCGCACCCGATCAGCCCGACGCGGAGCGTGTCATCCACGCCGGCATGGACGGCGGTCTGCAACCCGGCCCAACTCGTGAGAGCGCTGCCGGCGGCGGCAATGCCGGTGGTTTTCAAAAAATCACGCCGCGTTGCGTCCAGATCGGTCGGTTCGGAGGAGTTCATGAGTCAGGACCTCTTAAAGGAAATCCGCAGACGAGAATCATCGCCAACTATTCCGACTTCATGGGGCGGAGTTCCAGGTTGCGAAAGAAAATTTCGTGCCCTTCGGACTGCAACAGGATTTTCCCCGCGCCGGGGTTTGCGTCGTAACATTCGTTGACGGTCTCACCATTGATCTTGATGGTCATGCGCGAACCCCGGCAGAGGCACTCGACCTTGGTCCATTCCCCCAACGGGCTCGCCGCGTCCTTCTCGCCACGGGTATCGATCAGCTCTTTGAAGAACGGCTGGTGCTTCGACCACCAGAATTGCTTGCCGGAGTAAACCGTCGGCTTGCCGTCTTTCTGCCACCGGGTTTTTCCATCCGCGGCAAGCGCCGTCTCGCTGGTGATCGTGGCGGGATACGGTTTCCCTTCCGATGTCTTGCCGGAGATGACGATCAAATCGCCCTCGCAGCCTTGGGCCAATTGGCACTCGATCGACGTCATCCAGACGCCGCCCTGCGACCCGTCCGGACCGACGCCGTGCAGCAGCACGCCCGAATTGCGGACGTACTTGTCGTTCGGATTTTTTCGTCCCCAACGGTATTCCACCGAGAGATGAAAGTCCCGATAGGCCTTTTTGGTCGCCAGGTAGCCCTCGTCTTCATCTCCGCAGCGCAGAATTCCTTCTTCGAGCCGAAAGACTCGCTTGGGATCTTCGCGGCCGGTCTGTTTCAGCCAGGTCGTGAAGAAGGAGAGATCGTTTTTCTCGAAGGGACGAACGGCCTCGGTGATGGTTGTCGCTTCCTCGGCGCCGCCGGCCGGCGGCGTCCAGACAATCACCGCGAGGCTGACCAGGACCAATGTTCGCAGACGGCGTTCCAGCATACGGGATTTCCTCGATGCGAGTGAATCACGGTCAGGCAGAGCCGAACCGTCATACTCTGGCGACTGCATCGGCCACTTTCAAGTTCGCCCTGCTGGACTTCAAGGCGAAGGGCGTATCCTCTAGTTGGCGGTCTGAATGCCTGTCGATCTCCAGGAACGTGAGATGTCGTTTCCAGCCCGGAAGGCGTTAGAACATAGCCCAGTGCGTCAGCATTGGGGAAACGGAATCAAGAAAACACCAGCCCGTAAGGGCGAAAGAAATTCTGCCGCCCGTGCCGGGGCTACGCTTCAGCCGACTGCTCGTTCCCAGTGCTGACGCACTGAGCGATCTTCTGATGCCCTCCGGGCGAAAAACAATCCGAACTGAGATCAAGATGGACATCCCACTCAGACGACCAAACAACGGATGCACCCCAGGGCCAACGCCTTTTTTGAAGCAGGGCAATCCGCAGGGTGCGGTCGAGCGCCTCGGCCTGGACGCTGTGCAGCGGCGAGATTCTATGCTTGAATAGCCGCACCATCACGGATGCGGAGCTTCGGTGCGCATGAGGCTGCTCAGTTACAACATTCACAAAGGGATCGGCGGCCGGGATCGAAGGTATGATCTCGACCGGATCCTCGCCGTCATCGACGCCGAAGCACCAGACCTGATCTGCCTGCAGGAGGTCGACCGGAATGTCGCCCGATCCCGACGCCACAATCAGCCGCAATTGCTGATCGAGCACTGCGCGCTCCAGGGGCACCACTTTCAGCTCAACGTCCGCGTCCGCCAGGGGGGATACGGCAACCTGCTGCTGACGCGCTGGCCCATGACGGCCCAGCATTCGATCTCCCTGACACTGCGCCGGCATAAGGCGCGCGGGGCGCAGCTCGCCGTGGTTGAGACGCCCGACGGACCATTGCAGCTCGTCAACTGGCATCTGGGGCTGCGCGAACGGGAACGCCATTGGCAAACACGCAGGCTGCTCGAACATCACCTGTTTCGCGCCGCCGGCCCGTTGCCGACGCTCATCACGGGCGACTTCAACGACTGGCGCAACACGCTGGTCGCCGGGCCGTTCGCCATCCATGGATTCCGGCAAATTACCGCGCCGATCTCGCGGTTCCGGTCGTTCCCGGCGTACATGCCGCTCGGTTCGCTGGACAAAGCCTTTGTGCGCGGTCCGATCGAGATTCAACACGCACGGATCGCCAAGCCCCGGCCGGCCCGCGACGCCTCGGACCATCTGCCGCTGGTGATCGATTTTCGGATTCATCCGGGGCATTAAGAACCGTCGCGTGTCGCGACGGAAGCCGATCCCGCCGATGCCTCCATTGGTATCTACACATCGTTTTGGCGCTCGAGCATCTTCTTCTCCGGTCTCCTCGCCCCCGTTTCGGGGGAGAGGGTCAGGGTGAGGGGGCGAGCGCTCCGAAACGATATGCCTTAAGACAACCCCCTCATCCGGCCTTCGGCCAACTTCTCCCCCGAGGCGGGGGAGAAGGGACCGAATTTTTAGCTTTCTGCCACTTGTGTAGGTACCAATGGATGCCATCGGCGGGCTTTGACGGTCATGCCGTGGCGGCGGGCGCTTCAAACGGGGACTTCGCCGTCGACCAGATGCACAGGAAAATCCCGACCTCGTAGAGCGCCAGCAAGGGGGCCATCATCAGGAACATCGTCATCGGGTCCGACGTCGGCGTCAGGACCATCGAGACTACGGCGATTACCAGGATCGACATCCGGCGCTTCTCGCGGAAATCCTTCACCTGGAAGATCGAGACTTTGTTCAGAAACAGCATGACCAAAGGCAACTGAAAGCTGATTCCGAACACCAGCGGCAGCATCACGGCAAAGCTGATGTACTCCGAAATGCGGATCTGGGCCGCGATGCCCATCCGTTCGTTAAAGCCCAACAGGAAATCGAGCACCGTCGGAAACACGCCGTAGAAGCAAAAGACTGCCCCCGAAAAGAACAGGCCGATGCTCATCGGCAGAAACGTGTAGACGTATTTCTGCTCGTGCGGATAGAGCCCGGCGGCGACGAACAACCACAACTGGAAGAAAATCCAAGGGCTCGACAGGACCAGCCCGGAGATAAACGCCACCTTCATGTAGGTGATAAAGGCTTCCTGCACATTGAGCGTGACCGGCTCGTTGATTTTCTTGATCCGCGTTCGCAGGTCGACGAACGCGTCCGACTCTACCGGCACAGTGATCTTCTTGTCTTGCATTTCGCCGGGCGGTGCGGGAAATGAGTCTGGGGCTAATTCGTGCATCCGTTGCGCGAACTCAAACGCCGGGATCTCGATATGAATAATCCGATCCGACCCCGGCACCAGCGTCGCTGGATCAACTGCCGGAGCGCTGGGCGGCCAGAATTGATTTTTGATCCATTCCCAGACGGATGCAAAAAAATTATAGCCTTTCACATTATCCTCGACGTCGAGTTTCTTGTTGACAGTCGTCTGTTGGGCACGCTCTAAAGCCGCATCGACCGGCTGGCGAATGAACAGGATGATCTGTTCGCCGAAGAACATCGTGAAGACCATAGCGATGGCGATGCCGTAGATCGCCAGGATCAGCCGCTTGCGGAGTTCTTCGAGGTGCTCGCCGAACGTCATCACGCTGTCGTCGAACAGGTCTTTGGATTTGGGGGCGGGCATGACTTTCTCTCCGGGTGAACGGACACCGGGCCGTGCGGGTCAACACTGAATGAAGCCGAAGCGGCGGGGACGCAAGTCCGCTGGCAAGCCGGCCTCGACAGATTCGCCGTCATCTCACCCCACGGTTGCCCGCGGGAAATCGGACGGTTTGGACCCGGTCCGCCCGCCAGACGATGTCGACAGGCGCGGAGGGCACTTTCGAAGTATAGCATTCCCGGGCGTCGCCTGGAAAGTCGAAACATTCCCGGCGGAAATTGCATTTGGGCGGGCAGGACTGACTTGATCTTGCCGGTTTGGAGGACTTCGAGTAGTTTTCGCCGACTTTCTCCCCAAAAATTCTGAAAACCATTTTCGTCGACCGTCGCGTCCAGCAAGGCGAACGGCATGCGCCCACTTTCTCTATGCACTTGGCTTCTCGCCGTCAGTCTACTGACGACCGGTTGCGCCACCACGGCTGAGAACCGTCTGGCGGTCCGTCCGTTCGGAAAATCTTCCGCGAAAATTGCCAAGGAACACGCGGCGACAAAAAATCACGACGCCGGCCAGGCCGACAAGAAAGAGCCTGCTGAGACATCGAACAATCCGTTTCAGAAGCCGTCGTTAGATCGATCCGGTGTCGCGGCGAAGCCCGGCAAAGACACCTCAGGCCACACGCCCCGGGACAATGCCACGAGGGAAACCGTGTCGGCGGCCGTCGACAAACCGTTCCAGACTGCCGATTCGAAATCCGCCGGCGCGTTCGGGCCGGAGACACTGAAACTAATCGATGCCGAACTGCACGATGCCTCGGCCGAGGAACGGGCCTTCTGGTACGACCAGCTCAAAAAAGTTGATCCGGCCGTGATTCCGGAGATTCTTCAAGCCCGCCGGCTCACCGCGCAAGTGGCGGAACACCAGCCCATGCCCAGGTCGCCGGACAATATGCACGCGGGCAGCCGAACCGAACGGCCCGAGGCCGATTCTGCGCTGGAACTGGCCGGAGGCGTACGGACCGCGGCAAAACCGTTCCCCGTCGTCAATGCCGACGGACAGCAGCTTCCCGGTGGCAAGGAGGACCTGCAAAATGCGCTCTACCAGACCGACAGCCGCGCCGCGAAAGCTCCGGTCGTGCCGCAGAATTATGAAACGTCGTCCGCGGCTCCCGGAAAACGTCCGTTTGCGGTGACGCGCATTGCCGACGCCGGGCCGGCGACGCTTCCGGCCAATCCCCCGTCGGGAACGTCGTCGCGTAACCCGTTGTCGCGGCTGATGACCATGGGACAATCCGGCTCGGCGACGCAGGCGGCGGCGAACAGTCCGTCCGGCGTCAGCCTGATGCCGCCGTCTGGCCTCGATCCGCGCGACGCGCACGGGCAACTCGGCGAATTGATCTCGCATGCGGAAAATGAAGTGGCCCAGTTGCAGCCGGGGGCCAATGAATCGGCACAGACAGAATACATCCAGCGGCACGTGTATCTTCGGCTGTTGTATCTGATGGCCGATCATCCGGAGCGAGCGCTGACGGCCATCCCCGGCGTCGAACCGGCCGATCAGGAATTCTGGCAACAAGTGCTGTGGGCGATGGCGAACTACTTCGATGCCCAGCATCTGCCGACGGCCAAGGACCGGGCCGGCCAGGCGGTGACTCAATTGACCGCGGCCACGCAGCGCCTTCGCGAGAAGGCGGACCTCGAAATTCGCAACCTGGCGTTCTGCCGGGAAATCGCCTACTTCGGGAATTTCGTCCGTTTCCCCCGGGATGAATTCCGTCCGGGCGATTCGGCGCTCCTCTATGCGGAAATCGAGAACTTCAAAAGCGAATTGACGATCGACGGCCAATACCGCACGCTGATCCGTTCTACAGTGGAGATTCTCAGCCCGTCCGGCGAAGTTCGCTGGCATAAGGAATTCGCCGCGACGGAAGACCTCTGCATCAACTATCGCCGCGATTACTTCCACAACTACCAGTTCACGATTCCCGACCGCCTGCCGCTGGGACCGCACCAGTTGAAGCTCACGGTCTTCGATGAACTGAGCGGCAAGATGGTGTCGCAGTCGATCAATTTTGTGGTGAGGTGAGAGGGTTGAGGGTTGAGGGTTGGAAGATGCACTTGTCTGGCCCTCAACTCTTAACCCTCAACCCTCAACTTGTTACTCTGGTCTCATGCTGACCATTCATGAGGCCTTGAACCTGATACTGCGGACGGTGGCGCCGTTTCCGGCGGTGCGGATGCCTGTAGTCGAAGCGCTCGGGCTGATCCTCGCGGAAGAGGTGCGCAGCGACGTCGATTCGCCGCCGTTTGATAAATCGCTGATGGACGGATTTGCAGTCCGGTCCGGCGACGTCGCCGCAGGTCAGACCGAGTTGCGGATCATCGAACGGATCATCGCGGGCATGACGCCCGCGAAAGCCGTCGGACCGGGCGAGGCGGCGCAGATCATGACCGGTGCGCCGCTGCCGTCGGGTGCCGATGCCGTGGTGCGAATCGAAGACTGTCAGCTCGCCGGCGACACCGTCCGCATCAGCACCCGGCCTGTGGCGCCGGGGGCGTCGATCATTCGCCAGGCCGCGAATCTCCGGCGCGGCGACGTGGTTGTGCCGGCCGGAGTGAAATTGCGGCCAACTCACGTCGGAGCGCTGGCGGAAGCGGGCTGCGCCCGGGCGGCAACGCGCCGTCGTCCCAGGGTCGCCGTGCTGGCGACGGGAGATGAACTGGTTCCTGTGGATCAAACGCCTGGCCCGGGGCAGATTCGGAACTCGAACGAATCGATGCTGACGGCCCAGATTCAGGTATCGGGAGGCGTGCCGATTCCGTTGGGCATCGCGCGCGACGCCCGAGACGACTTGCGAGAGAAAATTTGTTTGGGATTGCAGGCCGATGTGCTTGTCTTGTCCGGCGGAGTTTCGGCGGGAGTGCTGGATCTGGTGCCGTCGGAACTCGCCGCCGCCGGCGTCCGGCAGGTCTTTCACAAGGTGGAACTCAAGCCGGGCAAACCGATCTGGTTTGGCGAACTGTTCGAAGCAGGCCGGCGCTGTTACGTCTTCGGCCTGCCCGGCAATCCGGTGAGCAGCCTGGTTTGTTTTGAGCTGTTCGTGCGGACGGCACTGCGAACACTGATGGGCGACGAACCCAGAGTTCCGCCGATCGTCGCCGCGAAACTGCGGCACCCGCATTATCAGCCCGAGGACCGGCCGACCTATCATCCGGCAAGGCTGACCTGGACCGCGACAGGCCCGGAAGTCGCGTTGGTTCCCTGGCACGGATCATCGGACTTGCAGGCCACGGTCACGGCGAACGCCATGGCGTTCGTTACAGGCGAGGCCCGCGACTACCATCCGGGCGAGTTGCTGCCGACCACGCCTTGGAGCAGTTCCGAGGATTTCCGATCCTGAGAATTTCCCTGACGGCGTTTGCAAGCCCCCCTCAAAGCCCGGCGTCGGCGACGCCGGGACCTTCTTGTCGAGCGTAATTCGTATCACCGCACCGGAAAAATCTGGCCGCCGAGATACGCCGGTTCGCGCTGATGTTTCAAGATCAGCACGGGAGCCCAGGCCGTCAGTTGCTTGCGGCGATCCTCGTTCATCGGCGCGACGCCTAGCCCGGGCGGGAGTTGCATGGCCGGGCCGAGGATGCCGATCTCCTGCAATCGACGGAGGCGGTCGGGGTGGACGAAATCGGTGTAGCCATAGCTGCCCGGTTCACGGTATCGCAGAATTTCCCGCCAGTTGACGAATACGTGGGTGATCCCGTGTGACTGGAGCGCCGCGCGGATCTCTTCGGCGGATTTCAGCGAAAATTCGGGGCCAGGACCGTCGGCACACCATTCTTCCAGCCGACACTCGTCAAAGACCGTGTGATAGATCACGGGAAACTTCGCGTGAAACGTGGCCGCCTCGCCGACGCACAACAGCTTGAACTCCTTCGGCAAGCGCTGGCTGGCGAACTCTTCGTTCAGCCAGTGCAGTTCCGGGGAGAGAGTCTTTTCGGCGATCTGTTCCGCCTGCCGCAGATCGGTCAGCCCGGCGTTGTAACCGCCGACGAGCGAACAGATCGTCACATTGAATGCGATGCACGCCGCAATCACCGCTCCGCCGACCAGCTTCCCGACATGCGAGGACAACGACGCCGCACCGGCGCCGGCCAGGAGCGCCGCGATCGGGATCATCGGCACCCAGAACCGGTCGATGTGATGCGTCAGCAGAAACCACGCCAGAGACAGCCAGCCGAGATACAGCCACGCGAATAGCCCGACGTTTCTGCGGACGCCACGGCAGAGCGACAGCGGCGCCAGGCCGTACAACAGCGGGCTGTGCCAGTCGTTATTGGCGATGATATCGGCGAACTTGCGGAGCGCATCAACGCCGAACGCCGTGAACGAGGCGTAAGCCGGTGCCGCGTGAGCCTTCACCCAGCGGACATTCGTTGCGGCGTCAAAATCGCGGCCGCCGAAAACGGCATACAACAGTGGATACACGGGATTGCCCGTCTCGAAAAAGTTCTTGCCCAGCCACGGCCCGACGGCGGCCACAACCCCCAATCCGTACCAGAACAGCGACGCGAAGGCGACTCGCAACGAAACGCGCCGCGAGAGCAGGATCACGGCAATTCCGAGGCCGATCGGGATCACGACCGACGTCAGGCCGGGATATTTGCAGGCCATGCCGCTGCCGGCAAGAAACCCGGTCAGCAGGAACGCCCGGGCATTGCGTTTTTCGATCAGCGGCTCTTTGGGTGGTTGGAGCATCCAGGCGGCGGCCAGAAAACTCGCCAGGATGTAATACGACAATCCCCCTTCCGCGTAGGCGATGATGGAAATGCGGTAAGTCCAGGGCGTCGTCAGAAAGATCAGCGCGGCCAGCCATCCGGCCGATGGGGAGAACCAACGGCAGCAGGCGCAATAGAGCCCGAGCGCGGTCAGCGGTGCGAACGCCGACAACACGATCTGCCCGGCCAGCGCCCCGTCATGCCAGGCGTTCCCGAGCACCATCCCCAACAGCAGCAGCATCTCCGTCAGAAACGGGAAACTCGTGTAGACATTGTGCGGCAGGAATGTAATGCGACCTTGCTGAAACCATTCTTTCGGCCCGTTCAGATGGTATTCCACGACGTCGAAGTCGGTCTGAGGCGTGCAGGCGCCCAGCATGATGGCCCAGATCATCGGCACGCACACGGCCAATACAAGGCCGATCAGCCACGCAGAGGCGGGTATGGCTGACGGCGTATTTGTTGAGATGGAGCATGGCTTGCGCCACATCCAAAGCGCCGCGAGATTGCCGATGATCGTCAGCGACCAGAAGACGTTCGGCAGCAGGCAGCCGGCCAGGCCCAGTCCCAAAGTGATCAACGACCAGAGCGAAAGCCCGACGCCTGAGGCAAAAAACAGCCGCTCCGGCGACGACAGTTCCCGAGACGTGTTTAACCCCGAGATCGCCAGCGTGCCGAACCCGATGGCCGCTCCGAGAACCAGCAGCGCGATGCCGAACGAAGAGACCCGTTGCAGCAGATACGGCCATCCGGAAGGAGGAGACTGGGCATCGGGCAACGGCCAGACAATGTCCAGCACTTGCCAGGGTGCGGCTTGCCAGATGAGCCAGCGGGTTGCCGGCCGGTTGTTCGGCAAGTCAAACGACGAAAAGAACAGGCAGAATCCGATCAGCCAGGCCAGGCCGAGCACGGTGCGACGGTCGCACCAGGGAGCTGGCTCTGGGACAGGCAATGGTTTGGAATGCATGGGCACCGCAGCGGCTTTCAAAGTGAGTCCGCCGTGCGCTTTCGCACAGCAAGGCATTGACGACGGAGCGACTGGCTCATTTGCCGCCTTTGCGGCCGTGCGGTAACGGACTGGGTTTGGGCGGTTGTTGATTCCGCAGCGTATTCTTTGCCATTTGTTTTCGCAGGTGGGGAAATTTGGTCGCCGGTTTTCGCGGCGCGTTTCCAGATCGGCTCATGGCAGCGACTCCTGCGGTACCGGCGCGGCGCCGTTCGTTTTCTTGCGGTGATGACTGGCGAGATGAAATCGATGAAGCACGCGATGCAGCACCGGGGCCAGCACAATGCCGGACGCCACGATCACCACGAATCCGCTGTAGAGTGCGTATGCGCCGGCGAAGAGTTTGCCGGCGTTCGTTTTCGGCGAGCCGACCGGCCCCATCCCGGACAGTAACATCGACGCATTCAAAAAGGCGTCGACCCAGGACAGCGGTGAATCGAAATAACGGTACCCTGCCATGCCGATGAGCAGCGACCCTGCAATGATCGCAATCCCCGCCAGGAAGCTGCGGCTGAGGCGCAGCAGAAACTTCCAGCGCGGCGGCAACGGTTCGGATGAATGTTCGAGCATAGGGAATCGCTGTCGCAACTGACGTACCTGTCAGCAGATCAGGTGTCTCTAACGATCCGCTGCGCAGGCCGGCTGAGAGAAATCCTATCGCATTTTCCCGGAATTCTGAATGGTCCCCTTCCCGAATGGCCGATTTTGTGTATACTGTGTCATCTTGCTTTCCGCCCGATGCGGACGATCTTCCGGTCTTGGGGTCTCGCGACTCAACGTGCCGGAGGAATTTCTTGACGAGGCTGCCCCCTGCGTGGTTTCAGCCCTGTCCGGCGTCGCCCTCAGCGGTCGGTCCTGTGCGAGTCGCTCTCCGAAAGGTCGGAGGAAACTCCCTGGGCTGTTGCGGTCCGCGGGCGCTCTCGTCGAATTCCGTTTCGCCGTGCTGAGGATTCCTCGGTTCCGGCCTGCGGTCTTTCCTTGCGAGCCGAATGAAATGAGCCGGGCTGTCGTTCAGCTCGGCTGGCCGGCCGGGTGTTGACGTTCGCCAGTTGCGAGTCAGCCGAAGGTCGGCCTCCTGCCGGACGGAATGTTCCCAGCCGGCAAAAAGTGTTTCCCGAGTGTCGAGAAGAAAGAGTCCATGACCAGTTTGACCGTTCGATTTGCCGACATGAATTTGATCGAGCCTTTGCAGCGTGCCTTGGCCGCCAAGAATTACACCGAAGCCACGGCAATCCAAGCCGCGGCCATCCCTTCCGTGCTGGAAGGCCGCGACCTGCTGGGATGTGCGCAAACCGGCACCGGCAAGACGGCCGCCTTCGCCTTGCCGATCTTGCAGCGCCTCGCCGCAGCGCCGAAGCCGCTCTCTCCGCTGACGCCGCGCGTGCTGGTGCTTGCGCCGACGCGCGAACTCGCCGCCCAGATCGGGGCCAGCTTTGCCGCCTACGGCCGTTTTCTGAAAATCAAGCACACCGTGGTTTACGGCGGCGTCGGCATCCACCCGCAGATGCAGGCCCTGCGTCAGGGCGTCGATATTCTGATCGCCACGCCCGGCCGCCTGGTCGACCTGATGCAGCAACGGGCCGTGAAACTCGACCGCCTGGAAGTGTTCGTTCTCGATGAAGCCGACCGGATGCTCGATCTCGGCTTCTGGCCTGACCTGCAGCGCATCATGCACACCATTCCCGCGCAGCGGCATTCGCTCTTCTTCTCGGCGACGATGCCGCCCGCCGTGTCGAAACTCGCGGAAGGACTGCTGCAAGATCCGGTCCGGGTCGATGTCACGCCTCCCGGCTCCACGGTCGATCGCGTGGAACAACGGGTGTTGCAAGTGGATCGTCCCCGAAAAACGGCGGTCCTCAAAACGCTGCTGCGCGATCCCGAATGCGTCAGGGCGCTGGTCTTCATCCGTACCAAGCACGGCGCCAATCGCGTGGCGGAACAGCTGGCGGAAGCCCGGATTCCGTCGGATGCCATTCACGGCAACAAGTCGCAGTCGGCTCGCGAACGGACGCTGGCCCACTTCAAGGCCGGCAAACTCCGCGTGTTGGTCGCCACCGACCTTGCCGCCCGCGGCATCGATGTCGCCGGCATCACGCACGTCATCAACTACGACCTGCCGGTCGAAGCGGAAAGCTACGTCCATCGGATCGGCCGGACGGCCCGCGCGGGAAAAACCGGAATCGCGATCTCCCTGTTCGATCCGTCGGAACGCAAGCAATTGCAGGCCATCGAACGGGTGATCGGGCGGAAGCTGGAAGTGGAACTGCCGACCGTCTCGGAACCGATTGCCGCCGGGGATGACATCATCCAGCCGGAACAGGGGCAACGGTTTCAGAGTCGTGGTCCTCGTCGCCCGCAAAACGGGGGCGGCAGCCGTCCCGCTGCCAACCAAGCCACAGCCCGCCCCCCTCGGCCGAAAGCGACCGCCGGGGAATCCCACGTGCCGCGCCCGCAAGGGGCCGGCGCGAAAAAGAAGCCGGGCTATCGCCCCGACCGGCGTCCCGCCGGTTCGCAACGGTAATTTTCGTGCCTCGGTCGGACGTTTCGGGAGGACATCTCTGGGATGCGCATTCAGTGGGATGCGCATTCAGTAATCGTCATACTGCTTCCGCAATCGCCCATCCGATAGCCAAGTGTTGATTCCCTTCATCCACCCAGTCGACACATGCGAAGATGTGTCGATACCGATGGTTGCCGTCGCCGGGCTTATACCAATCCCAGCAATTAACATCGCGTCAAGATTTCACCAAAGCCCGGCGTTGGCAACGCCGGGACCTCTTGGGGGAGCGCTGTTGTTTTCTGGGATTCGTATTAAATGAGGCCGCTGTCGAAGTTCACTTCCAGCCGCCGTGGAGTTCCAGGCGGACGGTATCGGCATCGAACAGCGTGCGCAGCCGGACCGGTTCGAGGCGATTCAAAAATTCCAGCAGAGTCTTGATTTCGGTCTGCGCCTGGTCCGTCGATTTCCCCGTTTGGACTGATCGCGCCAGCAAGAGCGACTCGTTCCTGAGCAGCAAGTCCGCGGCAACCGTCGGCGACAGTTCCAAGACGAGATTGTCCACCGCGCCGGCCGAACGGGACGAGGCCATTTCATCGGTCAAGGCGTCGATCAAGGACCGGCAAAAATCCCGGGACGTTGCGGCGAGGAAGCGATTGCCGACGCGGGCCATCGCCGGCTGAAAATTGTACGCGATCGGCAACGAGTCCCCCTTCGGAAGATCGAGATACTTGGCAAAGGAAATTTGCACATCGCGGTAGGTTTCCGATGTCACCACCCACGGCTGACGCCCCTTCTGGCCTGCTTCGATATTCACAATCGCTGTGATCGTCTGAAACAGCATCTGCATCAGGTCGGCCCCTTGCTCCGGCTTGGCCAGGTCTATCAGCAGGCCAAAAGCCGGCAACTGCACGCCCGGTTTGCCGCCGAGATGTGTGAACGATTGCGGCGCGGCGACCAGCGTCCAGCGTTTGCCGAACAACGGCAGCACTTCCGTGCCGAAATCTTTCCCCGGCAAAAGATTGCTCAGGCCCGTTTCGAATTTGTCGAACTCGGGCATCAGTTGCGGCACCAGCAAGGCTTCCCGCTGCTGATACCAGGCCTGCACGTCGCAATACATCGAAAAGCCGCCCAACAGGCCGGCCAGCTTCGGCAAAGCGACGACCTCGGCTGTTTCAGGTGTCTGAAAGAATCCCCGGTGCGCGGCCCCCAGATTCTTCACGGAGCTGGCCGCGCCGACCGTCAGCCGGAAATCCGCCTCGCCGACATCCAGCGTCAGGCCGGCGCACGGCGCATTCGCGGCGAGTTCCAGCAGTCCGCCCAACAGCAGGGAACCGAGAGGGTTGTCCAATTTTTCCGGCAGCAGCCGGCGGCCCTGCTGCTTCTGGATCCAGGCAAGATCGACCCAGCCCTGAACCAGGTGCTCGGCCCCCATGTGATGGATCATCCGCCGCCGCTGTTCGTCATCGGCTAGAGATTCAGCCATGGGTTCGCGGAGACGTTGAATGGTCATCTCCAGCAGCGACGGATTGTTGCTCGACAGAATCCATTGGTCGACCAGGACGGCCGTGTTGTCGCCCGGATAGGCGACTTGCCAGCCGCCGTCGGGACGCTCCGACAGCGTCACGGCGTCTCCCGCCAGTGAAAGCAGCGGCTTCAGTTTTTCTTTGAGATAGGCGACCGCCGCGGCATCTTTCGCCTCGATCAGCAGCACGCCATCGGGTTGGGAACGATTCGCCGGCGGATAGATCGCCAGCGACATGCGTCGTCCGAGATAATTTTTCGCGAGCGTCCAGGAATCTTGTCCAAGCTGGGCTTCGACGACGGCCTGCCCGCCGCGGAATTTCTTGCCGGGATTGCTGTCGGCCCATGTCCGATACGCGGGCGATTCGAGAAACTCTCGATACGCCTTGCCGGTCTGCACCCGCTCCATCAGCGGTTCCAGCCCGGAGGTCTCGACCGCGGCGATCCCTCCCGGCGGCAGATGCTTCAGCAGGCTGCCCGGTTTTTCTCCAGCAATCGCCAGCACGGACCAACCGGTCAGGCAGGCCGTGATCATGACGCCGCGGCAGAGTTGTCGAAAATCGATCATGCGAAAGGGCCTTTACGGGTGGCGCGCAACGAGTGAGTGACTCAGGCGGTGCTACCCGTGCCGATCGCATCCGGTTTCAGGCAATTGCCGCGAAGACCCCGGGTCACGTCCCCGGGTCGCCGCGCACGGAGTGATCGCTGACTCTCAGCGCGGCGAAAAAACGTACGGCGAGGATCATGCAGTCCACTCGGCCTGGCAACCTTCACAGTGAAATCCGACCAGGGTCGCGGTACCGGGGATCGGAAGACCATTGCGATTGGACAAGGCGTCGTTCAGTTCGAGCGGCGTCACGACGGGATAGCTGCATTCCGGGCAGGTGCGATTGTCGAACAACAACCTGGCGCGGGTGATGATGTCCATTTTTCCCCGCAAGGACAGGGGCTTCATGACCCGGAATTGCAGGATCGCCGGCTCGTTCTCCGAGAGGTCGGCATGACTGTTGTCGAGAGCCTCATCGGGCCAAACCACACGGTAATCGCTCATCCTTGAGCTCTCCGCGAAAAGGGAAATTGCCACGAGCCGGGAACGATTCCCGAACTCGACGAGACACAGCGAAGTTCCATCCGGCGCATCTCATGCGACTCTGATTTACCCAGCCGGGGCCGGGATGGCAAGCTCAGTTGACATTACGCACGCCGCGTTGCCGATACGAACGTATATGTCCGCAACGACGCCGGGGCGTCTCCGGGGACTCATCGTGCGACGGGATCGCCGTGATTGGGTTCGTATTGGGATGTCTGCCCCGGAGAGGGGAAACCCCCGCGGAATTCTCGGAGAAATTTTGCGAAGTTGTCCCCGGGAACAGGAGAATCGCATTTCCTGCGGACGGGAAAGGCGGTTAGAATGAAATTCCTGTCGCGGCAATACCATGATCGGGAGCCTGCTATATGCCCGCGTTTTTGGTCCCCGTTGAACCCGGCTTGTGCGTCATCCCTTTGGAAAAGGCGATCGTGCTGATCGGCCGCGAATCGGACTGCGACGTCTCGTTGACGCAGAGCCGCAAAGTCTCTCGAAAACATTGCTGTCTGGCGCAGGTCAACAACAAGATCGTCGCCCGCGACCTCGGAAGCACCAACGGGATTTTTCTCAACGGCGCGCGCGTCAAGAAAGAATGCCAGGTGAAACTTGGCGACGAACTGATGATCGGCGATTTGCGGTTCCGTTTGCAGGTCGATCCGAAATCGCAGCGCGTCAGCCGTCCGGCCGTTGCATCGCCACCTCCCTCGCCGCGCACGGTGCCGGAGGAAGACGCCTTGGCGACGTATTCCGCGAAGCCGGCGCCTTACCAGAAAAACGGTTTTCCCGATCCCGCGCTGAGCATGGATATTCCGGTCATTCTGCCGGAAGAAGGCCGGGATTTTGCCGTGGAGCCGTCGATCCCCCGGATGCCCTCGCCGCGCCGTTATCCGGCCCGCGACGAAAGCGGCCCGCTCGTGCCGTACCAGAACGGTTCGTCCGAAGGCGACGTGATCCCGCTCGGCACCGACAGCATCTGACAGCCGGCCGGTGCGATCAGACGCGGGAGTCTCGGACAAAAGCCTTGTCCCATCTTTTCCCGTTCCTTCAAAGACCGACATGCCGTCTGTTCGGAACATTCTGGCCACCCGTGAACATTCCGGCATGACATCTTGATTACGGCCGGGTGATCTGCGTAACATACTGGGAAGGTATTGCGGTCGCTCCGAAGTTCAGTTCGGTAGCGGTCGCAGGAAGCACGCGGCAGATTTCGCCGCAGGTTGAGATTCCCCTTCGAGAAGTGGCGTCGGACATCAAATCACCGGCGTGGCCTGTCGATCTAAACTCTGCCTGGAAGAGGACTTGTTCAGTGGAGTTTTCCGGCTGTTCCGGTCGCGCATCATGTGTAGAGTTTTCGGAGTCGCCTTGACACGGAGGCACTGACCCTGGGATGGAACCCGTTCGGTGGAATGACGGCACGCAGCGGGAGTGACTGCCCATGTCGACCAAGAAATATCTGAGCCTGGAAGAAGCCGCCGCTGAATTGCGGATCAAGGCCGAAGAACTGATCCGTCTCCGGGAAAAAGGCGATGTCCGCGGGTTTGCCGATCGCGGCACCTGGAAATTCAAGGCGGAAGATGTTTCGGAGCTCAAGCGTCGCCGTCAGCCGGATTCCAATCCGGAAGTCCCGTTGATCGACGATGATGAACTCGGCCGCCAGCCGACGATCATCACCAAGGGCCGCGGTGCGACGTCGGACAGCGATGTCCGGTTGGTTCCCGACGACAAGCTCAAGGCCAAGCTCACCGGCAGCAGCGCCGAAATGCCCGTGATGCTCGCCGATACGGACAGCGACGTACGGTTGTCGGACGGGCCGCCGCGAGGCATGGTCAGCGACAGCGACGTGCAGCTCGTTGCACCCAAGTCTCGAGATTCGGTGAGCGATGTCGAGCTGTCGGATTCGGACAGCGACGTGCGGCTGTCGGATTCCGACAGCGATGTCCGCCTGCTCCCGCCGGCGCCGAGCGACAGCGACGTCCAACTGGTGGATCGCACGAAGAAAAAGAAATCGTCGAGCGACAGCGATGTCACCTTGTTGCCGAAAGCCGGCCCGAAAAGCGGGAAATCGGGCGGCAAGAAGAAAATGGAATACGAGGTCTCCGTCAGCGATTCCGTGCTGATGGAAGACAGCGGCATGGCGCTCGAAGCCGACAGCGGCATCCGCCTCAGCGGAGGCAGCAGCATCCGGCTGCCGGGCGACAGCGGCATCTCGCTGACGGCCCCGGCAGACAGCGGCATCCTGCTGGAAGGCGACGGCGAAAGCGGCTTTCCGCTGCGCGGCGACAGTTCCCTCACCCAGACCGGCGATGACGACCTGGAGATCTCATTCGAAGAAGACAGCGGCATCTCGATCGAAGATGACAGCGGTATCACGCTGGAAACCGACAGCGGAATTCAACTCTCCGGCGACAGCGGCATCCGCCTTGAAGCCGAGAGCGCCGTCCGGTTGGACGCCGACAGCGGAATCCGGCTCGACGCCGATAGCGGCATCCGACTGTCCGATGCGCCGCAAAGCAGCATCAAACGGAAGAAAAGCCCGCCGCTCACCGACGAACTCGATTCTTCCATCCCCTTGCTTCTGTCGAAAGACGACGGCAACCGAACCGACGTTGAAGTACCCCTGCTGGCCGAATCCAGCGAACTCGCCACGCTCGATCTTTCGCCCTCCAAAAAGAAGGGCGGAGACACCAGCGTCGTCATGCTGGACGATGACGATTCCGGCACCGGACTCGAAGACAGCAGCGGACATCTCGACGACGAAGAAGACGCCTATGGCATGGCCGATGACGGCGAACTCGAAGTTGCCGACGATATTCTGGGCGAAGACGACGAACTGGAGCAGTTGGAAGTCTTCGACTCGGACGACTCCGTCTTCGACGAGAGCTTTGTCGAAGGGGGCAGTGCCGTCGGTCTGCCCGCGATGGGCAGCCGCATCGCGCTGCCTCAGGAAGTCGAATGGACGACGGGTTCCGTCGTGCTGACCGGGGTGTCGTCCTTGGCTTTGATGCTGGGTGCAGTGCTGGCGGTCGACTTGCTCCGCGTGATCTGGGGCAACGGCAGTGCGTCTGTATATCAGGGTGAATTGATCGGCATCTTCGCCGGCCTGTTCAAGTAAGCGCATTCGACGCCTCGAGTTCGCCCCTCCAAAGCCCGGCATCGGCGACGCCGGGATCGTTCCGGCCAGCGCAAACATTCGCTGGGTTCGTGAGAAGCCCCTCTGAAGACCTCCGACGTACAAAGTTGCGTGCGATTAACGCTGACCAATCGCTATTCAATCTTCGCAGGCCTCGCATCTTTCGCGTTTCCCCCTGATCACCGGCAGCCTTTGCCGATGTCAGCCGGGAAAACGCGATCACGGGCCGATTTCATTTGGTCCGGCGGGGAATCGCTCAAGTTCCTCTTGGCAGTCGCCCGGTGTCGGAATTATAAATTCGCCTTCAGCCTGAGAGTTTGCTCAGCCCGTGCGGGAAACGTGCTGAGCCTCCTTCGGGCGGGAAACATCGCCTGACTCCCCTGTTAACAACTTCATGTTCCTGAACGACTGCGACAGCGATTCGCAGCGTCGTTCCGTGCATTCGACCACGCGGAAATCCGTCGGGAAGAACTGCAACGGGACGGGGCTGCGTCAACCGCCGGTTTCGCCAAGGAGTTCTCGATGACGTCTTGCACACGGATGTGCCGACTGGTGCTGATGACCTGCGGCGTGGTGACTGTTACGGGCTGCTATTGCGTGCCGCCGCATTACTTGCAGCAGGCCCAACTGCGTACGCAGACGCTGTATCGCCAGAATCAGCAACTGGCGATGGAACGCGACGGCTACGGCCAGAGCCTCGGGGCGCTGTCCTCGGAAAATCAGTCGCTCAAGCAAAATCTGGACATCGCCAACCGCCGGCTGGATAACCTGCAGAGTTCCAATTCGCAACTGGAGCAGCGAGTGCAGAATCTTCTGGCCAGTGCCCGTAGCGGCAGCAGTCCGCTGTCGGACGACTCCACACGCCGGCTGGAAGAACTCCGCAGGAAATATCCCCAGTTTGAATTCGATCCGGCGACCGGCGTGAGCAAGTTTGACTCCGATCTCCTCTTTGCAACGGGCAGCGACGAGGTCCGTGCCGAAGGAATGCAGGTCCTTAACGAATTCGCGAACATCATGAACCAGCCGGACGCCCAGCATCTGCGCGTGCTGGTCGTCGGACATACCGATGACAAACCGATTTCCAAGCCCGGCACCAAGGCCAAGCACCCCACCAACTGGCACCTCTCGACCAACCGCGCCAACTCGGTGGTCCTGGCAATGAAAAAGCACGGCGTGATTGAAAAACGGATGGAAGCCGCCGGATGCAGCATGTTCCAACCAGTGACTGCCAACACCGATGACAACGCTCGGGCGAAGAATCGCCGCGTGGAGATCTTCGTTCTTGCTCCCGATGCCGCCGTCGCCGGCTGGGACCCGGCAACACGAATGGAATAACGAAGTCTTAGCGACGCTTCGCAGAAGCGTTCCCGCCGACGCTGTCGAAGGGCTTTGATGAGAATCGGCAGATTACGCCGAGAGCGCCCATTCCTGCTCTGAGCCGACATCGCCCGTCTCCGGCGATGATTCCCCGGTCACGGCCGAACGCCCCAAGGGCGTCAGTTGGTAGCGGAGCATCGTATCCTTCGGCGTCAGTTCAAATTTGAGATAGCCGAAGGCGATGAGTTTGCCGTGGATGCCCGACAAGGACTCGGCAGGAACTGCCGCGACGGACGTGATTCGGGCGAGCCACCCGTCAAACTCCGCAACCTGTTGCTTGCTTTGGAGATGAGCATCCCAATAGGCCTGAAGCGTGGCCAGCCATTCGGGATGTCGTCTCAATCCGGCGAGGTCGTCGATCTGCATGTTGGCAGGTATCGACCCCGGTTTGTTCTCGGGCCCACAGTTGCCCCGGGAGCAAGCAGCATCGACAGAACCCGGGCGACTGGCACAGGCGGAAAGCCTTTCCTGCCAGGAAGGTCTTCACAATCGGCATCGCGACCGATGGCCGTCCCATTCCGCTTCGCAATTCCCCAAAGCCCGGCGTCGGCGGCGACGCCGGGATCGCCCGTGAATTGGTGCCTGCAAATTACTTGTTCAACTCTTTGATTTTCACGCCCTTATAGCGCACGAACTGCTTCGTGAAGTCGCCGCCGCCGTGGACTTGCAACGCGATCATGCCGGCGTCGGGATGGCGTTTCTCCTTGTCTTCAAACTCGGTGAATTTCACGCCGTTGATCCAGGTGGTGATCTTCGGCGGATTGCCGACGATCCGGGCCCGGAGTTCGTTCCATTCCCCGTGCTTCCATAACGTCTTCCATTGTTCGGGCGTCACGGGGCACTTCGTCTGGGCCTCGGGTTTCACGGTGATCAGCGACGGCTCTTTGCCGAAGTCAAAGTTGCGATGATGAATTCCGCCAGGCAAGCCTTCGCCGTAAATCCCGGCGAGGTTGCCGTTGTCGTGGTAGTCGACCATGTACTGATACGCCTGGCCTTTTTCCGTGCTGCGGAGGAACAGACCGCTGTCGGGGCCGTAATCGTTTTTCATTTCGACGATGACTTCAAAGTCGGCGTAGAGCTTGTCAGTGAGAATGATCCCGCCGTTGCCGGGGATGTCCTGGCTGCCGACGATGGCGCCGTCTTCGACCACCCATTTGCCGCCCGATTTGTTCTTGCTGGCCCCGCTGTGGCCCGTCTGCGCGCTGACATGCCAGCCCTGGATCGTCTTGCCGTCGAAAATCGTGGTGAAACCCGTGTTGTCGAGCTTGTCTTTCGGCAGGACGTCCGCGGCGGATAACAGCGAGACCGTGGCGAACAGCCAGCAGAGAGCGGTCAGAGAGCGCAGCATGTGTGTTTCCTTAATGGGAGAGACATCAGAGCGAATGCTACTCGTCTAACCGGTCCGCCGAGGGATTGCAAGCCGGATGAGATGCTTCCGCGGTGCGTCGCTCAGCTCACCAGCCGAAGCCGCCGTCGAGAAGTTCGAAGACTTCGCTGGTCGGGTCGTCTTTCAGGGCTTCGAGGCAGGCGACGCCGAGGGCGAAGGCTCGGTCGTCGTGGCAGCCGGAGTCCTTGCGGTGATCGATCCGCACGCGGCCGGTCGAGGCGGTTCTTAAAATGAGCGACGCCAATTCGGTTTCCAGGTCGTCCCGGTCTCGTGCGCCCGGAATCTGCCCGCAGCTCGGAGGCCAGGCCAGTTGCCGCTGCACGATCAGATGCCTTAACTGGATCGCCAGCGCGTGATTCCCCTTGCCGGCGCCGAAGGCGAATCGCTTCAGTTCAAAGCGGCCCGACATTTTCTGCAGCGTGCCGACGAGCTGGTATTCATCCAGCACGAAGCGGATGGGCCGAAAGGCGCGGCCCATCTTGGCGATCCAGTCTTCCACCCAGCGAACGGGGACCGGGCGGTTCCCTTCCGGCGCGACGACATCCATCCGATCGACGATGATCCGGTCGCCCTCGCGATGCACGATCACGCCGACCGTCCGATCATGTTTCTCCGCATAATCCACTGCCCCGATGTAGCGTGCGCCCGGCTCGCCTGCGTCGCGAATCGTCAACGCGGTGTCCCGGCACGCCTCGGCTTCCGGAAGCGTCACGAACTCTCCATCGGTCTGCTGCCAGGCGTTTTCCCACAGCCGGGCATAAACGCTCGCCGGTAACAACCGGCGTTGCTCGGCGAGAGCCGCGGCCGAAATCCACGGCGCCTGTGGACCGGCCAGCGAACTGAAATGCCAGTCCGGTGACGTGCGGGCCGCTTCACGCACGTCCCAATGCCAGCCGGACCCTACGCCGGCGTTCGTCAACACGACCAGCACGCAACTCGGCTTCTTGGCCGCGGAGGAGACCAGCGAATGCCACAGGTCGGCCTTTTCCCAATGGCACAGCTCGTCGCAAATGACGAAATCCGGCAACTGCCCCCAGGAACTTCGCACGTCCGAGGAGATGACATCCAGCCGGCTGCCCGTCGCCGCGTTGACGATGGCCGATTGCCGAGCCATGAGATCAGGGCACAACACCGGATTCAACCGGGCCAGCGCGGCGACGGCTTTGTGCAGCAGTCCCGCCTGATCGCGGTCCGCCGCCGCGGCGATGCCGTGCATCGGCTGCCGCGCGTATTGCAGAATCCAGGCGACCTGCGCGGCCATGTCCGTCGTCTTGGAGTGGCCGCGCGGCCGCTCGAGATACGCCCGGCGAATTGCCGCTCGCGGTTCGCGGCCGCTAAATGCAAGCCAGGCAGGGTCGAGTGCGGCGAAGTCGGATTCCTGCCACGGTTGAATCACGGTGCGAAAGTCCACCGGTTCACTCGTCGCGACCTTCAGCAGGTCCCGGAAGATCTTCGGGTGCGCGTCCGCTCCCCGTTGCTGCAATTCGCGCTGCAATCTCAGCCGCGAGATCAGGCGCTTCCGTTCGTGCTCGGTCAAGGAGTTCGGCATCGCTCAGCGCTTCCATGTCATCGGTCGGAATTTGATCGGCACTTGCCGCGGCCCAGCGCGGCGGCGGACGGTGCTTCAGCCAGAACTGCTGGGCCGGTCCGTTCCCTTTAATGGCCGCCTGGTAAAGCGCCGCCACGACGTTGAAACTCAGCGTGTCCCAGACCCTTTGCAGTTCGCCGGCAAAGCGCGCGTCGTGTTCCAGCGTGTTCCAGAACACCTCCAGGGAGACCTGCAATTGATGGCACGCCACCTGCGGGCTGGCTCCCTGGATCATCCAATCCAGGAACTCTTTTTGTCGCTTCACACTGAGCCGTTTGACCGCAGGCTTCGCACGCGGTTTCTTCGGCCGGGGCGTTTTTACAAACGGCAACGTCACGGGATCATTGTCGATGCCCGCTCTCGGCTTGCCGTTGCGGCGTTCATTCGGGTACGGATTTTCGATTGTCGAAGACATAATAGACCGGCTCCGCATAGCGACTTTTTTCATGAGTTTCTGCCGATAACAGCGGCTTGCGTTCTGATTTCGCTCCCCGCCGCGCATAAATCGACGAGTGGTCGGCCAGCGACCGCCGGATCGCAGGCGATGCGCCGACCCGGACAAAGCCGGCGGTCTCGAAAAATGGGTGGAAGTGCCCCATCTCCGTCAGCGTTTCGATCCACGGCCAGGGACACGACCGACAACTGGCGCGGATGAAATCCGCCGCCAGGCCCGCACCCCGGTACGTCGGGTGCAACACCACCCGCGACAACATCGCCACCTGGGCATTCAGCGTCTGCAATTGCCATTTCGACCATCTCCCGGTCAGTCCGAAGAATCGTGAACGCTGCCTTAAACTTTTCGGCGGCGTGGTAAAGACGCAAATTCCGATCGGCTCGTCTCCGTGCCAGAGGACCGTCACCCGACGGACAAAGCCAAGGTTGTGACTCCGGTAATGCCACCGAGCGAAGTACGGCCAGTCTTGTTTCGTTCCGGTCGTAAGCTCGATGTCGGTTCCAAAGCTGACGGCTTTTTTTTTACGTCCCGCCGATCGATGCCGATTGTGCCATCCAATCGGCAGCGGACATGCACGTCCGGCTGCAGGTCGTCGGCGAGGTCTTCATGAGTCGTGGCGAGCAGCAACCCGGTTTGTCGGCGGCGGGCCGTCTTGCCGAGATTGAACGCGATCACTTTCGCCAGCGTGCGATCCAGCGTCGCCGTGAATTCATCGGCGACGATCCAGCACGGCGACCGCGAGAACGCCAGGGCCAGGCGATACCGATACCTTTGGCCGTCGCTCAACTCGTGCGGCGAGCGCAGCATCAGCCGCGCTTCGCCCAATCCGCAACTGGTGAGCAGGGCCAACGCCTCTTCGGCGGGGAGATTCAGACCATCGATGAGAATTCGCTCGCCGAGATCGGGCTGGTCGATGTTGACGACAAAGCCCGGCGATGGCATCGCCGGGACCCCGCCTTCGCCGACGGCGGGCTTTGTTTGCGACACGCCGGACAACTGCTCCGCCGCGGTCCGCAACAGGCTTGATTTCCCCGATCCCGAGGCTCCAGTGAACAGGACGACGTCGCCCGGATGGATTGGCACATCCAGATTTTCGGCAATGACATGCCGGCCGGCATCGAATCCCACGCCGAAGTGGTCCATCACCATCGACGCATGTGTGGACAACTTCTTCGGCAGAAAATCATAGGCCACAGAAAGTCGCATGGCGAATCCCCAACAGAGAATAAGGCACACTAAGTCCAACAGAAAATTCCTTTTACTTCCGACGTCCTTCTTTCCCGTTCTCGTTTCCCGCCCCGCGCACATGCACTCTCAAGCCATGCAGGGCGAGAACCGGATCGAGGTCGGCTCGCACGGCTTCCCAGTCGTCGGCCGGAACTTCAAACTGCACGTGCATCAGGCCGGCGTCCGAGTTGCCTTCGGTCTCCGCGGCGAGAACGTCGGCCGGGGCCAGGAGCAGGTCCCGGAGTTCGTCGGCGTCGAAGCCGGTGAGCGCGACGTCGACGTCGGTCGACTGCTGCAGTTCCCGGACGACGTCGATTAACTTCGTCGCGTCCCATTCGCTGCCGACCAGCGAATTGTTGAGTGTGATATTCAGGGCCTTTTCCTTCTCCAGCGACAGTTCCACGACGACAACGTCGACCTCCGTCACGCCCTGGGCCTTCAGAATGTCGAGCCGCTGATGTCCGGAAACGACGTGCCCCGTCGTCGTGTTCCAAACCAGCGGTTGTACCAGATCAAATTCCCTGAGCGACCGTTCCAGCCGTCGATAGCCTGGCGTACCGGGCTTGAGCGGCTTCCGGGGGTTGTAGGGAGCGGGATGCAGGTCGGCGATCGGGCGGGTTGTCAGTTGCATGGGGGCCTTCCGTAGTTAGGTGTTAGGTGTTCGATAGCAGCTTCTTCCAACGCGTGGCGCGTTGTCTTAAGTCGCGTCGCCTTCATCCGGCGACCAGTCAAACCGGTCCTGCAATTCGCGGCACAGGAGGGACAGGCTGCGGCTGACATGGCCGCGTTCGTGGCCGAACGCATTGCCGATCATGTCCAGCGACCAGCCGGCATTCACGCGCAGGGCGAGCATGGCCAGGCTTTTCCATTTCAAAGGCTCGGCGCCGGCATAATGCGTCTGTACGTCATTCCAAAAGTCATCCGGTCCGATGCGCGGCAAAACGACTTTGCCCCCAAAGCGATCAATCGTCGACATATTCGCTGCTCCTCGGTTTGCTGGCTTGCGACGGCAGGCGCCGGAGGACCGCCCTCAACCCCACCGTCGCGGTTGCGCGACAGAATTTTTTTGTCGCGCTGTGCGGCCACACGATGACTCTGGTGGAATCGCCTTGCCAAGAGGAATCCCGCGATTTTTGCCGAGAATTCCTGTTTATGAAGCGGCCCATTCGCAAACAAGCTGTCAGCCAATCGTCGTCCGGCAATTCGAGAGAGAAATCTGCTCGCTCCTCTGGGAAACGCCCGCTATACTGAGAGCGAATGTCATGTCACGGTAGAAGGGATCTCGAGGCGTTCTCAATGAAATCCAGTGCCTCCGGCTCATTCCGTCATGTGCTCGATCGCCGCTGCCTGTTGCAGGCCGGGACGCTTGGCCTGATGAACTTGTCGATGGCGGACGTCGCCGGCTTCCGGCAAGAGGCCCGCGCGGCCGCGAAACGGCCCGCCCCCAAGTCGGTGATCTTCCTGTTCCTGACGGGCGGCGCATCTCAGCACGACACATTTGACATGAAGCCCGATGCGCCGGCGGAGATCCGGGGCGACTTCAATCCCATCGCCACGCAGACGCCGGGCATCGAAATCTGCGAACACCTCCCCCGGCTGGCGGCCCGGAGCCGCCTCTGGTCGCTGGTCCGTTCGGTGACGCACACCGACAACGGCCATGATACGGGGACTTATCTCATGCTGACCGGGCGGTCCAAACTGCCGCCGACGTTCAAATCGAGCCTGCCGCAGGGAACCGACGACCCCTCGATCGCGGCCATCGCCGGGGCGTTGACGACACAGCGCGGGATGCTGCCGACGTCGGCGATTCTGCCAGAGAAAATTTACCACTCCAATACCGGCGTCTATCCAGGCCAGTTCGCGGGCCTTTTGGGAAAACGGCATGAACCGTGGCTGATTGAATGCACCGACAAGCCGCACGCCTATCATTCCTATTCCGGCGCCTTTCCGGATTATCTGTTTGATCTCCATAAGGGCGAGCTTTCCGACAAATTGAATTGGCGGTTCGAGGCCCCCAGCCTGTCGCTCCCGGAAGGCGTCTTCTCACAGAGATTCGATCAGCGCCGCCAATTGCTCAGCGTGATCGACGAGCAGCGGCGCGGCCTGGAATCACAGCTGGCCGTCGGGAATTACGACCGGGCGACCCAGGCGGCCGTTTCGTTGATGATCGATCCGAAAGTCCGTGCCGCGCTGGATGTCCGTAAGGCCGATCCGGAAACGCTGCTGCGTTACGGTGACAACTCGTTCGGCTGGTCGCTGCTCATGGCGAAGCGGCTCGTCGAAGCCGGCGTGAACATGATTCAGGTCAACATGGGAAACTTCGGCAGTTGGGATTTGCACGGCAACAACACGAAAAATCTCAAAGAGTATCTCTTCCCGCCGACCGATCTCGCCGTCTCCGCGCTCCTGGATGACCTCGACTCCAGCGGCCTCCTGGACAGCACCCTGGTCGTGATGGCGGGCGAATTCGGCCGCACGCCCCGGATCACGCACATCGCCACGAACATCTACAAGTATCCCGGCCGCGACCATTGGGGCCCGTGTCAAACCGTGTGGTACGCCGGCGGCGGAGTGACCGGGGGCCGGGTGATCGGTTCGTCCGACAAGATTGGCGCGTATCCGGCATCTGATCCGCAGACGCCGGAAAATTTCGCCGCGACGATATACCACGCGCTCGGAATTCCCGAAGACGCCGTCTGGCGCGATGTCGCCGGCCGGCCGAATTTCGCCTACCAGGCGAGTCCGATCCCCGGGTTGTTTGGCTGAGATTCCAGTAGGGTTTGCCGAGTCTTCGAGGCGAACCATTAAGGAACGATCCCATGACTGTGGTTCGCCTTGAAGACTCGGCAAACCCTACCGTAAGACTCATCACCTACCAGCTCGAACCTCAGCTCTCCGTGGACGAGTTCATCGACGTCCTGGTCCGCTCCACGCTGGGTGAACGCCGGCCGATTCACGACCGGCAGGCGATGTCCGGAATGCTGGCGCAGGCCGACATGATTTATACGGCCCGCACAACGGAAGGGTTTCTCGTCGGCGTGTCGCGGGCGCTGACGGATCGCAGCTTCTGCACCTACCTGGCGGATCTGGCCGTCGACGTCGCGTATCAGAAGCGGGGGATCGGCCAGCGGCTGCTGCGCGAAACGCATCTCGCCGCCGGCTTGAACACGACGCTGATCCTGCTATCGGCCCCAAAGGCGCAGACGTACTATCCGCACATCGGTCTCAAACGCCATGAATCGTGCTGGGTGATCGACCGGCAGGCGTGAATTGCAGCGGAAAACGGACGGCCGATCGCAAGTCGTCAGAGAAAGACCAGGCAGGATGCTTGCCGGTTCTCGCCTTTTGCCCCGTGGAGGAAAGTCCACACGACCTAGTGCCACCGTGCATAGTCGCCTGTTGCCAGCACATACGCGGTGAGCAGCGCGTTGGTCGTGGCGTGGGCCAGTACGGCGGAGGAAAGGCGGCCGGAGAACCGGGCGGTGAGGGCATAGATCAGGCCGACCAGCACGCCAGCAAGCCAGCGCTCGCCATGCAGCACGCCGAATGCCAGCGACGAAATCAAGAGTCCCGGCCAGGCCGTGTCTGAAAAGGCGACGCTCTCGAATCGAAATGCCTGCAGTCGGCGCATCAGGTAGCCGCGGAACGCCAGTTCTTCGAGGAACGGGGCCGCCAGGCAACTGCCGATGACGCGCGACGCCAGCCAGAACCTGGCTTCCGGTGTCGCGGCAGACAGCAGCTTCGCAGTGGTTTCGGTGACGGCGGAATCAGAGGGAATCATCTGTTCCAGGAACATCCAGAGTCCGAATGCGATGGCACCGGTGAGGACGCCGATGAAACTTGCCGCATTCACCGCAAGCAGTCGCGCATACAACGACCGCCAGTACCACACCGGGATCAGCAGGGAAATCCAGCGTGCCGGATACAACGGATCGACAGCGGGGTCGGAGGCCGTCAGCATCGAGACCAGGCCGATGATGTTCCACAAGAGAAACGGCGCGAGGCACGCGGCGACCGGCGATTCCCGGAGATGAATGGCGTGTTTCAAATCGTGACTGAAAAATGGCAGCCGCTGTGCGACTCCCACGAACAGCACCGACACCAGGATCAGAAACAGCCAGCCGGCTTGCGAATGAAATCCGCCCAGCGCCACTTCCGGCGAAACATAGGCGCCTAGCCCCAGAAGCGCCGCAATACGGATGACATTTCCGCACCAACTGGCGACGAGGGCCATCGGCACCAGGAGCCAGGCTTGCGGAAAGCGGAGTTGCTGACGAAACGCCCAGACATATACCGCGGCGAAGACTGCCATCACGCCGAACCCCTGATACCCCGAGCACGCGGGATCGATCTCCACCGCAAAGCTGGCGAGCGATACCTTGAGCGTCTTCGGATCATGTACCGGAACCTGGCCAAAGATTTTGAGGACCGCCAGCACGGCGTTCAGCGTCGGTTCCGACAAGGTCCGCCAGGAGTCGCGGGTGCTGCGAGAGATGGCCCAGGCGGCAATCGTTATAGGAACCGCAGCTGTCAGACCGCGCACTCCGAAAGGAAGCGCGGCGCTCCAGAGCGCGACGGGTAACAAACCTGCCAGCCAGAAAAATCCTGCGGCCGCTGCGCACGCCAGGCTGGCTGCCAGCCAGAAGTTGGCCTGGGCGCCAGGCGAAGACTCCAGGGAAATGCCATAGGAACCGCTGACGGCGAACCCCGCCAGGCAGAGGAGATGCAAGCCGTAGACGCCCCAGGGAAAGGGGGCTGCGATCCTGCGTTGATCGATCTCCTGCTTGAGCCGGGTCCACGCCGAGGCGCCGCCCAGCAAGACCGCCAGGGCAACAGCGACGAGACCGAATAAGATGCCGTCGGGCAGTTTTTTTAACGCCAGCCGCTGAAGCCCCTGGGCTGCGATTTGATCGGTATCGAGCCAGAACGAGATGGCCAGGAATTCGACCGCGCCGAGCGCCAGCAACCACTGCAGCCGTGTCAGCACGGCCCGATGCGGAGAATCGCCTTGAGCGGCGGGTCTTGATGGGGCGCCATGACGAGACATTCGTCCTGGGTCTCCCGTCGGACGTCCATGGAAAAGCTGCTGAACGACGTTGCCGTCATCGCGGTCGGTAAAGGTCGACCAGCAGGAACAGCAGCCCGATCAGGATGGACAGCCCGACACCGGAAGACGCGGGGTCAATTTCCGGGACTCCCGTGTTCGTGCCGCCGTCCCCGCCCGTGGTTCCCCCGCCTGCGCCTGCACCGCCAAATCCGCCCGGGTTTCCGCTAGGACCGCTGGGAGAACTGATCGGGGCGATTCCAGAGCTATTTCCGGAGGACGGATTATTGCCATTGCCGTTCTGAGAATTCGCGCCCAGGAACGATGCAGGCAGATCGGTGTTTTGCCCAAGTACGTTCTGCTGAGTGTCCGGATTCGACGTCTCAAGGAAGTTCACACCGTTCGGCGGAACGATGTGCGTGAAGATGTTCAGTTGGTTCAGGTTTTGATTTTGATTTTGGATGAAGGCGGTGCGGCGGAACGACGCGGACTTCACCTTGCCTTCGCCTTCCATTTCGTCCTTCTCTTCCGCAGGCAGGACGTCGATCGTCAGGGCGACGAATCCATCCCGGCCGACACCGAGAAAACTGTAGATTTCAGGTTTGAGATCGGGAATCGCGAAGTTTCCTTTCTCGCTGCAAGTCGCTCGAGCAGCCACTGTTCCGTCTTTAATGGCGAATACCTGCATGTCCTCAGGCGGGACCGCCTGGACTTCTCCGGACTCATTCATCTCGACGAGCGTCATAATCCGGCCGATCAGCAGCCCGTCCGGCTGCAGCCGCACGGTATGCCAATGCAGCGAAATGCTCTGGGCGATCTTCGCGTCGCGGGCAATTTTGCGGAACGGCTTAACGGCGGCCGGTTCCGTCTCTTCGACGGCGAGTTCCTCCATCGCGGCCTCGTCTTCGATTTCCGCGCCGGGTCCGCCGCCTCCCACGCCCACAAAGGCTCGAATCAGTTGCAGCGCCATCGGTACATCCTGAGGGTCGAGCGCGCTGGAATGGATCAGGTTCAGACTTTGATACTCGTCTCCGGGTTGCTTCTCCTTCTTCTCTGCCGAGGCTTCATCTGCTTCCATGCTGTCCTCATCCGGCGCCTGATCGACGGCAAACGAGAACGCGGCAAAGCCGTCTTCGCCGTAACCAATGATCGAGTAGATCCCTGGTTTGACCGGGCCGAATTGAAACTTGCCGTCTTCCGGATTTGGTTCCGTCGTTTCGATGTCTTTGCCGTCCTGGATCAGCTTGATTTCCATCTGCTTGACAGAAATCTCTTGGCGAGTGACATGATCCAGCCGAAACAGGCTGCAATGGAGCATTCCGTCCGGCGCAAGCAGCACGGCACTGGTACGCACACGGCTGCCCAGTTCTTCGGCACTGCCGGCTTCCAGCCAGTTCGAAACATCGTCCGACGTTTCGTACATCGGCTGCCCCTCTTCGGCCCCCGCGGCTTCGGGCGCAGCCGGTGCGTCAGGATCGGCGTCGGCTTCTTGAGCCACGACGGCATTCGCAACTTCGATGGCCGGTGTGCCTTGGAGTGCTGTCTGGGCTGACAGGCCAGACACGGCCAGCGCGAGAATCACGGCACAACTCAGACTCCGCCAGCGTAATGGAAAACCGGAACGCATTTGAAAGACTCCTTTTGATTCTTTTACCGAAAAAAACGTCGGCTTGAACGTCCTTGGTCGTTTGGAAGATTTGGGGCAAAAACAGTGACCAGAACATTCGCACAGATTACGTTCAGTCTATGAAGGTTCGCCAGCAATTACAACCGGAATCTCCCTCCACGGGAAGCGCGATCGAGAGTTCATCCCTCGGATGCAGGTCTTGCGGACAATTCCTGGAATCTACGCTCTCGAAACCCTGAATTTCTTTTGCTGAGGAAGCTCGCATGAGACCGAATACCACGATATTACGCAGGCGTTCTTCTTTGACATCAGAACAGCCCCGTCAGTGTTTTCCAGAACTGACTCAGCCGGCCGGGATGGTCGCCGTTCAAGCCGGCCAGTCGATGATTCAGCCAAAGGTGCAGTTCGGGGTTCGATTCGGCCACGGTCGGTTCGGCCACCGTGGCGCTGTCGGCGTCAGCACGCACCGGCGCGGGTTCGGGCAGGTCCGGTTCTGCAAAGCACGCCGGGGACGTCTCCAATTTTCCTTGCACCAATTCCATCAGTTGCCTGGCGTGGGCGCGAACTTGCTCCTGCTGCTCGGCACACCGTGAGATCAACGCCTGAAGTTCGTCGGGAAGATCCCCGGAAAGATTCGAAGCAGGCGATTCCCGCAACACATCCTCTGCGTTCGGTTCCTCGACGGCCAAGGGGCCGTCTTGATCCCGGTCCGAACCGTCCGACGACATCAGGGGGCCATCATCTGCCTGTTGGGCTTGTGCCGAAGGGACCGAAAAACCAGCCGCGACAACCTTCTGCGGCACAAGGCGGGAAGCCTGCAGGCGAATAACGCCATGGCACTCACCGACCGAAAGTTGATCGCCATCCGCCAAACGAGCCGATCTGACCAATTCCCCATTGACCCGGACTCCGTACCGGCTGCAAAGATCGACGACCGTCAATTCTCCTTGGGCAAAGACCAGGCTTGCGTGCGTGGTCGACACGGATTCGTGCGTCAGCTTCCACCGGCACAGCGGCCCGCGACCGATCAGCGTGACTTCATGCTGCACCGCCCGACCGGTTTCGACCGGGCTGCCCTCCGAGTCCTGGATTACGTTCCAGACTGCGACGGGTTCCTCCAGTCGCGGGACCGGATCGACGTCGGGACGTTTACTCGGTGACGCGGGGGCATCCGCGGTCCAGGACAACTGGAAATCGCCGATCTGCACGGATTCGCCCGGCGGAAGCCAGTCTGCCAGGTAAAAACCGGGGCGGCCCAAAACGCCAGTCCGCTGGCGGAAATCCCGGCTGCCTAAATCGAAAACCAACACGCGTCCCGGCAGTTTCTGCAAGTACAGGTGCCGGGCGGAAACGGTCGGGTCGTCAAGGCACAGGTCGCAATCCGTCCGGCGTCCGACCACGAAATGGGGCGAGTCCCAGCGCCGGGAAATGACCGAATCCGGATCAGCGCCGCGCCGTACGAGCAGTTCCAGCGATTGGTCCATGTCGCCGATTCCTTCAGAGCAGCGACCTCTCGGATCCATCAGGTCTTCAGCGAGTTCCAATTCCGACATCCTTGCGTCCCCGCGAGTCCATTCAGGAGCCATTGATTCTGTCTGCGCCGCTCGCCAGCCTCCTGCGATCGATCCAGCGGCCGACCAATGAGTTTGCGAAAACGTGTCCGCTCTGTCAATTCTCTCGAACTCGAAGGACCCACTGGGTAGTGGGTCAGTTTGCCTTTCAATGTAGGGCACTTTCTCCGCAAGTGCCAATGACACTTGCGGAGAAAGTGCCCTACATTATTAAACCGACCCACTACCGACCCACTGGCTGACCCACTGGCTGACTGGTCGGACGCCCTGCGGCTCAGCGCCCGCCGCGATGGCAGAAAACGCATGATCCTGCAGATAGCCATGTTGAACATAAGCCTGGTTGGCGGTCTTCAGATCAGTCGACGCCATTTGGTTCATCGCCGCCTCGACTGCGGCTGCAATCTCCTCCGGCGTGTCGAGGTTTTCCAGCCCTTTCGGACGCCGAGACTCTAGATCGCGCGGTTTCGCCATCTCGACCGCCGCCGCACGCCGGGCTTGGTCGATGAGTTTGGGATTCAACACGAACGTTGCGGGTTTCGCCGGCCCCTCCGCGGTGATGCCGGCCGATGCTTCCAATAGAAACAGCAGCATTCAGGAACTAGTTCGCAGTCCGTGAGAATGTTTCATCGTCGTTTTCCAGGTCTCGGGACTTGATCCCGAGATCGTAGGCGGAATCCGCCAGGTTGTCAAAGCGAATGATGAACACAACATGCTATCGGGAAACGGCTTAGAGTCTGCGATTTCGAGAAAACCTGCAGAGAACGATTGAACACACTGGCCGAGGTCTGGAGATTTTTCTCCTGAAATCTTGTCGAGTTCGAGAATTTGTCTGCCGATGGTGATCCGCAACCCGAACTTCAGTCGACATTTCCTGCGGGATGCTTATAATTTGTCTGAACGTCACAGCTTTGCACTTTTTTGCAAGATGTGATGTGATACGATCATGCCGGAATGCAACCGCACACGCCGCCGAAAACCCCCACACTGCCCCCTGCGCCAACTGATTGTCGCAGGTTCCCCTCAGGTTCCTCTGGAGTTGTCCCTAAATGTCTACGGCGACCGCTGAAACGTCTCAGTCCAATGGCCAGAACGGCAAACCCACCGAAACGATGGACGCCGTCGTCGTCCGCTTCTGCGGCGACTCGGGCGACGGAATGCAGATCGTCGGCACCCAGTTCACCAACGTCTCCGCCATCTTCGGTAACGACATTTCCACGTTGCCGGACTTCCCCGCCGAAATTCGCGCCCCGGCCGGTTCGCTCGCCGGCGTGAGCGGTTACCAGGTCTGCTTTTCCAACAGCGAGATCTACACGGCCGGTGACGAAGTTGACACGCTTGTCGCGATGAACCCCGCCGCGTTCAAAACCAACCTGGCCGACCTGAAACGCGGCGGCACGCTGATTGTCAATGAAGACGCGTTCGATTCCGGCAATTTGTTCAAGGCCCATTACGGCGAGAACCCGCTCGATTCGAACGTCGTCGCCGGGTATCGGCTGCATCGCGTGCCGATGACCCGCCTCACGCGCGACGCTGTCGCCGGCCTGGGCCTTGGCCAGAAAGAATCCGACCGCTGCCGAAACTTCTTCGCCCTCGGCCTGATCTTCTGGCTGTACGAACGCGAAATGACGACCACGAAAGAATGGATTCGCTCCAAGTTTGCCGGCAAGAACCCGGCCATCGCCGAGGCCAACATCCGGGCGCTCGACGCCGGTTACAACTTCGGCTTTTCGACCGAAGCCTTCACGGTTCATTACCAGGTGTCGCCAGCGAAACTTGTGCCGGGGAAATATCGCAAGATCACCGGCAACGAGGCGGTCGCGATCGGCCTGGTGACCGCGGCGAAGCTTGCCGGCAAAGAACTCTTCTACGGCGGTTATCCGATCACGCCCGCCAGCGATATTCTCCATGAGTTGAGCCTGCTCAAAAACTTCGGCGTGAAGACGTTCCAGGCGGAAGACGAAATCGCCGCCATTACGTCGATCATCGGCGCCGCCTTCGGCGGGGCGCTGGCCGTCACCGCCAGCAGCGGTCCGGGGATCGCGCTGAAAGGCGAAGGCCTCGGTCTTGCTGTCATGACCGAACTGCCGATGGTCATCGTCGACGTGCAGCGCGGCGGGCCGAGCACGGGCCTGCCGACGAAGACCGAGCAGTCCGACGCGTTCATCAGCATTCTCGGCCGCAACGGGGACTGCCCGATGCCGGTGGTCGCGGCCCAGTCGCCCGCCGACTGTTTTGAAATGGCCCAGGAAGCGATGCGGATCGCCGTCGAATTCATGACGCCGGTCTTCCTGCTGACGGACGGTTACATCGCCAACGGCGCCGAACCGTGGGCCATCCCCAAAATTTCCGACCTGAAGCCGATCAAGGTGACTCATCCGACCAAGAGCAACACCGAGAACGGATACGAGCCATATCTTCGCAACGACCAGTTGACGCGGCCTTGGGCCATTCCCGGCACTCCGGGATTGGAACACCGCATCGGCGGATTGGAAAAGGCCGACGGTACCGGAAACATCTCCTACGACGCTGACAATCATCATCACATGACGATGGTCCGCAAGCAGAAGGTCGCCAATGTCGCCAATGCGATTCCGTTGCAGACGGTCCTCGGGCCGGAATCGGGCGATCTGCTGGTGGTCAGTTGGGGAGGCACCTATGGGGCCGTGCGTTCCGCCGTGGAAGCCTGCCAGAAGAACGGCAAGTCCGTCGCACACTGCCATCTGCGCTATCTGAACCCGTTCCCCAGGAACCTGGGCGACATCATGAAGCGCTTCAAGAAAGTGCTGGTCCCGGAACTGAACGCCGGGCAGATGTGGTTTGTCCTCCGCGGCACGTATCTCGTCGACGCCGTCAGTTACGCGAAGATCAAGGGCAAGCCGTTCCTCGTCAGCGAACTGGTCCGCGAGATGGATCGGATTCTCGCCGGTGACACGGCCCCGCATTCCTGGACGTACAAACAACCGGTCATTGTCAAACAGGCTGCTTCCAACGGCTGAGACGAACTCGTGCGTACCATTCGATCAATTTTCTACTGATAAGGTTTTCTCATGACGACTGATACGGCATTGCCGGTGCTCACGCAGAAAGACTTCGCCAGCGACCAGGAAATCCGCTGGTGCCCGCGCTGCGGCGATTACTCGATCCTGGCCCAGATGAAGAAGGTGCTGCCGACACTCGGCATCCCCCGCGAAAACATCGTGTTCGTTTCGGGCATCGGCTGCTCCAGCCGGTTTCCGTATTACGTCAATACTTACGGCTTCCACGGCATTCACGGCAGGGCTCCGGCCATCGCGACGGGCTTGAAAATCGCCCGGCCTGATCTGCAGGTGTGGGTTATCACGGGCGACGGAGACGGCCTGTCGATCGGCGGCAACCACCTGATGCACGCCATCCGCCGCAATGTCGACCTGAAAATCATCCTCTTCAACAACCAGATTTACGGTTTGACGAAGGGACAGTACTCGCCGACCAGCCCGATCGGCAAGAAGACGAAGAGCACGCCGTACGGCTCCGTCGACAACCCCTTGAGCCCGCTGTCGATCGCCATCGGTTCCGAAGCGACGTTCGTGGCGAAAAGCGTCGACATCGACATTCACCACCTGACGATGATCCTCGAACGGGCCGCCCAGCACAAAGGGACCGCGTTCGTCGAAGTTTACCAGGATTGCAACGTCTTCAACTCCGGCGTGTTTGAATACGCCCAGAAGAAAGACACGAAGGCCGACAACTGCATTTACCTCGAACATGGCAAACCGCTGATTTTCGGCAACAAGCGGGACAAAGGCATTCGGCTGAACGGTGCCGGGCAGCCGGAAGTCGTGAACCTCAGCGAAGTCAAAGAGGACGACCTGCTGTTCCACAACGAGAAGGCCGAAGACCCGTCGCTGGCCTTCATGCTGGCCCGCATGAGGCACCCCGAAATGCCCGAACCGATGGGCGTCTTCCGCAATGTCCAGCATCCGACGCTCGACGCCGCCGTCGACCAGCAGGTCAAAGCCATCGTCCAGAAGTCCGGCCCCGGCGACCTGGAAAAACTCTTTAACTCCGGCGATACGTGGGAAGTGAAATAAGTCGAAGGTTGAGAGTTGAGAGTTGAGCGTCAATCCAAAGCCCGGCGATGGCATCGCCGGGTTTCTTTTTTTTCGTCGCCTTCCGTTGTAAAACATCACGATCAATACGCTTGCGGGTTCGCACTCCCATTCTCGGGCCTCCCCATGACCAACATCCTCCTCAACAGCCGCCTCCCTGCCGAGACCGTGGCGCAGCTCCGCGCACTCCCTGGCGTCAACGTCATCCCCATCGACGTCGAACGGGCCGAGCATCACGCCCCGGTCGAGTACCCGGCCGACCAGATCCGCGATGCCGAGATCCTCGTCTGCACCGATCCCCCGAAAAACCTCGCCGACATGAAGGCGCTGAAGTTCATCCAGCTCGCGTCCGTTGGTTACGGCCAGTTGTACGGATTGGACATCGTCCCAAGGGGCATCCGCGTGGCCAATGCGCGCGGCGTGTATGACACGGCCATCGGCGAATGGAATCTCTCCATGATGATCTGCCTCGCCCGCGACATCCGGCAGATGATTCGCAATCAGGACGCCGGCCGCTGGGAAAAACGGCCACACTTCGCCCGAGAAATTCGCGGCAACGTCGTCGGCCTCTGGGGTTACGGCGGCATCGGCCGAGAAACGGCTCGCCTCGCCAAGGCCCTCGGCATGACGGTCCACGCCTATGCCCGCCGCGGCGTCCAACCGCGGCACGACACGTACACCACTCCCGGCACAGGCGATCCCGAAGGTCAGTTGCCGGACAAAGTTTTCATGAAAGGCCAGGAGCAGGAATTTCTCGGCGGCCTGGATTTTCTGATCCTCTCCATGCCGTTGACGCCGCAGTCCACGGGCCTCATCGGCGAGAAGGAACTTCGAACGCTGGACCCGTCGGCGTTTCTGCTCAACCCGTCGCGCGGGCCGCTGGTCCGGGAAGAGGCGCTGCTCATGGCGTTGCGGGAAGGTTGGATCGCCGGGGCCGCGCTCGACACGCACTACCACTACCCGATGCCGCCCGACCATCCGCTCTGGAAATTCCCGCACGTGATTATGACGCCGCACATCTCCGGCAGCGATTTGGGCCCGCTGTTCACCAGCCGCATGAGCGACATCCTCCTGCACAACACGCGACAATACCTGTCCGGCGGTACGCTGTGGAATGAATTGACGCCGGAGGAACTGGGCGGGAAAGGTTAAAAGATCAAGATCAGGGGCGAATTGAACCAAAGTTCGGCGTCGGCGACCCCGGGATTGTCTTGACGAGCGCAATCAATTCTTGTGATTCGCATGACCTTCGGGCGGGACAGACATTCCTGTCTGTCCGTTATTCAACAGGCTGCTCACCCCGGCTTAACTCCGCCAAGAGCACGGCGGCGGCGGCGGAGACGTTCAGGCTTTGCAGCTTGCCTCGCGGGGGAATGCGGCAGACGTCGTCGCAATGTTCCAGCGTCAAGCGGCGCAAGCCGTGCTCTTCGCTGCCCAGCACCAGCAGCCAGGGCCGGTCGCGGGGGATGTCGGCGATGCTGCGGTCGGCGCGTTCCGAGGAGCCAAGGATCCACAGCCCGGACGCCTTGGCGACTTCCAGTGCCCGGGCCAGGTTCGGCGGCTGCGCAAAGGGGACGTCTTCCACGCCGCCGGACGCCACGTCATAGACGGCCGCATTCATCGGGGCGGAGCGGTCCCGGGTGGCGATCAGCCCCTGCACTCCGAAAAACGCCGCCGTGCGAAAGATCGCCCCAACGTTCTGCGGATCTTGCAGACAGTCCAGCGCGAGCCACACGCCGGCGCGCGGCGAGTCGGACGGCGCCGGGAAGATCTCTTCCAACGAGAGGCCGGCCCGTTCGCGCACCACGGCTTCGCAGGCTCCTTGCCGGCCTTCGTGATCCGGCCGAGGATCGCGGCGCCGTTCGCTCGGGAAACTCTTGTGAATGGGGATGGAGTGCAAGCGGGCCGCGTCGACGACTTCGGTCCACCCGGCCGACGGCGCCGACGGGCTGAGCCGGATTTCCAGGACATCGTGCGGCCGGGCCTGCAATGCCGCGAGGACGCTGTGGGGGTTTCGCAGATGGAGCGGCACGAATTCACTTCTGTTGATTGTCACGGCACGAACGGACAGCCTCATAACAGAGGATGCCCGCGGAGACCGCCGCATTCAAGGAACCGACCCGTCCAGGCAGCGGGATTTTCACCGTCCCGGCACACTCATTCAAGAGGGCCGGATGAATGCCGGATCCTTCGTTGCCGATGACGAGCGCCAGCGGTGCTCGAAATTCAGCGTCGGAAAGTGCCGTCGCCCCGCGTTCCGACGCCCCCCAGACCTGCCAGCCGGACGTTGTCAGTGCGTGCAGAAATTTGCCCAGGTTTTCCGTCCGGCAGATCGGAACGTGATTCACCGCTCCCGCGGAACTGCGGGCCACCTGGCTGTTGACGCCGGCTTGTTCGGCTGAGCCGATGACGACGCCGTCCAACCCCAGGCCTTCCGCGCTGCGGAGGATCGCCCCGAAATTGAAAGGGTCCTGAATCCGATCCAGTACGATCAGGATGGAAGCTTTCGTGAGCCGCTGCCGGAATTGGCCGTCCGAAACATACGGGAATTCGGTCATGCGGGCCGCGCAGCCCTGGTGATCCGCGGCGCGGCAAAGTTTTGTCACGCCGGCGTCATCGGTCACGGTGACCGGAATCTCCGCCGCGCGGGCCAGGCGGGCGAATTCCTCGGCATCGTTCGCATCCAGCGTGCGGCTCAGGGCGAGTTCCAGCAACGGCCAGCGACCGGCGCGGAGCGTTTCGGCGACGACATGGCGTCCCCAGATCCAGGCGCGGTTGTGGTTCGCCAGCAATTTTCGGCTGCCGGGAAGAATGCGCCGCCGATGAACCATGCCGACGGTCCGGGAAACGAAGAGGAAGGAACACGCCAGCGATCCAGGATAAGGGATTCCGGGCGCAGGAGGAAAGCGTTTCTCCGGAATTGCCCCGGGGATCGCGTGATCCCGTTTCCTTCTCAGGCGATCTTCCGTTTCTCGCCGACGGGCGTTCCAGTCTGACGGGCCGCCTTCCACCGAGGGACCGTGAACAGGCTGCAGCAGCGGTGACACCGCATATTGACGAACAGGAACGACAACAAATGTTGATTGCTGCGCTGGCTGATGTGGACGTCTCCCGTCTTGCAACGCGGACAGATCATGGCAACCCTTCCAGATCGACAACGGAAAATCCCCGAATTCCGGGGTGGTGTTTTAGTTCGCCGGCCGAATTGTGCCAAGAGGAAACCCCGGTGAATCCTCGCCCGACGCCGGGAGATGTGATAGTTTCTGCGGTCGGAGAATCCAGCATTCTGTCGGAGGGCCTGATCATGCTTCATGGAACCGCGTTTTGTTCCCGCTTCGAGTTCGCCGGACTGGTGCTGTTGATTGTCGGCCTGGCCGCCGGAACGCTCGACGGCAAGGAATGGCCGGAATTGCCCGATCAGAACGGCTCCGTGGATCTCCCCGCGCAGGAATGGCCGCGCCGGCCTGGTCCGCGAACGGTGAAGGTGCTGATTCATTATCCGCAGGGTCGATTGGACCGCGTCAACGCCGAAACGGGCCTGATGTTGACGCTGCACAATTGGGGCGGGGTCGACTGCGTCGGCACGGCCGCTCCGCAAGTCCTGGCCGACCGGCTGAATGTCGTCTGCCTCTGCATCAATTATCTGCAAAGCGGCAAAGTCGACTCGATCGACGGCCCGGAACCGTATGACTTCGGCTATCTGCAAGGGCTTGATGCGCTCCGCTCCCTATGGTGGCTTCGCGATCGGCTGCTCGCAGGAAAATCTCCGTTTGATGACAGCCGCATCTACGCCACGGGAGGTTCGGGCGGAGGCAATGTCTCGCTGATGGCGAACAAACTCGCTCCGAGGACGTTTACGTGCGTCATCGATCTGTGCGGCATGAAGAAACTGTCGGATGACATCGCCTACAATTTGCCCGGGGGCAGCGACCTCAACGCCCGCTGGTCGAAGGACCGGGCGCATCCGTACTCCCTGGCTCGCGGAGAGCAGGAACTGAGGTTCGTCGGCTGTCCAGAGCATCTCTGGACCATGCGTCGCCTGGGATGTTTGACGAAGATCATTGTCGTGCATGGCGTGGAGGACGCCACCTGCCCGTTTGCCGACGCGGAAGAAATGGTCCGCCTGATGCGCGGCCATCGCCTGGATGTCGAGCCGAAGTTCGTCACGAAGGACGACATCGACGGCAAGGCGTTTTCCTCGACCGGACATTCGCTGGGCAACCAGACTGAGATCGTCTTTCGCGTGGCGGAAAAATATGTCAGCCGCGGCGGAGCGGATTTTCTGCAGCGAAAGACGCCGACGGATTTTGAGCGGGGGGACGACGTTCGCTATCGCACTTCAGACGGCGAGTTCGTGATTTCCTACAAGGCCGGTTACCCCGTGGGCCGGTTTGAACCGCAGACGCCTGCCGTCATGAAAATCGACCATGTCGACCTGGCCAGGCTCAGGGCCGCGGACGGAACGTCGCGTGTCATTCAGACCCCGGAGGATTGGGCCGAACGCCGGCGTCAGATTCGGTCGAACTTTGAACGGGCGGCCGGTCCGTTTCCCGGGCCGGAATTTCGCGTGCCGCTCGACGTTGAAATTCTGGAGACGGTCCCGGTCGGAGAGTTGACGCGGATCAAGCTGACGTATCAGTCCGATCCGTCGGACCGCGTGCCCGCGTATCTGTTTCTGCCTTCGCGGAGTGCGCCGGGCGCCGGTCCCTGCGTCCTGTGCCTGCATCAGACGTTCGCCCGGGGCAAGGACGAACCGGCCGGGTTGGGCGGTGATCCGCGGCTGCATTACGCGCTGGAACTGGCCCGCCGCGGATATGTGACGCTGGCGCCGGATTATCCGTCGTTCGGCGAACATGCGTATGACTTTGGCGGGAAATCCCCTTATGCCAGCGGGACGATGAAGGCGATCTGGGACAATCTTCGAGCCGTGGATCTGTTGGAATCCCGGCCGGAAGTCGATGCGTCAAGAATCGGAGTGATCGGTCATTCGCTGGGGGGGCACAACGCAATCTTCACGTCGCTGTTCGATGAACGACTCCGGGCGGTCGTTTCCAGTTGCGGCTACTGCCGATTTCACAAGGATGATGTCCCCAGTTGGACCGGTTCGAGCTACATGCCTTGGATCGCACAGAAGTTTGCGAACGACGCGAACCAGGTCCCTTTCGATTTTCCCGAGTTGATCGCCGCGATCGCCCCCCGGGCATTTTTCTCCAGCGCGGCGACGAAAGATTCTGATTTCGCCGTGGCCGGAGTCCGCGAAACCCTTGATGCGGCGAAACCGATTTTTGAACTGCACAACGCGGCCGAACGTCTCGAAGCCTATTATCCCGAAACGGAACACGCTTTCCCCGACGACGCCCGGACGAAGGCGTATCAATTCCTGGATCGCCACCTGAAGCCGTGAAGACCGAGGAAACGCCGCGCGTCAGAAGTCGATTTTCACCGGCCCCTTGGGGGTGGGCTTCTTGACCGGGTCTTTGGATTTCGGAGCCGCGGGCTTCGGCTCCAACTTCTTCACGTCGGCCCCGATCGGCTGGTTGCCGTCCGCCCATTGGGCCGCTTTGCAACTGGGATGCAGGGCGAAATTCGACGGCTTGACGACATTCGTTTTGTTTGCCAGCGTCTCCGCCATCACGACGCCGCCCGCGCCGGTCAGAAAGCGCGTGTCCTGCTCCTCGCTCCAGGCGGCGCGCCAGCGGGAGAGTCCCGTCGCCGATTCCTGGGGCTGCAAGTCGTCGCCGCTGCGAATCAAACTGGGGACCTCGGGAGACAGTCCGTTCGAGGCGCCCCACCATTCCACGGCGGCCAGATTCAATTTCGGATCGGCGAGAGTGAAAACCGAAGGGACCGAAGCATCGCCGCCCCGTGTGCTCAACGGCGGAACAAACGCGCAATGCTCGAAATAGAACCGATGCGGCAGCCGGGCTGGTTCGTCAGAGCCGCCGACCAGATGGATGGCCCCCAGCGTGGCGGAGAAAGTCACGTGATCGGCCAGCAGCGGCCCCGTCAATGGCCCGCCGCTGAGCGAGGGAATTCGAATTTCCATGCCGTCGCCACGGCTGGCCACCAGGCAGTTCCTGAGAAATATCGGCCCGGCCCCCAGTTCCAGCTTGAGAGCCCTGCCGCTGCCGATGAAGGCCGAGTCCTGGCAGACCAGCCTTGGCGTCGTGCCGTCTGCACGCGCCGCACCGCCAGACCAGTGCAGCAGGGAATCGAGCAACGCGGGGTCGGTCAACACGCCTTGCAGATCGACGTTATCAAGCGTCAGGTTCGCGCCGCGGCCGATGATCAAACTCTTCAACGCTCCTTTTTTCGTCGCCGGGATTTGAAATCGCAGATTGGTGATTTCCAACGAACCTCGTTCGGCGACAATCAGGCCGTCAGCATCGGACGTGGCGGCCTTCGGCGTCAAAGTCAGCGGCGCACCCTCCTGGGGACGCCAGGTGATCTTCCACGATTTGTCGGTCAGCTTCACCGGCGTCATTTGCCGGACGCCGATGCCGGTGACTTCAATGAGCGTCCCCGGCGGCCACGTACCGTTTTGCAGTTCCCGGCCCAGGTCCAGTTTCCCGGCATCAATCTGCACCGTCTGCGGCGGCGCGGCGATGTTCCTCGCCGGAAACTGCGGCTTCGCGGCCAGCGCAGAAAGCCGGCGACGCGAAACCGACGCGGGGTCAGGCAAGACGAGCGTGTCGCATCCGGGAGGCGATTGATCGGTCCGGAGAATGTCGCGCGTCGGCAGGGTCTCGCGATTGAAGTCCGCCGGCCGCACGGACGACAGATCGGCCAGCGTTCCCTGGGGCCAGGCGTTCGCCGGGAACTGAATCGCCGCAAAACTCTGGTTCCACAACGAATGCCAGCCATCGACATTGGTCACCGCCGGGGATTCCGCGCCGAGATTCGCGAGCCGAGGAAAGCCGTAGGCGACGGAATTTTTCATCAGCCAGGACAAATTGACCAGCTTCCCGGAGGGCCCCGAAGTGCTGGACTGCGGCCAGCCCGCGGCGTGCAGCAACTCCGTTTCGCCCGGAGAACCGGCCGTGGAACAGACCGATTCCACCAGCGAGATCGCCGTCGCGGGCGGCAGCGGCGCCCCGTCGGCCGAGACCTGAAAGATCGACTGACTGCCGCACAGCGATGACTGCAACAGCCGCACCGCGCGGCGCGGCTTGCCGGACTGGATCTTCGCGATTTCTTCTTCGAGCGCTCCCGAAAGCTGCACGACCGGCGCCGCACCGCTGACGAACAGCGAATCGCGAACGACGACGTCGGCGCAGGGGCGGGAAATCGCAAGGGCCGTCATCCGGTCGCTGCGGACGAAGACCTGATCGATCAACACGCGCGGTTCCAGCGGCGACAGGAATCCCTGCGGCTCGAGCCGACTGTCGACGTGCATGGCCGACACGGCCGCAGAGCCGTGGCCCCAGGCGGAAAACGTGCTGCGGCGCACCGTCAATTGACCGTCGATCACGGAGAGGATTTTCACCGGGTCCGAACCGGCGAACGCCGCGCGGTCGAGCACGAAATGGAGGCCGTCGACTTCGAGAGCGCCGCCCGAGAGTTCCAGGCCGGCCGTCGGTTCCCCGGGGCCGGGCCGCAGGATGACGACCGGCTGCTGTCCCTCGGCGGCCGCACACACCAGTTGTTTCAGGTTCGATAATTGCACGAGCGGCAATTCATACGGGCCAGGACCGGTGAACCGCACGACGGCCCCCTCTGCGGGAACCGCGCGCAGCGCATCGGCCAGCTTCGGAAAATGGCTCGCCGTTTTCGGACCAGCGCCCACCGTGACCGTTTTGAGCGTCGGGCCGGGATTGTCAACCGGCGGCTTCGGCTGCCCCACGATCACGGGCGCAACGGGCCCGACTTTGTCCGGCGGCGTGGTCGAGGGCTGGCCACTCGGCGTCTTCGGACCAACACTCACCGCCGGAGGCTGGCTCCACGTCGGGATCGATTCCGGGTCGACGATGCGCGGAGCCCGGCCGGCCGGCGGCGTCGACGTAATGACGCCGGGGGTATTCGACGGTTCCGTTGAGCCGGGAGTGTTGCCTGTCGGAGTGTTCGGGTTCGGAGTGTTCGCAGCCGAGTTGTTGCCGTTCGGATTGTTGGGATTGATATTGACCGTGGGCTGAGGCTGCACCGTCGTGCCGGGCGGCTGATCGGAATTGGTGACGGCATTCGGATCGTCCGACGAGACCACTTTGGCTTCCGGCGCAGTCACTCCGTTGGGTGGAGGTTGCCCCTGCACCGTGTTGGCGTTTGGCGAACCGATGACCGTCGGCGTTTCCGCGGGGCCGAGTTCAGGCTTCACCGGGAGAGCCACCGGGCCGGAACCAAAATCGAGGCCGCCGCTCAACCCGGCGATCAACAGCGCAAGGCCGATCGCAACGCATAAGCCCAGGCCGCCCCACACATAGGGCTGAATCGCTTCCCACGTGAATCGAGATTCTGTTTCGTCGTTCTTCGCCTTCGTTTTTTCTTTTGGAGGCAGCGAGCCCGCGGGCAGACCGCGTTTCGCGGGTTTCGGGGCTTCGGCCAGTTCGTCGTTCTCTGAAATCGCAGAATACACTTCTTCATTGACGCCCCCGCGCGTCAACGTGCGGCTGCCGAGATCCTTCAGCAATTCCTCCGGTGTCTGGTAGCGGTCTTCCGGCTTCTTGGCCATCATCCGCTGTATGACGGCGACCGTTGCTTCGGTGACAGATTCGTTCTCGCTGCGCGGATCGGGCGGCGTCTTGGTGGAATGGGCCTGAAGCTTGTTTGTCATGCTGCCGTCCGGAAACGGCGGCTTGCCCGTGAGCATGTGATACCACGTGCAGCCGAGCGAATAGATATCGCTGCGGATATCGGCCAGCTTGCTGCTGCGGGCCTGCTCGGGCGACATGTAGTCCACCGTGCCGACCGTCGTCCCGGCGCGGGTGATGTCGGTTTCCAGGGTGTCGTCGACGGAACGGGCCAGCCCCAGGTCTGTCAGCTTGACCGCGCCGTCGTTCCGAACCAGCAGGTTGGATGGCTTGATATCGCGATGGACGATATGGTTCTCGTAGGCGTGCTGGAGGGCGCGCGTCACGTGTTTCACGATTTCGAGCGCACGCTTGACCGGAATCTTTCCCCGCTTGCGAATCAGTTCCTGGACGTCGTTGCCGTCGACGTACTCCATGGCGATAAACAGGTGGCCGTCAATTTCGCCGTTTTCGTAAATGGCGACGATATTGTCGTGCCGGAGCTGTGCCGAGGCCTGGGCTTCCGCCTGAAAGCGCTTTACCAAAGTGGGGTTTGCGGCCTTGTCGCGCGACAGCAGCTTCAAGGCGACCAGCCGCTTGAGCTGGGTATCCTTGGCGAGATACACCGTCCCCATGCCGCCGGCACCCAACTGCTTCTGAATTTCATACTTGCCGAGTTTCCGAACATCGACTCTGGCCGGAGCCGCTTTTGCGGGGGCTTCGGAACTGGACGTCATGGCATAACCTTCCGGGACAGGAACGGAAGAGATGTGCGGGCAGAGCGAGCCATCGGCCTTACCCTTTCCTCGTGACGGTCAGTCTACCAATTTCTCAGCCAGGACGTCAAAAAAACGATGCAATTCTCCGAAAATTGTCGTGTAGGAACTCCGGGGTGAATCGGGGACGACGGATGAGGCATTTCTTCCGGCCCCACCGCGATCTCCAATAAGAAAGCCGCAAGCAGGCAGCTTGCGGCTTGAGAATCCATCAAAGCCCGGCGGCGGCGACGCCGGGATCTCACGCGGAATCCAAATCAAGGAAGTGCATTACAGATCATCGTCGTCATCGTCGGCGTCCATCAAATGGGCGGCCATGCCCACGCCGGCGAGCATCGGTTGCAGCGGTTCGGGATGGAGTTCGTACAGGCCGTCGGCGTTCAGGCGGAAGAATTGCCGAAACCAGAGCATCCTTTGCACATTGGGCTGCGGCGGCGTCAGGGAAAACGCCACGGACCGGCGTTCATGCCAGTCGAACAACATGCCGAAGAATCCGCTCGGAATGTATTTCACGTAGCGCATGTCGACCGCAATGTTCCGGCAGCGGTCTTTCTCGATCAATTGCGCCAGGCCTTCACGAAGGAGCGCCAGGTCGGCCCCATCCCAGATTTCGATTTCCCCGAGATGGAGAATGTGGGTGCCGTCGTCCTGAACGTCAATAACCATCCGTTTGAAGTGGCGCACATACGGCATCGCAGCGGTCCCGTGAAGAGTGACGGAGCTTTCCGAAGAGGCGATGCCCTTCGGACCAGACCCCGACACCAACGCAAACGCCACGCCAACCAGGGCGCACGCCGAAATCTGAGGCGCATCCTCTGACGGGGGGAGAGATTAGGTCAGGCAGCACCCTCAGCGTGCCTCTCGGACGCCCGTGGTATTCCGAAAACAGCCCGGCAACACGATGAGGCCATTCGGCAACACGAGAGGCGTTCGAGAGTTAAGAACGCCCGTGTCAAAACCTGTTTTCGACCGCCGAACGCCGATCACCTAGGCGCCAGGCAGATACAGCAGCCGGCCGCACGATTTACAGAACAGCAGCTTGCCGGACTTCAATTCCACGATCATCTGCTGCGTCAGGCTGAGAAAACAGTTGCTGCACGACTTGTTTTCCACCGAGGCAAGGGCGTCGGCTCCGTGCACCTGCACCAGCCTCCGGTACTTGTCCGCCACCTCGTCCGGCAGAAATTTTTCGGCCTCGGCGACTTGCGCCTTCAGGCTGCCCGACCGCTCCTTCAGTCCCGGGATTTTCTGCTCGATCTGCTGGGCCAGCTTCTTCAGGTCCGTCTCGACGGCGGCGACTTCCTGCTCGAACTGCTTGAGTTCGATTTGCGTCCGATCGACGGCTTCGAGCGCCTCGATGATTTCGTCTTCGAGCACGCTGTTCGCCATCGTATCCGCGTCGATCTGGCCGCGGTAAATGTCGTACTCCTTGTTGGAGGTGACTGTATTCTGCTTGGTCCGCAGTTCGGCGATCTTGGCTTCGTTGGTCTTCAACTGGAGATTCTTCTGGTCGGCCGCCATCTTTACCTGCTTGAGCTTTTGACGGCGGGCCTCCAGGTCGGCCTGTTTTTTCTCGATCGCCTGCTTGCGGGCGGCGATCTGTCTGGGGCCCAGTTCCAGCTCGCCTTCCACTTCGCGCAGTTCGATGTGGAGATCATGCAACTGTTTCAAGCCGGATTGCGTCGTGCTCATGCCGAAGCGACTTTCTGCCGTGAAGTGAAGGAACTGCCGGGCCAATGCAGTATATCAAAAAACAAACGCCGGTCGTGAAGACCGGCGCTGTTTTTTTGAAATTGTCTCCCCGGTTCCGCCGCTCGCGAAGCGATCGCTCGCTCTGTGAGCGGCGGAACCGGGCGTTCGTCGATGAGAGCCGGCTACTTCGCCGCCGTGGCTGCTGCGGCCGCCAACTGGTCGAGGAAGCCTTTCAATTGCTTGCTGCGCACCGGGTGCTGGAGTTTACGGACGGCCTTGGCTTCGATCTGCCGGACGCGTTCGCGGGTCACCTTGAAGATGCGGCCGACCTCTTCCAGGGTGTAGGTGTAACCGTCGCCCAGGCCATAACGCAGCTTGATAATCTCCCGTTCGCGGTACGTCAGCGTCTTCAAGACCGATTCGATTTTATCTTTCAGCATTTCCTGCGTGGCGGCGTTCACCGGGCTTTCGGTGGCGTCGTCCTCGATGAAGTCGCCGAAGTAGCTGTCTTCGCTCTCGCCCACCGGCCGGTCCAGGCTGATCGGGTGCCGGGAGATCTTCATCACCCTCCGGGCTTCCTCCAGGCTGATCCCGGAGGCTTCCGCGGTTTCTTCGATCGTCGGTTCGCGGCCGTTCTCCTGCAGCAGTTTCTTGCTGACCTTTCGGAGTTTCGACATCGTTTCGATCATGTGGACCGGGATGCGGATTGTCCGGGCCTGGTCGGCAATGGCCCGGGTAATCGCCTGCCGAATCCACCAGGTGGCATACGTGCTGAACTTGTACCCGCGGCGATACTCGTACTTGTCGACGGCGCGCATCAGGCCGGTATTGCCCTCCTGGATCAGGTCCAGGAAGCTGAGCCCGCGGTTACGGTACTTCTTGGCGATGGACACGACCAGCCGGAGATTCCCGCCGGAGAGTTCCCGCATCGCCTGTTCGTAGGCCCCGAACCGCTCTTGAATGGCGTCGACGCGTTCGCACAGGCTGTCGGGCGTTTCCAGGGTCATCAGCATCAGGTCGCGGAGTTCCTTCTGCAGGTTGGCCCGTTCGTCTTTCGCCGACCGCAAGTGCTTCAGATGATCGATCTGTTCCTGCAGGTCGATCATCCTGCGGGAGATCTGCTCCAGGCGGCGCATCGTCGGCTGGAGCCTTTGCGTGCGCAGGCTGAGCTCTTCGATCAGCGTCACCATCTTGCTGCGATTGTTTTTGAGCCCTTTCTTCGCCGCCTGCTTCTGCTCTTTCGTGCTGTTCGGGTCGCAGACGACGTCAAAATCGGCGATGGACCGCTTACGGAGCGATTCCAGCGTGCGCAGGTTGGTCCCCATCCGGCCGAGAATCTGGTTCTTCTCCAGCCCTTCGGTGACCGAGACCTTGATCGTCCGGTCGAACGGCAGTTCGCCGGTATGCACCTTCGTCAGGATGTCGATCGACATTTTCAGGGCGTAATCGCTTTCCAGGAGATGCCGGCGAAAGCGCTTCCGGGTGATCTCGATTTTCTTGGCGAGCGAAATCTCCTGGTCGCGGGTGAGCAAAGGAATTTCGCCCATCTGCGTCAAATACATTCGCACCGGGTCGTCGATCCGGCGCGACTTGTCCTCGCTGGATTCCTTGCCGCGGATCGGCTTCGGCTTCGATTTCCGGCGCACTTCCTCGACGTAGCCGGCGACGCGCTCGTCCGGAATGATCTCCAGGCCGATTTCATCGAGCGACATCAGCAGATTGTCCAGCTTTTCCGGATTGACGGCTTCATCGGGCAGGTAGTCGTTGACCTGGTTGAAGGTCAAATACCCCTGTTTTTTTCCGGTTTCCACCAGTTTGCACAAGCCTTGATCGAGTCGGTACACCGGCAAATCCTCCCTAGGGGGACAAGAACACTGGGGATCAAACAGGTTTTGAAGCGCGCCGCTGATGAAACAGGGTGAACTGCTGCATCAGCGCCTTGGCCTCAGCGGTCAAATTGCCTCCCGTCACCGACGGCGAGGCCGTATCCAGCCGCAGCGCCTCATGCGCGGTCTTTTCCCGGCGCCACTTCATCCGGTGGAGCGCCTGGCTGATCAGGTCGGAATTCTCTTGCGTCGCGCGGTCCGGCCCTAACAACCCGGCCACGCCCCGTAACTGGGCCTGCTCGTCGATCCAGACGGCGAGACTTTTCAAATCCGGACAGTCGATCCGGGTCAACACGCGTTCAAACGTCGGCGGCTCTCCCTCTTCCGCGAGATCAAGACACACCGACCACAAGTCGCGAAGCACCTCGTTCTGAAAATCCTCCGGGCCGATCTCCGCACGGAGGACTTCCATCATAGGGGGGGCGGTAAAGAGGATCTGCAAAAATTCGCATTCCAGCAGGTCGTCGCCCGAGGTGCTCCGCTGGAGCAAGGCGACCTCTTCTCGGCGCGACACCCCGGCCTGCTCGCTTGTCGGTTCCTGGGCGGAGAATCTCCGCCGGGCCGCCTGATGCTTCTCGCGCCGCAATTCGCCGAGCCGTTTGCGAACCTCGACCTCCGACAGTGCCAGCCGACGCGGGACGGAGGACAACAGCGCCCCTTCCTTGACCGAACCTTCCAACTGCGGCGAGACCGCGAGCATTTCCAGCAATCCGTCCAGAATCTGCATCCGGGAATGGATCGACGACGTGCCGTGCTGAGCCGCCAGTTCCTGGAACAGGAATTCCCAGGCTTCCGGGGCGTCGGCAATCTTCTGGCGGAGCGCCGCGGCCCCATGGGCGTCGACGTATTCGTCCGGGTCGAGTTCGTCCGGCAAAACCAGCACCCGGAGGTCGATATCCTGGGCCAGAAACAGGCTCACCGCCCGCCGAGCCGCGCGCACGCCGGCGTCGTCGCCGTCGTACAGCAGCACAATTCGGGGGGTGAACCGCTTCATGACGGACACTTGGGTTTCTGTCAACGATGTTCCCAGCGTGGCCAGCGTCTGGCCAAAACCCGCTTGGTGCAGCTTCACGCAATCGGCGTACCCCTCGGTCACCACGGCAAATCCGGCGTCCCGAATCGCCTCTCTGGCCCAATTCAAACCGTACACCAGACGGCTTTTGGGGAAAACCAGGCTCTCCCGGCTGTTGTAATATTTTGCGTTCTGAGACAGCGTCGAATCGGGCAGGATGCGTCCCCCAAACGCCACAGTCCGCCCACGTTCGTCGCAAATCGGAAACACGACCCGATCCCGAAACTCACCGTAATAACCGGAGCCATAGTCGGACGGCTTGATCAACCGGGCCGCTTCCAACTGTTCCAGCCGGTACTTTCCCTGCGCCCTTTGCATCAGCCAATCGGCCGCTTCCGGATGGTAGCCCAACCGGAACTTGACCATCATCTCCGGCTGAAAGCCGCGCTGAAGCAGATAATTCCTGGCCCGCTCTGCCGCCTGGGCGTGCCTGAGAAACTCGTGCATCTGCTGCTCGGCCCACTGCAAGACGTCATACATCGGCGATTTTTCCGCCGTGTTGTCCGCCGGCATGTGGACCGACTTCGGCATTTCAAGATTCGCACGCTGCGCCAGCATCTTCAGGGCTTCAGGAAACGACAGGTTTTCCCGTTTCATCACGAAGGAGAAGCAATCGCCCCCCTCGTTGCAGACCCAGCAACGATACGATTGCCGTTCGGCATTGACCTGGAACGACGGATTGTGATCGTCATGAAACGGACAAAGCCCCTTGTGAAGGCGGCCGCCGCGTTCCGCGCGCAGAGCCAGCGATTCGCCGATCAAGGCGACGATGTCGGTGCGAGAGCGGACGAGTTCCTTGAACTCTGCGGGCGAAGCCGTCGACACGGGGACTCCTGAATACTCAAACGGTGCAAGGCAACTTGCGCAGTGCGAACAACGCAGCGGAAACGGTCATTACGAAACGGTCATTACGAAACGCAACGCCGCCGGGGAGTTTTTTTCCCAGTCGTCGGGCAAGTTTCCATCGGCGGGACGAATCGGCAGGCCTGAGCGGCGCGTTGGCTCAATTTTGCCCAGGAGTGTCACCCGGAAGTCTCCGAGTTGCCGCTCTTCTGAATACGGAAGAAGAGGGGCTTGACAATTCACCAAAGGGCAGGTGCGGGGTAATCCGCGCAACGGCTCGCTGCTGGAGAGAAGTCTATCCGGCTGTCTTCTGGAGTCAAGGAATCCGGAAAAAGAAAAGCCGAATACCGCGCGTGCAAGTCATGAGTTGATCACGAGTTAGACTGTGACACGTACCGAAAAGTCCACGCAGCTTTTCCAGCACGCAGGGCGAGAACTTGAAGATTTGTCTGCATTTCTTCACAAACTCGCTCTGCCCTGAAGAATCGCTGGACACTTGGGAAACGAGAAAACCAACAGAACGCCTTTCCCGTGCCGAATGCGAAAAGCCGAGTCCCGGGAGTTCCCGGCGCGCCATGCATGCACCAAAGCCCGGCGTCGGCGATCCCGGGATCCCTCCGATCGCACCGGCGATTGTTGCGATTGGTCTCAGACCGCGGCAGACCCATTGTCAGTCGAGTGCGGGCGCCGCCGATTCGGATTCCTCGCCGGCGGGAGGTGGTTCGACTGCCGGGGACGCGGCGCCAGACGACGCGAGGAGATACAACGGCTGGTTGCCCAGCGGTTTGGTGCACTTCGGGCACTTCGCCTTGGCAATGGCTTTGCCGTTGGCGCCGCCAAGATTCTGGGCCGCCCGGGCCGATTCGCTGATCACCGCGCTGCACACTTTGCAGCGATAGCCGGCGACTTCGAGCGGAAAAGTCGGGTCTTTCTGATAATAATCGAGACGCTGCAACTCTTTCACGCCCGCCTGAGAGACCTGGCAATACGCGGTCTGATATTCGTCCTGCAGCGGGATGCCGCATCCGACGCCGAACGCGCCGATCTCCAGGACGTCGCCGACGAGCCGTGAAAACTCGCGGAATTGAGAGAGCGAGAACGAAAGATACGCGACGGTTTTGTCGTCAAACTTCGGCAGGCGAACGGCGATCCGGCCGGTGCCGAAGACGGGAATATCGCCGAATAACGACTCGCTCCCCGGCGGCGCGGGCTGCGTCAGGGACATCTGGGCGAGCGCATCGCGGGTGAGTTCCTGTTGGAACGCGGCCGGCAATCCCTCCAGCGTCGGTTTCGTCGCCAGGTGCTCTTTGACAGCGGCCCGCGATTCGTCGATCTTCTTCACTTTCTTCCCGCCGAACATGCCACCGGCCTTGGGATAGGCCACCAGCAATAGACCCGCGGGGTCGAAACCGACGTCAATCGCCAGGAATTCGTTCAACAGGCTGTCGGCTTTGATCCGGAGTTTCTGGGGGGCCACGCGATGCAGATGAACATTTTCGATCCAATGGGGGTACTTGCTCGGGTGTGCAGCGGCGTCGGAATTCGTCGCTGGGCGAGCCCCTTCGCCGGACTCCGGCGGAATCGACCCGGAGAGCGACGTCTGGCGGGCCATAGGTACCATGAACGTCGCCTGGCACTTGGGACAATGGCCGACCTTTCCGCGGTGCCGTTCCTGCACGCGGATCTTGCATCCCATCGGGCAGAAGACGACGAAGCTCCCGGCCGAAGTGCGGGCCTTGCGGGCTTTTTGCGTGTCCGTCTCTTCCTGCTTGGCGATGTCGAGCAGAGTTTTCGCCTCATCGACCGGCGGAGGCTGGTCGTCCTCCGGTGCCAGCGAACCGTTCTCGCTTTCGGTCGACTCGGAAACCTGCGTACCATCGGGCATCTTGATCTCGCCGAACATGTCCTGCGGGTCGTCTGCCGTCTCAGGGGCTGTTTCCGGAGCGAGAAGGGGAGGGAACGACTCTTCGTCTCTCAGGCTGATGTCTCCGGCCAGCTCAAAGTCCTCATCGAGCGCGGCGACTTCCGAGGGTTGCGGCCGGCTTGGTTGATTGCGGGACTTCTCATCATCCAACTGATAACTCGCCCGGGCTTCTTCCGCGGAAATCTCCCGGAGTTCATGATGCTGATCGGCGAGCGTCAGGCTGCGCGCATGGCCGCGCAGCAGGCGATAATACGACTCTTCGATTTCAGGACGGGTGAACGCGCCGCAACTCCAGCAGCGCACCAACCCTTTGCGGTACGTCTCTCCGCATTGCTTGCACGTATCAAGATCTTCCTGAACGGCAGCGTCGGTGGGCAACGTCGAGTCGCGAAAATGACCGGCCTGTTCCGGACGGAGAAAATGCCGGCAGCGATGACACTGCACCGTGTCATTCAATAAAAGCGTGTTGCACTTCGGGCAGGCAACGATGGCAATGGACATGACGAAATGCGACCTTCAACTGCAAGGAATACTTGATGAGCAATTGATTAATGACATCAACTCTTGGCCCGCATCCCCGCACGAAACAGTCTGCAAGCTTCGTTTCCGGCAACCGTACTGAATTCACACTGAAATCAGCCTGCTTTCTCAACCCTTCTTCATAATACCAAACCGCTGAGGTAAAAACATTCTCCATCTGGCTCCTCTCCGAAAAATCACATTTTCCCGTTCAAAGGGAGCGAAATGATGCCGAATCGCAACGCGTGCCGCCGCATTATGAATATCTCTTCAAACAAAAGCCGGGAGTTCCCGTGTCTGTCGGTTGACAACAATGGATTACGCTCGCCAAAAACGATCCGGGCGTCGCCGACGCCGGGCTTTGTTGGATTCTCGAGCCGCAGCCCGTTGTTGGATTGCTTCCCGCGAGTTGCGAGGTTCACATGGTCGGATTCATCCAGTGACACCCAGTTTTCTTCCGCCCGAACTCATCGCGGCAACGAACGGCTCCCCGCGGCCGCTGCCGGCGCTTCCTCGTGCCGAGGACTCCGCGGCCAGAAATCATCCGAAGTTCGTATCGGAATGGGTGGATCAGTTGCTGGCCGCAGCGGTCTCCGCGCAAGCCAGCGATCTGCACCTCACGCCGGATGAACAGTCCCTGCAGGTCCACTGGCGTCTCGACGGCGTCTTGTCGTTCGTGGCCTCCTTGCCGAAAGCCCTGGCGCCCAACGTGATCGCCCGGCTGAAGGTCCTCTCGGAACTGCTGACGTATCACACGGAATTGCCGCAGGAAGGCCGGCTGCGCCGGGAATCCTCCGAGGTCGAAATGCGCTTCAGCACGTTTCCGACGATCTACGGCGAACGCGGCGTCGTCCGGCTCTTCATCGGCTCCCAAGCCTTCCTGCGGATGGATGACCTCGGCCTGCCCGATGAGGTTCAGACTTCTTTGCGCAGCTTGCTGCAGGAAACGGCGGGCGTCGTGTTGATTACCGGTCCGGCGGGCAGCGGAAAAACGACGACGGCCTACGCTTCTCTCCGCGAAATCCAGCAAACAACCGGAACTGGAAAAAGCCTGCTCACGGTGGAAGACCCCGTGGAAGCAGTCCTTCCCGGGGTGACGCAGTCGCAGGTCAACCGCGCTGCCGGGTTCGACTACGCCGTCGGGTTACGGTCACTGATGCGGCAAGATCCCGATGTCGTGCTCGTGGGAGAGATTCGCGATTCTGAAACCGCCCAGACCGTGTTCCAGGCCGGGCTGACCGGGCATCTCGTCTTGAGCACGTACCATGCGGGCCATGCGGCCGAGGCCGTCAGCCGATTATCAGACATGGGCATCGAACCGTATTTGCTGCAGTCGGGATTGCTGGGAATTCTGTGTCAGCGCCTGGTGCGCCGGTTGTGTCCGTGTGCCGCCTGGTCGGAATCCGAAACGGAACAACTGGGTCTGCCGCTGGCGCGGTCCCGCATCGAAACGGGCTGCGATCGCTGCTCCGGGACGGCCTATGCCGGCCGGTTTCTGCTGGCCGAACTGCTGAACCCGCACGAGAAGCTGCTGGGCCAGGCCATTCTGTCGCGCGCTGATGCCGACGAAATCCGCCGGCAAGCCCTTCAGTCCGGGATGATCAGCGTGGGGCAGCGCGGCCTGGAAGCCGTGCGCGCCGGACTGACTTCGGCGCGGGAACTTCGTCGGGTGCTGGGCTTTCGTCCGTTGGAGGCCACGACATGACGGCGTCCGCTCCTCGGTTGGAAGACCTGGTCGCCTTGAACCAGGAAATGGCCGCCTTGATCAGGGCCGGCATCCCGTTGGAACTGGGATTGCGGCAACACTCCGTCGCCTGGCCGTCGCAGTTTTCCTCGCTCGCAGACCGGATCGCTCAGCGCCTGGCGCAAGGAGACTCCCTGGTCGATTCGTTGCGGCAAGAAGGCCCGGTCATTTCACCTGCCTATGCCTGCGTCGTGGAAGCGGGCCTGGCATCGGGACGCTTGCCGGAGGCGTTGGAACAGCTCGCCGAGCTGGGGCTGACAATGCAGGAAGTCCGCCGGCGCGTCCGGATTTCCGCCGCCTATCCGTTGATCGTTTGCTGCCTGGCTTATGTCCTGTTTGTCGGGTTCATCGAGGTCGGCGTGCCGATCTGGTCCCAAACGCGCGATGTGATGTTCTTGCCGCCAAGATTCTTATTCCAACTGCTCAACGTTCTGCATGACACGGTCAGGGTCTGGGGGCCGTTGATTCCGGTCGCCGTGGCGATCGGCGTCCTCTCGCAAAGACTTCACGCCGGCTCCGCCGGTTCCTGGCGGCAAATCGGTTTCTGCCTGTGGATTCCCGGCGTCGGCCCTCTCTATCGGGACTTGCTGCGTGCCCAGTTCGCCCGACTGCTGGCGGTTCTGGTCGAACATGAAGTTTCTGGAGGCCGGGCCGTCACACTTGCCGCAGACAGCACCGGCGATGCCGGTTTGCAGGAGTCGGCCCGGGTTATTGCCGACCAGATTCAACGCGGCGCCACATGGAGCGAGGCGGTCCAAGGCGCATCGGGCCTGCCGAGATTTCTGCAATGGATGATGGCGGTCGGCGCGCAGCACGGGGCCCTCTCTGCCGTGATGATGCAGGCTTCGGACGCCTACCAGCGCCAGGCAGACCGCCGCCTGGAATGGATCCGCAGCGCGTTGCCAGTCGTGTTCGTCGCCGTCGTTGCCGGCGGCGTCGTGTTTCTCTATTGCCTATGCCTGATGCTGCCGTTGCAGCAGTTCTGGTTCGACTTAATGGATGCAAATCCGTGATGACGCCTCGGGTTCCCTCGGAAAATCGTCATGCCGGCTTATGAATACTGGGCGAATACGGAGATCGGCGACACCGTCTCGGGGAAAATCTCGGCCGCGTCGCCGGATGCCGCAGCGCATTTGCTGACTCAACGCGGCCTGGTGGTGCGCCGACTGGAAGAATTGGCAGTCAAGACGCTTCCGGTCGCCGAACCGGCCACGCTGTCGGACGAAGATTTCGACACGGTGGCGTCGCAACTGGAAATCATCACGGCCCACAAGCGGCCCCTCATCACCGGTCTCAGGGCGATGATCGAAGAAACGCCCCGGCCCCGCCTCCGCCGAACCGTGCTCGAAGTCATCGCACAATTAGAGCAAGGTCAGCCGTTGGAACACGCCCTGGGACACTTGCAGGCGGCGTTTCCGCGGCGGATGCAGGTGCTGTTCGAGGCCGGCGTGAAAACCGGCAAGCTGCCGTTCCTGTTGGAGCACGCCATCGACCATTTCCGCCGCGCCGCCGCGCTGCAACGAAAACTCTGGATGCAGATGGCTTATCCGCTGTGCCTGCTGGCGGTCGCGATCGGCATCTGCGGCGGCATCATCTTCGGGCTGGTGCCGATGTTCGCCAGAATCTACGACGATTTCGGCACGCAGCTTCCGGCCTTGACCCTGACCATCGTGCGGCTCTCTCAGATGGGGGTTTGGGAGTTCTCGATTCTGACGCTGGTATTCGGGCTGCTGATCGGGGCCGTCGCCGCGGGCATCCAGGCGTACGGCGGACGCCGCGCTGTCCATCGCCTGATCGGCTGGATTCCGCTGCTGGGGACTTCGTTTCGGGCGGCGTCGCTCTCGGGATTCTTTCGGATGTTGTCGATCCTCGTCGAAAGCGGGTTCTCGCTGCCGGAGTCGCTGCGCATTGCCGCAGCCGTAAACGACGACGCCGTCCTTTCGGCGGGCGTCGACCAGATCACGGCCGATCTGGAGCACGGCATCCTCGCGCTGGAAGCGGTGCGGGTCACCGAAGCGTTTCCGCGCGAAATCCTGCCGGTCTTTCGCTGGGCGGATCGTCCTCCGCTGTTCGTCGAGGCGCTGCGCGGCGCCGCGGACATCTACGACGCCCGCGCCCAGATGAACTCCGGGATTCTGACCGTCGTGCTGGAACCCCTGGTGGTCATGGGCATCGGCAGCGCCGTCGGCGCCGTCGTCCTGGCGCTGTTTCTGCCGTTGATCAAATTGTTGAATGACCTGGCCTGAGGCGAACCGCGAACCGCTGACAACGAACGACTCTTTCATGCCCGACGACTTCCTCCTGCCGGTTTCGCTGACGCTGTTCGCCATCCTGGTGTCTGCAGGGGTGGTGCTGCGCATGTCGGCGTCTCTCGTGCAGCATTACGCCACCCGGCAGGGAACGCCGCGGTTGTCGACCGGCATCCAGATCATCGGGTTGAGCTTCCTCGGGCTCGGGCTGTCGCTGGGGGGCGTCGCGACAGTGTTTGGATTGTCTGTCGTCGCGCAGTTTGGGTTATTCGCTGCGGCAAACCAGTCGGAATACATCATGACGGCATGCGCCCAGGTGCTGGCGGTCTTCTTGATTTTCGCCGGCGCGTATCTTTGGCGCTGGGGCCTTTCGATTCGAGGCGGCCAACGAAGCAATACCGACCAGTGGAAGCGGGTTGCTCCCCGCAGCATTTTGGATCGGCTCGTCAACTCGCTGTTGCCGATGCGTGATGCGGAATCAGGAACGACGATGATCGTCCTGTTGTCGTGGGCCGCGGGGTTATTGTCGGTCGCGTTTTGCCTGGCGGCCGTCATTGAGCTGGGGTTCCTCTGGATAATCGTCCCGTTGGATTTGGCGTGCCTGGGGATGCTGTTCCTGGTGGAACTGATGCTGTGGTGGAACCGACAAGGTCACCAGCAGATGGTGCGGCTCTGGCAGATTTATCTGGCCGTGCACAGCGGCCGTCCGCTTGCCGGCGAAGTCCAGTTGCTGAGCGACTTCGCCTGGGGCCGGGAGCGCCAAAAGTTGCTGGACGTCTGCGACGACCTCGAAGCGGGCGGCGCGGTGGAAGACGCCTTCCTGCGGCCGATGGTCCTCTCCAACCTGGAAGGAGCACAGGTCGCGCTGGGACTAAAAGCCGGTCGGCTGCCCGAGGTGCTGCGCGAGATGTTGCAGCAGCGGACTGCCCGGTCGAGCGAACTCCAGGGGCTGCAAGACCGGATTTCCTCGACGCTCTATCTGTGGCTGCTGCTGATGGTGCTGATCGACATCGTTGGCTTCATCATGTATTGGATCATTCCGAAGTTCAAAAAGATTTTTGACGACTATGGCACAGAGTTGCCGTCCGCCACGAAGGTTTTGATCGGCGCCGCCGACGGTGTCGTAAGCTACTGGTACCTGGGGTTCCCCGTGCTGTTGTGCGTGCTGACGGGGCACACTGTGGTCAGCCTGCTGCCGTTCGCCCGGAGTTTTCCGCGCATCCGCGTCTGGTTCGCCCGGGTCTGGCCGCGCATCTGCATCCCGGATATTTTGCGATCGCTGGCCCTGGCCGCCGAGGCCCGGTTGCCGTTGGAAACCGCCTTGGTCCCGTTTGTCCGCCGGCAGTTTCAGATTCCCTTGCACAGCCGGTTGATCCGCGTGCAGGAAGCCGTTCGCGAAGGGGGCGACTGCTGGATCGAACTGGCCGACGAACGACTCTTAACGGCAGCCGAGGCCGCGCTGCTGCGCTCGGCGCAAACGGCGGGTAACCTTCCCTGGGCGTTGCGGACGCTCGGCCAACGGGTCGAGCAGCGCTGGTATTTTCGGTTGCTGTTCTGCCTGGAGTTTGTGCAGCCTGCGCTGTTGATCGCCGTGGCGTGCGTCGTTGGGTTGATCATGATCGCTTTTTTTCTCCCCCTGGTGAAACTCATCAATGACCTCTGTTGAACGACATGGCCGCCGAGCCGGCTTCACGCTGCTGGAACTGATCGTCGCACTCCTGTTATTGGGCGCGGCGTCGGCCGTGCTGCTGCCGGTGCTGGTCACGGTCTCCGCCCAGCGCCGCGCGGCCGAGCAGCGGCAATACGCCTTGATTCTCGCGGAAAACCTGCTCGACGATCTTGTCGCCCGGCCCTGGGACGACATCACGCAGGATTCGTCGGCCGCCGTTGTCGCCGGAGTTCACGCTCCTGATGAACTCCAGAGACTCATCCTGCCGGACCTCGAACGCGTCGTGAAGGTGACGCACGGGTCAGATGCCCTGACGAAGCAAGTCTCACTGGAGCTGCGCTGGCGGAACCGCGCCGGCGACTTCACCCGCCCGATTCGTCTCTCTGCCTGGAAATTCGCGCCGCCGGAGGGATCGCCATGAATTGGACTCATCGCAGGGCGGGTCGAATCGTCGAGGCCCATCATTCTTTTCGGCGCACAGTCGGTGGGCCTCGCAAAGACTCGCTCCGCCCTGCAAGATCCGGGTGGACGCTGATCGAATTGCTGGCCACGATCAGCGTGCTGGGCGTGGTTATGACGCTCAGCGGCCTGCTGTTCGTCGCCATGAGCCGGTCGGAACGCACGGCGCTGCGCTCCTCTGCCGCTCAGCAGACGCTGGCCCGGCTGAACGAACAGTTCCGACGCGACGTGCATCAAGCCGATGCGGCAGAAATCCTCGAGACCGAACCGGGACAGTTCACATTGACGCTGGCAGCCGCGAATCGCCCGGTGGCCATGTATGCCATTCAATCGCACGAGCTACGGCGCCTGGCAGCCGTGCCGGACGGGGAACATCGCGAGACGTATCGCATTCCCGGCGCCGCGTGGAGCTTCCAGCGTTCCAGCGAGCGCGTGCCGAAAGTGAGCTTGTCCCTCCTGCGACCGGCTGACACGTTGACCGTCACCTCGGCGGAATTTCTTCCCGTCGTCGAGTGGCGGCTGGAAGCGGTGCTGGCGCTGAATTCGATGTCCGCAGTGTCGAAGGAGCAACCGTGATGAATGTCCATCGCGCGCGCATCGCCTCGGGAGACCGCCGCGGTTCTGCGCTGGTGTTCGTGCTGATCCTGCTGTTGTTTCTCTCGATGCTCGGCATCACGCTGGCGCGGCTCGTGATCGCCCAGCATCGTCAGCGGCTGCAAGATGAACTCCAGGCGCAGACCGTTCGCCTTGCCGACGCCGGCTGGAATCGCGCTCATGCGAATCTGGCACGTAATCCCAACTACACCGGCGAGGTCTGGCAATTTGACGCCGGCGTCCTCGGCCCGGACCGTGCGGCGGCGGTGCGGATCGAGGTCGTTCCGTCCGAGGCCGATCCCGCGCGACGGCAGTTGCAGATCACGGCCGAATATCCCGTGGGCAGCCCGGAGGTCCATCGTGTCAGCCGTGAGGGAGTTGTCATGAAGCCGTAGGATGGTCCCGGCGTCGCCGACGCCGCGCATTGGGGGACTCCTCGGACGCTGTCAATTGTGGTGAGTGAGATCCGGTGAACCCGAAGTGGGTCATTGATTTCTAACGCCGAACGCCGAAAACCGAACGCCGATTCAGGAGCCGAACGCCATGCGATGTCTTCCAACCTCGAAACGCCCTGCCTTTACGCTGATCGAACTGCTGGTGGTGATCGCCATCATCGCGATTCTAATCGCGCTCTTGCTGCCGGCCGTGCAGCAGGCGCGCGAGGCGGCCCGGCGCACGCAGTGCAAGAATCACATGATGCAGCTCGGGTTGGCGCTGCACAATTACGAGATGGCGTTTCAGATGCTGCCGCCCGGCGTCTGCAATGCCGCGGGCCCCGTGCGAAATCTTCCGGACGGTTATCACATGAACTGGATCGTGCAGATCCTGCCTTATCTCGAGCAGCAGAACGCGTTCCGGAAGATCAATTTCAACCAGAGCGTCTACGCCAAGGCGAATCGCGAAGTCCGCGCTCATCGATTTCTGGTCTTGTTCTGCCCGTCAGAGGGAACCATGCCGCAGACCGGCACCACACCGGATGGCGACTCCTTCGCAGTGGGTTCTGCCTATGCGGGCATCCACAACGACGTCGAGGCGCCCATCGACGCGAATCAAAACGGCGTGTTGTATCTCAATAGCAGCGTCCGTTATGAACAGGTCACCGACGGAAGTTCCAACACGATCTACGTCGGCGAAACCCGCGGTGAGCCGCAATGGGCCGCAGCGAATCTGGGGTGGATGTCCGGGACGCGCAGCACGCTGCGGAACGCGGTGATCGACACGTTCAAACCGGCCGGACCAGGCAACCCTGCGCCGGAAGCCCCAGCGGATGCCGCGGCCGAGAATGTCACCGTGGAAGCCCCTCCATTGCAAGCACGCTTTGCATTTCACGGCGACACAGTGCCGATGGACCCCAAAACCTTGCTGCCGGTCGCGGAGTACGTCGGCGGCTTGGGGAGTCCTCACACGGGCGGCTGGCATAATCTGATGGGTGACGGCTCCGTCCGATTTCTCAGCAACAATATTTCCCCGTTCGTGCTCCGCAACCTGGCCAATCGGCACGATGGCGAACTAATCACCGAGTTTTGACCGGTGAGACAAAGCCCGTCGACGGCGTCGGCGGGGCTCTGGGGGCGCTGTCACTTCGCCGACAAGTCGACGCCCATGTCGCGGAATAAGAGTTTCATGTCGTCCCAGACGTCTTTCTTCGCGGCCGGATTGCGCAGCAGATACGACGGATGATAGGTGCACAGCACTTTTGCCCGGCCGTACTTGAAGAATTTTCCTCGTAGCTTGCCGATGGTCTCCTCCGAGCCGAGCAGATTTTTCGCCGCCGTCGAACCCCAGCAGACGATGTAATCCGGGTTGACGATGGCGATCTGCGCATCGAGATATTCCCGGCAATTCGCGGCCTCCTGCGGTGCGGGAACGCGATTGCCCGGCGGACGGCAACGGAGAACATTGCAGATGTAAACGTCTTCTCGCTTCAGCTTGCACGCCTTGATGATGTCGTTCAGCAGTTGCCCGGCTTTGCCGACGAACGGTTCGCCCTGGGCGTCTTCATCGGCACCGGGCGCTTCGCCGACGAACAGCAACTTCGCTTCCGGGTTGCCGACGCCGAACACCGTGTTCGTCCGGCTGTCAGCCAGTTCCTGGCAGCGAACGCATTGGGCCACGCGCTCTTTCCAGTCGGCCAATTGCGTTCGGCGTTCCTCCGGTGAGAGGTCAAAAGGCTGAAACGTCTCGCAGCGCGCAGGATCCAGCAGCGGCAAACCGGTCGACTTGGCAGGCACGGAGGAAGATCGGGGCATCGGGGAATTTCCAGCAACTGGGGCGCGAGAGATCGGCTGTGTCACCGTACGCGAGTTCGCCGGCGGTGCGATCACCGGCGCCGGCGCGATCGACTGCCAATGCGTCAACCCGGCCTGCCGCAGCACGTCCAGTTGCTGAATCACGGCCCGGCGTACGGAATCGTCGGCAGTCGTCATTGTGACGCAGTTGTTTGAAGGCGAGGCGATTGGCATTGCAAAACCGATCCGACATTACCGCCGGGAACAGCAAAACGGAAGCGCTCTCCCTGTCGGGCCCACGGCCCTGCTGTCCCGCGGATGCCATCGGCAGGCATTGCCGAGCGTCACACGGCGCGGCGGGCATCCGGTTTCGTGGCGGGGCGATCGAGTGCGGCGCGGTTCGCGCGCTGCTGTTCCATCATGCCTTCCGCGGAGATGAAGTCGACGAGTTCCTGAGCCAGCGAGTCCATTTCCATCACCAGCGCGTCGACTCGGCCGGAGAGGTACATGTACATCACCAGCGCAGGGATTGCGACCAGCAGGCCGACCACGGTGGTCAACAGGGCAAGGCCGATGCCGGCGGCCAGTTCACCGGACTTGCCCATCGCCGCTTTCATGGCGATCGTGTTGAACGAACCGACCATGCCCCAGACGGTGCCCAGCAGACCCAACAGCGGACCGACGGTCGCCGCACCGTTGAGGACGCGGAGATAACTGCGAAGCTGGCCGACCTGCCGTTCGCCGCCGTCGATGATGGCTTGCTCGACCTCGACGCTGGGTTTGCCCCACTTGCGGATGCCGTGGGCAAACACCGATGCGATGGGACTGCCATTCTCTTCGCAGAGTTTGAGGGCCGATTTGGGATCGAGCTTGCCTTCTTCCAGCAAGTCGAAAAACCGCTTGACGAAGGGCTTGGGAATCACGCGGCCGCGACGGAGGACCACCAACCGCTCGATCGCCACCCAGGCGGCGATGATCGACGTCAAACCCAAAGGATAGACGAACCACCCGAGCGCCATCAAGATCCCGAGCGGATCCTGGGGGATCCCTTTTCGGATCGGCAGCGCCGCGGCGGGGTCGATGGCCGAATCCGGGGACGAGGCGACAGGCGTCGTCTCTTCCGGCTGCGCACGAAGAATGGTCGATTCAGCCGTTAAAACGCCCAGGATGCAGGCGGCCAACAGCGCAACTTTCCACGTCGGGACGGAGTTTGAAATCGAAGTTCTCGCGTTCAATCGCGGCACAGTTCCGTCTTTCGAGTCCGTCTTTCGAGGAAGCGATCACTTGCGGCCAGACGCTCCGCCCCCGCAACGCTTCGTCATTGTAGCGAATCCGTCGAACCAGGAACATCCGTCTTCGCGGCGACCTGTCCTTGAGGCGTTGAGGAATGGTCCCGGCGTCGCCGACGCCGGGCTTTGGGCGATGTCTGTTGCGGGGTGATTTCCCGCGATGAGAAAGGCCTATTTCGGGACGGGCATTAACTTGGGTTCTTGCTCCGCCACGGGCTTCAGGGTGGACGCGCCCGGAACGATGACCGGCCAGAGCGGTTCCCGAATTTCCTTCCGTTGACGAGCCGCCTGGCCTTGTTCGGCCAACCGCGCCGCATAGGACGCCGACCGCTCCGTGACGAAAGCGGGAGGATAGGCCGGGGCAGAGTCGCCGAAGAAATCTGCGTCCTGTTGATCGACAAGTTCGACGGATTCCGACTCCCAGGCGTCCAAGTCGGAAGCTTTGGGGGACGCGGGAGTTCGCCGGGCCGATTCCGCCGGCGGCGCCGGAGGAGGAATCAGTTGCGGAACCGGCTGTCGGGGAGCCCGAGTGGATTTCTGCGGCACCGGCTCCAGGCGGGGTGTCGTCAAAGTTTTGTAATCCGGAGGAAGCGGGGAGGATTGTTCCATCACCGGTTCTTCGGAACGAACCATTTGAGACATTTGACGGCATCCCGCCGTGCTCAGAAGACCGACTGTGAGAGCCGCTGCCGCCGTGCAGCCGGCAAAGTTCTGCCAGCTTAACATCTGGATCACCTGTCTGGATCGAGGAAGAGTGATTTCAAGTTGCGGGCGTGAGGCGTGGTGCGGCGATTTGCCGCGCGTTTGCCTCATGCCAGCTACCATCGGCAGAAATCGCTGATCCAGGACAGAAGAAGTCGATTCTGCCGGAGTTCCACGAGGTGCTTGTCCACGATTGAACGGTCAGACCGACGAGACAGATTCGTGAGACGGGGCAAACCTTGCGGTTTGGGCCATCCGTTGCACCGCGATACTCTCCCAAAGCGACGCAACGTCTGCGGCGTCAGTGCCGCCGCTATTGCTCCATCACGTCTCTTTCCTTCGCGGCCGCCAATTGGTTGACCTTCCCCTCATAGGTCTTGGTCAATTCCTGGACCTGTTCTTTCGTGGCGTCGTGGATGTCTTCGCTCATCGTCTTGTCTTTAAGAGCCGTGTCGGCGTGCTTGTTGGCGTCCCGGCGGATATTCCGAATCGCCACTCGGGCGTCCTCCGACAAATCTTTCACGCGCGAGACCAACTGCTTGCGGCGTTCGGTCGATAACGGCGGCACGTTCAGCCGGATCACCCGGCCGTCGGAGTTCGGGGCCAGGCCCACGTCGCTGGACTGAATCGCCTTGGCGATTTCGCTGAGCGCGCCGGCGTCGAACGGCCGGATCAGAATCTGCTGCGGTTCCGGAATACTGATCGTGGCCAGTTGCTTCAACGGCGTCGGCGAACCGTAATAGTCGACGCGCACCGAATCCACCAGCCCGGCGTTGGCCCGCCCGGTCCGCAACCCCGCCAACTGGTCGTGCACCACTTGTACGGCTTTTTCCATCCGTTCTTCGGCATCCAGCAATATCTCGTCCTGGTCCATGATCGATTCCTCTCCCAAGTGTTGTCCCCTTCAAATTAACGGATGGACCTCGACTTGAGAAGGATGAACGGCTTCCGACCAGGGCGACCGCCTTTTTCCAGTAGGGTGCGGTCGAGCGCTTCGCGAGGCCCACCAATTCGCCGTAGTCTTGAAGACGGTGGGCCTCGCGAAGCGCTCGACCTACCCTACCGCTTGCCCTGCTTCAAAAGGGCGTAGGCCCTGGGGCTTGATCATGGCCGCTGAGACTCACGGTCGAACCGCCCACTCTTGCAGTTCCAAGGGCTCATGCCGCAGGTTGCACCAGGAAATCTTCCGGACGCGCGGGGCAATCTTCAGAAAATAGGCGTCCACAAGTTCGAGCCGGCTGGCCATCGCAATGGTCGTTTCCGCCGGTAATTCGGTTGACTTCAGCAGCCAGAGTTCCTCCGCGTCCCACTTTTCCGCGACCCAGGCAGACAGAGAATCGCTGGTCACGTCCCACGACTCCGGCAGTCCGGCCTGGTTCGCTTCCGTTTCATTTAGCCACGCCGCGACATCCAGGATCGGCCAGGTGCCGCACGACCAACAGGCCGCGGCTTCGGCTTCCGAGGAGACCACGCAGCTCTGCGGAAGAATCCGTTCCAGAAGAGACGCCGTCAATTGCATGGACGTCAGCGCCAACGCATGGCAGGCCGATTCACCGAGCGAAAAGGTGTCGTCCCAGCTTCGGACGACATCTGCCGCCGGGCCGCCGCCGGCGATCAATACGGGTCGGATTCCAGGGCGTTGATCCCGGAGCGCGACGATTCGTTCACTCAAATCCGACAGGTTGAGCAGACTGCCGCCAACTTTGACGATGACCAGGGGGTAAAGCGCGGAGACGTCGGCGCGCATGGAGCGTTTGGCCCTCTTATCCCATTTCCCAGAAAAAACAGCGAGGTGTCGTCATCGCAAGTCTTGGCGATGCAGCGAGCTAAAAACGCTTGAGAGCGCTGTTATTTTCTGGGATGCGTATTACCCCTTCACCACCGGGTTGACCAGCGTGCCGATGTTTGTGATGGAAATCGAGACAGAGTCGCCGTTTTCGAGGGTGAAGTCATCCGGGGGGACGACGCCGGTACCGGTGAGCAGGAAGGCTCCCTGGGCGAGGTCGTTTTCTCTCGTGAGCCAGTCGATGAGTTCCTCGAAGCCGCGCTTCATGTGGTCGAGATCGGTTTCGCCGGAGAAGACGGTTTTCTTTTTCCGTTCGATCTTCAGAGCGATCTTAGTGTTGGGCCGGTCGACGGGACCTTCGGGAATCCAGACGCAGGGGCCGAGTCCGCAGCACTGGTTGTAGACCTTGGCCTGGGGCAGATAGAGAGGGTTTTCGCCTTCGATATCGCGGGCCGACATGTCGTTCCCGACGGTGAAGCCGACCAGCTTCTTCGTCGGCGAGATGACGAGGGCCAGTTCCGGTTCGGGGACGGACCATTTGCTGTCGGCCCGGACGCGGACCGGTTGGCCAGGCCCGGAGACGCGGCTGGGCGTCGCCTTGAAAAAGATCTCGGGCCGAGGCGCCGTGTAGACCTTGTCGTAATGCGAGGCCCCGGCTTCGGATTCCTGCATCCGGGCGACCTGGCTCCGTTTGTACGTCACGCCGGCCGCCCAGACTTCCTGCCTGTCGATCGGGGCGAGAAACGTGACTTTCTCCGCGGCGAGCGGCTTCGCCTTGGCGTCCAGGAGATATTTCGCCAACCCGATCGGGTCGGGAGAATGCAGCACGTCTTGCAGCGAGCGGTACTGCTCCATTTGCAGCAGGTCGAGCAACCGCAGCTTCTCGTCGTCGCCCCAGACGGCTGCGTGAATGGAATCGTCAGCCAGGCGAATCTTTGCCAGTCGCATTGGGGAAGGCTCCGTCGTGGTATGGGAAAGAATGAATGATGCAGGATGAAAGCGAAAAAGAAAAGGATCAAGTGGGAGAGGCGTTAGGCATTCGGCGTTAGAAAGCAAGTAGATCGCGGTTCGGAGTCACTTCTTGAATTCGAGCGCCTAAGTCCTGACGCGGCGCGGCCGCAATCAAAGGGGGGGAAGTAAGGGCATTTTCCTGGACAGGATGGCGGTGACGACACGACCGTCCTTGCCGAAAGAAAATGCCATGTCTCAAGTGTGAGCGCTTGTGACGAAGTTTCAGTGGCTCCGATTTTGTCTTCGCCTTAAGGCTTATACTCCGAAGGAGTTGTGTCACATAGCCCAGGGTTGCGAACGAAGTGAGCTACCTTGGGTTCGTTCCCCGAAACGGTCAATGAACCCCAACGGGGTTCCGCCGTTGGTTTTTCGCACGGCACAACCCTTTCAGCGTTGGTCGTTCCTCCGGTGACAAATCCCCAGGGTAGCACGAAGCGTGCAACCGTGGGCTATGAGGCATAACCCCTTTGGGGTAAAGAATTTTTGCGTCAACTGAAAAAGGAACTACAGAGTTTTACAAGTTCAATTCGTTCCCATCGCTCACCGCGTAGGCTTCGACTTCGAACGGGTTATCGAGGTACGAATCACCGCCGCGCAGCCAGATCCAGCAACTGCACAGGAGATACGCCGGGATGAACAGCGGCCCCCAGCGTTCATACTGTCGGACGTGGACCCGCTCATGACGACGGGTTCGGTCCAGGTCGGCCAGCGTCGCGCCCACGACGACATGCCCCAGCGTGATCGCCGAGATGGCCCCCGGCACGGCGGAGAACCGCGAGATCATCCGCGTGACATCGCCGCCGGAGACTTCCAGGACTCCCTCCACCACGTGACAACGCCCGCCGCGGCAGAGCGCGAGGAATGCGGCCGACAATCCGACGATCGTCCCGGGCAGCACCCACAGGTAAATGATCGCGCGCCAGGCAGTGCGTAAAATTCGCATGGGTGCATCATACCATGCCAAAGCCCGGCGATGGCATCGCCGGGAACGCTTCTGCGAAGCGTCGCTGAGTCTTACGCTGCGGCGCGAAACGGCGGCTGTGCGGGCGTCCCCTGAAAGACGCCCTTGCTTTCAATAATAGAATCGGCGTCGAATCGCTTGCCGAAGTAGTACTGCTGGGCTTTTTCATCGCGGAGCACGGTTTCCGCATCGCCCGAGACGAGAATTTTTCCGGCGAACACAATGTAGCTGCGGTCAGTGATGGTGAGCGTTTCCCTTTCGCGGTGATCGGTCAGAAGGATGGCGATGCCGCTCCGTTTCAGATCCGCGATGATATCCTGAATCGAGTGAATCGTGACCGGGTCGATCCCGGTGAAGGGTTCGTCGAGCAAGATCAGCTTCGGCTTGCTGGAGAGGCAGCGGGCGATTTCCAAGCGGCGGCGTTCGCCGCCGGATAACGTCGAAGCGATCTGCTTGCGCTTGTCGGCGATGCCGAATTCATGGAGCAGATGATCCAGCCGGTGCTGGCGTTCCTTGTGAGACAGCGGCAGAAACTCCAGCACGGCGATGATGTTCTGTTCGACGGTCAGCTTGACGAAAATGCTTTCATCCTGCGGAAGATAACCCATCCCGGCCTGGGCGCGCTTGTACAGCGGCCAATGGGTGACGTCGATCCCGTTGAAGATCACCCGTCCGGCGGTCGGCGTGACGAGGCCGCACGTCATGCGGAAACTGGTCGTCTTGCCCGCCCCGTTCGGGCCGAGCAGCCCGACGATTTCACCGGCCTCGACATGAAAATCGACGCCGTCCACAGCCCGCTTGCCGGGATATTGCTTTACCAGTCCGTGACATTGCAATAGCGACATCGAAACCCTCCTGGTCGGTGCGGCAAGATACCTCATCTCGCAAGTTTCGCAAAGAGCGTTTCGGCACTCGCGGCGAAACTGTAATTCATCCTCCGCGAAGAGAATCGTGACCGAACGCCGTCTGGCTTGACGGTCTTCCCTCGCGATTGAACAATCAGTCATTCGAAATGTTTCTCGCCTCGGAAAGACACGCCCCATGCCGACCGTTCGCTTTTCTCCCGCCGTTCAAACTTTGAAGCCATCCGCCACGATTGCCGCCGCCGCCAAGGCGAAGGCGTTGAAAGCTCAAGGCGTGAAAGTTTACGACTTCACCCTGGGTGAGCCCGATTTCGTCACCCCCCAGCACATCTGCGACGCCGCCGTCGCCGCGATGAAAGCCGGCCACACGCATTACACACCCTCCGGCGGCATCCCCGAGTTGAAGAAGGCCGTCTGCGATCTCTACCAGCGAGACTACGGCCTGAAGTTCGCCCCCAACCAGGTGGTGATCTCGAACGGAGCCAAGCACTCGATTCATAATGTGATCACTTCGCTTTGCGGCCCCGGCGATGAGGTCATCATTCCGTCGCCGTACTGGGTCAGCTATAGCGCCCTGGTGGAACTCACCGGGGCGACGCCGGTGCTGGTCCCCACGACGGAAGCCAGCGGGTTTATTCTCTCGGGCGAGCAATTCGCCGCCGCCGTGACGCCGAAAACGCGGTTAATGATGCTCAATAATCCGTGCAATCCGACCGGCACGGCGTATTCCGTCGCTCAATTGAAGGCTCTGGCCGATGTCGCCGTCCAGAAAGACGTGCTGGTCTTGTCCGACGAGATCTACGAGAAGCTGATCTATGGCAGTTCCGAGTTCCAATGTTTCGCCAGCTTCGGCCCCGAAGTCGCCGCGCGGACGATCCTGGTCAGCGGCGTGAGCAAGGCCTATGCGATGACCGGTTGGCGGATCGGCTGGACGATTGCGAGCCCTGAAATCACCACGGCGATGGACAACTTGCAAAGCCAGGAGACGTCCAACCCGTGCAGCGTCAGCCAATACGCGGCGCTCGCGGCCATCAACGGCCCGCAAGACAGTGTCGAAGCCATGCGGGTCGAATTCGAGAAACGCCGCAACTACGTGATGGGCCGGCTGGAAGCCATGCGGCCGAAGTTCGGCCTGACGTTCGCCCAGCCCGGCGGCGCGTTTTATGCGTTTTTCAACGTCTCCTCGAAGTTCGGCAAGCCGCTCGCCGGCGGCCGCGTCGTGAAAGACGCCACGGAATTCTGCACGGCGCTCTTGGAACAAAATCATGTCGCCCTGGTCACGGGGGACGCCTTCGGCGCGCCGGGCTATGTCCGATTGTCTTTCGCCACCGATCTCGCCACACTGGAAGCCGGCCTGGACCGCATCGAACAATTTCTTGCCGGCTGACGCTTGGGCTCAGCCGTTCCCTGAACTTCCCTTGGTAGGAAACGCTCGTTATGAACACGCTCTCAGGACTGGACCGCCGCGATTTTCTCAAAGCGACTGCCGTGGGAGTCGCCGGTTCGCTGCTCACGGGCTCGTCGTTTGCCGCCGACGAAAAAGACCCATACGGCGGCTTCAAGATGGGCATTCAGAGTTATTCCCTGCGCGGGTTCAAGGTCGATCAGGCCCTGGTCCACTCCAAGACGCTGGGACTGCATTACTGGGAAGGTTTCCCGGGCCATGTGCCGATGAGCAATGTGCCGAAGCAGATCGCCGATCAGAAGAAAATGCTCGCCGACTCCGGCGTGACGATGCTGGCCTACGGCGTGCTCGGGTTCGACGGGAATGAAACCAAGGCCCGCGAGTATTTCGATTACGCTAAGGCCATCGGGATGAAGGCCCTCAGCGCCGACCCCGCGAAGGACAAGGCGACGTTCGACCTGCTCGATAAGCTGGTTGCCGAATATGACATCGCCATTGCGATTCATAATCACGGACCGGGACATCGGTACGATAAGATCAACGATGTCTGGGAACTCATCAAAGACCGGCACCCGAAAATCGGCGCCTGCGTCGACACGGGACATTATCTCCGCAGCGACGTCGACCCGGTGGAAGCCATCGAGAAATTCGCCAAGCGCACGTTCGGCGTCCATCTCAAAGACGTGAAGACCGTCGAAAAAGACGGCAAGCGCCAGAAACAGTTCAAGATTCTCGGCGAAGGCGACCTCAACGTCCTCGGATGCCTGAAGGCCCTGAAGGCGCTGAAGTACGAATATATCCTCGCGCTGGAATACGAAGAAAACCCGGACAACCCGATGTCCGACCTGGAAGTCTGCTTGAAGAACGTCCGCGCCGCCGTCGCGAAACTCGGGTGATTCCCAGGCGTGCGATTCTGCGATCGCCCCCCTCAAAGCCCGGCGATGGCATCGCCGGGATCGTGCAGGAGTCTCTATGAATCACGGAATCATCGGAGTCAGCCTGGCGGTGTGGTTGATGCCGTGGGTTGTGACCGCTGCCGAACCTCAGAAACCGGTGAAAGTGTTGCCGCTTCCGGGGGATGCGTTCCTGGTCAAGGAGCGCCCTGCTTTTCTCATCTCTCCCAAGCCCGATCCTGCGGCAAAGACCAGGCCCTGGGTCTGGTACGCACCGACGTTGCCGGGCTTGCCGGCAACCGAGGAAAAATGGATGTTTCAGAAATTCCTGGATGCAGGGATTGCCGTCGCCGGCATCGACGTCGGCGAATCGTTCGGCAGTCCCGACGGCCGGGCGCAGTACTCGGCCCTGTATCAGGAGTTGACGGAACAAAGAAGCCTGTCGAAGAAACCGTGCCTGTTGGCGCGCAGCCGCGGCGGTCTCATGCTCTACAATTGGGCCGTTGAACATCCCGACTCGGTCGGCTGCATCGCGGGAATTTATCCTGTGTGCAATCTCCAAAGTTACCCCGGCATCAACAACGCCTGCGGAGCCTACAAGTTGACGGCTCAACAACTGACCGACGACCTCGCCCGGCACAATCCGGTGAGCCGCGTGGAATCGCTGGCGAAGGCGAAAGTCCCGATCTTCCACATTCACGGAGACATGGACCGGACCGTCCCGTTGGATGCCAACTCCGGAGAAATCGCAAAGCAGTATGAAAAGCACGGCGGCACGATGATCCTGTCGGTCGTCAAAGGCGGCGGCCACGACATGAAACCCGGCTGGTTCCAGTCGCAGGAACTGGTCGATTTCGTGATCAAGCATGCAACTCCGCAGGCAACCACCGATGCCCGCTGACCTGAAAATGACGCCGTCGTTTCTGATCTTCGACATCGAAGCCATCGCCGACGGTGAACTCGTCTCGCGGATTCGGTACCCCAAAGACAATCTCTCCGCGACGGAAGCCGTGGCGAAGTATCGCGCGGAACTGATGGCAGAGAATGGCAAAGACGTCTTGCCGACGACATTCATGCTGCCGATTTCCGTGGCGATCGCCAAAGTCGGTAAGCAGTTCGAACTGCAGGACCTCGTCACGCTGGACGCCCCGCAGTATCGGCCGGCCGTCATCACCCGGCTCTTCTGGCAGGGCTGGAACCATTATCAGCGGCCGACTTTGGTCAGTTTCAACGGCCGCGGCTACGACTTGCCCGTGCTGGAACTCGCCGCATTCCGCTACGGTTATTCCGTCCCGGCGTGGTTCAACGTGGATGCCCGGGCGTATGAACAGGCCCGCAACCGTTACAACGGCGACGCCCATCTCGATTTGTACGACCTCCTCTCGAACTTCGGCGCGGGCCGCATGGTCGGCGGATTGAATCTGTTGGCGAACCTCATCGGCAAACCGGGCAAGACCGGCATCGACGGCTCAAAAGTGCAAGACATGTACTACGCCGGCGAAGTCGGCCCCATCAACGACTACTGCCGCTGTGATGTCCTCGACACTTATTTCGTTTTCCTGCGCTCCCGCGTCCTGCTCGGCAAACTGACGCTGGACGCGGAACACAAGCTCGTCCTGGCCGCAAAAGAATTCCTCGAAAGCCAGGCGGAAAACATTCCGGCCTACGCAGAATATCTGTCCCACTGGGGCGACTGGCACCCGCCGGCGGAATGAATGCCGTTGGATGACTCAGTCCTCTCATCCAGTTTTTTCACGGGATTTGCGAGGCGTTTGAGCATCAGATGCATCATGCCGATGCGAATCATGGCTTCGGAATGCTGTCCGCTTCCGTGATCGGCCTCACCGCAGCAGGTCTTCAATCTCCGCGCGGGTGAACTTGCGGCCCAGCCGGGCGCCCATTTGCGTGACGATCCGGGCCGCTGCGTGGGAGGCCAGGTGCCCGGACTGAGGCCAACTGAACCCGTTCGTGATGCCGTAGAGAATTCCCGCGGCGTACATATCGCCGGCGCCGGTCGTGTCCACGGCCTTCACGCTGACGCCTTCCACCGGAAACACGTCGCCGCCGTGCATCAGCAGGGACCCGGCGGCTCCCAGGGTCAAAGCGACGTCGGCCGCATGTTGATGGATGTCCCTGGCGCATTCCACCGGATCGATCTTCCCCGTCAGCGCGCGGGCTTCATCGACATTGCAGAACAGCAGATCGACCGGGCCGCGAATCAACTCCCAGAAGAGTTCGCGATTGAGGCCGATCAGAAACGGGTCGGACACAGTAAACGCGACTTTCACGCCGTTCGCCTTGGCCAGCCGCACGGCCTTGAGGGCCGCCTGCTTGGTCGATTCCCCCGTGAACAGATACCCTTCGATGTAGACATATTTGGCCTGGCGAATTTCCGCTTCGGAAATGTCGTCCGGCCCTAGCGTTGACGACAGCCCCAGGTGCGTCAACATCGTCCGCTGCGCGTCTTCCGTGATGAGCACCACGCAGGTACCGGTCTGACCGGGAGTCTGCGGCACCTCGATCGTCACGCCCAGGTCGCGCAGATCGCGGAGCCAGAATTCGCCCAGGCTGTCCGAGCCGACTTTCCCGGCATAGGCCGCCCGGCCTCCGAGATCCACGACTCCCGCCACGGTGTTGGCGGCCGACCCGCCGGCACAGCGGCTGATCGGAGAGTGGTCGAGAGACCCCAGCACGCGCGACTGGGCCGGTTCGTCAACCAGCGTCATGACGCCTTTCGCGTAGCCGAGGCTGTCCAAGAGCGGATCAGGGATGCGGGCTTGGATATCGACCAGGGCATTGCCCACGCCATAGACATCGTAAGACATCAGTCTGGTTCCGCTGGAGTCAATGAAATGTGAAGAACTCATCGGACATCGCGACGAAGACGATTACCGAGCACAAATCTTACCGTCTGCCGTGCAACGAAACCATCGGCCAGAGTCTGACATCGTTTTCAAGCAGACATTCCGCTTATTTTGTCAGCATAGACGCCAGTATGGACAGCACTGCCGGCAAGTAAGATGCTTCAGGTCAACGTAGACGCAGGAAACCCAGCGGTCTAATCTAGGTTTTATTGGCAGTCTCGCCTATAATCAGGGCCGACCCAGCCTGATTATTGCTCAACGCTGATGCTGACGAACCCATTGAAAATTGCCTGGTCTACTCTCGATGTCTGCTGAAAAGCTCCCGAATTCGACGAACGAACCGTTGCTCGCGGGGATGATCGGCAACTCTCCCGCGATGAACGATGTCTACCGCTTCACGCGGCAAGTCGCGCCGTCCGCGGCCACGGTGCTCCTTCTGGGAGAGACCGGCACCGGCAAAGAGTTGGTCGCCCGGGCCATTCACGAATTGAGTCCCCGCGCGTCCGGCCCGTTCATTCGCGTGAACTGCGGCGCGCTCAGCGAAAGCCTGCTGGAAAGCGAATTGTTCGGCCATGTCAAAGGAGCCTTCACCAGCGCCCACGACAATCGCACCGGGCGATTCGAAGCCGCGCATGGGGGCACAATCTTTCTCGATGAAATCAACTCCATGAGCTACACGCTGCAGGTCAAGCTGCTGCGCGTGCTGCAAGAGCAGGAGTTCGAGCGCGTGGGCGACAGCCGGACCATTCGCGTTGACTGCCGGATCGTGGCGGCGACCAACCGCGATCTGCAGGATGAGATCGACGCCGGCCGGTTTCGGGAAGACTTGTATTATCGTCTGAATGTCGTGCCGATCTACTTGCCGCCGCTCAGGGACCGCCCGCAAGACCTTGACCAACTGGTGAATCATTTCTCCCGGCGCTACGCGGCGGCGAACAATCGCCCGGCGCCGAAAGTTTCCGACAACGTGATCGCCGCCCTAGAAGCCTATGCCTGGCCCGGCAATGTGCGCGAACTGCAAAACTACGTGGAACGGGCGATCGTCCTGTGCACCGGCGGACAGATCACGCTGGACCTGTTTCCGCCGCCCGTGCGCGGCATGGCGCCGATTCGGTTAAGCCGCGCGAAGTCCGGCGGGCTGAGCACTCTTTGCAGCGAACTCGTCACGCTGGGGCTGCTCAAGGCAGGAGAAGAGGCGACCAACGCGCACGAGCAGGTCGTTTCCCTGGTCGAGAAAGAACTGATCCTGCAAGTGCTGCGAACCTGCCAGGGAGTGCAGACCAAGGCTGCCACCAAGCTCGGCATCAACCGCAACACGCTGCACAAGAAGATCGAAGATTACCAGTTGGAATCCGAAGCACGCTAGCCTCGGGTACCCGCGTCTGACCAGCGGGAAGGCCCGGACTGGGCTGGTTCGTCAGCCGGAGCACTCGCGCCAAGGCACGCTGCTGCGAAGCATCGCTGAGGTTTGTTGCCGGCCTTTCGGCTTCGATAACTCCTCGTTATCTTGGCGGCGATGGGAAACTTGCTGTCAAAGGAACGCATCGTCGCGCCGCCGGGATTTAACCGGTGGAAGGTTCCGCCAGCGTCGGTAGCGATTCATTTGTGCCTGGGCTCGGTGTATGCCTGGAGCCTGTTCAATCCGCCATTGACAAGGGCGCTGGGCGTGGTGGGGAGTGCCGCCGACGATTGGAGCCTGCCTGCCGTCGTCTGGATTTTCAGCGTGGCGATTGTGTGCCTGGGCCTGTCGGCGGCTTTCGCCGGAAGGTGGCTGGAGAGAGTCGGCCCAAGGATGGTCGGCACGGTCTCCGCCTTTTGCTGGTGCGGCGGCTTTGTGCTCAGCGCCCTGGGAGCGGCGTGGCACCAGCTCTGGCTGCTGTATCTCGGCTATGGCGTCATCGGCGGCATCGGACTGGGGCTGGGTTATGTTTCTCCCGTCAGCACGCTGATTCGCTGGTTTCCAGACCGGCGCGGAATGGCGGCTGGAATTGCCATCATGGGCTTCGGCGGCGGTGCGATGGTCGGCACGCCGTTGAAAGAATCGCTGCTGAAAACATTCTTCGTTGCGCCCGAGTTTCTTGGCGCGTCGAACGACATGGAATTAGAGACCCGTGACGGCAGGCGATATGCCGTCGCGAACGGGGCCTTGCGCGAAGTCATCGTCCTTTCCGAAACCGAGGCGAAGCAGTTGCCGGTGAAATGCGAACCCGGCGCGTATGTCGTCGGCACGGGCCGGACCGGCATCGTGCAGACCTTTCTCGTTCTGTCGGGATTGTATTTCGTGGTAATGATCGCGGCGGCGTTTTCGTATCGCATTCCCGCGCCAGGCTGGACCCCCGATGGCTGGATCGCGCCGACGGAAGCCGACGCGCAGAAGAAGATGATCAACACGCGCCATGTCGATCTGAATCAGGCGCTGCTGACGCCGCAGTTTTACCTGCTGTGGATCATGCTTTGTTTCAACGTGACGGCGGGGATCGGCGTCTTGGGCGTGGCCAAGACGATGATCACCGAAATCTTCGGCAGCACGCTGCCGCAGGTCGTCACCGGGCCGTTCGCAGCGACGTATGTCTTGATGACCAGCGTGTTCAACATGGCGGGCCGTTTTTTCTGGGCCAGCGCGTCGGACCTCATCGGCCGGAAGACCACGTATCACATTTTTTTCGCGGCTGGCATCGTGCTTTACCTGGTAATTCCGTATGCCGCGTTTCAAGGCAGCGTTCAGCCGTCGGTGCTCTGGCTCGTGCTGTTTTACGCGGTGACGATGCTGATCTTCACTCTGTATGGCGGCGGGTTCGCGACGATTCCGGCGTATCTCGCCGACTTGTTCGGCACACGGTTCGTCGGCGGCATCCATGGCAGGCTGCTGACGGCGTGGAGCACGGCCGGCGTGCTGGGGCCCGTCGCGATTTCCCTGCTGCGCGATCACGAACTGCGGCACAGCCTGGTCCGACTGGCGGCGCAAGTCGATCCCGGGAAGTTTGCCGACCGGTTCGGCGCCCCGGTCTCTCAGTTGGATCAGCTCATCGCGGCGAAAACCGTCACGCTGTCGAAGTTGATGGAGATCGCCCCGCCGGGCACGATCAACCCGGCCTGCACGCTGTACAATTCGACGATGTACCTGATGGCGGGATTGTTAGCGATTGCGATGCTGGCCAATTTTCTGATCCGGCCGGTCGACCGGAAACACGCGATTTCCGATTGAACGCAGCCAGCGTCAGGCTGGAATTCAACCGGCGAGAGGATGCTCACGATCCTGTAACGGGATTGGCAAGCGGCGGCCGTTTGCGAAATGCGAGGCATACGTCCCTTGCACCATTTCCGTGATCAGTAAGCCATGTTTCAACGGGGACAACGGTTCGCGCTGTGTTTCAACGGCGTCGATCAGGTCTTGTGCCAGCGTCCGATTGCCGTGGGCCAGCCATTCCTGCCGCAACGGCCGCGGAAGATGTTCTTTGGTGAAATGCCAGTCTTCGATCCAGAGGCGGTTCCATTTCAGTTCGTCAAGGTCGGGCAGAACTCCCGGCGCGGGGTAGACAAAGACGTCTCCCGGCTGCCGCCATTGCAGCGTGGCCCGTTCACATTCGACGGTGAGGCCATACACGCTGTCCCACGAGGGATCAGCCGGTTTGCTGGAAGTCGGTGCGGTGTTCGCCGTGGAATCGAACGTCCCCAGAACACCGTGATCGAAGCCGAACACTGCCAGGATGGAATCGCCGCAGACGGGGCCGACCGGCATGGAGCCTCCGCGGCGATCTTCGAGAGTCGCCTCGCGGTCGCCGACGCGGATGTGCCCGCTGACCCAGCGCGGCGGACCGGCGATGGCGATCATCAGATCGAACCAGTGCGTGCCATGAATGAGCAGCTCTTCGCCTCCGCCGCGGGCGTCGTCTTTCGGCCGGGCCCGCATCCGCAGCACGCGGCCGAATTTGCCATTCTGAACTTCGGACAGCGCCTGTTGCACGGGCGGCATGGCTCGCCACTGGTGGGCCAGCGCCAGCGTCACTTGATTCTGCTGGCAAACGTCACGAATTTTATCGGCAGATGCAAGATCGTACGTCAGCGGTTTCTCGCAGTAGATGTGGCAGCCGTGCTCGGCCGCAGCACGGATCATCGGCACGCGGTCGGTCAGCCACGTCGGGCCGATGCACACGATGCCTGGCTTCGCGCGGTCCAGCATCTCGCGGTAGTCGGCGAAGAGTTCCGAAATGCCCAGCCGCTGACCGGTTTGCTTGCGGCCGGCATCGTCCTGATCGGCCGCCGCGCAGAATTCGGCCTGTTTCAGATCGCGAAACGCGGTCTCCAAGCCGTGGCCGTAGCCGCCGCGTCCGGTCGCACCGATCACGGCGACCCGATGACGTTTCTCTGTCATTTGATCAATCCTTCCAGTCGGCCGGCGCGTTCCAGGTCTTTGACGACCAGCGTGGCGTTGGCATAGCGGCCGTCGGGATGCTTGGCCAGCAATCGCAGCACGACGCCCTCGAAACTTGCCGGGATGGTGAGGTGCGTCTTCGTCGGCGGCTCCGGGGCCACGTTCAGAATCTTGTTGATCAAATCCGCCGGGCCGCCGAGAAACGGAGGCCGGCCGGTCAAGAGGGCGTACAACGTGGCCCCCAGGCAGTAGAGATCGGTCCGCTGATCGACGGCGACGGTCCCGATCACCTGTTCGGGCGACAGGTAGAACATGTCGCCGACGACTTCCCCTCGCTGCGTCAACACTGCCTGGTTCAATTGATCCAGCGACTTGGCGAGCATCGAATCGCCGAGCTTGACGCATTGATCGGCGGCGCGGATGAGGATGTTGTTCGGCCGCAGATTGCGATGCAGCACGTTGTGTTGGTGAATGTAATCCAGCGCCTGGGCCAGCCCCAGCGCGATCTTCCACACGGTCCGCCAGTCGAGCATCCCGGCGATCCCGATCCTCGCAATCAGTTGAGCGGCGCTCTCGCCGGCCACGAATTCGCTGGCAGTGAAGCAATGCTGGTTCGAGCGCCCGGCGGCATACAGTTTCACCAGATGCTCATTCGTCAAAGGCAGCATGGCCCGCATAGACCGAAGGAACCGGGTGGTGGTCTGCCGGTCTTCAAACAGGGCCGGCCAGTAGATTTTCAGGGCGACGACGCGTTCATTCCGAGTATCGACGGCGCGATAGACGACGCCGGTCGCCGCGCGGCCGACCAGTTCCTGAACCCGGAAGTGCACGAACTGCTGACCGACCAGCGTGTTGAGGTCCACCACCTTTTCCGGGACAGAGTGCGGCGCAGCGACGCGCTCCTTCGTTCGCGGTTGAAGTACCGGAGGCGCGAGCTGCTCTTTCGGACTCCGTTCGCTCTTGCGCGGCGGCATGGTCGAGGTATTCACGGGATCGACCAGGCTCACGCGCAGTTCCGTGTCGCCTAGGGCGATCACGGCCCCGGCAGTCAGCAGTTCCTGATCGACGCGGCGTCCGTTGACCTGGGTCCCCCATTTGCTGCCGGAATCCTTGAGAGTGGCGGTCCCATTTTTCAGACGGATTTCGCAATGCACCCGAGACACCGATTGATCCGAAACCTGCACGGCACAGTCTTTGCCTCGTCCGAGCAGGTAATTTCCGTTGTCGGACAACGTCCAGGTTTTCTCGGCATCCGGCCCGGAAATGGCCGTCAGGAGGATTCCGGAGGAGGCGGCCATTGGAAGTGCCATGACAACGGTGACTCCAAACCGACGAATCACTACGCTTCATTGAGGCGTCGCGACAGAGTTATTTCATCGTCAGGCGGCGGACTTTGTGATTGGCGCTGTCGCCGATGTAAACCGTGCCGTCGTTGGCGATAAAGATGCCGTGCGGCTGCTGCAATTGACATTTCGCCGGGTCGCCGTCGGGTCCGTCGCCGATCTTGCCGTTGCCGACGAGGGAAGTGATCTTGCCGGTCTTCGCGGAGATCACCCGAATGGCATGATTCTGCGTGTCGGCCAGATAGATATCGCCGTTGGGGCCGAGGGCGACACCCTTCGGTCCATTCACCTTGGCGAGCTTGGCATCGCCATTGTCGCCGCTGTAGCCCCCCTGCCCTGTTCCGGCGACGTGATGCAGCGTTTTCGTTTTCGCATCGTACCGGTAGACCGCATGGCCTTCGCGCAGGACGATGATCACGTCGCCATTTTCTGCGACGGCCAGGGTTCGCGGGCCGTGCAGCGGCGAAACAGCAAGCGATGCACCGTCTGTCGTTGGTTTCTTTTCGCCGTTTCCGGCCCAGGTGGAGATGATCCCCGTTTTCCGATCGACCTTGCGAATGCGATGGTTGCTGATGTCGCAGATCAACAGGTCTTCTGTTCGATCCAGCACGACGGAAATGGCATCGCTCAGCAAGGCTTTCGGGGCCGGTCCGCCATCGCCGCCGAATCCCGGCTGGCCAGTACCGGCAACCGTCGAGATGATGCCGGTCTTGGCTTCAATTTTTCGGATCGCGTGATTTCGGCTGTCGGAGATAAAGAGATGGCCATTCGAGTCGAAGCGAAGTTCGTGCGGTTCATTCAACAGCGCCTTGGTCGCTGGACCGTCGTCGCCGGAGAAACCCTTCATGCCGCCCGTGCCAGCGATGGTTGTCAGAATTCCTGATTTCAAATCGAGCCTGCGGACGACGTGATTTGCGAGTTCGCACCAGTAGAGCGCCCCATCCGGGCCGATCTCCAGGCCGAACGTCTGATTGCAGCCGGCCTTCAATGCCGGGCCGCCGTCGCCGGAGAATTCGGCCTTGCCCGACCCGGCGATGGCGACGATTTCCGCCGCGGGGAGATTCCCGGCCAACACGGCACAACTCCACGTGATCACGACAAGCCGCAGCATTGATGGACTCCTGGGAAGGAGGTGTGGGGGTGTGGGGGTGTGAGAGTACGGGGGTGGAAGAACAGGCGTGTTGGCCACATTCACGCCATGTGCTTTCACCGCCTCGCACCGTCACACCAGACTCAGTTGCGAACGACTTCCAAAACGGGCCCGTGCGCTTCCATGCGCGACGCCTTCACGCCGGCCAGCCCCAGTCCCCATGGGCTGAAGAACAATCCTGAGTAAACGGCCGTGCTGAACAGACTCCGGCCAAAGAACGGCAGCGCGGCGATGTAACATGCCCATAACCCCGCGGGCGTTTCCGGATAGAACTCGCCCTTTCCGTAGGCCCACATCGCGAAGTTGGTCGTGACGAAAAACAATACGGCGCCCGGGAGAGCAGCGCTGATGCCGGAAAGCAAGTTCGTCCGGCGCCGAATCAGCAACCCCAACCCTCCGCACAGGGCGAAACTGGCGTAGACCCACGCCTGCACAACCCAATCGGTCGTCGTGAGAAATTGATTGCCGTGGACCAGGCTGATCAGGCAGTCGCTGGCCAGCATGACCAGCAGCGGCAAGGCGATCGCCCACCGCCGCGACGGAACAATCGCGCCGCACAGGGCGAACACGGCCCAGAACGGAGAGAAATTCCAAGGATACCACGAGTTCTGCGGATCAATGGGAACACCGGCGGCATTGAGTTGATTCAGGACATAAGGCAAGGCTTTGCATAACGCCGCGTATCCCACAACGGCCGCCGCAAACTTCCACCGCAGACTGGACGAATCGTGAAGCTTGAACATCGGGGTCTTTCACCTCTCCAAAAAAGTCATGCGCACAAATTCCAGGGCGACACCATCGACAAACCGCAAAACCAGAGCAAGCGGTAGTGGGTCAGTTTGCCTTTCAATGTAGGGCACTTGCTCCGCAAGTGCCAATCACACTTGCGGAGCAAGTGTCCTACATTATTAAACTGCCCCACTACCGAGCGAGTCGGACTGCGTCATTGCGAACCTCTCTTCTTTCAGGATCAGCCCCCTGGTCTGCCGGTGGATTAGAATTCCGTCGCTCCGTCAGGAATTACGCCTTGAAATGACCTGGTCTCCCGGCACTTGGGGCACTTCAGCAGTTCCACATGTCCCGACAACCGTTCGGCCGGCGGCGCCGCGGTCCACCCCTTGCACCCGGGGCAGTATACCGCCGGCCACAGCGTTGCACGACCCGATCGCGGATGAATCTGCGGGGCGGTCTCTCCCCGACCGACAAACAGGTCCCCTGTCTCCCGGCAGATGTAGACGGCCTGTGCACGGCGGACGACGGCCGTCGAGGAATTCCTCCACACCGTCGTCGCCACACCGGCGAAAATTGCTCCGAGCAGCAGCCCCGCTAAAACAACACGCGAGATGACGGAAGGACTGGTCATTGGCACTTGAACTCTGGCACTTGGTCTAGGGGTTGTCATCCAACGAATCACACTCGATGAATTCTCCGGCCCTGAGCTTAGAGACTTCCACTTTGAGCCCTTCACTCACGATCGTAAACTTCGTCCTGCTTCTCCGGGTCGCCGAGATTTCCGTTACTGACATACCCCAGTCGTCTTCGGTTCATCTGGGCGGCCTGGCCGGCGGGGATTCCGTCCCAAGTGCCGGGGCTGCTTTCGATCTGCATCCAGCTCTGCCGGCCGCGTGTTTCGACGTGGCCGTCGAGGAATGCCACGTTGGCGGCGTCGTTGTGGCGATAGTGGGTCGTCGGGAAATTGGAGCTTGGCGGTTCCAGCAGCCAGGATTCCTGGAACTCATGGTAGGTGCCGCAGTCGGTGAAATTCGTGCAGGCGACTTGCGCGCTGTCCGTAAAGACGACGGTTTGCGTCAATTGCTTGACATCGCGAAAACGGCGAGTCAGCGGCGCGGGATTGGCCACCGGGGCGTAAGTCGGCGGCAAATAATCGACTCCCATCGTGCGTGAAAGAAATCGTCCGTTGTAGCCATATCCCGAGGCGGTCCGGCCAAAACGGACGGAATCGAGGTGGGACGCCGTCAGATTGGGGCACTGATAGGCTTGCCAGTTCGTTTCCATGTACGGCGCCAAAGGCCCCTTGGAAAAATCAAGCTGCATCGCCGGCAAAGGTTCGTCGTAATTCAAGACGCCAAACCAGAATTGCGCCTGTCCCTGGGCCGAGCCTGTGCCCAGCAGAAAATTCAAACGGGCCCGGTCTTCCGAAACATACGGCGGCAAATGTTCTCCGTGGACTTCCGCGTAATTGTGCAGCGCCAGCGTCAATTGCTTGAGATGATTCCGGCACTGCGTGCTGCGCGCCGCTTCCCGGGCCTGCTGTACCGCAGGGAGCAACAACGCAACCAAGAGCGCAATGATGGCGATCACAACCAGCAGTTCGATCAGGGTGAAGCCAGGGCGGGTTTCAGAACCGCGAAGCGCAAGCGAACGATCTCGGCGCATGACAATCTCCTCGTTGTCGACACGCGCCGTCGGCGCGCTGAGAAACGATGAGACGTTGTCCCACCCCGAAGGCGTGCGAAATCGCAAGCGTCAAGGAGATGGGAACGCCGAGACCGTGGCGGAAATGCCACGAAACGGCGCACCAAGGCAACGTCGCAGGTCTCGACAGCACGTTGACGGCGAAACAACCGACGGGCAGGTCTTCTGGCTCCCGGATCGGCCTACTTGCCGCGCCTTCCCATCGGTTGCCCGACAGTGGCATACTGCGGCGTTCGTCCCCGGATACAGCGGCGGGTCCGCGACGGGTTTTCACCGTCTTCCCTATTCTCTGGCAGGCCACGCACCCGCCAGCACCCCGGTCTGAACGACATGCTATCGCGGCGAATCGAAATTTCAATCTCCCGCCGAAAACTTTTTCCGGTTCGATGGCATTTTCAGACGTCATTCACAAAACTGAAGCGGTTCGCGCACAGAGACACAGAGGCCGAGGAGAAGCAAAAAAACATTTCTCGCCAGGGCGCGAAGTCGCAATGCGTGCGAAGCAGACACTGCAAGTTCGCTCAATCTCGCAGCAATCACCGTCGGCACACGTTCCCCTGATTCGGAGGACAATCCCATGTTGCGATTCAAGAGGCTTCTCGTCCTGGCCGTCAGCGCCTGCGGGCAGATCACGGCCGCCGAGCCGACGCCCTTCGTCAATTCCAAGGCCTACGTCCTTCCCAAGTACACGGCGACGGAAGGCGAAGGCTACTTTGCCATCATTGAAGGACATAACAAGTGCCTGTATATCGGCACCCATGCCAATGCCGTCAATTCCTGGCTGGTTGAATTCAACACCACGAGCAAGAACATGCGAGTCGCCGTCGACGCCCACAAGGCGATCGGCATCGACCTCAAGGGCTTCGGCTCGCAGTCGAAAATTCACACCCGCAACAACACCGGGGCCAGCGGCAAAATCTACTTCGGCACCAAGCAGGGCTACCCCGACGAGGCCAAGGAAAAACGCGAGGACTATCCCGGCGGTTACCCGATGGTCTACGACCCGGCCGCCGACACCACCAAGGTGTATCCCATTCCCGTCCCGCATCACGGCATCAACAGCGTCACGCCGGACGAATCGCGAGGCATTCTCTATTTCTCCACGTGTGCAGACGGACGCCCCGGCCCCGGCGAAAATTCGATCTTCGGCACGATCGACCTGAAGACCGGCAAGGCGACCGAAATCATGGATACGAAGCATATCTTCGGCTTCATCTGCATCGATCACAAAGGCCGCGCCTATCATCCGACGCTCGAAGGCAAAATCGTCCGCTACAACCCGGAGACGAAGCAGACGGAGGTCTTGAATCAATTGATCGACGGCAAGCCGCCGACGCCCGAATCACATCTCGCCGATGCTGCGCCGGGCCACCCCCTCAATTGGGACATCACACCCGATGGGAAGACGTTGTATTGCCAGCCGATGAGCACGAACCTGCTCTATAGTTATGATCTCACCGCTGAAGGGAACGTGGTCCAGGGGACCTGCCGCGGCCCGCTGATCTCCGGCGCGAAGCAGACCGATTGCCGGGCGATGTGCGTCGGCCCGACCGGAGTCGCCTGGGCGGCGATCACGGAAAATGTCGAGGGGTTCGGGCAGAAGCTGCATCTTATCAGCTACAAAGCCGGCGATGCGGCACCGAAAGATCACGGCGTCGTCTCGGTGGCAAATCCCGACTTCACCGACTTCGTCGACAAAGAGGGAAAGCCGCTCCTGTTTCATAGCGGCTTCGTCAAACAGGACAACGGCACGATGCTGACGAAATTCGTGATCCTCGGCGTCTGCCAGGCGAGAAGCGGCGCCGTCTATATCCTGGCCCTGCATCCGTACTCAGTGCTGGAGGTGTTGCCGGAGGCGATGAAGTAACGCCGAGGCGCTAGTCGTCGCCACGCAAGTCACGAGCACCGTGCAGCACGGTCAGTATTTGCACAGACGCACCTCGCACGCGATAGATGATCCGATAGCTCTCCACATAGATTTCACGGATATCGCGTGTTCGATTTCCGGGAGCCAATGTCCGGCATCGGGATTGAGTGACATGCTCTCGACCGCTCGTCGGATACGATCCATCATGCGAGATGCATAGTGCTGTGAGTCACGAGCGATAAAACGTCGAAACTCGCGCAAGTCAGCTCGGGCAGTTTCGCTCCATTCAATCGACATCGCTGCTCAGCTCTGCGAAGATCGTTTCATGAGAGACAACTCGTCCGGCTTCCACATCGGCAAGTCCCGCGGCAATTTTTTTTGCAGACATACAACTCTGACATCACGTCATCCCACGAACACTCGTCGGGAAGACGGTCGAGTAATTCGCGCACAGTCTGCTTCACCTCGTGTGTCATTGTCAATTCCCTGTCAGAGAACATCAAATTCCATTGTTGTTTCAACAGATTTGGGGGAATGATTGCAAGCGGAAGGTCTCACGGCGTGTCAACAGGGACTTTTTGTTGGCATGACTCATGGATTCGCGGCAGTCGCCTGCTCATCAAAAAACCGTCCCGGAGAAAACTCGCATTTCCTCCGGGACGGGCAGGCATCCGGTTGTCAGCGCTGCTCCGTCAGGCCGGCTGCAGCATTTGCGCCAACTCATCGCGCAGGCGGATACGGGCCGTGTGCAGCCGGCGCTTGATCGTGCCGATCGGGCTTTGGAACTGATCGGCCATTTCAATCAACGACTGACCTTCCACGTAGAAGGCGACCAGTGTCTGGCGGTCGAGATCTCGCAGCCGCTTTAGGCCTCCCCAAACGTCCGTCGCCCGCTCGCCCTCCATCACTTCATCCAATGGCGACTGCCGGTCGCAGCGGACGGCTCCGAACACGACCGGGTCCGACGCCGTTTCCGGCGGACGCCGCACTGCCCGGTTGATCGCCATCCTCACCGTGATCCGCCGCAACCAGCCGGCGAACCGTTCCGGCTCGCGCAGCTGCGGCAGCTTCCGCAGCGCCTGGATGAAGACGTCCTGCGTCAATTCGCAGGCATCGGCGTGGTTCCGCAGCCGGCGGACAGCGATCGAGAAGACCGTCGGTTCGAACTGCGTCACGAGTTCGCCGAACGACTCCCGGCAACCAGCCTGGGCCCGCACCACCAATTCCAAGATTTCGTGCTGTTCCATAATGAAGGGATCTCTCTCGCGGCTTCTGTCGGGCCGGCAAACTCGTGTTGCCGATTCCCTACGAAAAGCAAAATTCCGGGGCGTTAAGGACTCTTCCGTGCCGAGGCCTACGAGAGGGCCTTCTGCCGGCAAGGAAACGACCGATCACCGGACGGGACTTCGGAGTGTTCACACGTGTCAAAGGACGAAGCCTGAGACGACACACCAACTGTCCCGCGGCCGCCGGATTTCACGAACTGCAAAGTTCAAGAAACCGTGGCGACCTACCCGCACAAGGCATGGTTCAGCACAAACGCTGCCCATGCCGGGGCCGGTAAGCGACTGTCACAGGCTGGAAGAGCCGAGACAGCCGCTGCACCTGGATCGATTGTCGCGGGGACTCTCTGCGTGGAACTCCACCAGACCGAGGCGATCGACTCTTGGAGTCGATCCTGCCTGGCGTGGCGGAGGGATCGCATGGAGCGCCCTGAGCAACGACAACCGGGCGAGAGACGTTCCGAGGCGCGCAGGCGTCCTTGGGAGACGACCCGATAAGCCTCGGCAGCGACCACGCCCAGACCGTTTTGCTTGACGGTGGACACGTTGATCAGTTGCTGTTTGCCGAATTGAGCTTTCATCGGGACACCTCCTGCGGTTGCCGCAGCCTCATCGAACACACCCTGAACCGGTTCCGGACGCGGCAGAGACGGTCAAGGGCAACAAAGGGCGATTCAACGCCCGGGGGTTGATTAAACAGAGTCCGTAGCCTGCAATTCGCGTCTAGCCCTAAGACGACCGAAATCCGGAAAAGGTTCACGGGAATTTTCCGACTTTCGGGAAGATTTTCCCGAATCGCTTCGTCGGAGTCAATTCCGTAATACAAACATCTCGTCTCTTCGCCCAGCAAGACGATTTTTGCTCTTTAGAGACATAACTACCTTCCTTTTAAAGAGTTGAAAAAAAGAGTTGAACCGCAGATTTCGCTGATTGACGCAGATTTTATGAGGGTGAACTCGGATGATTTTTGTGCAATTTGTGTCTCTTGTGGCGAATGCTATTCTTAAAAGAAGGGTTTTGACCGCAGATTTCGCGGATGGACGCAGATTTTTTTCGAACCAGGGAACCTCTTTTTTGCGCTTTTTGTGCCTTTTTGCGGCCAGGCCTCTGCTGCTTCTCCTTCTCCTGCAAAGATTCCGCCTGGTGACTTGTCCAGACGAACTGTTGGGGGCCGAGCCGGAAGCGTCAGCGACGGATGATGAATATTGACCGTCACTTACGTTTCCGGATCTGACAGACAGAACCCCAAAACTAACCGTTGACGATGCACGAGTTCTGATCCGTGCTCATCCGTGTTATCCGTGGCGAAGTTGCTTTGCGAACTTTGCCTCTTGGCGACTTTGCGCGAGACGGCTGTTCCAATGGGGTCGCGGGTCTCCCACGCTGGGTGTTTCGTGGTTCAATGAGATCTGGGTGGCGGGAGACATCCGGTGATCCGCGGAAAAAAGTCACGGGAGGCAGGGATTCCGCAACTTGCTGTCCTCGAAACGGTTAGGAAAAGTGGTTCGCTCGAAAAAGTCTGCGGAATCGTCAAAGTTTACGGAATCGGTCAAGTTGAACTCGCCGATGGTCGATCTCTTGGAGAGAAGACCGCAGTGCCTTTCCCCCTTCGCCACCCCTGCGGTCACGGGAAGGACCCCATGATGAAGCCTCAAATTGCGTTGTCGGTTGCTGGGCTCGTGATGCTTTTCGCGCCGGGTTGTTGTGTCTTCGAGCACGTCTTCGGCTGCGGCCACTATTATCATGGTGCGGGCTCTTGTGGGGACGATCACTGTGACGGCGGGAAGATCTCTAAAAAATGTGCCAAGAAATGCCGCAAGTGCCGTGAGTGCCTGGAAGAAGAAGGCGAACACCATCACGCGGGCATCGGCCACGACCACGGCGGCCTCGTCATGGCTGATGGTAGTTTTGGCGGCGCGATCGGCGGCGATGCCGGCTGCGGCTGCGGTGGCATGGGACATGATCCGTTCTCCGGCGGCATGTCCGGCGGCTGTGCCTCCTGCGGCATGGGCAGTCCGGGGCCGTTTCAAGGTTCGATGCCCGGCATGATGCCTGGCATGATGTCCAGTCCGATGCCTGCAGGGCCTGGAGCGAGTTCCCCCTCGGAAGCCTTCCCCACTCCGGCCTCCGGTGTCAATTTGAGTCACCCGCAATCGATTCCAGCGATTCCCGCCATGGATAGCAGCAGCAGCACCACGACTGTTCCCCCGGGAGTGCAGCAAGTCTCCGTGGAAGAATTCCAGCGGCTTCCCGGCGTCGTGGTCTCCGGTCCGAATGCGAGTCCGACCGCGAGTTCGCCGCCGGCAATGGCCTCTTCCGTTCCGGGAATGATCAACGTCTCAGGCCCGGTTCAACCGGCCCAGCCAGCCGCGACGAAGTCGTTCTCTCCCGCAAGCTCCCGCCAGGTTCAGCAGGCCGGGTGGGCGCCGGTCAGGAAGTAACTCGTTCGTTCCACTGCCGACGATTTTCAGCCAGCCGTTGATGACTCGGGAGAAATTTCTCCCGCGACATCAACGGCTGGCGGCATTGCGGGGCAGGCGAAACCGCAAGCGTGCAGGGGGGAGATTACCCGACCGGAATCTTCGTCAGACTCGGCGGAATTCGCGTGCAAAGAGCGAATTTCGGGAACATCGCAGGCTTCACGGGCGTCGATTGGACATCGGGACGCTTCCAAAAAATGCGCGGAAATTCCAGCCGGGAAGACTCTTCTTCACGATTGGGGTTGTTAGAATGGGGAAAACCCTTCGGACCAGGACGTCGTCCCTGACAGGGAACCGTACATGTCAACCGCGACCGCCCCGGACAAGACCGAACGCTACGTCGATTTTGATGAATACGTCGAATTCCAACTGGAAAAGACGCGTAAATCAATTCGGTCCAACGACTTGCTGACCGCGACCGCCGTTGCCGCCGCTCTGGTGCTCGCCGGGCTCTTGTCGTTTGTCGTGCTTGATCACTGGGTGATCCCCGACGGTTTCAGTCTGGCGGCCCGCTGGTGCTGGTTCCTGGGGTTCACGGGGCTGGTGACGGGCTGGCTCGTGTGGAAAGTGGGCGTGCCGGCGCTCTGGACCGTCAATCGGCTGTTCGCGGCCAAAGAACTGGAACAGGCCGACCCGCTCCTCAAAGGCAACCTGCTGAATTGGGTCGACCTCCGCGGCGCCGGACGGACCGTGAATGCGTCGGTGATGCAGACGATGGAAAAGCAGGCGGCGACGGAACTCTCCAAGATGGACGTCGGCCAGGCCGTCAATCATCGGCCGCTGCTTAGCGCCTCGTATGCCTTGCTGGCGATTGTCGTGTTGTTCTGCGGCTATGCCTTGCTGTCGCCCAAGAAAATCAGCAGCGCCCTCTGGCGGATTCTCCCGTTCACGGAAGCGGGCGCCGTCACCCGGACCATCATTCAAGACGTCACGCCGGGCGATGCCACGCTCTTGGCACGCGGCCAGCTGGAGGTGGGTGTCGTCGTCGCCGGGGAAATCCCGGGTGAAGTTCACATGCTCTATAGCACGTCCGACGGCCGCGTGCAGGATGAAGCCGTCGTTTTGCGGCCGGAGACTGAAGGCCTGCCCCGGTTTCGCGGCAACTTCGCGGGCGAGAGCGGCAGCGGCGTGCTGCAGGATTTCAGCTATTTCATCGTCGCCGGCGATGCGAAGTCGGCCCGCTACCGCGTGACCGTTCATCATCCGCCGTCGGCCACCGTGCACCAGGTCTCGCTGAAATCGCCGGACTACATGAACTTTGATGACGCGACGAATCCCGGGGGCCACATCGATGGCTGGGAAGGCGCCGTGGCGACGATCTCCGCGACCTCCGACAAGCCGTGTCGCAGCGCCGTCCTCCAGTTCCTGAACGAACCGCAGTCGCCGCCGACCGGGGAAGAAATTCCCGTGCAGGTCACCGAAGGCTCGAAGTTGATGGCGACATGGAAACTCGATTTCCGCAGCGACGGCACGTTCCCCAAACATTATCGGATTCAATGCCGCAACGACGCCGGCGAGGTCGATCCGTCTCCCGCGGTCTACAACATCGCCGTCCGTCCGGACCGCCCGCCGGAAGTGGCGCTGCTGTATCCCGAGCGCGACCTGGAAGCCCCGGCCAATGCAGTGATCCCGTTGCTGATCGAGGCCAGCGATCCCGATTTTGAATTGGGCTACATCAACCTGCTGGTGGAAAAAGACGGCCAGTCGATCCATCGCAGTGCGCTGTCGGAAGGCCGGCAAAAGTCGATCACGCTGAAGCACAACCTGGAATTGGCCGCGTTGGCGCTGCAGCCGGGCGATGAAGTCCAATTCTGGGTGGAAGCCTTCGATAACAAGCAGCCGCGCCGCAATCGCAAGAACACGCCCCGGCTGAAAATCCAGATCGTCGCCCCGGTCTCGAAAGACGCGGCGCAGCAACAGCTCGCCGAGAATCAACAAGAGCGCGACCAGCGCCTTGCCGAGGCGCAGCAGGATCAAAACCGCAACACGGAAGATCGCAACACCGACCGGCCGGACGAACCCGATCCGAAGGACGACGAAAAGAACCAGGGCGAACGCGACCCGAGAGATCGAAACCCCGACGAGCCGCCGCAAACGGCCGACAAGAGCGACGGTACGAAGCAAGACGGCGGTTCGAAATCGGCCAATTCCCGCGGGGAGTCATCCGACGATCCGACTTCGAAACCGAAAGACGCCCAAGGTTCCGGCGGGTCCGAGAAGGGGGCCGCATCCGATGACGCCGCTTCGGAAGCTCCGCTGAGCGACGACGGCTCTCAAGATGACGAAGCTTTGCAGCGGCTCAACGAGCGGTTGAATCCCAAGTCGAACCGGCCATCGAACAAGCCATCGAACAAGACGGACGGCGATCAGAACCAGTCCGACCCGCCGTCGCAAACGAAACCGTCTCCGCAGCCCGATGCCCCCGCAGCGAACAACGAACCCTCGGAGCCGAAGCCGACCGAAACCGGCGACACACCGCCGAAGAATCCGGGGAATCCTGGCAAGAAGCCGCCGCGCGCCGGCGGCGAGCCATCGTCCGAGGCCGAGTCCAACCCCGGTGAGGCTGACAGCCCTGATCCGTCGAATTCTAAAGACCCCATGAGCGGGGACGACGCTGATCCTCAGGCGAAGCCCGGCGAGAAACCGGAGGGCAATTCCCGGAAATCCCGTGGAAAGCCGCCTGCTGGCGAGGAGTCGCCGTCCGATCCGCAGACCGAAGACGACACTACCTCCGACCAGCCCGAGGGAACCCAGCCCAAGAAGGAAACACAAGCCAGGTCCCCGTCCGGCAAGAAGCCGCCAAAGTCGGAGCCCGGGGACAACAAGTCGCCGGCGAAGACCTCGAACCCCGACGAAAACGATGGCGATGAATCCGTTCCCATGACGAAAGAGGGTGATCGCCAGGAGGATTCCTCTGAAGAGCCGACGGAACCGGCCGGCAAGCCGGGAGAGAAGCCGTCGCCGTCGAAAGAGCGCCCGTCGAAAAAACCAGGAGACAAACAGCCGGCGGCATCCAAAGACGATCCAGCCGGCGATAAGCCGGACGCCTCTCCCAGCGGTGACAACAGCCCGGAAGGCGAACCGGCTCCCAATAATGACGATGCGCAGGAGGCCCCGGCGAAGTCCCCGACCGAGAAACCGAACGCGGGAGAGAAGGCAAAGTCGCCGTCTCAGACTTCGAAATCCTCCAGTCCGAAAGCGCCCGGCGAGACCGAGTCCGCACCGATGCCGGGAGAAAACGCCGGCGAACCCGGTGAGGACGAATCCGCGTCGCCCAGCGATCCGTCTTCGTCCGGCAAGCCGGGGCCGGAATCCAAAAAGAACGGACCCAGCAAGACCAAGCCGCCGAAGAATTCCCCGGCACAGAAGCCGTCCGGGAAGTCCAAGGATGGCGGGAAGGAATCGCCCGCCGGTGACGATGAGGCGTCGGAGAGTCCGTCGGAAAGTGCTTCAGACGGATCTGAAAACAAACGTCCCGGCTCCGGGACCGAGTCGAAGCCCGATGATCCCAAGTCGCCGCCTGACAAGGGCAGAAAAAATCCGAACGCCAAGAAAACCGAACTGGAGAATCCTGAAGAGACGCCGGAAGGGGATGCGCCCAGTCCGTCCGCTCGGCAGAAATCCGACGGCAGCCCCAACGCCGCCGATGAGAAACTGAAGGGGAAAGGAAAGCCCGACGGCCAGAAATCCGACCAGCCCCAAGGGGGAGAAGCCGGCGGCTCGAAACAGGATAAAGAAGGCAATCCCGGCAGCAAGACCGAGGGGCCCGGCGAACAGACCGACAAGCCGGGCGACGAAACCGTCTCCGACGAACCGACCGGCAAGCCCGATCCGAAACAACGCCCCGGCAAGGGTTCGAAGACGAAGCCAGGCGACAAAGATCAAGGCGGCGAACCCGGCGACTCGGGCGATAAGCCAGCCGGCAAAACGACCGATTCGAAATCAGGCGAGCCTTCAGAGCAGCAAGACGACTCGGAAGGTTCGGAGTCGTCCCAGCCGGGGGCAGGCAGCAAGCCTTCGAAGTCAGGGAAATCCGGAGAGGCCGGTTCCTCGCCGAATGGCGAGCCGTCGGCGTCCAAATCTCCCAGCGGAGCAGCCGGGAGGAATCCGCAGTCCAAGGGCAGTAAGCCCGGCAACGCCAGCAATCCTGTCGGCGGCGGTGCGTCGGAGAACGGCGACGTCGATGGCGGCGGCGATGCCGGGGACACCCCGTCCGATCCGGAGGCCGCGAACCTGGAGTACAACCGCCAGGCGGCCGAACTGGTGTTGCAGCGGCTGAAGGACGATTTGAACAACGACCAGGTCGACCCGAAGCTGCTCGAGGAACTCGGTTGGACGCCAGAGCAGTTAGAGCGGTTTGTCGAGCGGCTAGCCCGCCAGTTGGAGAAGCCGGCCGAGGAATTGACGCCTCAAGATGAAGCCCGCCGCCGTCAGTTCGAAGAGATGCTGAAGTCGCTCGATCTGAAGCATTCCGGCGCGAAGCGCGGCGGCGGCAATGATCCGCAGCGGGAAATCGACCAGACAGGCGCCCGGAGAGCGCCCGTTCCGTCCGAGTACAAGGCGTCGTGGGAAGCCCTCACCAAGAGCCTCTCGAAGAAGAACGCGCCAGGGAAAAAGGACGCGGCCCCCAAACGCTGAACTATTGTTCGAGTCCCATCCTGCTTCAAGCCGCAAGGACGCCTTCGGGTGTGTCCAGCGATTCACGCAGACGGACCGTTCCAGGAATCCTGGCCGCATCCGGGGGACTCGCGAAGCGCTCGGCCCGCAGGACTTGAAAAAGCCATGCGCCCTCAGCCGATCAGACTTCCCCTGTCGGTCAAACCACGTTACACCATAGGCGATCTTCTTCACCCGGTTTGCGGCAGGTGACAGATTGCTCGGATACATTGTCAAACGGATTCTCTGGATGATCCCGACGTTTCTCGGGATCATCGTTATTTCGTTTTTCGTGATCCGGTTCGCGCCCGGCGACCCGGCCAGCCTGAAATACAGCGGTTCCGGGGCGACCACCGGCGGGATCGACGCTGCCCGCGGCACCGAAGCCGCTGAAAAGGAATTCCGCCGCAAGTACCATTTCGACAAGCCGGTCTACATCCAGTTTTTCTACTTCCTGCCGAAACTCGCCACGCTGGACATGGTCCGGTATCAGACGCACCAGAGCATCTGGCCGGAAATGCGGGCGGCCATCGTAGTCACGGTATCGATCAACCTGATCGTGTTCGTGCTGATCTATGTGTTCGCCGTGCCGACCGGCATCATCAGCGCCGCCTGGCCGAAATCGTGGGTCGATCAGTCTTCCACGCTGCTGCTGTTCATGCTCTACAGCCTGCCCTCGTTCTGGGTCGCAGAATTGTTGCGAGCCGTCGTGATGGCCAGTTGGTGGACAGCGGCGGGGCTCCCGGCGATTCCGATCATGGGTTTGCGGTCCGACGCGTGGAACCAGCTATCTGCCGGGGAACGGTTTCTGGATTACGTTCGGCACCTCGTGCTCCCCTTGATCTGCCTGACGTACGGCAGCATCGCCTACATCAGCCGGCAGATGCGGGCCGGGATGCTGGAGGTCATCCGGCAGGATTACATCCGCACGGCATATGCCAAAGGGGCCGGAAAGCCCCGCGTGATTCTGGTGCATGCACTCCGGAACAGCCTGTTTCCGGTGATCACGCTCATCGCAAACCTCTTGCCATTCCTGGTGGGCGGCAACATCATCATCGAGGTGATCTTCGGCATTCAAGGCATGGGCAAGCTTGCGTTCGACGCCGTTTCGGAGCGCGAATATGATCTCGTCATGGTGACGCTGATGCTGTCTGCGTTTCTCACGCTGTTCGGCATTCTGCTGTCGGATATCCTGTACGCGATGGTCGATCCGCGCGTCAGCTTTGAAGGCCGGAGGTAACTCGCCATGGCCTTCTCCTCGCACGCCGACGGGCAAAGCCAGTGGGACCTGATCTGGAAGCAGTTCTCCCGCAACCGGCTGGCGGTGGCCAGCGCCGGCGTGATATTTCTCTTGATCCAGGCGAGCATCTGGGCGCCGTTCCTGGCGAACGACCGGCCGTTGTTCTACGTCGGAGCGAATCGGTTCGAGTACCGGGAGTCGCTGCGAACGTGCCAGGGGGCGCTGGTGCAGCTCATCGCCCACCGTCAGAAATCACCGCAAGAGCCGCCGCCGAAATCGGCCGCAAACGCCCTCGAGAGATTCCTGCCGCTCATGACCAGGGAACTTTCCGACTTCGACGCCCAACGGCTGGCCGAGTGGTCAGTCCGGCTGCGCGCCGCTCTCGCCGAACCGGACGGACCGGCCGCCATCGAGCAACTGAAAGATCTCAGAAAATCACTGGCGGCCGATCTGTCGGAGGCAAAGATCGAACTCAAGAACCGCCGGCACTGGCCCGTGTTGGCCTCGCTGACCTGGCTGGAAGTTTTATTCCTGTCATGGAGCCTGATGACGCTGACATTTCCCTTGTGGAGGCTGTTGCTCTCCCGAACGGCCGTCAAGTCGCGCAGGCTGCTCCTGGGATGGTCGCTGTGGCTGGTCATCCCGGCGTTGGCCGCCTGCGCCTGGTGGCAATGGGTCCCTTCCAAGGAAGACCTGACCGAGTACAAGGAGGGCCGCTTCGCTTCCGAGGTGAAAGATTCCACGGGTAAAATCCCCGTGGTCTACCAGGGAGTGGTCTGGCCGCCCATTCCCTACAGCCTGGCGGAGAGCATTCTCGAACAGAAATATCAGCCGCCCCCGTGGTATTGGCGGCGGAAGGAGGCTGAGGAAACTTCCCAGGCATCCTCTCAAAAAGCTCCTTCACCGTGGAACGGACCGCACTGGCTGGGAACCGATTCGCTCGGCCGTGATGCCCTGTCCCGTATGATCTGGGGGGGCCGCGTCAGCCTGTCGGTCGGGGTGATCTCCGTCTCGATTTATGTCACGCTCGGCATTATTCTCGGCGCGCTGGCCGGGTATTTTCGCGGCGTCGTTGATCTGATCATCTCGCGCATCATCGAAGTCGTCATCTGCTTTCCGACGTTTTTTCTGATTCTGACAATCGTCGCCTTGCGCGGCCCGAGCATTTTCAACATCATGGTCGTGATCGGTCTCACCGGGTGGACCGGCATCGCCCGCCTCATCCGGGCCGAGTTCCTCCGACTCGTCGATCAGGAATTCGTCCTCGCCGGCCGCGCGATCGGCTACTCGTCTGCACGACTGATCTTCCGACATATTCTTCCGAATGCAATGGCCCCGGTGCTGGTCTCGGCGACGTTCGGCGTCGCAGGAGCCATTCTGACGGAAAGCGCGCTCTCGTTTCTCGGCCTGGGGATCACGATCCCGATTCCGTCCTGGGGAGGGATCATGTCCGACGGCCGCAAGGCCGATGGCGCTGCGCAGTGGCTCATCCTCATCCCCGGGCTGGCGATTTTCGTCACAATCACCTGTTGCAACCTCGTCGGCGAAGCGCTCCGGGATGCGTCCGACCCCCGGCTGCGCGGTTCACGAACGTAAGTCGTCGAGTGTGTAGAGATTGCGACCGTTGAGTTTACGCCGCAAGCCTCATAAATCACCAAGATGGCATCCCACTTTGTTGACGTTGTCGCCTGCGTCCCGTAACGTGCCTTGGCATGATGTTTGAACGGCCATTCGGCGAAATCTCAGCGAGCCAGCGGGGCGAGGCATGCAGCAGGTCGACGGACAATCAACGGCCCCCGCGACAGGCATCCGCTACCAGATCATCGGCTGGGCGACGATCATGTCGCTGCTGCTCTATCTCGACCGCTTCTGCATTTCGATCTGCACGAATTTCATCCGGCAGGATTTGAACGTTGATCCGATGATCGTCGGCCGATTGTCGACGGCGTTTTTCTTCGCCTATGCGCTGGCGCAGGTCCCCTCCGGGTGGCTCACCGACAAGTTCGGCGTCCGGCTGATGTTGTCGTCTTTTATTCTCGCCTGGTCGGCGTGCACCGGCTTGCAGGCGTTCGCCAAGGACTTCGCGCTGCTGGCGATCTTGCAGCTCTGCTGCGGCATGGCGCAGGCCGGTGCGTATCCGGCCGGCGCCCGGCTGATCCGGGCGTGGAACCCGCCGTCCAGCCGCGGGATCGGCAGCGCGATGGTGGCATTAGGAGGCCGGGTCGGCGGGGCGATGGCTCCGATCCTGACCGCGTGGATGCTGGTCATGTTCGTGCCGCCGGCGACCGATTCCCACCTCACTCCACGGACTGTTCTGAAAGCCGTCAACGTGGGGAATAAATTGATGCCGAAAGCCGAGCTGCCTGCGAAACCCCGGCCGGTCGATGAACAGACGCGGCATCTCTGGCAGTCGTTGACAGAGAGCGAGCAGACGCTGATCGCCGAACTGGGACAACTCGCGAAGGGAAATGAAGCCGGGTTGCAGGCGAATCCCTCTGCGGTTCCGTCGTCGGCAACGGATGAGCAGGTCGTGCTTCTTCGGGGCATCTTCAATCGGTTGATTGACGAGCCGAAGTGGTACCGGCCCGAACTATTCGATTCCACCATTGAGCGAGAAGGGCAGAGCCTGTCGAAAGAGCGGCAGCAGTGCGAGATTCAGAACGAGCCGTTTCCGCCCAGAAAACTCCAGCGATTGAACCGGCTGGCGCTGGAGTCGACGTTTGGAAAAGACCTGGGAAACGTCTATGTCTCCGGCTGGCGGCCGTCGATGATGGTTTACGGCGTAATCGGCATCGTGATTGCCGGATTGTTCTGGTGGCAGGTCCAAGACACGCCTGCCGGGGATCCGCGCTGCAATGAATCGGAACAACGCTTGATCCTGAGCGGCGCGGCTCCGGCCAAGGCAGGAGACTCCGTTGCGCGCGAGCCCTTCCCCTGGTCCGAATTGCTGACCAATTACTCGCTGTGGGGAAATTGTCTGCTGCAAATCACGACGAACATTGGCTGGGTTTTTCTCGTGCGGACCATGCCGCAGTATCTGGAAGAAGTGCACCAGGTGCCGCTCATCACGCGTGGCTGGATGACGTCGGTGCCGATCTGGACCGGCGTGATCGCCGTGTTCTTCGGCGGCCGGTTGACCGACTGGCTGGGGCTGAAACTCGGTTTGAAATGGGGGCGCCGTCTGCCCCTGCTGATCACCCGGGTGACGGCGGCGATGGGATATTTCATTTGCGTTGCACTCAGTCTGTTTGTGCCGGCCGACCAGGCCCCGGCGTGGATGCCCTGGGTCTATGTCGCGGCGCTGAGCCTGGTGGCAATCTCCACGGATATCGGCGTCCCGGCGGTGTGGGCCTACATGCAGGATGTGGGGGGGAAATACACGGCGTCGGTATTAGGCTGGGGGAATATGTGGGGCAACTTCGGGGCCGCCGCCGCCACGGAGATCTACTCGAGAATTCTCGGGTCGTCGGCCGGACCTCGGGAATGGAACCTGCTGTTCGTCTGCCTGGGCGGAACGTTTCTGCTCGGAGCGGTCGGTGCCTGGATGATGGATTCCTCCAAGCCGCTGGTTCCCGTCCGTAACCAACCCGCTTAGCGACGCTTCGCAGAAGCGTTCCCGTCGTTGAATTTCCGAGCGGGGGGCGTAAGCCCCCTGATTGTGGCCGCAACCAGGGGGCTTACGCCCCCCGCTCGGTGTCGACTTGATTCCCTCGGTTGCGACGACGATCACAGCCGGGTATGGTTCGAACTGGTCGATTGAGCAGCGAAGTAGCGAACCGTATCCAAAGGAAAACTCTCGTGACGGAACGTGTGATCATCATCGGTTCGGGTCCCGCCGGTTGGGCGGCGGCCGTGTATGCGGCCCGGGCCAATCTCGAACCGCTGGTGTTTGAAGGGGCGGCGACCGAACAGAATCGCATCCAGGGGACATTGCCGCTGGGACAACTGAATCTGACCACAGAAGTCGAGAATTATCCAGGGTTTGCGGGCGGTGATCTGACGGGGTATCTCAAGTCTGCGCTGCCAGAGCAACTCGTTCCTTATCGCGGCAAGGATGCGCCGCACGGCATCACCGGGCCGGAACTGATGGAACTCATGCGGCAGCAGGCGAAGAACTTCGGCACGCGGATCATCACCGATGATGTCGTCACCGTCGATCTCGCCAAAAGGCCATTCACGCTCAAAACTCTGGAAGGAAATGAGCACACAACTCATGCCTTGATCATCGCCACTGGGGCCAAGGCGAATTACCTGGGCTTGCCGTCGGAAGACAAATTCAAAAACCGCGGCGTCTCGGCGTGTGCCGTCTGCGACGGCGCGCTGCCCCGCTTTCGCAACAAGCCGCTGGTCGTCGTTGGCGGCGGCGACAGCGCGATGGAAGAAGCCGGTTACCTGACGAAATTCGCGTCGACCGTGTATCTCATCCATCGCCGCGGCGAGTTCCGCGCCAGCAAGATCATGGCGCAGCGGACGCTGGAGAATCCCAAAATCACTGTCAAATGGCACTCCGCCGTGGAGGAAGTCCTCGGCGATGACAAAGCCGGCGTCACGGGCGTGAAGATTAAGAATCTTCAGACCGATGCCCGGGAAACGCTCGAATCTGGCGGCATGTTCTGCGCCATCGGCCACACGCCCAATACTGATTTCCTCCAAGGCCAGGTGAAGACCGACGACAAAGGCTACATTCTGTACTCGCAGCCGTTTCGCACCTGCACCAGCGTGGAAGGGGTGTTCGCCGCCGGCGACGTCGCCGACAGTTATTACCGCCAGGCCATTACGTCCGCCGGCACCGGCTGCATGTCGGCCCTCGACGCCGAACGCTGGCTGGCGGAGAAGGGCGTGCATTAAGTCGCTTGCGCTCCGCGGACCGCGAAGCGCAAGCGTGATTTGATTTTCTTCTTGAGTTTTCCCCATGCTCACCCAACCCGGCTGCCTTGCCCGACGTCAACGACTGTGGGATACGCTCCCTGCCGAGATCGAATGGGTGCTGATCGCCGACCCCCGGCACGTCCATTACTTCAGCAACTTCTGGGTGCAGCCCTTGAGTTTTTCGGGCGGCGAGCGAGGCTGGCTGCTGCTCGAACGGGACGGCAAGGCGACGCTGCTCGGCGATAACTTCACGCTGCGGTCGCGTGCCGGCGATCCGTTCATCGATGACGAGGTGATGGTCAAGTGGTACGACCATCGCCATTCGGTCATTAACCGCGATCACGCGCTCCTGGAAGCGGCCCGGCAGATCAGCGACCGATTGTACGGACGCGAGGGCGCGGTTGAGGCGGAATGGCTGCCTACGGGGGCGTTTGAACTGTTGGGCCTCGATCATGAGGCGCATTCCGTTCGCAAGGAAGCCAAGGACCGGCCGGGCCGGGAACCGGTCGATCTGGGGACCGTGATTCGCGGGCTGCGCCGAAAAAAGGAAGCCGATGAAATCGCGTTGATCAAGGAATGCACCCGGGCCTGCGAAGCCGGCCAGGCAACAGCCCGCGAGATGCTGCAGCCGGGCTTAAGCGAGTACGATATCTTTCGCGCGGTCTATGCGGCCGTGCTGGAAAAATCGGGCCGGCCCTGCCTGATTTACGGCGATTTCCGCGCCACGACGCCGACGACAATCAAAGCCGGCGGGTTGCCGACGAATTACAAACTGAAAGCGGGCGACTTTTTCATTCTTGATTACTCGGTCGTGCTGGAAGGTTACCGGTGCGATTTCACGAACACGCTCTGCGTCGGCGATCCGAACCCGAAGCAACGGCATCTGTTCGACACCGTTTCCGCCGCGATGCGCAGCGGCGAGACGGCGCTGAGAGCCGGAGCCTTGGCACGCAACGTCTTCGACGCCACGGAAAAGCCGATCCGCGACGCCGGGCTGGCGGCGAATTTCGCACATCACGCCGGCCACGGCATCGGTCTCGCGCATCCGGAACCGCCGATCCTGGTGCCTGAAAGCGACGACGTCCTGATCGCCGGAGACGTCGTCACGCTGGAACCGGGCCTGTATGTCGAGGGTATCGGCGGCATCCGTATCGAGCACAATTATCTCATCACCGATTCCGGTTACGAACGACTCAGCAATCATGTGATCTCGCTGTATTGAAGTTGTCAGCAGTCAGTTGTCAGCAGTCAGTGGGAAAACGCCCCGGAGATCGCTTGCCGTTTCGCGGATCATCAACCCGCTCTTGAGGTTTGTCATGTCCCGCGATCTCCCCTGGCTTTCCGATGAACTTCGGCAGCGAGCCGACGACGGTCTGCTGCGCCGTCGCCGGCAGACGCGCTGGCTGCCGAACGGATTGAGTGAAATCGGCGGCCGCACAGTCTGCAATTTTCTCTCCAACGACTATCTCAACCTGGCGTCCGATGCGCGCGTGATCGCCGCGGCGGAATCGACTCTCCACGATGCCGGCGTCGGGGCCAGAGCCAGCGCGCTGCTCGGGGGCCGCTCGGCATGGCATTTCCGGTTGGAGCGGCGACTCGCGGAGTTTGAAGGCGAACAAGCGGCGATTCTGTTTCCGTCGGGGATGGCCGCCAATGTCGGCACGGTCTCGGCGCTGGCGAACGATCAAGACGTCGTCTTCTGCGACCGGTTCAATCATGCCAGCCTGATCGACGGCTGTCGGCTGTCCGGGGCAAAATTCCGCGTCTATCGCCACGATGATCTGGAGACGCTGGAGCGAGAACTGATGAAGGCACACGATCATTCGCGACGCTGGATCATCACCGACGGCGTCTTCAGCATGGACGGCGATCTTGCCCCGTTGCCGGAATTGTGCCGACTCGCGGAACGATACGGTGCTGAGATCCTCGTCGACGAAGCCCATGCCACGGGAGTATTTGGAGCGCAAGGCCGCGGCGTCGCGGAGCATTTTGGCCTGGAGAATCGCATCGCCGTCCGCATCGGGACATTGAGCAAGGCCATCGGCTGCCTGGGCGGATTTGTCGCCGGTTCGCAAACGTTGATTGACTTCCTCTGGAATTCGGCCCGAACGCAAATCTATTCGACGGCGTTGCCCCCCGCCGTGTGCACGGCGGCGGAAAGGGCGGTCAACATTCTTCAACAAGAACCGGATCGCAGAACCCGGCTACATCACCTCGCCCACTTCCTGCGGCAACGCCTGGCAGAGCGCGGCGTGGACGTGCTCACGGGATCAACGGGCCCCATCATTCCAATCGTCGTCCGCGATTCGGCCCGCGCGGTCGCATTGGCCGATCAGTTGGAACAGCGCGGCTTCCTGGTCGGCGCCATCCGCCCGCCAACCGTTCCGCACGGCACGGCCCGGCTGCGGATCAGCGTCTGCACGACCCATTCGGAAGAACAGCTCGCGGACTTGGCGGTCGCCGTCGACGAGGAATGTCAACGAAAATCGGCGCATGGCACGAATGACACATGATCTTTCAAGAGTCATGCCCCAGGGCAAGGTGGCCGAACATGAATTACACAAGTCATCGTGCGGTCAATGACGTACAACTGCAGGGAAGGATGCGGAGAAAGAGGGAGATCGATGTAACGATTCTTTGGGCGGGATGCTGATTTACGCGAACATGCTCAGCGGGTAGACTTGTCGGACATGAGGCCGCCTCCATCAATAGGGTTCCGATGGCGTCGCCCCGCCGGTCTCTCCCCGGCGGGTAAGGCTTTTACTCCGGGTTGTAGGAACGGTGGTCATTGTGGGAAAGTGATTTTCCATAATCAGCGTAACCGTCACCAGTTGAATGAATTGCGCCCGTAGCTCAGTCGGATAGAGCAACGGATTTCTAATCCGTCGGTCGGGGGTTCGAATCCCTCCGGGCGTACTTCTTTATTTCCTCGAACTCCGAGCGACACGGCCGTTAGCTCTTGGGGTTGAAATGGCTGTGTTCGGGGGTCGCGAGTTATCCGCAGGCTGCGGAACAACTTGCGATGACCTCGCGGAGCGAAGCGCTCTCTGGTTCGACCTGCGGAGAGCGTCGATTGGAAGGGTTAGGTCCGTCTGTCCGGGATTTGGGCCGCGAACTCTCGCGCTCTCGGATTAGGAACCCCCTGCTTGTTAGAGCGCCCTGCGCTTATCACTGGCGCGATCCAGGAGGACTGAGTAGACTGCG
>CAYMAO010000001.1:0-245322 GCA_964388415.1 uncultured Planctomycetaceae bacterium | reverse complement strand
CGCAGTCTACTCAGTCCTCCTGGATCGCGCCAGTGATAAGCGCAGGGCGCTCTAGTGGCTGCGGTCCGGTCGCATCCCCGGAGGTTGCGGACTGCTTTCAGGCCCGGATCGGTTACACTCCCGACCGGCGTCGTGATCACCACGCATCCGTTGCGGACTGCTTTCAGGCCCGGATCGGTTACACTCCATCGATCTCCGGCAGATGCTCTGCCCACGTTGCGGACTGCTTTCAGGCCCGGATCGGTTACACTACCGTGGGCGAGTTACCAGCGGTCCATGATGTTGCGGACTGCTTTCAGGCCCGGATCGGTTACACTATGATCAAGAATGGCGAAGACTGGCTGATCGTTGCGGACTGCTTTCAGGCCCGGATCGGTTACACTCACGCAGTCCGGCGGCATAGTGTGGACCTAGTTGCGGACTGCTTTCAGGCCCGGATCGGTTACACTGTCCAGCACTTCGATTGTCAACGCCTCATTGTTGCGGACTGCTTTCAGGCCCGGATCGGTTACACTGCTACCAGGCGGCCAGCGGCAAGATCTCCGGTTGCGGACTGCTTTCAGGCCCGGATCGGTTACACTGGAAGGCTTTGCCGTACATGAACGACTTGCGTTGCGGACTGCTTTCAGGCCCGGATCGGTTACACTGAAGGAATCGCGGCGAGTTGCAGCGATCAAGTTGCGGACTGCTTTCAGGCCCGGATCGGTTACACTAATCACTCACGGCATCCGTTTCCATTCAATGTTGCGGACTGCTTTCAGGCCCGGATCGGTTACACTCAATCAAACCAAGAACAGCACCGTCAAGAAGTTGCGGACTGCTTTCAGGCCCGGATCGGTTACACTTGGACTGCCAGTGCACTGGAATCCAACCGGGTTGCGGACTGCTTTCAGGCCCGGATCGGTTACACTTGCTGTAATTTGTTTAGCCTGCTCACCTATGTTGCGGACTGCTTTCAGGCCCGGATCGGTTACACTCATATACGGCGTCGACACACAGGAGCATTAGTTGCGGACTGCTTTCAGGCCCGGATCGGTTACACTTCCTGACGAGGGCGGAACGCACAGCGATAGGTTGCGGACTGCTTTCAGGCCCGGATCGGTTACACTCGAACAGGTTGCAGCCGAAGTCGTGGACAGTTGCGGACTGCTTTCAGGCCCGGATCGGTTACACTGGAATGTCATCGCGTCACCTCGATTTCTGTGTTGCGGACTGCTTTCAGGCCCGGATCGGTTACACTTCGGCGGCGAAGGGGATGCGGAAGATGGCGGTTGCGGACTGCTTTCAGGCCCGGATCGGTTACACTTTCCCATGCTCGCTTTGCCACTCCGGCAATGTTGCGGACTGCTTTCAGGCCCGGATCGGTTACACTTTTGACCGGCTGATCGCGAGGGCGAAAACAGTTGCGGACTGCTTTCAGGCCCGGATCGGTTACACTGCTGATGAATGAGGACCGCTCCGGGATGAGGTTGCGGACTGCTTTCAGGCCCGGATCGGTTACACTTTTGCTGCGAGTGGATTCCGCGAGACAACAGTTGCGGACTGCTTTCAGGCCCGGATCGGTTACACTTTGCCGCTCGTGTTGTCCCGCAGTCGTGTGTTGCGGACTGCTTTCAGGCCCGGATCGGTTACACTGTTGGGAAGATAGTAAACGTTTGAATGATTGTTGCGGACTGCTTTCAGGCCCGGATCGGTTACACTGATCAGGTTTGGTTCAGCGTGTTCCGGCATGTTGCGGACTGCTTTCAGGCCCGGATCGGTTACACTCGCTGTCATCGCCGCGTGCAAGGCTGGCGGGTTGCGGACTGCTTTCAGGCCCGGATCGGTTACACTAACCGGATACCGCATTCACCTCATCGAATTGTTGCGGACTGCTTTCAGGCCCGGATCGGTTACACTTCAGTGAGTGACCAAACCCAACACGACATGTTGCGGACTGCTTTCAGGCCCGGATCGGTTACACTCGACTCGCCCAAACCTGATGACTTGACGTGCGTTGCGGCCGTTTGACCATCAGAAAAGCGCGAGTTGGCCAGGAGTGGCGACGGGAGACTTGCGGATTTTCCCCCAGAAAATCTGCATTCGCTCAAACTGTTTGTCGGTGACGGTGAGGACGCGAACTTCGCCGTCCGGGGGGATGTTGCGCGCGATCCGCTTGAGGTGGACATCGGTGTTTTCCTCGCTGGCACAATGCCTGCCGTACACGGAAAATTGTAACATCGTGAACCCGTCCGACAGCAGAAATTTGCGGAACAAAGCGTAACTTTTCTTTGCGGCTTTCGTATCGACGGGCAGGTCGAACATCGCAATTATCCACATGGCTCGGTAACTGCTGAGTTGCATCGGATGGGGATCTCCAGAGTGCGGGTTTCGCCGTCGTAGCATTTGACGAGCGACGCGACATAGCGGTGCAAGCCCACGGTGAACGGCCCGGCAAACTCTCCCGTACGAACTTCATCCGTCAAGAGCGACAGCAGTTCCGCCTTCACGGGCTGAGTCAGTTCCGTCTCGCCGGAAAACGCCAGTTGCCGGACACGTTCATCGACCATCGGACGCAGCGGTTCTATCAAATCGTCCGCTAGACAAAAGGCGTTGCTCCGGTTGGAATGATGCAGCCCCAACGCCGGATGCAGCCCGGCGGCGACAATCGCGCGGGCCAGAGCCGCCCGCACAATGGCATATCCGTAGTTCAGCAACCCGTTGATGCCGGGGCCGTCCGGGTCGCGGTGAAATGAATCGGTGTCGGCGGCTTCGGGTGATTGCAACAGCCAGGCGGCCCAGTAGGCTCTCGCCGCCTGGGCTTCCCGGTTATCGGGATCACCCGAACGGACTTCTGAAGCCAAACGCCGGAGTCGAACATCCGCCGGTGAGCCGGATTGCAGATTGTCGGCCTGGGCGAGAATTTTCGCCCGCACCAGTTGTTGCCAAATCCGCTTTTTGACCGGCAGCGTGACATCGACCTGCAACTGAACCCGCCAGACGACCTGCGTGTGATCGGAAAGAGGTATCAATAGGCCGCTGGGCAGATGATTGCGTCCGCATAACACGACGACGGCGTCGTGTTCCAGCAGCGTTGTGAGTGCGGCATGAGAGTACGTCACCTGCGGGTGATCGACGACGACGAAGCCCAGGTCTTCGCAAGGGAAGCTGGCAGCGATCTCTTCGCCTCGGCGGAGTTGAATTTGATCATACTTCACGGCCAGGTGCGCCGGTTCGCGCGAGATTTCCAGCGTGCGTTTGATCATCGAGCGTGTCCCGTGATTCGCGGGGCAGCGCCTCCGTGCAGGAAGTCTCCAGTCCGTTAATTGTGATCCGGACAGGAGACCGTTTGCACGCAAATTTTGAAAATCAATTCAAAATGTGCAATTAATCCTTCAGCGGAACAATTCCTGAGAGTTCAGCTCCGGTGTTCGCCCAAGGTTCCATAACGACTTTATATGGGCGTAAATCAGGCGCTGGACCTAAATCTCGTAAGCCAGAGGGTGTTATCGGCCAGCGATCTTGATCATCGGCCTTTCGAGCATCCCAATGCGGGGCAAGGGTGATTCGATCCTTGTCCAGCTTAACAACAACGAAATATCCCATGGCACCTTGTTGGCCAAGATCACGATTCTTGTTCCTACAGTAAATGATCTCGCCTTCTGAGAGAGACATCACAAACCGACGACCACGGTAAAACTGCGATGCTTCATCATCCAGCAGACCTTCTTTCAGCACCCTGTCAAGATCACGGCCAATGACCATTGGCAACTTCGGTCGGCCCTTTGGTGGTCGAATTCGTTGCGCTACGGTGAACATATCCCAGCAGCGTCCGACCCACTTTCCCGTTTTGAGGTCTTCCAAGATTTCGTAGTGATGGTTGTTGCCGCCGATGTAGACACGCGGTATTCCCTCTTTGGAATGAATAACTACAGGTTCAGTGATCGTGTACAACAGGGTTGCCCCGCGAATCGGAACACCACTTGGCATGCGTAATGATCCCGTCTTGGTAATGGTGGTAATCTGCTTCTCTGTAAAGTCGTCCGGATCAAGACCCATTGCCGCCAATTGCAAGCGGATGATCTCTCGCAAATTGCGGTCGCGAACGAGACCACTTTTCCCAAGCGGCGGATCAACGAGTGCCTCAGTACCATTCTTGGCGCAGACCATTTGGGGCAACCGAAGCATCTTGGGGGTCAGCTCAGATATTGGTATTCGCTTCGTGAACATATTCTCGTTGAAATCGACGACCCCATGCGCGGTCAATTTGTGAAGCCCTCCGAGCAATCTGCGTTTGATCCGCCGATGAACCACGATTTGTCTCGATACGATCCCCAGGACTTGCTGGCGGAATTCTTCGTGCGTCCCCCATGGAGGATCGATAGCTCCTCGCTTTGGCCAATATCCAGTACGCGACTTGTATTCCGCCGCATACCGTGCATGCTCGCTCAGTTTTGAGAGGAGTTCCGGCCCGCAGAGGGCAATGGCCACGGCGTCAATCGCGTGGTGTCGATGGTCGACGCGTTCCTTCTTGTCGCGTCGCGGCCGTGGCTCGGCGACATTGGATGCCGATTGTGCATCGACGAATTCCTGCAAATCCTCTAGCAGCCCCCAATCTCGGCGCAGCATGCTCGTATACTGGCCTTTGGTGGTGAAAATCCTACGTTGGCGGACTCCTTGTTCATCAGGTTGATCGCCGGCATACAGAGCCTCGCGCAAATAGCTGCTAACCGCGACGGCGGCATAGGATGTGTCGTTCAGTTGCGACTCGCGCCATTCATCTTCACTCCGGCCTTGAGACTGGAGATTCCGCCACTTGCGCGGATTGGGAACCAGATCGTATTCGCCAATTTTTTCGCGGGTGCGACTATCGAGATACTCAAATCGCCGCAGCAACTCGGCGAACTTTTCTTCCGACAGCCATTCGCAAGGCGTCTGGTTCCGCTTGTCGCGGTTGCATTTGCGATGGCAAATCACCTTGTTGTGAAATCCATTGTCTCCACCTCGGCTATCGGGAACGATGTGATCGATCTCTAAATCCACGCCTGAACCTACGTGTTCGCGGCTGATTTTCTCGCCGCAGTAGGCGCAGTTCCATTTCTGCTCCGTCCACAAGCGAACTCGCAGGACGACCTTGTGCGAGGGGTTCTGCGTGCCAATGTCATTCTCAAAATCCTGCTCGATCTTTTTGCGTTCCTCTTCCCGGCGGCGATTCGCCGAGAGTTGATCGTTTCGATCCTTGGAAGACAATGTCGTCCCACGGGCGAACTCAATCACGATGCGGTCCGGTCGCGTGCCGAAGTGCCGCCACCACGCATTCACATGACGTCGAACTTCATGAATTGCCTTGCGCACGACGGGATTGGCGATCATAGGTGCGGGCGGAAGAGAATGATGATGCTTACGCAGGAATCGCCGATCAGATTTCGTAAGGGCCGGCGGCGTAAGCGCGTAGTCATGCTCCTGTTTGGCCGTCGTTACATCGGCACCATTGCGAAGGTGTGGAAGTAGATTCTGGATCGCACGGCGGGATAATTTCACCCGCTTATCCAATGCCGGTCGTGATTTCCAGGCCGTGAGTAACTTCTCCGCATCGTCTTCCGTCAGTCCCCACCACTCCCGAGCACCCTGTCTCAGTCGTTCCGGGTCGTCGAGCTTCTGAATCGCTCGATTGACCGATGCCTGCTGGCGATCGGTCAATTGACGCCACCGGTCGCGACCGAAAACGCCGTTCACGATTTCACGTCCGAACCAATCGGAATTCAACTCCACCTGTTTCATCCGCTCCAGATTCAGACCGACCGTGGCTGTTTTGAGCTTGGTGTGAATCTTCAACGCTTTGCGAATCGTGTCCGTGGACGGCTTTTTCACGGTTCGCAAAGCCTCAATCACAGACGTTCGTTCTTGATCATTCAGCGCCGGTTCCTTTCGCCCGGATTCCTCGATCCGAATGGAATTCACCGTTTGCAGCATGAGAAATTCACTGGCATACATGTCGCACTTGGGGCAAAGTCGGTCGGTCGGCTCCAAGCTGCATCGCCCCAGCGTTCCGGTATCCCAGTAGATGCGACGTTGACCGAAAATGGCCCCACGGACGCTCCAAATCGAATCCATGGTGGGATCGTCTAGCTTCCTCAAAAGATCCTCCGTCAACATCGCCGCAAGCGGTGTGTCCTGATCGGCCTGGGCTTTCCACAGTTTGAAAAACTCATCCCGAATCATTGGACGATCCGCGTGGAATTCAAACGCATCCCGGCGGTTGCGAATCGCATCACGATAAAAGCGAGCATCCTTGCCCGGCACTTCGTGAGACCGTTCATGATAGAGGACGGCCATCATCTCGCCGAACGTCGTACATCCTCGACGTTCCATCTCCTGGTGGACATGGCTAATCGCTTGCTTTACCTTCCCCGCCTCGGCATCGGCTTCATCGTCGCATTCAACGCCCCGCGCTCCGCGCCGCTGCGCCAGATGCAATAAGACTCGACCAAATTCGTGTGGCGTGAGTGGTTCTGACAAGCCCAAACGTCGCAAATGCCAGACGCTGGGCTTTCGCGGGTCGGTCTCGGTTTCCTGAATGAACGCGACAAGTTCGGCATCGGTCTTCGGCAGCAGGCCGTGTTCGACGAGGATTTTTCTCAAGAGTCGCTTTCGGCGAGCGCGGCGAGCTATTGAGCGTCGTTGACTTCGCATTTGTCGTCGGTGCTGGCCTTTCGGGTCGCCGCGTTTGGCGTCTGTTTCGTCGACACCTTCTGGAAAGATTGTCACGGCAGTCGCAACGGTTCTTAGCTCAGTGTCGACCCACGCGCTGCCTACAGAATTGGTACCGATGTCGAGACCGAGCGTTATCATTTTGTTTCAATCTCACTTGAATTGAGATATTGGCACCGCTAAAATCCTGGCAGTGTAACTGATCTGGGCCTGCGAGTTCTTCGCAACAAGAAAGAGTCACCGCAAGGCTGGCTCAATTCGCAGGAACCTGCCCCGAAATGGGCGACCGACCGTAGCTCGCACCAACGACCTACGGTTTTTTTGTGCGCTGAACAGATTTTAGCGGCGAGTTCAAATCTTTTTCAAGACAACCGGCCGCAATGCCTTTTGGCAGTGCGGCTTTTTTTGTTGCGATGTAGCTCAAATCGCCGTTGGCCGGACAGTCGCGGCGGGGTTTTCTTGGTCTTCGTTTGGGGCGGACGAGACACACCACCCCCGAATCATCGAGAGCCGCCGTCGGTCGTCAGCCTGCGTTTGGGGGTTCGCAAGAGGGGCCCGCAAACGCAGGCTGACGACCGACGGCGGTTTTCGCAGGTGAGGCGAGCGGATTTCTGCTTCCAGTGAGCAACGGAGGGGGGCGACCGGGAGGACGAGGGACGCCGTAGCGACCCGACCGCCTGACGAGGATTTTGTCGATGCTGCAAAATTCTCGTCAAGATCTTGCCAAAGTACACACGATATAGAACAGAATGCCACTGCTCGAATGTTTCCAAAATCGTAGCAGTGGTGAAGAACCGGGGCGGTCCTGGTTCGCGGTGGCATGCAAATCGAATGAATCAGCAGGAGTCAACGCCTCTCTTCAAAATCGTGAGCGTCAATCCGGAAATATCATCGCACCAGTGATTAATTGAACGTAGACCGGGCCCAATAATTCTGAAGTGCCCACCCGCGCAAGGGCCTCGGGCATGAATATTGGAATCAGTACCCGAAGATAATCAACTCCAAAAAGTGCACTCCTGAATGAACAGGACGCTTGCGAACCAGCTGAGTTCTCTCAGCCAGTGATTTCGCAGTGTGCACTTTTTTGGAGTTTCTCTCATGGATGGCATCCCAGCCACCGTATGCCCGTTTGATCGGGACATTGCCCAAGCGGAACAGACGTCTGCTCAGCCGCGGGAATCTGTCGACGGCTTGGAGTCCCCGGAGCCGCTCACGTCGGGCGACGCCGCGCAAGCGGCGCATTCGCCCGACGTGAGCGGCGACCGGGAGACGAACTCATTGAACGCTTCTGCCGAGGGCGAGGCGTTGTCTGTAACACGCCTAGCCCACTTTTCAGTTGGCAATGAGTGTCGTTACCTGGCAAGCGGAATTGATTCTCTCGATCTGGGAATCTCCGTGTTGTGGGGATCGGATTGGGATCTCTTGTCGGACAAACTCGACAGGGAGAAAGAGCGTGCGACAGGAAGCCCTGGCATTCCATTTCTCGACGGACGATGCCTGATTTTGCCAAGTGGCAAGCCGCCGAATTTTCGCTGGCGTTTGCAATGGCCGGAATTTCACCTGTTTCTCGGCAAGAGTGCTATTCCTCATCGCAAAACGCCAAACGGCTACGTGTCCATCAACTCTCGCGCCCTGTGGGAATTGACCGTGCCGGGCGTCGTGGAACTGGTCAGTCGCGAAATCGAGACACTTGGCGGGCAAATCATCGGCATCAAGCCCAGCCGTTGCGATCTCGCGGCAGATTTTTTCGTTCCATCCGACCTTTCACTCGATTTCCTGACGTTTCATCGTGTTCCGAGTCATGTTGAGCATACGCACCATATGCGAGGCGACGCCCTTGAGACCTTTTACCACGGCGGAAAGTCCTCGCCAACGCGCCTGCGGATCTACTCGAAAGGTTTGGAGATCGCCAAGGCCGGTGACAAGTGGTGGTTCCTGCAGGTATGGAACGTCGCGTCGGAACAGCACGTCTGGCGCGTCGAATTTCAGCTTCGACGCCCGACTTTGAAGGCATTTGGAATCCACACCATGAATGACCTGTATGCCAACCTCGGCGGGTTATGGCGCTATCTGACGGGAGATTGGTTCTCCTTGCGGCTGAATGACAACGGAAATACCACTCGGTGCACGACTCATCCCTGGTGGGAATTGGTCCAAGCATGTGCGGAGAAGTTTGGGCAAGTCGAGACAGTGCAACGAAAGTTTGAAGGCGAGCCGGCGGATTCATCCTGGTACGTGAGCCATTGCGCCGGATGTCTGGCCAGTTTCGCGGCATGTGAAGGAATTGAGGACTTTGAGACAGCAATCGCTTTGTTGCTGGCTCGAATGGAGAACTATTGGCACTCTCGCGATTTTGAAAGTGCTGTAGTGAAGAGATCGATTCCGCTTGGAGTTCCGGGGTGTCTCGGGGCGGTGGAATCAGAGTTACCCTCTAATGAAAAGGATTTCGTACCATGAGTCGAGAACGTAAGGAAGTTCGAGATCGACGCCGGGCGGCATCTGGTTCCGCCTGGTTGCAAGGTTTGGTAAATCGATTCGCAGCGTCTGAGAATCGAGAATTGAACTCGGGCCAGGAGCGAGAGCGTTATTTGCAAGAACTGCGTGATCGCGGTGTCATCGTTGATCAGGGAGACCATCCCTCTGGCCGAGGTCGCAAGATTAGCCTCCGCTTCGACCAACTCAATTCGGGGTCAGGTGGGCCAGTATTCAACTCACTGGAGTCGCTCCTAGAAACGATTGGCTCGCTGACAGGAGGCAACCGCGATGAACAGTGATTTGGCACGCCTGATCGACGTGAAAGAAGTGGCGAGAATGCTGCAAGTCGCCGTTCGGACGGTCTGGCGATTGCGGAGCAGCCACAAGATTCCAGAACCGGTACCGGTCGGCGGCTCCGTCCGCTGGCGATATCAGGAACTCGTCGAGTGGATCAACTCAGGCTGTCCGTTGCCGGCGAAGTCACCCGGCAACACTCGGTAGCATTCCAGAAATCCCTAAGACGCGCCACACTGTGGCGCGTTCTTTTTTCATCGGGAGCTTGAAACATGGCAACGGTCTACAAGCGGAAAGTTGATCAGGCCAATCGTCGGGCGTGCTGGTACATCGGTTACACCGATCACCTGGGCAGGCGGAGGACGGCCAAGGGATTCTCGGACAAGCAGGCGACCGACAAACTCGCCGCGGACTTGGAAGACGAAGCCAGGCAGATTCGGGCAGGCGTGAAGCAAGTGCCGATCTCCGTATCCAAAGAAGCATTCGCCGACACCCTGCAAGCGTTTCGAGAACACTTGGTCAATCGGGACGTCGGGGCAAAGCAAGTCGCCGAAGTTTCAGCACGAGTGAACCGGATCGCCGTCGCCTGCACATGGTCGACGGTGTCGCTCATCACCGCGGCAGATGTCGAAAGTCGACTCGGACTGTTGCGGGCCGAGGGGATGAGTAAGCAGACCAGCAATCATTATCTGAGGGCGTTGAAGCAATTCACGCGCTGGCTCGTCCGTTCGCAGCGTCTCCAACTCGATCCCTTGACCGATCTGCGGATGCTGAATGCGGCAACGGACCGGCGGCATACTCGGCGGGCCTTGTCAGCGGATGAATTGATTCGGCTCGTCGTCGCCGCGGAGGTTGGGAAAGTCGTCGAGGGGATCGCCGGGCCGGATCGGGCGATGATGTACCTCATCGCTGCGTGGACGGGATTTCGCAAAGGCGAGATCGGTAGTGTGTCACGTCAGTCGTTCGATTTGACGTCAGACCCGCCGACGGTGACCGTGGAAGCCCTCTATAGCAAGCGCCGTCGCCGAGATACGCAAGTCCTGCATCCTGACCTGGCTCAACGGATCGCGGTTTGGCTCGATGGCAAGACCGTGGAAACGTCTGCTGTGCTTTTGCCCATCGTGGCGCGATCGGGTGGGTTTGAACGGAAGACGGCGAAAATGATGAGGGTCGATCTCGCCGCCGCCCGCGCCGCCTGGTTGCAGGAAGCCCAGGACGACGAAGCACGCGCCGAGCGCGATCGATCGGACTTCCTGAAATACGAAGACAGTCAAAAGCGGTTTGCGGATTTCCACGCAAACCGGCACACGTTCATCACCAATCTGAGCTTGGCAGGAGTCTCGCCGAAGACCACGCAAGCGATGGCGCGGCATTCCGATATTCGATTGACGATGAACGTCTACAGCCATACGGAATTGGCCGAGAAGCGGGAAGCCATCGCTTTATTGGCGGAACGCGCGCAGCGGATTGGGAGTGCGCCAGAGGCCGAGAATGGCAATCAGGGGCAATTCGTGGCACAACCCGGTCCGAGTCAGTCGCGGGAAGCTGAGACGGAACCAGACGCGGAACCCATTACGCCGTCAGAAGTTGACGCTGCATGTCATCGCATGGCGTCAGAAAAGAAAAATACACCCCGCTGGGCTCGAACCAGCAACCTTCGGTTCCGTAGACCGATGCTCTATCCAATTGAGCTAGGGGTGCAAGTCTTTTAAAATCAATGATTTATGCCGTTTTACGCAATCGTTTTTTTTCAAGATTCTGCCAATTATACCAAACAGATCCTACACAAGGGTCTATGGTTAACGTTGCCCCCATCGGATAACAGCCACTGGAGGTGACGTGAACCGTTCTCTTGTCGAAAGTTCCACGCATGTCGAAGTCTACTCGATTTGCCGCGCATAGTAAATCCTCCCCTGCCCAACTACCAGGGCTCGGGTGCATCCGTTGTTTGGTGGTCTGATGGGATGTCCCTATTGATCTCATGATCTCAGTCAGGATGGCTTTTAGCCCGGAGGGCGTCTGAACATAGCCCAGTGCGTCAGCACTGGGAACGAGCCGTCGGCTGAACCGTAGCCTCGGCAGGGGCGGCAGAGTCTCTTTCGCCCTTGCGGACTGGTGTTTTCTTGATTCCGTTTTCCCAGTGCTCACGCACTGGGCTAAGCTTTGCTGCCCTACGGGCTGAAGACGACATCTCACGTTCAAGTAGATCAACAGGCTTTCAGACCACCAGCCAACGGATGCGCCCCCAGGGCTCCGAAATACTGAATCGTTCTCGAAGTGATCGGGGCGAACCATTTTTCGATGGATCACAAGATGGGTCGCCTCGTCAGAGCCCACGGCGCGGCCTGCAAGTGGATGTGGCCGGAAAAAGGCTTCCGCCAAGTTCCGTCCCCCGACCTTTCGTGCCAGACGCGCTGTCGTGATAGTATTGTCTCCAAGTCATGCCTGAAGCTGGCGACTCCCAAATCCTCAGAAAGTCTCCCGGCGTGTTCCGTCTGACCAGCAGCCATGGTTCCTCCAGTACCAGCCGTTGTGCGGCGGCCGGACTTCAGGGGTTGGTCTGCTTGTTCGCATTGAACGCCCTGCTGCCGGCCGTCGAACCGCTGATGTTCCAGCAGCCGGCGTCCTCGCTGCCGATACGCTCCGTGGTAACGCCTGCTTCCGCCGCTCGCCCGCGCACGAAGTTCGGTCCGAAAGCCCCTCAGACTTTGTCTCTTCCGTGCTGTCCGTTCAATGCCTCGGCCATTCATCCGGTGCGCGTGATCCGCTTGATCAATGGCGACAGCGTCACCGCCGAAATTCTCGCCGGCGATCGCGAATTCCTGCACCTGCGGTTGTTCGGAGACCACTGCGTCCGCATCCCGCAGACGACGCTGGAGTCCGTCTCCTCACTTCCCGGCGACAGAGAACTCGTCAACGAAAAGTTTTCGGACGCATCGCCGCAGGGAACGCTGATCGTTTCCTCCGATCAACCCTCACGCGCGATTCGACTGCCTGCCGTCTCGGATCACGGCCGCGGCTGGTTTCGTTTCCGCCTCGCAGACGGCGAACGGAAACCGTCGCCCCCCGGTACCGGCTGGACCTGGCATTTCGCCGAGGGAGGGCAGCTCCGCGCCCAACTCGATGCGCATGGCCGCTGGCAGGCCGTTACGCAAAACCTGCCCGGCACGCCATCGACGCACCAGCGGATCGCGGCGCGCTCCGGCTGGCAGATCGGCAGGATGCAGATGCTCGGGGGACGCCTTGTGATGTCGCTCGACGGGCAGCTCCTCTTCGCCGGTCCGTCGCCCGGCCGGGGGCCGGAAGCGCTGGAGTTCACGGCGAACTCTGGGCAGGGCGCATTGGCAACCAGCTTGCATGTGGACCATCTTGTGTTCGTGGCGGCGAACGTCAACGAGCCGCCGGTCCAGCCGCGCTTCTTGCACAGCGAGGACGAAATCGCCGGGGCGGGAGGCGAAACGTGGTGGGGCAATCTGAAGTCGATCGGCCAGCACGGCGTTGAATGGTCCGACGGAGACATTCTCTGGCAGCGCCTGTGGCCGCAAATTCGGAGCGTGGCGCGACGTTCGCCTCGGAATCCTGTTCCGGGGAAATTGCTCCGGGGACGCATTGTCCGAATCGAGTTGCAGCCATCGACTGACCGCCCCGACATGCCCGGAGACCGCCTGACCGTTGCGCTCGAGTCGAGCGACTCCGGCCGGCTGCTCGTCAATCATCTCCTCTGGGGGCGGCTGGCAATTCCCCATTCCGCCATTCGCAGGGTCGAGTCTTTGTTGCTGGGCGAAATGCGATTGCTGGATGCTCGCGAACGACAGTTCGGAGGCAGGTCCGAGCGACGGCAACCTGCCTTGGCCGAGCGTCCTGGCGATCCTGCCGGTTCATTTCTCCTGGACAACGTTTCGCGCAGCGCGGTGTTTTTCGCGCTGGAGGCCGCCGGGCTGGAACCGTCCGGTCCAGGCACGCCCCCCGGCAGTCCGACCTTGAACGACTTGCGAGCCGGCCGCCGCGGAGTCGAGCTGCATGTCAACGGCCGCCGCGTCGGTGCGTTCAATGAACTCACCAGCCAATGGTCGTTGCCCGGTCAATTCGACCGCCTGCGTCTCCGCCTGCCGGCGCAGGTTCTGCAGCAAGGTGACAATACATGGCACATCTGTCGATCTCAGGGCAGTCCGATTCTCTCAACAAACGACGACTGCCGGCTGCGAAATCTTTCGCTGGAAATCGAAGCCGCGCATCCAGTGCCGTAATGACGACGGCACCCGGCCGCCTCCAGGCTTTGCGGGATTCTCCTGCGCAGCGATATCTCTCGCCGGACGCGCCAGGAAATCGCGAAAACTGCGACCTCGATCCCATCCTCCCGTTCGTCCACACTGAATAGTCTGGGTAGAGTTTGCCGACTATCCTGGACTTGCCGATCAGAGAAGCGTTTCCGAGTCGATAAAGACCACGGAATGATGGTCGGAATCAGGCCGTTGCCGGCAAAGTTCTTGCTGAAAAGATGACATGACTCGTCGCAACCTGGCATTTCAAAAGGCGTTGCGATTTCTGCTGACATCCTCGGCGTTGCTGCTGTTACTGATGGCTGCCCTGCAATTCCTGCCGGAACTTCGCACCAAGCTGAGCGCTTTTCCCTCGAATTTTGCCCAGCCGCCGGCAGTGCGCGGTCCGGATGAGGGCGATGAAGTCGATCCGACGGAATCATTTCCAACTCAGGACCTGTCCGGTTCGGCCGCTGGCGATGAAGCGCCAGCGAAAAGACTCTTCCCGAAAAAACCGGCCCCCGCGCAGTCTTCGACGCTCGAAATCGAATCGCCGAGTCCCTTTGACGAGGATTTCGCGCCCGAACCGGTGATTCCCCCTGAGCCGGCGCCTTCTCAACCGGATGAAACGTTGATGCAGTTGGAGCAGCGGTTGCAGGACTTAGAGTCGCGCGATGCAGAGCAAATGGAAGCTCGCGACTCCCAGATTCTGGATCAGCTCAAGATGCATTCGACCGAGCTAAAGGCCATCCTGGAACGGATCGAGTCCACGGAGAAGCAGGTGCAGGAACTGGATTCGTCCAAGTCTCCCAAAGAATCCGACGCGCTGCCGCGCATTGCGCTGGAAACGGTCATGGAAGATGGCGAGGAGCAGTTGGAGATTGATGCCCGGGAGGCCAGCCTGCCGGAACTGCTCGCGCGTCTCGGACAGGCGGCGAAGATGAATTTGGTTGTGTCGCCGGACGTCACCGGCACGACGTCGCTGCATCTGAGTCTTCCGGATGCTCAAAAAACCCTCGCAGCGGTCTGCCGCATCCACAATCTTCGCATGGAGCAGGACGGCTTGCTCATGGTGATTTCCCGCGACGCGTTCGGAGAGGACACCGGCGCAACGTCGGAAATTCCGGTACTCATAACGAAGCTGTACCGGTTAAAGCACCTGTCGGGATCGGAAATCCGGCCGTATGTATCGGCACTGCTGACGCCGGAGTCGGGCTCGGTCACGTTTGCTTCGATTCGCGAACGGGTGGCGCGGACCACTTATCGGAATCCGCCGCGCGCCATTCTCGTGAAAGACACGCCCAGCGTGATCGCCAAAATCGACGAGTTGATCCAGGAGCTTGATCACCCCCCCGCGGATGGACTGCGGTTGCCCCAGACCGACACCGATCCGTTTCTCCCGCCGCCCGCACCGTCCGCCATTCCAATTCGGCCGCAACCATACTACACGCCGCCCGTGCAACCATCAGCACCCGTGCAGCCGCGGCCATTGCCTTCCGGGCCTGTGTTTCCGCTGCCGGTTCCTGCCGGGCCGTCCTGCGCGGTTCCCGGGGCAGACGGCGTCATTTTTCTACCGCCCATTGAACGCTGACGGCTGCCCCGAACCGCACTACTCGACCACGTCTTCCAGCAGCGACAGGCTGATAATCTGATCGCGGCTGACATGCACCCGCTTGCGATTCGCGCGAATGCCGTGTCGTCGCATCTCGAGCACGTATTCATCCCGCGTCGTCTTGCTGTCGCGGAGGTCATGCACGTCGGCGTCCGCGAGCATGAGATACCGATGATCGCCGCCGATCAGCGTTCCCGCGAACACATACAGGCTGACCGCATCGATCACCACCGTGCGGTTGAGAAATTCGGCCGGCACAAATTCCGTGATGTCGCTCACGGCACATGACTCCCGAGGATATTCTTGAAGCCCGGCCCAGGCTTTGATTCCAGTGGCATCGACACATCGTTTCGGCGCTCGAGCGTCGTCTTATCTGGTCCCCTCGCCCCCGTTTCGGGGGAGAGGGTCAGGGAGAGGGGGCGAATGTCTTGTACGCTCACATCGCAAGACAACCCCCTCATCCGGCCTTCGGCCACCTTCTCCCCCGAGGCGGGGGAGAAGGAACCGAATTTTTAGATTTCTGCCACTTGTGTAGATGCCAATGCTTTGATTTTCCGGGCTGCGGTCAGCCTTCTTGGGCGACGCGCCGTTCCAGATCGGTCACGTCGATCAGCGGGCACTGCACGTCTTTGATCATCTCGTCCAGCGCCGTCGGATCTTTGAACGCCGACCCGGTGATGGGGCACACCACGTAGGCATTCGGATCGATCTCACCTTTGCGGGCGGCATGAACGGCGCCGGCGACGGCGGTCGAGCCGGCAGGCTCGGCGAAGATGCCTTCTTCCAGTGACAGCCGCTTTTGCATTTCCCACACGAGTTGATCGGAGACGAGATGTCCGGTGCCGCCGTTGCGTTTGCACGCCGCGATGACGGCGTCGCCATCGACGACCGTCGGCACTTGCAGGCCGCTGATTTTCGAGGTGCAGGTGATCGCATGGCAATGGTCTCGGCCGGCGCGCAGATCGCCGGCCATCGTGTCGTTCCCTTCCGGCTGCACGCATTCGACGCGGGGCAACTTCCTGATCTTCCCCGCCTCCAGTGCCTGCTCAAAGCCGACGGCGGTCGCCAGCACCAGTCCGCCGCCGCCCGCCATGCAGAACACGTGATCCCACGGGGCTTCGCCCTGCTCGGCAAGTTCATGGCCCATCGAATAGACGCCCGTCATGCCGGCCGGCGAATAGAGGAATGCGCTGATCTGCATCTGCGCCTCGGGTCGGGCGCTGAGTTGCTTCAGGCTGTTGACGACGCGCTGCGAGACGTCGCTGCTGATGCCGAATTCTTTGATGCGATACAATTTCGCCCCGTAGGCCAGCATTTGCTTCAATTTGCCCTGCGGAGCGCCTTCGACGATCGCAATTTCACATTCGATTCCCGCCGCGGCGCAATAGGCGGCCAGCGCGGCCCCCGTATTGCCGCTCGACGTGGCGATGCACCGCGTCTTGCCGTGGGCCAGCATGTCGGCGATGGCCGTCACGGCGAACCGGTCTTTGTACGACCCGCTGGGGTTGGTCGTCTCGAGCTTGAAGAACAGGTTCTTCAGTCCCACCGACGGCCCGATCCGCCGGGACCGCAATACGGGCGTCTGTCCTTCCCCCAGCGTGATCCGCGCCGACTCGGGGACCGGGGTCAGCCATGGGGCGTATTTCCAAATCGACATGAGATATCCCGGATAATAGAACCACGCTTCTGCGAAGCGTCGCTAAGATAACGTCGCCTCGCCGGACCAGAGAGTGTCCGGTTCGAACGGGAACATCGGCTTGCGGCGGTGATGGAATGTCAGTTGGTTCATGTCGGCGGTGGTCACGCCGGGCGTGTTGACGCGGAGGATCGTCGGGCACACCGGCTTGTACGCCGCAAGCGGGGCATTGACCCCTTTCGCGACCAATGCCTTGAAGTTCTTCGGCTCGATGCCGAACGCGGTCAGTTGCTTGAGGCTGAACGGCGGAGCGCGGCGGGACGTGATCATGACGGTCAGCCCGTCGGCGGTGGCGACAATCGCCGTGCGGCCTTGATCAAACTCCGTAAAGCCGCCATGACGGACTTCGGACTCGTGGTACACACCGTCGCTCACTGACAAGACGGTGGCTTCGGCGGTGAACGGCTGGCCGTGCAATGAGTCGGTCTTGCCGCCGACAGACAACGTCAATTTGCGACCGACGCCGGCCTGTTCGGCCTGCTGCACGGCGGCCGGATCGCACAGGCAGACAAATGCCGGAGAAACTTTCTGGCGCTGCAGCTCCCAGGCGATGAACGTGCCGTCTGCCGGGCCGCCGCCGCCGACGTTATCGCCCATATCCAAGAGGCACACGGGCTGCGGCGACGTGGCAACTTGCGCGACGGCATCGGGAATCGAAATCAAGTTGCCGGCCAACTCGCGGCGCATGTTCCATAACGCATGACCAAGTTGGTCGGCCAAACGGCGAGCGAGCGAGGGATCATTGTCGGTGACGACGAGCGTCGCCGATCCCATCTCGACGACATCGGCATACGGAAAGCCGAGCATCAAGCTGCTCGACAGAACTTTCGGCAACTGGCGCACGGCGGCGACTTTCGCCACGAGTTCTGACAACGGGGCTTCGTCGGTGCATTGCCGTTCAATGTTGATTGCCGTCGGCGGAAAACAGGCGGCGTGAGTCGGACGGATTTCTCCCCGCACGGTCCGCAGCATCAGGTCGGCCGCTTCCATGCCCCGCTGTTTCTGGTCGATGTGCGGATTCGTCCGATACGCCGTGAAGGCGTTCACCGAGGCGACCATCAGCGGGGACAGATTCACATGAGGGTCCAGCGTGCCGATGATCGGCACGTTTGGCCCGACGACCTTGCGGACTTCGCTGAGCCAATACCCGTCGGCATCCGGCGCGGCTTCGCTCACCGTGGCGCCGTGCGGGGCGACCAGGAGGCCGTCGAGCGGTCCGGCTTTTTTCAACGCATCCAGCAGCAGGCCGACGACTCGCAGGAAGTCGGCCGCGATGATGTTGCCAAACGGATAGGCCCTGGCGGCAAAGATCGGAACGATATCGACCGGTTGGCCTTTCAATCCCTCGAAGAAGCCGCCGATTTCGTGCGGCGCTCCTTCAAATCGGCTGCGAATTTCCTCTCCGTAGACCAGCACGTCGTTCTCGAAATCTTCGAACGTCGTCTTGCGGCTGAGGAATGTGTTCGATTCCTGGATCAACGCGATGATTCCGACTCGTTTCATCAGCGGCTCCTCACGGTGGCAAATCAAGCATGATCCCGGATATCGTAGTGAAAACAAGTTGCCAGAGAAACTATGCGCAACACACTCCCCCCCCCGAGCGGGGGGCGTAAGCCTCTTGATTGTGCGTGCAATACGCCGGATGCCGCAATCAAGGGGCTGACGTCCCCCGCTCGGAAGGCACGAAAACATTCACGGAGATTCGCATGTCCGCCCCTGCCCTGCCGACCGAGATCACCCTCGACATGATGCGCCGCGAGATGTACTCGGCGGTCGTCAGCGATGCGTTGGATGCCCTCGGCTATCCGCATCAATCGCCGCGAGTTTCGTTGCCGCGGTACACCGGCGAGGGGCTGCTGGTCGGCCGCTGCAAAACAACATTGTGGGCCGACATGGCCCATGTCGATCCGAAACCGTATGAACTCGAATTGATCGCCGTCGATAGTTGCCGGCCGGACGACGTGCTGATCGCCGCCGCCGGCGGGTCGCAACGGTCCGGCATCTGGGGCGAATTGCTGACGACGGCGGCAAAAAACACCGGCTGCATCGGCGCGATTGTCGACGGCGCAATCCGGGATGTCGCCAAGATTCGCCGGATCGGCTTCAACGTCTTCGCCCGATCCACCTGCGTCTACGACAGCCAGAATCGGCAGCGGGTGATCGACATCGACGTGCCGGTGGAAATCGACGGCGTGCAATTTTGTCCGGGCGATCTCGTGTTCGCCGATGAAGACGGCGTGGTGGTGGTGCCTCAGAAAGTCGAGCACGAAGCGATCCAGCGGGCGTGGAAAAAGGTGCACGATGAAAACATTACCCGGGATGCCATCAAAGCCGGCATGAAGGCGACGGAGGCCTATGCCAAGTACGGCGTGCTGTAGCCGATTCGGCTCGTTGCGAGAAATGCCTCCCTGGGCCGGTGATGTGAAAAATCCCTGTGTTCAGAGCGATTTCGTCCCGTGATATAATTCCGGAGTGCGTACAATTCGCAGTGCGTGACAGGGCGATTTCCGGACACCTGACCAATTCCGCCGAGGGCCGCGCGTGGAAAGCCGCTGGATTTGGCCGTTCGAACTCCTCGACAAACTGGGCGAGGGAGGCATGGGGGTCGTCTACCGCGCCCGGTACGTGGGGAACAACCGCATGGTCGCGGTGAAACTGGTTCCCGACGAAGTCGCCGCCAATGCCACGCTGGTCGCCCGGTTTGAACGCGAGCTCGAGGTGCTGAAACAGCTCAGGCATCCGCATATCGTGCATTGTTTCGGGGGCATCTGCGAAAGCAAGCAGCGGTTCTACGCGATGGAACTCGTCGAAGGAGGAACGCTGCACAACCTCATTCAGGAGGTCGGCAAGCTTCCCTGGGAGACCGTGGTCGACTACGGCCAGCAGATGTGCTCGGCACTCGAATATGCTCATCAAAGGAATGTCGTCCATCGAGACGTCAAGCCGGGGAACTTCCTGCTCACCAAGAACGGCAAGCTGAAGCTCAGCGATTTCGGCCTGGCGATCGTGATTGCCTCGCAGCGCATCACGGCGGCCGGAAAGACCCTGGGCACCTTTCATTACATGGCTCCGGAACAAATCCGCGGGAAGCCGCCCGTCACCAATAAGACCGACCTGTATGCGCTGGGCTGCGTCTTGTTTGAGATGTTGACGGGAAATCCGCCGTTTGACGCCGACGCCGCCGCCGAGGTCTTACACAAACATCTCAAGGAACCGCCGCCTCGGGTCCGGGACTTGGAGCCGGACTGCCCGCTCGAATTGGACGTGCTGGTCGCCGATCTGCTTCAGAAAGATCCCGAACAGCGGCCTGCCTCCGCGGCTGCGGTGGAGGGGCGCCTGAAAACGGCCACCGCGGCGCCGTCGGCGGTCGTCAGTTCGTTGTCGCTCACACCGACATCGCCGCGGGCCGTGATCGAAACCGATTCCGCGCCGGTGATCGCGCCTCTTCCCGTGAAGTCATCCGGGCCGATGAACTGGTGGCTTGCAGGCGGCCTGGCGTTGGCGCTGCTCTGCCTCGGATATCTTCAATTGCACACTTCGAAGTGGAAAGCCCGCGCGACAAAGGCCGAGGCGTCTTTGATCACTCTCTTCAACCAGGGAAACCTGGATCTGAAGTTGTCGGTCCTCCGCACGCTGGGACAGTTGGACTCGTACCAGCCGGGCACTCAGCAATTCGTGACGGAACAGTTGCATTCCGAGGATCGCGCCCTGCGCCTGGCAACGGTTGAACTGATGATCTCCCGGCCGGTGCTGGCCAAAGCCGCCCGGGGAGATCTGACGCGTCTGAAGCGGACCGAGTCCTTTCCGGAGATCAGTCAGAAGGCCGATCAGGCCCTCGCCGCCAGCCAGCTCCCTGGCAACGAATCCAGCGTGATCGGCTGGTTGATTACGCTGCTGGCCATCGGCCTGATCGCCGGCCTGGGCTGGTTCGGCTGGACCTGGGCCAAACGCAACTCCCTGTTTCAGGGAACGTAATTCGCGGTCGTCCGCTTGAGGCTATGACTCAGTCTGCCTCGGATGGCGCTTCCCGGGTTTTCGACGGACGTGGAAAGACATCGCCCGTCGCAATGCCTCAGGGACATGCCGCCTCAACTGATCCGACACGGTCGTTAGGGCACGGCCGCTACGGCACGGCGATGTCGAGCCAGACCAGCCGGTGATCGCTGGCGGACACGGCCCTGTCGTGTCCAGGTTCATCTTCGGCAGGCCAGAAGACACCAGAATCCAGGAGCTTCAACTCCCGCGACGGCAATACATAATCCAATCGGCCGTAGTGAGACGTCCGATGCGGCCGCTGCGCTGCGAACGCCAGGGGATACTTGCCCTCCAGGCTGCCGCGACTCTTCGGCTGCGGATCGATCACCCGCGGTTGACGCAGCACCAGTTCGATGGCTCGTTGACCGTAGTCGGTTTCCGAGCGCACGGAATCGGAATTGAGATCGCCCAGGAGCACAAACGGCGCATCGGCAGGCAAGCCGCCGGACTGTTGACGGTCGTCTCGAATCCAATCGGCGGCCTTGCCGCCGGTGAGATAGTCGCGCCAGAACCGCAGTTCGTCAAAATTCCGGCGGCCGTGCGCATCTTCCGGGCCGTCGAAAATCGGCGGCGTCGGATGCGAACAGAGCAGATGCAGACGAAACCCGGCGATGTCCACCGGCACATCCCAGTGGCTCTTGCTCGACAGGCGGAACACGGCCTGCGAATCCGCTGTGTAGAACGCCGGCTTCCCGTTCGTGCCGTCGGGCATCAGGTTCTCCGGCACGTCTTTCCACAGCAGCTTGCGGAAGGTGCGGGCCTCGGCCGCGTCCAAGGGGAATCGGCTCAACAGCAGCATACCGTATTCACCGGGATAACGGCCGAATCCGAAAGCGTCGTTCGGGTCATTCGCCTGGCCGTTGTTGTTGAAATCGATTCCGGCCGGCATTCCCGTGTTTGTGGCGGCGAAAAACTGGTGTTCAAACGTCAGCGGCGATTGGCCGTTCTGCCCCACGGCGAGATACTTCTCCTGAAAAGCGAGGGCGGCATCACGGTCGTCCGGCGACGGTCCGTCCGCATCCACGGGGCCGGTGTAGTCGATCTCGTTGATCAACACGATGTCCGGCCGGACGAGCTGCAGGATTTCCGCCGCCGCCTTCAATTGCGGATGTGTGCCGCGCCCGTCGCTATCCACCTGGCTCAACTTGTCCCAGCGCAGTTCCTGAATGTTGAACGTCGCCATGCGGATTTTGTCGCCAGCGTGCGCCGCCAGTGGCAGCGCAAGCCAGCCGACGCAGAGAATGCAGACGACCCAACGCATGCGGTGAACTCCAGTCAGGCAGCGACAGAGGGCGGCAATCGTCATCGAAAATTGGCTCACGGGTCCTCGCCTTCACCTTCCACAACCGTCGGCTCAGGTATCGTGGCACGCCGGCAGTTGATGTTGATCACATTCTTGCCGGGAGTGACTGTCACCGGTTCCATCTTATCCTTGTCCACCTTGCCGGAACGGATCAGGACATTGTGAACGCCGATCTTCGCACCCTGGATATTGCGGATGTAGTTCAGATCGTAATTCCCGGCGGCATCGGTCTTGCCGTAGGACGGCCGACCGTTGTTGGGAATGAAGGCCACTTCAACATTGGCCAACGGCTCGCCTTCCAGCGTCACGATGCCGGAGACGATTCCCAGGTCCGGTCGATCCCCCCGGCTGCAGCCTGCCAGGGCCGTAAAGACCAGCAACCCGAATCCCAAAGCCCCGACGCGATGAGCCGGCAGCGACTTACAAAGGGTTTTCATTAAAATTCTCCCGTCAGTTCGCCTTCGTTGATTGTTCCCAGCGAGGAATACAAATTGAGGTCCATATTCTCGCTGAGGAATCGGACCGAGCCGTCCGCGAAGCAGAAGAACGCGCCGCCGACATGCTCGGAACCGGCCGTTTCTCGCTGAGCGCCGTTGATTCCCATTCGGCTCTGCACGACGGAATCGGCCGTCGTGAAGAGTGTCGGCATACCGCCCACGGCCCAGCCAGAGACACTGGCGTAAGGGACGGCCGTAGATATCTTCAGCCGTTGAACTTCGCCGAGCATGATCGTATTGCTGCTGCCGTCCTGGATCTGGTTGAAGGTGGTGCTGCTGTTGACGAAAAACATGCCCCCGTTGTTGATCAGCGTGCCTCGCGCGCCAGTTGGGTTCGTGCCGTGATACGTGGTTCGGGTGTTTGTCGTGCTGTTGACGGCGAGGTTGCCGGCCCCGAAGCAGCCGCCGTAATCATTGAAACCGCTGGTCCAGTTTTCAAAGCCGAGCCCGTCATGAAAGTCCACGGAACGCGACGGGCACAACAAGGCCGGGATATTCCGCGTGGCCAAGGCTGCGCCGCTGGCATCGAGCGCATTGGACTTCACGTCTTTGTCAAAATTCCAGGCGTTGTACAGCGGCGTCTGATCGAGATACGGCAGAATCTGGACGAACAGACTCTGGACACGGTCACCGTTCGCCGCGCGCCACAGCATGTCGTAACCGCCGGTCGTGGCGGCGCCGAGCGTGTCGTCGCCGGATGAGCAGGCTGGGAAGCCAGAGCCGCCGCACATCGGCAAGTAGATGATTGCCGCCGGCGGAAACTTGTTGCTGCGATCGTAGTAGTTGTGCATCGCCAGGCCGAGTTGTTTCAAATTGTTGCGGCACTGCGTCCGCCGTGCCGCTTCACGGGCTTGCTGGACAGCAGGAAGCAGCAGCGCGATCAGAATCGCGATGATCGCGATCACCACCAGCAGTTCGATCAGCGTGAATCCCCGCGGATTCCAGTTCTTTTGGGCGGATTGGGGGCCTGAATTCAGCATGGCCTGCGACTCCAAAAAAGGGTGTTGAGGAAATCCCGCCGGATGCGAGCCGAAAATGGAAGTCGCCGGCATCGCATCGGCTAACGAATAGCTTAGACGCCGATTTCAAGATGCAATGAAGGCCGCATGAATTCTTCGCGATGGAGGTCGATTTCCCCACGCCTGGTGTTGGCGATCGAGGCATGCGCCGGGAAGTGATTGCCATTTCAGACGTTGGCAACGAAGGATTGCCGCGGCGCTCGGGCGATCGCCGCGGTGAATATGAATTCTTCGAGAACCGGATGGGAGGGTTTGTGAAGTTCAGGCAGGTGTCATCGCCACGAATGGTCGCGACGTGCTGTCATCCGGAGTTTCTTCGTCTGGAATCCGACTGTGCCGATGAGGCATGTCGAACCGCAAACGGGCCTTCCCGGCCGACGAAGGAGGCAGTTCCTGCCGATTCGTGACGCCATTCGCGTATTCGGGGCGAGATGTCGGCAGAAAACGCCCGGAACTTGAGCCAAAGGTTCGAAAAAATCTTGCGGCGGTTTTCCTCATCGACTATGTTCCCCCCGTCGGTCTCCTCTCGCTCTCAAAAATCACTCGATCACTCAACGGATGCGTCGACGCGGCATTCCGGCCGGACCAAGCGGTCTCCCGGAATTGCAGCTCCGGCAGATTCCAGGAGTCGGTACGTATGTTGCATTTTGGAAGTCATTCCATGACTCGTTGGCTCGTTTTGCTGTGCGGCGGCTTGCTGCCGGCCATTGTCGGCTGCCAGGCGGCCAGCGGCTGGGCGTACAACAACTCCGGCCGGGCCTACTATCAGCGAGGAAACTATGCGATGGCCCGCGATGAATTCCACCGGGCAATGGTCGATGATCCGCAGAATCCCGACTACAGGCACAACCTCGCCATGGCGTTGAAGAAATCGGGAGATGCGCCCGGGGCCGAACGAATCCTGCGGCAGAACCTGACGACGGTCAGCGCGATGCACCAGCCGTCTTATCATTCCCTGTCGCAGATGCTGGCCGAACAAAATCGCCACGCCGAGGCCCAGGACTTATTGCAGGGCTGGACTGTCGCGCAGCCGTATGTCCCGGAAGCCCATGTCGAAATGGCCTGGCTGCAAAGGGAGATGGGAAATTCCGCGGGGGCCGAGCAATCGCTCCGGCACGCCTTGCAAGTCGATCCGAGACATCCCACCGCGATGGCCCAACTGGGACAGTTGTATCAAGACAACGGCCAGCCCGATCGTGCCGCCGCCATGTATCAACGTTCGCTGGCCACGCGCTGGGAACAGCCCCAGGTGCAGTCACGGTTGAAGATGATCGCCGACGGTTCCAGCCGCAACGTAAGCACGACACGTTCTGCCATGCTGCTGAACCCGATGACGATGCAGCCGGCGTCCGTCGTCTATGCAGGGCCAACTCCGCTGGCGAATCAACAGGCACCGGCCATGATGATGTCTCAGCCTCCGAATGCGGTCCCCGCCGTGATGGCGGCCGCTCCGCAACTCGGATCGATCCCGGATGCCGGGCTGCCTGGCCAGCCGGGACCCTCCGGGATGATTTCGACGCCGCCCCAGTACGAGCAGCCGCTGATGGCCGGGCCCGTGCTGATGCCGAACGCCGATCCGGCTCATGCCCAGCCGGAAATGACCGCGGAACTTCCCGTGGTCGATCCGTATTGACCTGGGTTTTCGCCCAAGACAGTACAGATCCTGAGGCGAAGACACGAGTTACGTTAAGATCGCCCTGCACGACCCGATAGCACGCAGCGCGTGCGGAACGCGGTCGAGGTGCGGTCCTCAGTCTGTCGCCGGCACCTTGCCAGGTGGCCTGTCTGCTGTGCTCTATCCGGCAGACCAGACAATATCACCCTATTCTTTTCATATCTCCCATTCTTAGCATTGATCCATAAATACGCATTCACACGGATTCTGGAAGTCCGTGATGACCAAATCTGGGCAAATAGGATGTCTGGGGGCACTCTACCCGGTGTAACGTGTTTTCTTTGAGGGAGAGTCGTAACCACGACGATGAACTAGCCGGATACAACGATTGTCGGCTTTCGAGTTCAGGGAGGCTCCCATGCGGCATGAGTATACCGGCGATGTGACATCAGCACGGCGCGTCGGCTCACATTCTCGGTGGTTGCGTTGGATGCCGTTAGCGGCCGTGCTTGCACTCGTCGGTTGCAACGGCACGTCCAAAAACAATCAGCAGCTTCTCTGGGAAATCGAAGCCAGCGATATTCCCCGCGAACTCGATATGGCGACCATTCCCGCCTACCGGGTGGCGCCGCCGGATATTCTCATCCTGGAAGCGGTCAACAACATTCGTCCGGCGAAGGATCCGCTGCGTGCCGGCGATGAACTGATCATCCGCGCCAGCAACACGTTCCCGGTCGACCCCGCAGGGGATGCGACTCTGAATGAATTCAAGATCATTCGCAATGTCTACCAGGTCCAGACGGACGGCACGGTGGACCTTGGCCCCGAATACGGCAGCGTCCCTGTGGAAGGGATGACGAAAGACGAGGCGCAAGCCGCGCTGGAAGCCCATTTGAAAGACACGGTCGGATTGGCCACCCCGAAAGTGGCCGTCTCGATGCCGGACGTTAATGGTCGCCAGGAAATCGCCGGGGAACACCTGGTGCGACCGGACGGCACCATCTCGCTCGGAATTTATGGAAACGTGTACGTCGCCGGCATGACGGTCGACGAAATCAAGCAGGCGGTGGAAGTCCATCTCGAAGAATTCATTCACGATCCGGAAATCCAGGTCGACATTGCGGCGTACAACAGCAAGGTCTACTACGTCATTACCGACGGCGGCGGCTTCGGGGAAACCGTGGTACGAATTCCCTATACCGGAAACGAAACGGTCCTGGACGCCATCGCCAACGTGCAGGGGCTGTCTGAAGTCTCCTCCAAGATGCTGTGGATTTCGCGGCCGGCCCCGAACGGCACCGGCTGCGCACAACGTCTGCCAGTCGACTGGCGGGCCATCACCGAAGACGGCATCACCACGACGAACTACCAACTGCTGCCGGGCGACCGGATTTACATCCGGGCCGACAAGCTGACGGCCCTGGACAGCGCCTTGGCGAAAATTTTCGCCCCGGTCAACCGGATCTTCGGGGTGATCCTGCTCGGCTCATCCACGATTCAGCGGTTGGAGAACGGGAGTTCCAGCAACAACAATGGGAACGGCGTCTTCTAGCACGGGCGTCGCACATCGCAACGGCCGACCGGCCGGCCTGAATTGTTGAGAATCGGGACTGGAGATTCGATCTGCGACGGCCTAAAATTCAGGACAGCGGGTACAGCAATTCTGCCCGGTTCCCTTCGGTCCTGTGGAGTCTGACCATGAAATTCACTGCTTCTTCCCTCTGTAGTCTGGCACTGATTTTCGCGTGGGGGACTACCTCCGCGGAGGCGCAAAATCGCCGCAATGTCCGTCCGCCGATCGCCAAGTACCAGCCTTACACCAGCCCGTACCTGAGCATGTTCGGCCCGGGCGGCTCCGACTACAACTACTTCGTGAACGTGCAGCCGCAGGAGCAATTCCGGCAGTCGCAATACAACTTCAACCGGGATTTCTCTAACTTTCAAAATCAGATCAACAGCGATTTCCAGAAACTCGGGCAACAGCAGAGGGGTCCGGGAATCAACCGAACGATCGGCACGACCGGGCACCCAACCAGCTTCATGAATACGTCGAGTTACTTCCCCGGCCGCCGATAACCGATCGACGAATCCCGAAGAACACTGCTGCAAGCACCAGGCAGCGAGAGTCCATCCGACAACAAGAGCGACGGAACACCGCTCAGGAAATACGGTCACCCGATCTCAAAAGGGGGCCGTCCCAAGGAAGGGAGCAGTTTTATGGTTCGGTTGAATACCTGCGTTCGCCTGGCAATCGCTTGGACGATCCTTGCGTCAGGGGCCGGCACCCTGACTGCCGGCGTGTTTGATTTCTTGAAGACCGGCGGCAAGAAACCGGCGAAAAACGTCGTCGTTCGCGCCCAGGCACAAGAGCCGAATCCGGCGCCGCCGGCCCCGCTCGATCTGGGGGGCGATCCGGCGTATGCCCAGCCCGTGCTGCCCACGCCCATGACGACGACGCCGTCTCCGACGGCTACAATGTCTTATCCGCCCAGCCCGACGATGGACTGTGCCCCGCAGTTTTCGGGCTTTTCAGACGGCGGCGCCTGCCATGCGTGCCCAGGCTGCCGCGAACCTGAGTCTTGCTGTTGTTGCGACAATTACACCTACAAAATGGGGCGGGCCACTCGCCGCTTGTCGGGCCAGTCCTACTATTGCGACTGCTACCCGCTCTTCGGGCCGCGGTACGGGTTCTACACCACCTGCTGGCGGCGGCTGCCGGAAGATTGCCGCTGCCCCATTTATCTGCCGCCGCGAAAGGCAAGGTCGGTTCCCGACGCAATTCCCAGCGACAACACGACGCCTCCCGCAGAGCAGCAGGTTCCGCCCCCGCCGGGCGACCTGCCGCAAGCCCTGAATCTTCGCTGATTCGCGGGGCATCCCGCTGCCGGCTGAACAGGACGGTCGCTCGAGGTCTGTCGAACAAATGCCCGATGTCCCCCGAGGTCATCGGGCATTTTTGTCGGAGTTTTTCTGCCGAACTCGCGAAAATCGGTCTGCACACATTTTGGGAAATGACGTAGAATTCGAGAGAGAGCCGTTCGGCTTCATTTAGAGGGTGCTCGCACTCGGCTGCGGCCCCGAGTTACCAGAACGCCTGATCATGTACCGACTCCAAATTCTTCGAGCAGACCGCTGGTCGATCCTGGACCAGCGTGATGACGAAGTGTTCCAAGGTACGCTGTCCGAGTGCGAAGCGTGGCTCGACCGGGCGGAGAATCACGCGCCGTCCACCGGCCCGCTCGCTGGACGAAGGAACGGAATTCGCAACTGGTTCCTTCGGTGGTGGAGCCCCGGCCGGCCGATCGCCCCGTTAATCTCGCCCGGCGCGCAGGCTGCTTCAAGCCAGGTTCCGCACCGGTCCTAAGCCGGGAACAAATTCGGCACTACTGCGGTGAGGAGAACAATTCCTTCGTCCGCGCCGACTGCCGGGCGATGATTCGCTCGACGTCTTCCGCGAGCAAGAGACCGCATTTTTCCAGCCGGCGGCATTCGGCCGTCAATTGCCGGACGTAATCGGCGTGCGTGCCGTAACGTTCCTCGAGCGACAGCCGCGGATCGCCGGACTGCTCCCGAGCGGCTTTCGTCGCCGCGAACGGAATGAACGAACCGGCCAGGCTGATCAATTGGTTCTCTGGCCCCATGTCGGCCCGGCGCAAACTCCAGCCGGTGTGCGTTGCGACCGGCACGGCGACCTCGGGCGGCAACAGGCAACCCAACTCGTTGCCGTCCGGTCCGCAGCGCGGGACCAGCACGCGATACTGGCCGAGGATTCTCGGCGGCTGAAACGTGATCTGCCGTTGCGCTTCCCAGAGCGGCCCGAAATCCAGCAGCGGCGGTTGCCGGATGACGTCGGGATAACGCACGCCGGGAATCGCCGGAAAGCCCGTCGCGGTTTGCAACCAGTCGACGAGAGTGCCGTCCGCGATTTTCGGCACGATGCTGTCCGGCAGCGTGGCCCCTTCCGCGACATGCCGGTCCATCGCCAGCAGCAGCGCTCGCAGAAACGGCTTGTAATCGCCGGGATTGGCCAGCGTCTGCCCCATTCCCGGCCCCGGCGGATAACCGCTTGGCCCGTGCTGCGTTCCGCCGAAAGAGAAAAAACGCACGCGATCGCCCGGTTCGGCGTCTCGCTCGCCCAGCGGATCGGTGTGCGGCAGCGAACCGCTGCGCGTCCAATACTCGGCCGCCGATTGCGTGTGGAACACGACCGGCATCGTGTGCGATTCACGGCAGCGCCGCAGAATGCCGTCGCAGCGCCCGGTCAACGGGTCGCACTGATCTTCATAGCTGAACGGAAAGCGGTCCGGCGGATAATCGGCGTGATCGTGTTGCGATGCATGACGGGTCGGCTGCGCGAACCGGTGGTTGAACGACCCAAGCCCGCCGCCGGCGACATGCGGGATAACCCCTTCGAAGACTTTTCGTCCCGACTCGTCTTCGTTGAGTCCCCAGGAAAGAAACTCTCGCAGAAACCGGCCGGATTGCGAGACGCCGAAGGCATGGGCGCGGCGAAACCGCAAGCGATCATCGGTGCCGAAGGGGTGGGATTCTCCCGCGTGATGTTTGAGCGCGGAGATAAGGTCGCGCATGGCGGTGAAGCCGGTTCCCATCACGAGCGGGTCATGCGCTTCGTAAATCAATTCGTAGATGTGGCCGCGCTCGAGACCGTCGTTGAGTTCCAGTTCCACTTGCGGCAGTTGCGATGCCGAGTTGGAAACTTCGGTGACTTCGACTTTCCATTGATCGCGCGGGATGGGAACCCGCTCGTCATCGGGCCGCAGGCGGTGCGTCAGCGTGGCCGTCTCCAGTCCCTTTGACGTCGGACGGTACGAACCGTGATTGGCCCAATTGATGACCGAACGCGTGACATTTTCCGTCGGCACGATCTCGCAGCGAATCATTCCGGTGATCGGGCCGCTGGGATCGATGACCGGCGGTGCGAAGAGCTGAAGTCGATGTTCGGCCGGCAGAAGTTCGCTGTCCCATCCGCACCAGACGATGGTAAACCCGGAACGGAACAGAAACCCATTGCCGGCGTCATCGAGCGACTTGGGATCATTCCCGCCGGCGTCATTGAACATCGACAACGCCAGTTTGTTGCCGCGGTTGTTGACATCGTACAGCAGCGAACCGTTGCCTTTGGCCAAATCCTGCGGCGCGAGTATGAAGAGGTCCGCAGAGTATTCGACGAATCCGTCGGCATTCCGCGGCGCCAGTTCGAGATCGACAATCGCCCGATTCTGCTTCAATTTCGGGTCGAGCCGATAATGTACCGTGCCGATGATCCGTTCATACGGCCCGACATTACCAAACGGATGTCCTCCGGCGAATGGTTCGCGAACCGTGATGTCGAACCGAACGACCTCGGCGGAGAGCGTCGCCGGGAACAGCGAGGCCGTCAACAGACAGGAATACCAGGTGCAACGCAGCGTCATGGCCTAATCCCCCCCGCGAAAAACCGATCACTCAGCTCAGCAACTTGGTGACCTGGTCGTAGACGACGACGCAGGTAATGAAGGTGTACGCCACGGCGGCGATCACCAGCGCGGCTTGCCGCCACAGCGGCGGCTGCATCGACTTCGGCAAAAACCGGCGGTTGACCAGCAGAATCTGCACCGCCCCAATCGCCAGCACCGGGTTGGCCACAATCGCCAAGACCGTAAACAACTGCACGACGTTGCCGAAGTTCACGGCGATCAGGCCCCAGACCGTCAGTACGGCGAGCACCATCGTGTACATCCGGCCGGCAGAACGTCTCCGGATGCTCGGGGAACTCGTCCAGCACAGATCGACGATCGTCCGCACCAGGCAATCCGTATTCCCCAGATGCGTCGAGAACAAAATCCAGAATCCATTGAGCAAAGTGAGATACCAGAACCCGGACCAGATTGCCTTCGAGAGATGTTCCGCCTGAAATGCGCCGGCGACCACGCTGGCCTTGGACATGAATTCCGCGGCTTTCTCCGGCGGAATGATGGTCATGGCAATGTTGACATTGAGCAGCATGCCCAGCACGCAACCCGGCCCCCACAAGATGCTCATATCGCAGATGGCGTACTTCCACCAGTGCTGCCAGCGGGTGCGGTTCTCCGGCGAATCAGACGGCTGAAAACCAATCGGCCGCAGGGCCGTTTCGTGAGATTCCAACAGCCCGGCGATGCTGCCCATTCGCTGGCCCATGCCGAAGCCTTTGTCGCGATACCAGTTCGACACGGCCAGATTCCCCAACCCGCCGGAACCTGCCGTCGCCGCAAATGACGCCAGTAGAATCAGGTCCATGTCCCGGGGGATCGCCGGATTCAGAAACAGCATCCCGCCGACCGTCTGCCGCCAGATGTCCCACGGCACGAAGAGCGCGTTAACCACGATCAAAAACACGAAAATGCAGAGCACCATCCACCACGACACCCATTCCAGGACCGCTTCCACTTTTTTCCCGGACTGCAGCAGCACTACGGCCAGTGCAATCACTCCATAGGCGATGTAATGAATCGGCCAGAAGTCCGTCCCCTCCGGAGGCCGGCCGTGCGCCGTGGAAAACAGCACGCCCGCACACCCCAGCGCCAGCGCCGGAACCGACAACTGGGCCACGCCCAACAGCAGGTAAATCGCCGACCAGAACCTCGACCCCGGCTTCAGCCGCATGAAACCGGTGAAAATCGGCTCGCCGGTGACCATCGTGTACCGGCAACTCTCCATGTTGAACAAAGTCTGCAGCAAGATGGCGACGGACGCGATCCACAGAATGCCGGCCCCGTGCTTGATCGACGTCAACGGGCCGATGATCCACTCGCCGCCGCCGATGGACGCCGCCAGCAGAATCGCACCAGGACCAATCGTCTTGATGGCGTTGCCGAATGAAAACGGCAGTGGCTCCGGGAGATCGGCGGTGTCCCAGGCCGGCAGGCAGCCGGGATGGATGGCCGGGGGCGTCTCAGGGGTGTCAGACAAGGGGGGGCGCTCCAGGAGGGTGTCAGCGTCCAAGAGTACCAGAGTGACAGGGGAAAATCCTCATCCCGCCCCGCTGATCGCTTGCGGTTTCGCCTGCTTTTGTTTTCTTCGATTCGAGTCTTGTCTCCCCGCGGCGCGAGAGTTACGATCAAGGACGGAATCCCTCGTGGATTTCAAGAGACCTCTGCGGTGTGCGATACGGGACTTGTGCGTTGACCCTACAACTGTTTCTAAGGAAGTCTGGTCGGTTCGGCTGCCTGTATATCCGCTGAGGTTCGCCTCACCGGCTCAACAGAACCCGGACCATCGGCTTCCCCCTGAATCCTTGGGTTCAGAACCTCAGTTCCCGACCGGCTCTCGCGGAGGTTTCGTTTTTTCTCCCGTCCGAGCCGGAAGCGTCAGCGACCGGTGTCTGGAAACCCCTTCCTGACGGCCATTCAAAGCCCGGCGTTTTGGGCGCGGAGAATGATTGCCTCGAAGGGCGGCGCCGGCTCGGCCCTGGTAAACTCCGGGTCCAGGTGCGGCGGTTCCCCGCGGTTCATCCGGTGCAGGCGATGCGGCTGCAGTTCATGCCAGAGTGCGCAGCCGCTCAAGGGAGCCGTCACCAGGCACACGGCGATCAGCCAGCACAATCGGACTGCCATTGGCACACCTTTGTGTCAAGACGCTGGGAAATGGGAAGAACCAGTCGTCGTCGTGTAACAAAGGCCGGCCGCGGTCACAAGAGCGGATTTCGCCGCGCAGCCTTGCGGGAGGAGCCGATTCAGGAAATCTCGCCACCTCGGCCTGCCGACCGGCGGAAACTGCCGGCTGGTGCCGGCGGGCGACTGAGTCTAAAATAACAGGACGGGTGACATCCCCCCTGACCGCGGACCTTCCGCACGCGGTCCTGTTTGAGGACTCGACGTTGACTGAACGACTCGATGAACTGTACGACGATCACATTCTGGATCATTTTGAGTCCCCGTATCACAAGGGGCCGCTCGCGAACGCCTGCTGCACATTTTCCGACCGGAACCCCATCTGCGGCGACCAAGTGACGCTGCAAGTGCGCCTCGACGGGGACACCGTCGCCGAGTGTTTCTTCGAAGGCAAAGGCTGCGCGATCAGCCAGGCCGCGGCGTCGATCCTGTGCGAAGCCGTGGAAGGGAAGACGCTGGCCGAGTTGCGGCAATTCCAGGCGAAGGACATGCTGGGGCTGCTGAAGGTGCCCTTGACCGCCAGCCGCCAGAAATGCGGTCTCCTGGCGTTCAAAGTGCTCAAGACGCTGCTCTATCAACATGATCAGGCTTCAGCGTGATGATGACAGCCTGCAGAAAATCGGTCCGTTTCGTGCTCTTGTCCTCCCTCGAACGAAAGGAACTTCAATGACCGAGCTGAGCACCAAGCTTCCCATGGTTCTTGCCGTCCTGCTTCTTGGCGTCCTGGTCCGTGCGCCCCTGGCCGGAGAAGTGCCCAAGCAGCTGCCCGATCCCGACGGCAAACCCGCCGAACACACGAAACCGATCCAGGTCTATATCATGCTGGGGCAGTCGAACATGCTCGGCTTTGGCCGCGTGGGGCCGAAGGAGACGAAGGGCTCGCTCGAGTTCCTGGTGAAAGAGAAGGGCAAGTATCCGCACCTGGTGGACGACGCGGGCGTTTGGACCGCTCGGCAGGACGTTCGCTATGTCCATGTGATGGATCAACGCGGGGTCGACTACAAGGACCTGGAAAAGTTCGGCGATGTCCGCAACGAATGGCTGACTCCGAACAATTCGTTCGGTCCCGAGCTGGGTTTCGGGCATGTGATGGGTCACTTTCACGACGAACCGGTGCTGTTGCTCAAAGCGTGCATTGGCAATCGGAGTCTCGGTTGGGATTTGCTGCCGCCGGGCAGCGAACGTTTCGAGCACGAAGGCAAGATCTACGCGGGCTACAAAGACGTCGCCAACTTTTGGGACAAGGGAGCCGAGCCGAAGCCCGTGCCGTGGTATGCCGGCCGTCAGTACGACGCCGATACGGCGCATGCGAAAGCCGTGCTGAAGAACCTCGAAAAGTACTACCCCGGCTACAAAGGTCAGGGTTATTCCGTCGCAGGCTTCGTGTGGTGGCAGGGCCACAAAGATCAGAGCGCCGCGCTGGCTGGCCGCTATGAGCAGAACCTCGTGCATCTCATTAAGACGCTGCGCAAGGATTTCGATTCGCCGAACGCGAAGTTCGTGCTGGCCACCGGCTGCGGCAACCCCGGGAGAGAAGGCTTCGGATTGCAGGTCGCCGAAGCTCAACTGGCCGTCGATGGCGAGAAGGGCAAGTACCCTGAGTTCAAAGGCAACGTCAAAGCCGTCGATACGCGCAACCTCTGGCGCGAGGCCGACGTTTCGCCGGTCAATCAGGGCCACCACTACAACCACAACGCCGAGACCTACTATGAAACCGGCGATGCGCTAGGCCGAGCGATGGCGGCCCTGTTACTGGAGACGAAATAAGCTCCGCGGGCGCCGCTGCTTGGTGTTTCGCCGACCCGCGCGGCGAAACCGTTGGAGGTCTCACTTCCATGGGGCTGTACCAACAAGCCTCTTGTTGCTGCCCTTCGACTCAATCGCGGCAATACTTCCTTCGGGCTTGATCCTGGGCCGATGATCCTGCATCCTGTCTGGCTCCACGGACGCCTAGGATTGCACCGCATGTCGCCGCTGCTTGAAATTCAAGGACTGAAAACTTACTTCCACAGCGATCACACGGTCGTCAAGGCCGTCGATGACATTTCGCTGAAACTCTTCCCCGGCAAGACGCTGGGGCTGGTCGGCGAATCCGGTTCCGGGAAGTCGGTGACGTCGCTCACCGTGATGCGGCTGCTGCCGGATATCGGCGCGGAAATCGCCGGCGGACGCGTCGGGTTTCTCGGGAAAGACCTCGCGAAACTCTCGCCGGACGAGCTGCGGAAAATCCGCGGCAAAGACATCAGCATGATCTTCCAGGAGCCGGGGACGTCGCTGAACCCGCTCTTTCGGGTCGGCCGGCAGGTGATGGAAGCCATCCGCCTGCACGAATCGATTTCCTTTGCCGAGGCCCAGCAGCGGACGATTCAACTCTTCCGCGAAGTCGGCATCCCGGAACCCGAGCAGCGGATTGACCGGTACCCTCATGAACTGTCCGGCGGCCAGAAGCAGCGGGTGATGATCGCGATGGCCCTCAGTTGCAATCCGAAGCTGCTGATCGCCGATGAGCCGACGACGGCCCTCGACGTCACCATTCAGAAGCAGATTCTGGAGCTGATCCACAAATTGCAGGTCGAGCGGCAGATGGCCGTGCTGTTCATCACGCACGATCTGGGGGTGATCGCCGAGATCGCGGATGACGTCGCCGTGATGTACCGCGGGAAGATCGTGGAATACCGCTCGTCGCTGGAGATTTTTCGTAACCCGCAGCATCCCTACACGAAAGGTTTGCTGGCGTGCCGGCCCCGGCTGGATACCGTGCGCAGGCGCTTGCCGACGGTCGCCGACTATATGGAGACGACGACTGGCGCCGACGGACAGATCACGATTGTCGAGAAGACGTTGTCTCCGGAGAAATTGGCGCAGATCGAAGGCCGCGGCCGCGGCCGGCTGCTGCATCCGAAAGCATTTTTCGACAGCCCCGACCGTGAGGGAGGGAAGACCGTCGCTGACGCTTCCGGCTCGGAATACGTTCCCGACGGCCAGACGCCGGTGCTCAGCGTGCGGGATTTGAAGGTTTATTTCCCGATCAAGAAGGGCTTTTTCCAGCGCATCGTCGGCCATGTGAAAGCGGTGGACGGGATATCATTCGACGTCTATCGCGGCCAGACGCTGGGCCTCGTCGGCGAATCGGGCTGCGGGAAAACCACCACCGGCCGGGCCATTCTGCGGCTGATTTCGTCGAGCGCGATTGTGGAAGGCCAGTTCTTGTTTGAAGGTCAGGACTGGCTGGAGACATTTCGTGCGGACCCGCAAGAGCGCTCCGGCATTTTTGGCTTTTACAAAAAAACGGAGCGCCTCTTTCGCGAAGCGCTGAACGATGCGGCCATCCGACGATCTCGTCGCAAGATGCAGATCGTGTTTCAAGACCCGTACAGTTCGCTGAATCCGCGCTTAACGATTGAGGCCATGCTCACCGAAGCGATGGCCGTGCATCGGCTGGGGGCGTCGAACAGGGATCGCCGGGACCGGTCCGCGCAGTTATTGCAGGAAGTCGGCCTGCTGCCGGAGCATCTGCAAAGGTATCCGCACGAATTCTCCGGCGGGCAACGGCAGCGGCTGTGCATTGCGCGGTCGCTCGCCGTGGAGCCGGAGTTTTTAATCTGCGACGAATCGGTTTCGGCGCTGGACGTGTCGGTGCAGGCGCAGGTATTGAACCTGCTGAAAGATTTGCAGGAAAAGCGGGGGCTGACGTTCATTTTCATCAGCCATGACTTGAGCGTGGTGAAGTTCATGTCAGACATGATGGCCGTGATGAGCGCCGGGAAGATCGTGGAATACGGCCCCTCAGAGCAGATCTACGCCTCGCCGAAAGAAGAGTACACGCGGAAATTGATCGCGTCGATTCCGCAAGTCTCGGTGGAGGCGATTGAACAGCGTGCGAGTCGTCAGAAGAATTAGCGACGCTTCGCAGAAGCGTTCCCGCCGTCGCCGACGGCGGGCTTTGGGGGCGGCTTAGCAGGGATTCGCAGCTCATCATGAGAGACTCACTGCTGCTGGGGCTGTTGCTGACGGTGCTCGGGCTGGCGGGCGTCGCGATGTCGCGTCGTGAACGGCCGCTGCGGACAGCGCTGCTCGTCCTGTTCTCGGGCGTGGCCGTGATGTGCCTGGATGCGTCGGCAGGGATTGCTGGGGAAGTCGCCGCGGCAGGAGTTTTGCTGCTCGGTGGAATTTTTTCGTTGACCGGCCCCAAACCGAAAACCGGTCAAGGCGTGCCATGACGGACCTGCCTCCCCTCGTCTGGCCGGCGCTGGGCGTCGCCGTGATGCTGATGATTCTCGTCGGGACCAGGCCGACGTCCTCGACCGCGCGCGGCACGGGAATCGGGTGGTGCGTTGCCGGAGTGCTGGCGGCCGTCCTGTTGGGACTGCTGCTGGCGGACGCCGATGCGCTGCTGTCGTCGACCGAACTGCTGGCGAGGTGGGAACTGGCCGTGTGGCTGCCGATGTCCGACGCCGGTATTGATGACGCTGCCTGGGCGTTTCAGATCACGCCGTTGGCCGCGTGGTGGATCATCGGCTGCGGCGGTTTGATGTGCCTCATCGGCTGGGAGGCCCGTTGCGCGGGGGAATCGCTGCCATTCGGAGGGCTGGGGGGCACGCTGTGGCTGGTCACCTGCGGCATCGTGTTTGCGGAGAATCTGCTGACGGCCTTCCTACTGTTCTCCTTGCAGGGTCTGCTGTGCGGACTCTGGCTGGCGTGGCTGGCGCGCTCAGCGGACTCCGTCAACAGCATTCGCCGCTGGCTGATCAACGCGTTGCTCAGCGATACGGTTGGTCTAACCGGCGTGTTGCTCGCCGGGCTGGGATTTCGGACGTTTCATTTTGAGTCCCTGGGAGACGTCGAGTTCCTTCAGCACGCCTGGCACGAACAGCCGTCGCTGTGCGGCCTGGCCGGATCGTGCCTGTTCCTGGGGCTGCTCGGCCGCTGTGCGCTCTTCCCGTGCTGGCAGGGGAGCCGATTCGTCGCGGAATTTCACGGACCCGCAAATGCCCTGGCGCTTGGAGCGTGTCTCTGGCCCGCTTCGATGTGGATGTTCCTGCGCGTGCAGCCGTTGCTCAGCGTCGCACCGGAAAACGTCGCGGTGGTGCAAGGGTTGGCGCTGGTCGCGGCGGTGATTGGGGCGTTTCTTGCTGCGGGACAGACCGACCGACGGCGAGCGACGGCGGTGCTCGTCACGTCGCAACTCGGCCTGCTGATGTCAGCGCAGGCGGCGCCCGGCGTGTTCTCGCCGATTTTGTGGTCGCTGGCGATCGCCCCGCTGGCACTTGCCGCGGCGACGTTGTTCCTGGCGAGTCCGCCGTCCCGGGCATCCTTCACGCTGCACCGTTTTGCCGTCGGCGCGGCGTTGCTGACCTTGGCCGGAAGTTTTTCGTCACCCGCGTTCTGGCTAGCCGGCCATTCGGTCGAGAGGATTCAGGCACGTGAAGCGGCCATGCAAACGGGCCGTGCTCAGGACGACGATGTCTCGCCAGCCGAATTCCCTGATCTGCAACGCGCAACTTCCGAGCCGCTGCCGGCGATGTCGTGGACGGCCGGCTGGTGCCTGTGGTCATTTTTTGCGGCGTTTGCCGGCTGGCGCGCGGGGAAAGCCCGGGGAACAGAAGGCCCGAGTGATGAAGAGACCGCGGCGGGAAACAGTCATCACGGAGCGGGTTTTCCGCTTTCGGATTCTTTGTCTCTCTCGGTCTCCGGCATCTTGCTGTCGGGGATGATGATGGCCGCGGCCGGCTGTTTCTGGACTGTTCTGGTCGAATTCGAGGGGAGGAATCCCTGGCCAACGGGCGCGGCCATCCTGGCTTCGCTGGCCGGGTTGACGCTGTCGATGCGGGTTTGCCGTGATGCGTCGTTGGCCGATCAGCGCTGGCAGCAGCTTGGTTCGTGGACCCGGCTGGCTCAGCGGGAATTTTACCTGGAAGAGATTTGCCAGGCCGTGGTGGCGTTCCCGGTTCTCGGCGCGGCCATCGCGGTGCGATTTGTCGACTGGTCGCTGACCAACCCGGCTGGGCGCTGGCTGGGAACCTGGCTTGTGCGGAGTGTCGTCAGTGCCGGGGAAGAGTTGCAGACCGAACCCGCCTCGTTCTACGCTGGTGCCGTCCTGTTGACCGTGGCGTCGCTGCTGGTCACGTGGCTGGCGATTGCTTACTGACCGAAGGATCCCGCCGTCGCCGACGGAGGGCTTTGAGAGGACAACGGGTTGCGATTGCGCTGAGTTGTTTTTCCCCCAACGTTGACCGTCCGCATGGCCTTTCTGACCGAATTCGCGGCTCATCTTCCGTTCTTGATGACCGTGTCGCCGCTGTTTGGGGCCGTGCTCGTCTGGCTGAATGCGCGGCGCGGGTTGATCGCGGCAAGACAGGCGGCGGTGACGAACGCCACGCTGACGCTGGGGCTTGCCTTGTGGATGGGGGCGAATTTTACACAATTCGAAGCGGACCGAAACGGCCAGCCGCCTGTGAAAATGGCGACTCGCATTCCCTGGTGCCAAGTTCCCTTGTCCGCTGAAAGCCCGGGCAAGACGACTCCCAGCGTGCGGATTCATCTCGCCTTCGGCGTGGATGGACTGAGCTGCCTGCCTTTGATCGCGATCGCCCTGGTCGGCTGGGTCAGCGTCCTCGTTGCGGACCGGTGCTGCATGTCGTGGACCGAGCGGTCGTATGCGGAATTGCTGCTCGGCCAGGCGCTCGCGCTCGCGATTTTCTCCGTACAAGATTTCCTGTTGTTCCTCGCCGTCTGTGAAGCCTGGGCCTGGTGGGCGTACTTCGTCATCGGCCGGCAAGGGGGGACGGAACGCCGGGCGGCGGCACATCGGATACTGATCCTGTCGTCGCTGGCGCACGGCGCGTGGGGGCTGGCCGGGATTGGCTGCGCCGTGTGTCAGGCGTGGATTCAGGCCGAGGTGCAGGGCGGCGCCGGCGGCGTGTCGCTGATGTATCCCGAGATGGTGACGCGGCTGGCCCGCTGGGTTTCGGGTCACGAAATGGCGTTATACGCATGGTCGACATTCCAGCCGTGGGTGTTGCTGTTGTGGCTGATCGGGTTATGGTGCCGGTGGCCCGTGTTTCCGTTTCATGGCTGGTGGCGGATGATGCTGCACGAAGGCCGCGGCCCGCTGGCCGCCTTGTGCGGCGCGGCCGCCCCATTACACGGCGGCTATGTGCTGTTTCGATTTGTCGTTCCGCTCTTTCCTCCCGAAGGAGCCGGGTGGGCCGAAATCCTGGCGTCGTGGGCGTCTTTGGGGGCGTGTTATTTTGGATTCCTCGCGATTTCTCAAACAAGCCTTCGCGCACTCGTCAGCGCCGCCGCATTGTTTGCCCTGCACGCGGCGATGATTGGCGGACTGTCGGGCAGCGTCGACGGCAGCGTCGCCGCCTGGCAAACGCTGGTGATCACTTCGTTCGCCGTCGCGGCCGGTGCGCTGCTGATCGGCCGCTGGGAGATGGAATCGCTGCCGGAAGAATTCGCAGTGGGCGCCGGCCGAGCATTCCTCGCGCCGAGAGGGTTCCTGTTGCTGGCGATCAGTGCCGGGCTGCTCTCGGCGGGGCCGGTGTTTGCGTTGATCTCCGGTCAGGCGGCGATAGGCATCCTGGAACTGCGGCGACAGGGGGGGCCGAATCTGTCGCTGATGCTCGGCAGCATCCTGACCAGCGTGGCCGTCCTGCGCAGGGTCTGGCGGGTCGGCTTCGGCAATCCAACAGAGTCGGCCGGCGACGCGGAACGAACGATCGTCATTTCGGCAGTTCCGACAAGCGACCTTCGCGGCCGGGAGTTGTTGATCGGCGTGCTCGTCGCGGCGGCACTGTCGATGGGCCTCATGCCGACTTCCTGGCAACCGTTGGTCCGGCCGACCTTCGAGCAATTGCACGATCCCTTTGCCGGCCCGTCGGCCCGCAGCGCCGGATCGCAGACGCCGCGCTTGCGATCCGACTCGGTTGTCCTCCGCGCGCAGAAGCCGGATGGTGAGCCGAGCGCCCTCGAAAGCGGTCTCTTCCAAGACGTTTCGGCTCCGCTGGTCTGGATGATCTTCGGCCTGGGCCTGCTGATTGCCCCGCGATTGTCAGGAAAAGTCGCCTGGGGATCGTTCGCGGGCGTGCTGGGACTGCTGGCCGGTCTTGCCGTCGAGATCTCCGCCGGGACTCGACCGTCGAACACTTCGGCTTGGTCTGCGGCGATGACCTGGTCTCTGGGAATTTCGGGGATCGTCTTAATCTTGACCACGGGCGCGCGTTCGACGGCAATGACGAATTCCCGGCTCGGCGGCTGGCTGATGCGGCTGAGCGCGATCGGCTGGGCGGCGCTCACACAAGACCTGCTGCTCTCTGGACTCGCCTGGGAACTGGCCGAACTGGCGCGCCGGCTGGGAGGGGCCGCCTCCGATCAGGCAGAGCCGCACATGGCCCGGGAACGGATCAGGCATCTCCTCAGTTCGGCCTGCTTCTGGCTGGGGGTCGCCTGTTGCCTGCTCGTCACGGGAACCTCGGAGTGGGATCAGATCGCCGCGCAACTGGCCCGGACCGTTCCGAGAGACGACGACGGCGCGGTCATCGGCAACGGCCCTCCGCTGGGTTTGGCGGCGATGGTGCTGCTCGTTTCGGCCATCGGCATCCGCTGCGGACTGGCCCCGTGGAGTCTGGGCGGACGTTCTGATGGACGTTCGCAGGACATCGGCACCCGGCTGCTGGATCCCTGGTTCGGCAACATGCTCGGCCTGACACTGCTGCTGCGCCTCATGCTGTCCGTCCAGAGCGCGTATGGAAATCTGCTGGCGGTGATGCTGGCCGTTGCGGCTGCGGCCACGCTTCTATGGTCGGCCCTGTCGACCATGGGTGAAACCAGGGTGATGCCTTTGCTTGGCCGGCTAATCGCGCTGCAATTCGGCGGCATGGCGCTGCTGATCGCGGCGACCGGCAGCCGGATCACGTTTCCCGAGAGCCGGCTGGGCGAACTTGGCAGCCAGGAGTTGCTCCTGCAGGGACTGGCAGGTCAATGCCTGGCGATCAGCGTGGCGCTGTGCGGACTGGTCGCCGTACTTCGTCGGTTGGGCGCTCCCCCGCACGGCGACTTGTTTTTCGAGCACTATCAAGGGTTGTTTTCCAAACGCCGACTGGAGGCCTGCCTGCTCATGGGTTCGCTGTTCAGCCTGATCGGGGCGTGGCCGTTCGGCGGATTCTGGACGCGGTGGCTGGGCTGCCTGGGAGTGATCATGACTCCGCAGCGGCTGTCGGACGACCTCGTCCGGCCTCATGCCGTGCTGCTGGCCGGCGTCGTCATCGTGAGCGGGGCGATGATCTTTCCACTGAACGCCGCGGCCCGCTGGCTGAGACACATCGCGTTCGACCCGGCGGTGTCGTCATGGGATGGATCGGGCAGAATGCGAGACCTCGCCGTCGCGATCGCAGCGGTGGTCCTCGGCCTGGCCGCCGGCCTGTCTCCGGCACTGTTCTCCACGGCGCAGCTCTGGGGACGGTGACTCTTGGGGGACGGTGACTCTTGCCGATCTCAAATGTCCCCAGGCAGGGTCGCGTTTCCCAAAGCCCGGCGTCAGCGACGCCGGGACGAAACGATTCCCAACAGCCAGTGCCAACCGGATCCCGCCGTCGCCGACGGCGGGCTTTGCGTGACGCATCGCGGCAGGGCGAATTCTGGGGACTAGCGTCAGTTGGCGTTCGAGGTCACAGGGACGGCGATCTTCCCCTGGGCGCGGAACGTGACCGGTTCGGGGCGGCCCTGGATGGTGATCGTAAACAGTTCGTCGAAGGCGCCCGATTCACTCGGAGCGATCAGCGTGATCGGCAACTGGTGAACCGGTCGGGCTTCTTCCGGCAACCGCACCCGGAACGCATCGTCGGATTTCTCCCGCTCGATCTTTTGGATGGCGATCGGCTTCTTCGACCTCAACAACAGGACCTTGGTCACCGTCTGTCCGGGCGTCAATTCCCCGTAGGTCAGCACCGGCGTGACGGTAATGTCGGCCTCGACCTGTCCCTGCACGAGCAAAGGCACCTGCTGGTTCACCGGGTCGTCCGTGAACAATGTCACTTGATCGCGAATCGATCCAAGGCCGGCCTCCGGCTTTAACACGACCCGCAATTCATAGTTCACCAACCCGTTCCCTCGGCTGACTTCCTTCAGCTCGGTCGCCAGGTGAGGATGATTCGATTTCACGTCCTGGATGCGCCAGTCCGGCCGGCCGGCATAGGCGATCTTCACGACCTGCGCCCCTCCCGAGCCGAGATCCACGGTGCCGAAATTGACGGCCCCCGGCGTGCAAACGACATCCACGCGGATGTAGGCCTTCAACGGAATGCGCACTTCGGCCGGCGAACCTTTGCTCGGTTCATACAGGTTGACGGTAAGCGTCGCGTCGCGTTTCTTCTGGTAGTTCAGCGTGTTGATCGTCAGTTCGATTTCGGCCGTCTGGCCGCTGGGGATTCTCATCGCGTTGTCCACCACGCTCGCCCGGAAGCACGCGCACGAGGAACTGGCCGACGTGATCTGGATCGTTTCCTGGTACAGATTGCGAATCTTGACGCGCTGCTTCACGTCGGCGCCTTTGGCCACGGCACCGAAGTCGACCTCCAGCCGGTCGAACATCTTGGATCCCCAGTTTTCCTGCGACCTGGCCGTCGTGCCGGCCAGCAGCCAGCCCAGCACGCCGATCCCCAAAGACATCCGGCGAACCCACTGTGACATCCGACAAAACATTGTGCAGCCCTTTTCAAGCACCATCCGTTGGCTGGCCTAAGGAAAATCGCTGAAACGTGTTGTGTATCAAACCTTTGCGTTCATCGGCCGCCCACGGGCGCGAGGTTAATCCCGGAGGCGGAAATTGTCAATTGCCCTTCGATATCCGTATGCCGCGACGATTCTTGCTGTTACTTCTACAAAGTGGAACTGTCCGCCGGAGCCGGCCGAGAGCGTTCCGTGACGTGCAGTAAGGAGCGTCGTTGTTCTCGCGAAATCCCCCCGAGTCACGACTCGCCGCACGCCGTTGAAAACCAGGACACATCGCGGCCCCGACATCATTGTGCGCGACGTTGATCAATCCGGCAAGAATTTTTTTCGCGCTTTCACCTGTATCTCCGGGAAACCTCCGTAGTTGGCGATAGACCTCGCGCCTGTTACCATAGTGTCATAGACCCGAAAGTCGTCTTTTCAGAGAGACCCCGGCACGGGCGGGCCACGGCGCACGCGACCGATACAGTGGAAGGAGAATTCCTCGATGACGCTTCCAATTCCCAGGCAAAACCGCATTCTCATGTGCCTGCTCGCGGCTCTGATCGCCTGCGCGGGCTGGTCGTTTTCCACATGCTCCGCAGGCGAAGACGATCCGAAGGAAACCGACGGGCCGGTCGTCAAGTCGAAGGCCGAGGGCAAGGAAACCGCCAAACCCGAAAAGAAGACGGCCGTGAAGAATCCCTTTCCGAAACGCGTGAAGGCTCCCGAATTGGACGGCGGTGTCGAATGGCTGAACACGTCGGGAGAAATCACCTTGAAGGATTTGCGCGGCAAGGTCGTGCTCCTCGACTTTTGGACCTTCTGCTGCATCAACTGCATGCACGTTCTGCCCGACCTGGCGTACCTGGAGAAGAAATTCGATAAAGAGCTGGTCGTCATCGGCGTGCATTCCGCCAAGTTCGACAATGAGAAGGAAACCGGCAATATCCGCAAAGCCATTCTGCGCTACGAAATCGCCCACCCGGTGATCAACGACGCGCAAATGACCGTTTGGCGCAAATTCGGCGTCAATTCCTGGCCGACACTGGTGATGCTCGACCCGGAAGGCTATTACCTCGGTGCCATCTCCGGCGAAGGGAACCGCGATGCCCTCGAACAAGTGATTACCCGGGTCGTCGAGTATCACAAGTCGAAAGGAACGCTCGACGAATCGCCCGTGCAGTTCGATCTCGAACGAAATAAGCAGCCGGACGGACCGCTGAAGTTTCCCGGCAAGGTGCTTGCCGACCCCAAGGGCGATCGGCTCTTCATCTCCGACAGCAATCACAACCGGATCGTGATCGCGACGCTGGATGGAAAGCTGGTGGACGTGATCGGCACCGGCCAGATCGGCGCGACGGACGGTGCGTACGACGCGGCCCAGTTCGATCATCCGCAGGGAATGTGCCTGGTCGACAACACGCTTTACGTCGCCGACACGGAAAATCACATGCTCCGGACGGTGGATCTGGAAGCGAAAACCGTCGCCACGCTGGCCGGCACCGGCAAGCAGGCCAGCCTTCGGACGCGCGGCGGGAAACTGCGGACGACCCCCTTGAACAGCCCGTGGGACGTCTACGCGCTGGATGGCGTTCTCTACATCGCGATGGCCGGCCCGCACCAGATCTGGTCGCACAAGCTGGGGAGCGCCGCCATTCAGACTTATGCCGGTTCGGGCCGGGAAGACATCCGCAACGGCAGCCTGGAGGACTCGGCCCTGGCGCAGCCCTCGGGGATCGCTTCGGACGGGGCGTCGCTGTTTGTCGTCGATAGCGAAGGCTCGTCTGTCCGGCAGATTTCCACCAAGAAGAACAATCCGCTCGGCGACCCGATCGGACGCGTCGAAACACTGGTCGGAACATCCGAGTTGCCGAACGGGCAATCGCTGTTTGCGTTCGGCGATGTCGACGGCATCGGCGCGCTGGCCCGGTTGCAGCATCCGTTAGGGATCGTCTTTCACCAGGGAAAACTCCTGGTCGCCGACAGCTACAATCACAAGCTCAAGCTGATCGACCCGGTCAACAAGAGTTGCGAGACCTGGCTGGGTGTCGGAAAACCGGGCGCGGAGCTTTCACCCGTGCAACTGGCCGAACCGGCCGGTTTGACGATCGCCGGCGAAACGCTGTTCGTGGCCGATACGAACAACCATCGGATTTTGTCCGTGAACCTCAAGACGAAACAGGCTCAGGAATTCACGATTTCCGGACTCGCGCCGCCGAAACCGGCCGCCGAAGACTCCGCCGTCGCCGCCACGGCCGAAGAGTCGCTGATCGAGGTGTCCGCGAAATCCCTCAAGCCCGGAGAGAAGATTTCGGTCGTCGTCCGGTTCGATCTGCCGGAAGACTTCAAGCTCAACGAGTTAGCCCCCGTGAAATTCACCGTGGAAGTCGCGGGTGACCAGAAGTTGATCGCGGCTGAGACGCTGGGAAAACGAAAATCGGCGAAAATCCAGGATGGCCAGGCCGTTTTTGAAGTCCCCTTGGCGGCGAAATCGGGCGAGGCGGTGTTAAAACTCTCGCTGAGTTACGGTTATTGCCGCAACGGGTCGGGCGGACTATGCAAGATCGGCACGTCCGCCTGGAAAATCCCCCTCAACGTTTCCGCCGATGCCGACGCCGACACCCTCACCCTGACCGCAACGCCGAAATAACGCCCCGCATGACACACGAGATCGCCCGCATTGCCGAAAAAGTCGCCGCCGGCGAACGGATTACGTTTGACGAAGGCGTCTTCCTCGACGACCAGGCCGATCTGTTCACGCTGGGCCGACTGGCGAACCAGGTCCGCGAGCGGAAAAACGGCAAGTTCGCCTATTACAACACGAACATTCATCTGAACCCGACGAATGTCTGCGTCTACCGTTGCCGGTTTTGCGCGTTTCGTGCCGACTTGCGGGCGGACAAAGCCTACGAATTCACCGACGCCATGCTCCGCGAGCGAATACTCGAAGGCCGGGCAAACGGTGCAACGGAAATTCACGTGGTCGGCGGCCTGCATCATTTGAAGCCGTTCGACTGGTACGTGAACGTCGTTCGCGTGCTGCACGAAACGTGCCCCGAAATTCACATCAAGGCCTGGACTCCGGTGGAAATCCACTGGTTCAGTCACATCACAAAACAGCCGGTCGAGCGGATCCTGCAGCAACTGATTGACGCCGGGCTTGGCTCCATGCCGGGCGGCGGCGCGGAAATCTTTCATCCGGAAGTCCGCGAGCAGATCTGTGAACACAAAGCCGGGGCCGCAGAATGGATCAACGTTCATCGCACGGCACATCAGATGGGGCTGCGGTCAAACGCCACCATGCTTTACGGCCACGTGGAACAGGCCCGGCATCGAGTGGATCATTTGTGCCAGTTGCGGGCGCTGCAGGATGAAACCGGCGGGTTCCAGACGTTTATTCCGCTGGCCTTTCACCCGGAAAACACGAAACTGGACAGCATCCCCAAGCCGACCGGTGCGATGGACCTCCGGATGATCGCCCTGTCGCGAATCTTGCTCGACAATTTCGATCACGTTAAAGCCTACTGGATCATGCTCGGCGAAAAGATCGCGCAAGTCGCGCTTGGCTTTGGAGCCGACGACATCGACGGCACCGTGGTGCATGAATTGATCTATCACGACGCCGGGGCAAAGACGCCGGAAGGCTTGACCGTCGACGCGTTGCATCGCCTGATTCGCGAGGCCGGACGCATTCCGGTGGAGAGAGACACTTTGTACCGCCGCGTGATCCGCGAAGGAGCCGTGTGGCGCGTCGGCGACCCCGTGCTGGCCGGGTTGGCCAGTTGACTCGACAAATTGAGCGACGCTTCGCAGAAGCGTGGCAATGGGAGTTCCTGATGTCCATCCAAGTCCGATCGCTCGACCATGTGACCATCGTCGTCACCGATCTTGCGGCTACGCGGCGGTTCTACGTCGACTGCCTGGGGATGCGGGAGGTGGAACGGCCGCAGTTTCAGTTCGTCGGCCAGTGGTTTCAGGCTGGGGCCACGCAGATTCACACGATATTGGAGGCGGAAGGGACTGGCCGCGCGGGAACGGCGAAGGAGCGCAACACGCGCGGACACCATTTTGCATTTCTGGTGGACGACGCCGAGGCCGCGTACCAGCACGTGTTGGCGCTGGGGCTGCCCGTCGTTTCTCCGCCGCGAACCCGGCCCGATGGGGCGGTTCAGGTGTTTGTGCACGATCCGGACGGCCACCTGGTGGAATTGTGCTCGACGGGAAAAAAATGCGTTTGAGGCCGGCTGGTTTCTAGGCCGCTGGTTGGTCTATACTTGGAGCAGAGTCCCCGGCCGTTGGAGATTGATGGGGAGTGTGTCGCCGTTCTGAGACGTTTGCTGGAAGGTGCCTGCCACGATGGCTTCCAATCTCAATAAGCAGTTGATATTCGCTTCGTTCGGCGCGGCTGGCTTTGTCGCCCTGCTGTGCGTGCTCGATCTGGCGGTCGGCATCCCCTATGGCCGCAGCATGACCCTCGACATCCTGTTCCTGATCAGTTCCGCCATCGTCGCCTACCTGGCGTGGGATGCGTACAAGGACATTGCGTAAGCGGGTAGCTGTCAGTTGTCAGTCGTCAGTGGTGATGCCAGGCCGAGGAAAACGCGGCGCGGGGCCTTCACGCAACGCCTGGCGTCGCTGCTGTCAACACGGCTCATCGAACTGATCGGCAGCGGGAACAGCACTTCGCGGCCTTCTGTTCCCGTCTTCCTGGACGTTCAGTTTTCGTGAATATTCGGCTGTCGTGACTGGGCGCCTTCAGCGAGAGATTGCCGGAAAACTGTCTCGCCGGAAGATGGCGGTCTGTGGCATAATGAGGGTCCCGGCGTCGCCGACGCCGGGCTTTGGGCTGGTAACTGTGCGTGCTGTGTTTGCTGCGTGATTGAGGCTCTATGAAATTCGCGCTGGTGATTCCCGATGGCTGTGCGGATGAAGGGCAGCCGTCGTTAGGGGGGAAAACGCCGCTGGAAGCGGCCGACATTCCGAGAATGGACGCCGTCGCCCTGTTGGGACGGGTGGGCCGGGCCGACCATGTGCCGGAGCCGTTGCCGTCGGGCAGCGACGTCGGCACGATGAGCTTGTTCGGTTACGATCCGCTCGTGTTTCATACAGGCCGCGCGCCGATTGAAGCTGCAGCGCAGGGGATCGAACTCGGTCCTGACGACTGGGCCATCCGCTGCAATTTCGTGACGGTCCTCCAGGGCGTGATGAAGAGTTTCACTGCCGGGCAGATTCCGAACGATGTCGGCCAGGCGCTGATTGAGATCCTGCAGCATTCGCAGTGCGGATCGGATCATTGGAAGTATTACACCGGCGTGAGCTACCGCAACCTGCTGATTTACCGCGCCCGCGGCCAGTCTGCGCCGTTTTCAATCGAGACGCACTCCACGCCGCCGCACGACATCACCGATCAGCCGGTCGCCGCGCACCTGCCGAGCGGGCCGGGAGCCGACGTCTTGATCGACCTCATGCGGCGCAGCGAACCGTTGCTCGCCGGCTGTGAAGCCAACCGGAGGCGCGGCGATCAGGCGGCGACGCAGACCTGGCTGTGGGGGCTGGGCAAACGGCCGGCTTTCACGAATTTCCAGGATCGTTTTGGACGGAGAGGAGGGGTGATCACGGCCGTCGATTTGCTCCGCGGCATGGGCCGGTTGCTGGGCTGGCAGGTCATCGAAGTCCCCGGCGCTACGGGGTATCTCGACACCGATTATTCCGCCAAAGGCCGAGCCGCAATCCGGGCCCTTCAAGACGGGCTCGATTTCATCGTCGTGCATGTGGAAGCGACCGACGAGGCGTCTCACGAAGGACATGCCGACGAGAAGGTCAAAGCGCTGGAGAATATCGATCGTCACATCGTCGGCCCTTTGCACGACTACCTGAAGTCTCAGGGCGATTACCGGCTGCTGGTCTGCCCGGATCATCCGACGTTTCTGCGCACCAAGACGCACAGTCACGGATATGTCCCTTTTGCGATGTGCGGCACGGGGCTTGCGCCGGATGCCGCGTCGACCTACAGCGAACCGGTCGCGGCGGCCTCGGCTTTGTGCCTGGACCGCGGCTGCGAATTGATGCCGCTGCTTTTCGCCGGGACGTAAGAAACGGTCGAAGCCTGGCTGCTTGATTTGCACTTTTTCTCCGCGGGGATTCCCACGATTGGGAAAGGAATGGCCCCTGGTTGCCGGTTGGCTTGCGTGGTGCGTTGGGCACTCTATAATCCCGTGTCATCCGGTGTGTTGCGGCAAATCATGCCGTGTGCCTGTGGGATCGCTTCAGGAGACGAGTACATCATGATCGAGTGGTTTCGGAACGTCTGGACGGCAGTTTCGACGCTCATCCAAGGCATGTGGGTCACGCTGCACACGATGCTGTCGACCTATCGCCGCAAGACCTACACCGATACGTATGAATACCCGGAATTGCCGGTCCCTGTGAAGGCCCGTTACCGCGGATTTCATCGTTTCGACCTGACGACGTGCATCGGCTGTGAAAAATGCGCCGTTGCCTGTCCGGTCGACTGCATTTACATCGACAAAGAGAAAAGCCCGGTGGGCAAAGGCTTTCGCGTCAACGGCTTTACCATCGATTACACCAAGTGCATGTTCTGCGCACTGTGCGTGGAGCCGTGCCCGGTCGACTGCATTTTCATGGGGTCGAATTACGACCTCAGTTGTTACAGCCGGGACGGATGCATCGTCGATTACGCCAAGTTGCCTTTGGAAGTCGGATGGGGGCAGGCCACGCTGAATCCCACCGCGGTCTCGGAGTCGAAAGTTCTCAACCAGCCGGTCTGGGTGAAAGGGGAGCTCAGTCCCTTCCAGTTCGCCGGGTCGGAAGAGCATTAGGCCGTTGTGATCAGTTGGCTGCGTTGTGATCAGTTGGCTGCGAGGAAGTGTCTGGTTTCCTGTCGTCATCTCTCGAAAGATTATTCATGAGCGCCATGCTGGCCCGGCCGCGATACTTTACGGCAGCGGCCGCCAACCGGATGCTCCCGTTGGTCCGCGCGATCGTGCAGGATATCGTCGACTTGAACCGCGATTTGCGCGACCGCAAGCAGCGGCTGGAAGATCTTCGGACCGTCTCGGGAACGGCCCATCGCCGCAGCGACCCGTACGCCGAAGAAGTCGAACAGATGCAAAAAGACCTGGAATCCGACGCCGAACGCCTGCGCGAGTTTGAGCGGGAACTTGGCAAGCTGGGGGTTCAGATTCAGGACCCCGTGAAAGGCCTCGCCGATTTCCCCACGGTGATCGACGGGAAAGACGCGTTTCTCTGCTGGCGGCTGGGGGAACCCGAAGTCGCGTACTGGCATCCGCTGGATGGCGGATACCTGAGCCGGCGGTCGTTGACCGACGGCAGCGTTCATCCCGCCGCTCGCTCGGCGGAAGTCTGACGGCCGCATTGGAAGGAACATTCATGACCGACGTCGTCATTCATTTTCTGGTCTTTACCGTCGTCAGCGTGGCGGCCCTGTTGGCGCCGCTGCTGCTCGGCTACCTGGTCCGGCCCCGGCTGCCGACCGCGGAAAAAGACACTGTCTACGAATGTGGTGAACCAACCATCGGCACCAGCTACATCCAATTCGACCTGCGATTCTACGTGGTCGCATTGCTGTTCATCATCTTCGATGTCGAAGTCGTCTTCTTCTTCCCGTGGACCTTGATTTTCGGCAGCACGATGCAACTGGCCGACGGACGACTGGAGGACGCGACGCGAATCGCCCTCAGCGAACGTCTGCTGAGCCAGCCGGCCGGGACGCTGACGAACGAAACGGCCATTTCTGCGGCAAGTGCGCTGCAGCTCGGCTGGGTCGGATTTTTCGACCTGCTCGTCTTTTTTGCGGTGCTGCTGGTCGGTTTCGCGTATGTCTGGAAACGGGGCGATCTCAACTGGGTCAAGGCGGTCGCCCTCAAGACGCGGGAAGCGAACTCCGCGCGGGTTGCCGTGGCAGAGCCGAATACGCATGTGGCAGTCTGATGGGCGAGACCGTCAACCCCTGCGGAACCAAGAGCTGGAAAATGAGCGAACGATGAAGATTGACGACATCCATCAGAAACTGGTCGGCAAGTTCGGCGCGGCGATCCGTTCGCTGCACACCCAGGCCAAGGACCCCTGGATCGAAGTCGCCGCGGCTCACATCGCCGCCGTGGCCCGTTTTCTTCATGACGACGAAGCCCTGGCGTTTGACGCCCTCAATGATCTGTGCGGCGTCGATTGCCTGGAAACGGACTCCAAGAAGAAGACGCCGGTCGAGCCGCACGTCGAAGTCGTCTACCACCTCTACAGTTACACGCACAAGCACTGGCTGAAGGTCAAGGTTCGTTTGCCGCGATGGCAGAATGACGCCCCGGGGCGAATCCCGGAACTCGATTCCGTCGCCGACATCTGGCCCATCGCCGACTGGCATGAACGCGAGGCATATGATCTCGTCGGCATTCAGTTTCAGGGGCATCCGAATCTCAAGCGCATTCTCTGCCCGGAAGACTGGGTCGGGCATCCGCTCCGCAAGGATTACGATTTCCCGCTCGAATATCACGGCGTTCGCGGCCGCTGACGTGAGATCTCAAAGCCCGTTGTCGGCGACGGCGGAACCGCTGGAAGGATTGTGCGATGAGCCTGACGTTAGAAGATCCCCGCATCATCGAGTTCGATGTCCGCACGGACGAGATGCTGGTCAACATGGGCCCGCAGCATCCCAGCACGCACGGCGTGCTCCGGCTGCTGCTGCGGACCGACGGCGAAATCGTTCATGAAGTCACGCCGCATATCGGCTATCTCCACCGCTGTGCCGAGAAAATCGGCGAAAACCTCTCCCCGCCTCAATGGATTCCGTACACCGACCGGATGGACTACCTCGCCGGGATGAATATGAATCTTGGCATGGCGCTGGCGGTCGAGAAACTGATCGGCATGGAAGTGTCCGAGAAGGCCATGGTGCTCCGCGTCATCATCGCCGAGATGGGCCGCATCGCCAGCCACCTCGTCGGCATGGGAGCGTACGGCCTCGATCTCGGCACGTTCAGCCCGTTTTTGTACGCGTTTCGCGAGCGGGAAATCGTTCTCGATCTGTTTGAAGAGGTCTGCGGCGCCCGGCTGACGTACAGCTATCTGACCGTCGGCGGCGCCACGCACGATTTGCCGAACATCATCACCATTCCGCCGGGACTCGCCCAGCTCACCGGCAAGAAACCCGACCTGCAAATCGGCTGGATCGACGCCTGCAAGCTCTTCCTCGACTGGATGGGCCCCCGCATCCAGGAATATCACACGCTCCTCACGCGCAACCAGATCTTCATCAAGCGGACTGCCGGCATCGGCATCCTGCCCCGCGAGATGGCCATCGGGTACGGCTGCACCGGCCCCGTGCTTCGCGGCTCGGGCGTCGATCACGACCTCCGCCGCGACGGCGAACCGATCTACACCCGCATGTATCAAGGGTATGACTACCAGATTCCCGTCGCCCCGTTCGCCGAAGCTCCGCCCGAGGCCGTGCTCGGCGACAACTGGTGCCGCTTCTATGTCCGCATGATGGAAGTCGCCCAGGCAATTCGCATCGTCCGGCAGGCGTTCGACCGGTATCCGACGGCGCAAGGCGCCCACCGCACGCCCTTCAAACTCGGCCAGAAGCTGCCGAACGACGAGGCCTACCTGGAGACGGAATGCCCCCGCGGGCAGATGGGGTTCTACATCGTCGGCGACGGCGACGCCGAGCCGGCCCGCGCCCGCGCCAAAAGTTCGTGCTTCTGTAACCTGTCGGTCACCGGCGAACTCTGCCGCGGCGTCTTGATCGCCGACATCCCAGCCATCGTCGGCAGTCTGGACATCGTGATGGGCGAAATTGACAGATGAAGTAAATTTCCGTTAGCCACACGCTTAGAACGACTTACGGAAGATGAAAAGTCCAAAAAATTGCCCCCAAAAGAGTGCGTTTCGTGGAATGCGGTGCATTTACGGTGCATCGCCAACTCGACATCGTAGGCCCAACTGACCACCGGAAGCTGGTCATTTTTTTGCGGCGACCGCCCTGACAAAGCGAGGGCGATTCCCATTCAGTTTCACTTTTCGTGGCCGTTTTACTGTTCAGTAAAACGGCTTTAGGCAAGGTGGCGGTCGTGACTCCGCTCGGTTCACCCTACTCTCCTCACCACCACGAACCACGCCTTCGGCCCGCCATCCTGGAAGCTGTTGTCATTCGGGTCGGGCCGAACTTCGTACCGTGACGGCTCCACGGACTCGATCACCCAACCCTGGGCAAAGGCGTCCTCGATCTCCTTCCGACTCACCCGCCGAGGCCCCTGGTCGCCCGGCTCGGCGTCCGAGAAGCAAAGCAGGAAAAGCCGACCGCCCGGCTTCATGACTGAGGCCAGCCCATCGACGTAGCGTCGTCAGTCGTCGTCGCTGAAAACGTGGAACAGCCCGCTGTCGGTGGGAGCCGCCGCGTTGGACGCCGCTCTCGAGGAGCGAAAACGGTGTTGAATTGTTCGCGTCGCCGCGAAACGTGGGTACCAGGGGTCGGTCGTGATCTGTCCGGAGTGCGGAGGCGACGCCTGCTTCGGCGTGAAACGTGCCGATCGCGTGATCTGCCTGACCGACGGCGGCAACGGCCTGGAGGATTGCCTGACTGGCACGGTTCTCGGCGGTCTCGCGAACGAAGTCTTCACGATTCTCGACTTCTACCATTGTGCCGAATATCTGTCCGGGTTCATCGCGGCATGGGTCGGCCCGGAAGAGGCGGCCGAACAATCGTCCGCGTGGCGTCAGCGATTGAAGCACGCAGGCGGCGCCGCGATTCTGGCTGAATTGGAACTGCTCGACGTGAGCACCATGTCCGCGAGCGTGAGAGAAAATCATCGCCAACTGTGCGGTTATTTACGGAGCAATCAACATCGGACAGACTACCCGACGTACGTGGCCCGCGGCTGGGAAATCGGTTCGGGAGAAATCGAATCGGCGTGCAAAACGGTCGTCAATCAACGCCTGAAAGGAGCCGGCATGCGCTGGCGCGAACCCGGCACCACCGCCGTCTGCCAACTGCGCGCCCTGTTCAAAAGCGACCCGATCCTCTGGACCCACCACTGGCAACACACCGCCGCCGTATAATCCACCCAGAATCGAGTCGCACGCCTTCCAAAACACGTTCCTGACACGCCTTGGGTTGACCGGGCGGGGTTGCCGCTTAGAATCAAAGGGTTGATGAAACAGCGAATGGGATGTTCCAAAGGTTTTTGAGGAGTTCTTCACGGTGCAAATTGCGATCACCAATCGACATGGCCATTTGTCGCCCGGCGCGCAAGACCACATTCGTCAGAAGGCGGAAAAGCTCCTCACGTACTTTGAACGGGTGACGGCGATCACCATCACCACCGACGTGCAGCATGATGCGTCGGTGGTGGAAATCCTGGTGGATGCCGAACACAAACACAATTTCGTGGCGACCGAGTCGGCCCCGAACGTCCTTGCGGCGTTCGATTCCGCTCTCCATAAGATGGAGCAGCAGATCAAAAAGTACAAAGAGAAGATTCAAGATCATCGCCGGACGCCCCCCGTGAGCGAAGCCGTCGAAAAATTAGCCTCGGAACCGCTGAAGGCGGAAGAGACTCCATAACGCCGGCCTTCGGGCTCTCGCCTAAAGCGGCGGAGCGCGGAGCCGGTTTCCTTGAGTTCATCGTCTTGTTCCTTCCCCGGACGGCCAGGAAAACGCGTCCGGAGAAGCTTTCTGAGTCATTTAGGGAACTTTTTCCATGAAACTCTGCGATTTTGTGATCCGTGACGCCATTCTGCCGGAACTCGCGGCCGCGTCGAAAGAGACCGCCATTGCCGCCATGGTGGCGAGCCTTCGTGCGGCCGGCGCCATTCAGGCCAGCGACGAGCCGAGCATCGTCAGTGCGATCATGAAGCGAGAAGATCTGGGCTCCACGGGGATCGGCAATGGTGTCGCCGTTCCGCATACCAAGCACCCCTCGGTGGACCGGCTGATCGCCACCGTGGCGCTGACGCCCGCGGGCGTGGATTTCGCCAGCCTCGACGGCGAGTCTGTCCACATTCTGATCCTGCTGGTCTCGCCCCCTGACCGGCCGGGAGACCATTTGCGCGGCCTGGAGAACATCTCCCGGCATTTACGCAATCAGAATTTCTGCAAGTTTCTGAACCAGGCCAAGACCCGGGACGCCGTCTGGGACCTGTTGAAAGAAGCGGACAACAACGAAATCTGATCGCGGCCAGGTAAGAAACGGCCAGGCGGAACGCGGCCGTCGGAAAACAAGACAATTCGGTCGAACTCTTCACACGGTGCAGGTCGGGGCGGAACGAGAACATGGCGACAGAGACCCAGGTCTTGCGGCACGCAGTCACTTTGAAGACGCTGCACGGGCTGCATCTGGGCCCCAGTTCCGTAGTCGCCCAGTTGGCGAGGAAATTTCAAAGTTCGATCATGCTGTCGAAGGCCGGGAAAAAAGCGGACGCGAAAAGCGTCTGGGACATGATCTCTCTCGTGGCGGGTTCCGGCGATGAACTGGAGTTGGAAATTTCAGGCCAGGATGCCCCTGACGCCATGCAGCAGTTCCTGCAACTGTTCGACCGCGACTTTTTCCCCTCGGCCGCCGGCGGACCGAATGCCACCCCTTCGCCGGCGTGATCCCGCCTTTTGAAGGCAAGCTCCTGCCATCCGGAAAGATGAAATGATGGTTCCACTTGCCCTGGGAAGGGTCTGTCGCCCATGTTGACGTTGCGCGGCATCCCCGTTTCTCCCGGCGTGGCGATGGGCCAGGCGCTGATCCTCGGCGCCGACAGCTTTCGCATTCCGCAGCGCTTTGTGGCGATCGACGCCATCGATGTTGAAATCTCGCGGTTCCGCGCGGCGCTCGACGCCGTCTGCCAGGAAGTCGAGATGCACGAGAAACTCGCGGCGGACCGGCTCGGCCCGCAGTACGCCGCGATCTTCTCCGCCCACTTGATGATGATCCGCGACGTGCACTTGGTCGCGGAAATCGAGTCGCTGATCCGCACCAAATCGTTCTCGCCGGAATATGCATCCAGCCGAGTGCTGCGGCAGTATGCCAAGAAATTTCAGAACCTCGGCGATAACTACCTGTCGGAGCGCTCCGCGGACATTTACGATCTCGAACGGCGGATGCTTCGGCATCTCCTGGGCGAACGCCGCGAGGAACTCCAGCACCTGACCGGGCCGGTGATGGTGCTGGCGAATAACCTCACCCCCAGCGAAACGGCTTCGCTCGACAAACGCTTCGTCCTGGGCTTCGCGACGGAAGTCGGCGGCCATACCAGCCACACCGCCATTCTTGCCGGGGCGATGGAAATCCCCGCGGTGGTCGGCGTCGGAAAGTTCCTGTCCGACGTCAGCGGCGGCGAAATGACGATCGTCGATGGCAGCGAAGGCACGGTCATCATCGACCCCGACGAAGCCACGCTGGCCCATTACCGCGATTCCAAAGCCCGCTACCAGACGTTCACCAAGCACCTGGAATCGCTCCGCCAACTGCCGAGCGAAACGCAAGACGGGGTCGCCATTACGCTGCTCGGGAACATCGAATTCCCGGCGGAAGCCGACGTCTGCCAGCGCCGCGGCGCAGACGGCATCGGACTGTATCGGACAGAGTTTCTCTATCTCGACGGCCAGCGCGAGCCGACGGAAGAAGACCATTACCAGGCCTATTGCCAGGTGCTGAAGGCGTTTCATAACCGGCCGGTTACGATCCGCACGCTCGACCTCGGGGCCGATAAAATGCCCGGCGCGCTCCGGGCCGCCTATCCCGACGGCATCAATCCGGCACTCAGCATTCGCAGCATCCGGCTGAGTCTGCAGCACCTGGAACTGTTCAAAACGCAACTCCGGGCTGCTTTCCGGGCCGCCGTGCACGGCGATTTGCGGATCATGTTCCCGCTCATCAGCACGCTGCAGGAACTGAGGCAATGCAAGTTCGTGATGGCCGACGTCGTTGAGGATCTGGACGAGCAGGGGGTGCCGTTTCGCAAAGACGTGCCAGTCGGTATGATGGTCGAGGTGCCGTCGGCGGCGCTTCTCGCCGAGGAATTTGCCCGCGAAGTTCAATTTTTCTCCATTGGGACGAACGACCTGATCCAGTACACTCTTGCAGTGGATCGAGGCGACCCATTGGTGGCGAACTTATATCGGGCAGGAGATCCGTCGATTCTCCGGCTGATCCGGATGGTCGGCTTGGCGGCGAAGAAGCAAGAGATTTCGGTCTCGATTTGCGGGCAGATGAGTTCCGATCCGTTGTTTATGCCTTTGTTGATCGGCATGGGGTTTCGCCAGTTCAGCGTGACGCCCCAGGCAATTCCCGAGTTGAAAGAAGTCATTCGCCATTTGACGGTTGCCAAGGCCGAGGCCATCAGTTCCCGGGTGGAAACGATGGAAACGGCCGTGGTGGTGGAAACCTACCTCCGAGGAGAATTGAAGAAGATCTGTCCGGAATCGGTGGTGCCGGAAGTCGTCTGACAGCGCCCCTCTCCGTTCGGTCGCCGGCGCGGTCTGAGCCCCCGCAAGTCGTGAGATGGAGGGGACGCGAGACAGAAACTTTCTGCGCTTCGCCGGAAGCCAGGACGGGCCGTTTGGCGGCCGCACGCTCTTATTTTGAGATCACCCCAAGTTTTGAGATCACCCATGTGTCTGTTCCCGGACGCGGCTGCCGTCCCGGAGCAGGTTTGTTCCAGAGTTCACTTCAGAAGTTCGAGTTCGACGTGCAATTTCGCGTGTCTTTTTCGGTAACCGTTCTCTCTCCACGACCTGAAACAGGTCTTCGGCCGATGGCAGCCCCGTCCGTGTGGCCCGAGAGATCGTCTTCCGCAGTGATCCCGGCGCGTGCCGCGATCACCGATCGGCCCCCCTCGGCGTCGTCTCCTGCCGCGGACGCTTGCGTCCGCCCGCCAGGAACGGACGCCGCCGAGCTGCCGGCCGCCCCGTTCTACCAGCGTTCCCTTTCGGTCTCGAGCGTTCGGGAACGTGTCGCGCCGCCTGTCGGCAGCCACGATCCCGGCCGATGTCGGCCAGGCTCTCCGGGGAGCGAGCCGGTATTGGTGCAGAGACGATTCGCCGGGTTACGGTTTGATCGAACACGACACGCAAAGGGAATGTTCACGGGCGGTTCGGCCGCGCGACCTCTGGCGGGGCGCGACATCGCCTCGGCCGGCGCCGCGGATGCCGATCGCTCCCGGAGAACGCCTCCCGCTCTGCACGCCGTCCTTAGAAAGGCGCGTGATGAAAATCGAGATGTTGATCAACGTCCTCCAACCGGAGGAGAGCCGCATCGCCATGGTGGAAAATGGCGTGCTGGAAGAATTGTACGTCGAACGGAACAGCCTTGAGAACTACGTCGGCAATATCTATAAAGGCCGCATCGTCAATATCGAGCCGAGCATCCAGGCGGCGTTTGTCGACTTCGGCGTGGGACGGAACGGCTTTCTGCACGTCAGCGACGTCGAGTTTCAGTACTACAAGCACCTGGTCGGCGGCCGCCGCGACGACGACCAGGACGACGACGAGCCCGACGACGACGGTCCCAGGCCGAGAAATCCCCGCGGACGCGCGCGCACGAACGAGCGCAACGTCCGCAACAAGCCGCCGATTCAGGACATTTTCCGTCGCGGCAGCGAAGTTCTGGTGCAAGTGATCAAGGAAGGCATCGGCACCAAGGGGCCGACCCTCTCCACGTACATCAGCATTCCTGGCCGCTATCTCGTCTTGATGCCCGGCCTGCAACGGGTCGGCGTCAGCCGAAAAATTGAAGACGACAGCGTCCGCAGAAAACTGCGCCAGGCGCTGTTGGAACTCAACCCGCCGGAAGGCCTCGGGTTCATCATCCGCACCGCGGGGATCGACCGGTCGCAGCCCGATCTGCAGCGCGACCTGAACTACCTGCTGCGGCTGTGGAACCTGATCGTCGGCCGGCTGAAGAAGTATCCCGCGCCGGTCGACATCTACGAAGAAAGCGACATGATCATCCGCACGATCCGCGATATTTACACCGCGGACATCGATACCGTGTGGATCGACGAACCCCGCGCGTACGAACGGGCCAGGGAGTTCATGAAGATCGTTTTGCCGCGGCACGTGAACCGCATCCAGTTGTACGAAGGAAAAGAACCGCTCTTCCGCAAGTACAACATCGAAGAGGAAATCGCCCGCATTCAAAGCCGCCGCGTCCCCCTCGACGGCGGCGGTTCGCTGGTGATCGACCAGACGGAAGCCCTCGTCGCCATTGACGTCAACAGCGGCAGCTTCCGCCTTGACGACAACGCCGAGGAAAACGCCTACCAGGTCAACCTGCGCGCCGCGGAGGAAATCAGCCGGCAACTCCGGCTCCGCGACTTGGGCGGCGTCATTGTCAACGATTTCATCGACATGCGCGAAGAGCGGCACCGCCGCGGAGTGGAACGCGCCTTTCGAGAGGCCGTTCGCCGCGATCGCGCCCGCACCAAGATTCTGAGAATCAGCCCGTTCGGCCTGATCGAAATGACCCGGCAACGGATTCGTCCGTCGCTCCGGCGCAGCATCTACGAGGATTGCCCGTGCTGCAACGGCACGGCCCAGGTGAAGACCGCGGAAAGCATGTCGATCGAAGTGATGCGGCAGTTGATGTCGCACGCTAACATCGAGGGGGTCAAGAAAGTCACAGTCGATGTGCACGAGCGCGTCGCCGCGTTCCTGAACAATCGCAAACGCCGCGATATCACGGTGATGGAAGAGAATTACGGCGTGGCGATCAACATCACGGCCCTGACGAACGCCTCGCCGGAACACCTTAAGTTCTATTGCTACAACGAATTAGGGGCGGAAGTTCGCATGCCGGCTCGCCTTGACTCGAAATCTCGGCCGTAGTCGGATATGATGCCCTGCCTGCGCCGCACGTGGCTTGGGGCATGGCGATCTCAGTAGTCCATTGTTTCACAGTTCTAGGATTCGGGTGATGTTCGCAATTATTGAAGATGGCAGCCGGCAATATCGCGTTCAGCAAGGCGACTTGCTGGTGGTCGACTACCGCGATGATGCCGAACCGGGGCAGACGCTGACGTTCGACAAAGTGTTGCTGGCCAACGCCGGCGGCAGCAGCCTGATCGGCCAGCCGACGATCTCCGGGGCGACCGTCGCCGGGGAAGTCGTGGTCGCCGAATTCAAAGGCCCGAAACTGGAGATTCAAAAGTTTCGGCGCCGCCATGCGTCGAAGCGGCATACTGGACATCGCCAGAAGCACACCCGGGTGAAAATTACCGTGATCTCGGTACCGAACCTGCAGGTCGTCGAACGGCCGGCGACCTGACGTTGTCCTAAAGTAATGTCTAGAGTTCCGGCAGCCCAGGGATTGCATTCCTGGGCTGCTTTGTTGACGAGGTTGTGTTTTTGTCCGTGCAATCTCGTCAACGAATGTTTATATTTATTTGGGTCTGTGCTGGCCGCCGGTCTTCCTGCCTGTTCCACCACGCGATTTTGAAGGAGTGGATTGTGGTCTCTCGGTTCCTCACGCTGTTTTCCGTCTTGACCGTTCTCAGCCTGACGACTGTCGGTTTTTCCGGCGACTGGTCCGAATTCCGCGGCCCCGGACAACAGGGGCACTCCGACGAAAAAAATCTCCCTCTGAAGTGGAGCGAAACGGAAAACATCGCCTGGAAGGCCGAATTGCCCGGTTTGGGCTGGTCATCGCCGTCGATTTACGGCAATCAAATTTGGCTGACGACTGCCGTGAAGACCGATCCAAATTTGCCGGCGGTGGACCTCGTCGCCGCGTGTCTCAACCCCCAGACGGGCGAGATCGTTCATTCGGTCAAGGTGTTTCACAAGGACGATCCCGGTTCGATTCACGGCAAGAACAGCCACGCTTCGCCGACGCCGGTGATTGAAGGCGACCGGGTGTATGTTCATTTCGGCAAGCATGGGACGGCGTGCCTGTCGACGGCCGGTGAAGTTCTCTGGAAGTCGGAACTGGCCTACAACCATCGCCACGGCCCAGGGGGTTCGCCGGTTCTGTTCAAAGAAACGGTGATCCTCGTTTGCGACGGAACCGACACTCAGTACATCACGGCCCTCGACAAGAAGACCGGCAAAGAAGTCTGGAAAACGATTCGCGCCGAAGGCCGCATGGCGTACTCCACGCCCACGCTGTTCCAATACCAAGGCGAACCGCAGCTTGTTTCGGCCGGCGGCGAATTCATCACCACCTACAACCCCGGCACGGGAAAAGAACTCTGGAAGTTCCGCTATCCGAAGGGGTACTCCGTGGTCCCGCGGCCGGTCGTCGCCGACGGCATCGCCTTCGCGAGTTCCGGCTATGACGACCCCGTGTTTTACGGCGTGAAACTTGGCGGCTCGGGCGACGTGACCGAATCGCACCTTGCCTGGAAGGTCGCGAAAAACGCCCCACGGAATGCCTCGCCGATCATCGTCGGCAATGACATCTACCTCATCAGCGACAACGGCGTCGCATCCTGTTTCGACGTGAAGACCGGCCAGCAGCATTGGCAGCACCGCGTGGGGGGGGACTTCTCGTCGTCGCCGTTGTATGCCGACGGCAAGATTTACATCACCAGTGAATCGGGCCTGACAACCGTATTGAAGCCGGGGCATGAATACGAATCGCTGGCCGAGAACCAGTTGCCGGGCCGCATCTTCGCCTCGCTGGCCGCGTTCGACGGCGCTTTGTTCCAACGAACGGAAAAAAGCCTCTATCGGATTCAGCAGAAGTAAGTCGGGAGTCAAGAGCCGAGAGCCGGCCTTCAGGCGGGCATTCTTTCTCTAATCTCTGGACTTTCGACTTCCCGATGGACCGTTGGGTCATCTACGCCGCGATTTCGATGCTGTTTGCCGGCTGCACGTCGGTGATCGCCAAGCATGGGTTGATGGGGATTACCAGCGAACTCGGGCTGACGGTTCGCACGCTGTTCGTTGCCGGCTATGTGCTGCTGTTCGCCGCGCTGGCCGTCCGTCGCGAGGAATGGGCCGTCCTCAACAGCCGGAACCTGGTCTGGCTCGGGTTGTCCGGGCTGACGACGGCCGTCTCCTGGGTGTTTTACTACAAGGCGCTCAAGGAAGGCGAAGTGTCGTCCGTCGCGCTGATCGACAAAGGGAGCTTCGTCGTCGCCGTGCTCCTGGCGTGGCTCGTGCTGGGTGAACGGATGACGCCTCGCGTGATCGTCGGCACCGTGTTGATTCTCGCCGGCCTGCTCGCCGTGTCGGGAGGCAAGCGCTGAGAGTGCCGCGTTTCGGCATTTCTTGCCGGTCTGGCGTTGGATTCACGCTCGCAAGCCGACCTTGCCGATCTTAACGGTTAAATGGTCAACGCATCATGGCCTCAAGATTTGTTTCGGCAAGGACGCGGCATCATGCTTCCAGGCGGCACAGCAATGAAATTCTCTTCGCTTTCAGGGTCCAAGTCACTGAACTTTGTCTGCGGCGAACCCCAGGAAGAGGCGATGGCCCGCATCGACTATTTCCACGAGGGCGGCCCCGGATGGTGCCTGGTGACGGGGCCGCACGGCATCGGGAAATCGATGCTGTTGACCGAACTGGCCCGCCGCGCGCGGGGCCAGGGGGAATCCTGCAGCCTAGTAAACCTTGGCCCCGGTACGGGAGAGGACTGGCTGTCGCTCGTTGCCGATGCTTGGCGGATTCCCGTTGACTCCTTCGCCGCGGCCCGGGAACTTCGCCGACGATTGGAAGAACACCTGGCCGGACTCGCGGCGATCAACCGGCCGGTCTGGGTCCTGGTTGATCATGTCGACACCATGTCGCCGGAATTGGCGCGCGGCTGCCGATGGTTGATCGCCGCCGCCGCACAGCGCCGCCTGGCCTTGACGGTCGTCATCGCCGTGAGCGGCGAAACCGATCAGCAGCCGACGCCCTGCGAGGCCGATTTCGTGCTCGAACTTGTGCCATGGGACGAATCCGACTGCGCGCGGTACGTCGAGCAGTTCCGCCAGGCGACGGGAAACCGGCTGACCGTATCGCCCGACGCCGTCTTGGCGATGCACGAACGAACGGCCGGCGTCCCGGGCCCGTTGGCGACGCTCTGCGAATGGACCTGGCTTGCCGCGCAGGCGGAAGCGCTGGATGTCGTCAATGACGATCTGGTCCACGCCGTCGGTGACGAACTCTCGCCCAGCGCACCGCCGCGCTCCACCTATGATCATTCGGCCGCGTATGGGGCGTGGTAGGGGACACGGGATGCCCTCCAGCAGGTGCTGCCGCCGGGGTCAGGGTTTCCCGATCGCGGACGCGTCGAGGCCGGCACTGCCGGCGGCCGGTGCGACGTGCAGGGGCGACGCCTCGCGATAGGCTTTTTCTTTGAGCAGGTCGAGCACGTCGGCGAGAAACGGGAACGACGCCTCGTCCAGCGACGACTTTTCGTAGAGTTCGCGAAAGAAGGCGTCCCGGTCGGCCACCGGCAGCAATCCGTGCTTTGTCTGCTCGTCGAGCTTTCGATTCTGACGGCGAATCAGTTCGTAGATCGCCTCGCGCCGCAGGCGCAGCTCCTCGTTGACGATCGCCGCGACGCCGTTGAGCTTCGGTTTCGACTTCGACGGAATTTTTCGCTGCAGCGCGACGGCCGTCTGCAATGTCCGCTCGAACAACAGCACCGTTCTCGGGTCCGTGGAAATCGCCACGTGGTCCAACTCGTGGCGGACCAGCGAATCATTCCAGAACGCGGCTCGATTCAATTGCCTGGGCACCTTGATCTTGTGCGTGATCCTGGATTCCACCGGTTGAAATGCCGACTCGATGAACAGCCGACTCCCTGGCCCGTCGGGCTGCCAGCGGAATTCCACGTCGAACGGAGCGGCCAGGAACAACTCGAACGTGACCGAGCCGTGATAATTCTTGAGATCCGACTCCGCGGTGGCCGGGTCATAAGTTTCCAGCGTGACGCCGCCCGACTTCAGCAGTTGAGCAACCGTTTCCGGCGCACTGGCAACGAGATCGTCGTCCGCATCCAGCGGTGCGGCAGACATCGCGATCCCGAGCGCGCAAATCGTCCAACGGACGGCTGAGAACATGCAAGGCTTTCCCGCATCGGCACGTGACGACGCGCGATGCGCAGACAAAACGAAGTGATCTTTGAGGTGCCGCCGTTATACCCCGTTTCTCGGCCGGTGCAATCCGATTTGACCCGAATTCATCGAAAAGTCACGACAAGGGCCGAAATTTCGCGTTGCAAACGGGAAACGTTGTCTCGCATTCCTTCCCGAAGTCCGTCCGCAGCTAGTCGACAGGCCATTCCCGGTCCCGTTGCAGGCGTTGCAATCGGAGCCCCTCGGATCGCACGGCGGCACGAGGGTCCCTTGCCAGTTGTTGAAGTTCTTCGGTACGGATCGTCTGCGAACGGGCGATTTCCTGAAGTTCCCGAGACGCCCCGCGGCGGAGGTCCCGGTCTGGATCGGCCAGCAGCTCGACAAGGACCGGCCAGGCAAGGTCATGCCGATTCGTCAGCGTGCGCAAACTGCGTGCCGTGGATAAGCGAACGTGCGGTTCGTGATCTCGTAACAGCGGTTCCAGACTGGGCACGATTGATTTGGCCGCCGATTTCCAACCGCCCAGCACTTTGACGGCCCGTTCCCGGACATCGGCTTCTTCAGCCGAAAGAAGCGGTTCGATCAGCGGCCACGCTGAAGGGCCGGTTTGCCCTAACGCTGTCGCGGCGGCATCGCGCACCGCAAGCGCTTCGTCCATGAGAAGCGCATCGCACAACAGGGACTGGGCGTCGCGCGCCGCGCTGCCGATCCGGCCCAGCGCCTGGACGGCTTCCCGGCGAAGAGTTTCCGAAGGACATTGCGCGGCCCGCATCAGCACGGGAACCGCAGCCGATGCATCGGGACCGATCATGCCCAGCGCTGCTGCGGCGCCCAGGGCGAGTTCCTCCTCCGGCATTTCCGAAGTCTGAGTGAGATGGCGTTCCAATTCCGCACGTACCGCGGGGACCGCCGCCGGCGCGGCAGAACCGATTTGCGAGAGCGTTTCCAGACACCCCAGCCGCGTCAGGGAAGAATTCGATCGGTCGGAGAGCATCGCAACCAATCTCGGCGCAGCGTCCGCCGCTGCTCGGCCGAACAATGCCAGCGCGCTGAGGGCCCAGCGCTGCGGCGACGCTTCCGGATCGTCGGCGTCCGACTCGTCGAGATGCCGCATCACATGAGGAATCGCCTCGCGCGCCAACGGCCCCAGCCGCCCCAGCGTCAACGCCGCCTGACGCCGCGTGATCCACGGTACGGCCGGGTCGTTCATCAGGCCGATCAACCCCGGCACATGGCGACGACTGTCCGGGTCTGTCAGCTCGATCCGGCTCATGACTGCGCGCCATTCCTCCAGGGATCGGCCGTTGTGAAGCGTGTCTTCCCGCTCGGCGGACATCATCGCCGCGGTCCACATCAACAGCAGGCAGGCCGTCACCATGAGAACATGCAGTTTCGCTGAAGATCGTCGGTTCGCCGCCAGGGTGAATCAGTCCGGAATTGACAAAACCCCGGCAAATCGAGGATACCACGCCTGTCATCGGGCAGTCCATCGGCAGGGAGGCCGGTTATGCGTCGCCAACTGTGTTTCTTGAAGCGGCCAGTTTTCGTTCGCATCGTCCTGGGCGCGCTGCTCTGGGGGCTGATCGGGTTTCCGGACACGCCCTGCGCGGCTGATGACGGCCCGGGCACCGGGCTCTCCGAACACGCGGAGACCAAGGCACGGCTGACCGGAGAAATCCAACGGCTGCAAGGCGACGAGGCGCTTGATGAAGACAACCGTCGCGTGGCCGTCGCGCTTCTGAAAACGGCCCTGCAAGACAGCAACTCAGGTCTGGAAGCCGAACAGCGGCTGCTGCGACTGCAACGGCAACTGGAGACAGCCTCGCGCGAGCTGGACTCGCTCCGCAAGACACTGTCTTTGATGCCGGAAACTTCGGCCGCAGAAATTCCCGACGATGCCGAGGCGGAGCAGTTGGAACGTCAGCGCGATGAACTCGAGCGAAAACTCGATCAGCCGGAGAGCGGCCTCAGGGCGCGCGTCTCGCGGTGGGAGACGGAACTCAGCGAGCGGACGGAGCGGTTGGAAACGCTCGGGGACGAGTTGCTGGAAGCCGAGCAGCAATTGAAAACGTCCCGCGATGATCGGGAGGCGTTGCCCGAGGCCGATGACTCCCCCGTGACGGCGGCGCAGCGTTTGGCGATCCGGTCCGCCATTCAGCGCTGGGAGCAGCACGTCGCGGCGCTGGAAATGGAGCGCACCTGGCTGGAATCAACCGAGGCCGACCACTGGATTCGCGTGATGCAGGAGATCGCGCAGCGGGAGGTCGAATTGACGGAGTCGGAATTGCAGCAGGTGGAGGAACGGTTGGACGTTCAGCGCCGGCGCGAAGCTGCTGCGCGGGTGGAGCAGGCCCAACGGGAGTCGCAATCGATGCCCGAGGCCTTGAAGCCGCTGGCGCGCGAGAACCAGGCGTTGGCGGAACGAAGCCGCAAGCTGACAGAGCGGCTGGAAGCCGTCGAAGACGAGCGGAGCCGGGCCGAGGCGGCATTGGAAACGCTGGAGACCGATTCGGCTGAGATGCAGGAGATGATCGAAAATATTGGCCGGAACAATGCCATCGGCCTGATGCTGCGCCGGCAGGCGTCCCAGTTGCCGGATCGCAACGCGTTGAAGCAGCGCATTGCTGCGCGCGAGGAAGAAGTCCGAGAATTGAAATTGAGACAGTTCGAGATTGATCGCCTGACGCAGCAGTCGCCGGACTGGGACAGCGTGTTGTCATCGGTCCGCGCGGCCGCCGGTTCCGCACAGTCTGGCATTGATGAGCCAGCCCTGCAGAAACAGGCGGAGACGCTGCTCGATCATCGGTCCGAATTGTTGGCGCAGCTTCGGGAAGACTACGCCCGACTATTCCAGCAGTTGCTCGGACTGGTGCAGACGGAACGCAGACTTCTGACGCAAGCCCAGGCGACTTCGGAATTCCATGGCGAACAGATGCTGTGGCTGCGCACCAGCAGCGTCTACACTCTCCAGGATCTGAAGCAATGCGGCTTCGCAGTGCACTGGCTGGCGGATGCCCGAGCCTGGGGGGAGTTGCCCTCAGCCTTTGCCCAGGATGCCCTGAGCAGGCCGATGATCTATCTCCTGTCGGCGCTGGCGGCCGGAGTCCTGCTGCTGGCCGGCCGTCAGGGCGGCGCGGCACGCCTGCAACTGGAAGATCACTCGCTGTCTGCTGTCGTCGGGACCGCCGCGAAAACTGCGCTCCGCTCCGCATTTCTTCCCGCGCTGCTGGCATTCGCGGCCTGGCGGATCAATCAGTTCGATACGGATTCGACCTGGAGGCAGGGCATCGCTCACGGACTGTGGCGCTGTGCCGCGCTGGCCTGGCCTCTGCTCTGCCTGCGATTCGCCAGTGCTGCCCGCGGACTTGGGCCCGTTCATTGGGGCTGGCCGCCGGACGCCGGTCGCCACATTGTCCGGCACGTCGCATGGTTTCTGCCTGTCGGTTTGGCTTTGCAATTCGTGATCGGCGCGACGACACGGCATGGCAATGAAGTGATTTCCGATTCGCTGGGCCGATCAGCCTTTGTGCTCTTGATGGTGCTGGGGGGACTATTCTGTCTTGGAATCGCGCCGCGTCGAACGACCATCGACGAAGCCGGTTCGAAGTCTTCGTGGCCAGGGCGTGCGCTGCAATTTCTGATCGGATGCGTGCCGCTGATCCCCTGGGGAGTCGCGTTGCTGGCGATCTTGGGATACTACGATACGGCCTTGAAACTGGGTTGGCGCATCGAAGAAACCGCCTGGTTGTGGCTGATCCTGTCGGGCTTATCGTCCGCCGCGAAACGAGGGATTGACATCGAACAGGCTCGATTGGAATCACTGCCTCTGGCGTCGTCCGGTACGGCGGTCGCACCGCGGACGGCACCGCGAAAATCGCTATTCGTCCGTATTCGTGACAGCCAGGCTGTGCAAAGTCCAGCGCCGGCCCAGATCAGCCGGCAGATGCGCGGGCTGCTGCAGACGGGCATCGCCGTCACGGCAATCGTTGCGATAGGATCGCTCTGGCACGATGTCCTTCCTTCCCACGGACTGTTCGACCGCTGGCCGCTCTGGCAAGCTGCCGTGACGCAAAATGTGCTGGAACCAGGCAGTTCAACGCTGCAATCCGTCACCCGGCTGAAGCCGGTGACTATCTTTGATCTCGGGCTGGCCGTGGCGATCCTCGGCGTCACGCTGGTTGCGGCCCGCAATGTTCCCGGTCTCGTGGAACTGCTGTGTTTCGACCGCTTGCCTTTGGATGTCGGCGGCCGCTTCGCCGTCACGATCCTCCTCCGATACGTTTTGTTCGTTGCCGGCGCGATCACGGCCTGCCAGCAGATTCACGTCGGCTGGGCCAACGTGCAATGGCTGGTGGCAGCGGCGTCCGTCGGCCTCGGGTTTGGACTGCAAGACATTTTCGCCAACTTCGTCTCGGGCATTATCCTGCTGTTTGAACGCCCGATCCGCGTCGGCGACGTCATCACGATTGGCGACACGACCGGCTCGGTGTCGCAAATTCGCTTTCGATCCACCACGATCATCGATGCTGACCGGAAGGAACTGGTCGTCCCGAATAAAGATCTGATCACCGGCAAACTGCTGAACTGGACGCTCAGCGATCAGACCAACCGGCTGAAGATCCGCGTGGCGGTCAACTACCAGTCGGATCCGAACCGGGTGCGCCAGTTGCTTCAGGAAATCGCGCTGGGGCACTCTATGGTTCTGAAGGATCCCACCCCGACGGCGACATTCGAGGAATTCGGCCCGAACTCGCTGATCTTCATGCTGTGCGCGTTTCTGCCGTCGCTCGACGACCGTTCCCAAGTCCTGCACGAGCTGCACTCGACAATCCACGCGCGCTTGCAGGCCGAGGGACTGAGCATCACGGCTCCGGCCCCTTCCGGGCCTCCCAAAAACGTCGCCGCTTGAGAGCATCCGTCGCAATGCGGCGGCGCGGCGTCTTGCCAGGCTTCATGCGCGGGAACTGGCGTCCTGGTCCGGCTCATTCGTCGTCATCGTCGCCGTCGTCGTCCTCTTCTTCCTCTTCGTCAGATTCTTCCACTTTCGCCGGCTTCTTGCGGACCGCCTTGACTTCCTCATCGGCGTCGACTGCGGCAATCGCCGCGAGGGCCGTCGCCCCTTTCGCGTCGCCGAGCACTTCTTTCACAGGCTGGATGAAATAGAGCTTCTTCCCCGCCTTGAGCTTCAGTTGCTCGATTTTTTCCTCGGCGGCAGCCCTTTGATCATACGGGAAGCGGCCTTCCTCTTTCATGCTGCCGTTGAACACGACCCACACCAGCCGCTTGCGGGCAATGGCCTTTTCCTTGGTCCGCTTGGCTCGCGGCGCGGCGGCTTTCTTAGCAGCCTTCTTCTTGGGTTCCGCGCCGCCTTGAGCCTCGACGGCCTCCGCCTGCTTGCGAAGTTCCATGCGGCTGGGAGTCTTACGTGCCATTCTGTGTCATCCGATTTGTGTAAGCCGAATCGATGTCCAAAGGGAAAACCCGTCCCGATCCCGCATCAGCCGCTCGCCCCAGTGGGACCGCCAGCCCGCGCAGGTACAGGACAACGCACTGTAACAAACGCCTTCCGTCACGCCAAGCATTCGGAGGAGCGAATGCCATTGAGGGGTGCATCCGCGGTCACACGCGGATGTCGAAATCGCGCCGGTGAACTGCTACCATGGTCCGCACAACGGCATCGTTTCGCGATGCGACGCCGTCACTTATCACCGAGCGCCCTCTCATGACCGCACAGTACCCGCCCGATCATCCGACCGCGGCTTGGAATGTTTCGAATCTGCCGCCGCCGCCCAGCGTTCCGTACCCGGACGAACACTGGGACTGGGCCGCGATCAACGCGACGCCCATCATCGACCCCACGGCATGGGTCGCCCCGGGAGCCGTCGTCACGGGCCGCGTGCGGCTCAAGGCCCGGTGTTCCATCTGGTACGGCTGCGTGCTCCGCGGCGATCAGCAATATATCGAAGTCGGCGAGGAAACCAACGTGCAGGACGGATCGATCCTGCATATTGAAGAAGACACCCCCTGCATTCTCGGCAACCGAGTGACGCTCGGCCACGGCGCGATGGTTCACGCGTCGACCATCGAAGACGGCGCGCTGATCGGCATCGGCGCGATCGTGCTCAGCCGTTGCGTGATCGGCGCCGGGGCGCTGATCGCCGCCGGCGCCGTGGTGATGGAAGGAATTCATGTCCCCCCGCACACGCTCTGGGCCGGCTGCCCGGCCCGGCAGCTGAAAGAGCTGTCGCCCGAGCAGCAGGCCCGGCTGGCAAGAACGTATCAGCATTACGTCAATAACGGCGCCGGCCACATCGCCGAGTTTCGACAGCCCCGGCCGTGAGGGAAGGCGGTTCAACGGGCCGCTCTCGCTCACCGCTGGCGCTTGAACATCACACCGGCGCGACCTATGCTGAAGCCAGAATGAGGGAACGCCGCGGCGGACGGACTGCCGCGGCCGTCCCGGTCCAGAAACCGAGGAGGGCGTGATGATGCGGAACTTCCAACAATCTCGCGGACAATGGCTGTTCGGAACGATCCTCGTGCTGGCAACCGCTCCTGCCTGGGCCGTCGTGACGATTCAAAATACCACAGTGACAATTCTCGGCGTCGACTCTGTCGGCAACCCGTCGACCGCGAACAGCGGCACGGCGACAGGAAAGCTTTACAAGGACGTCCCCACGGGAATCCTGTACGAAGCGGTTTCCGGAATCGTGACGAATCATTCCAAGGTGAAGAAGACGAGTTTCGTCAACCTGGGCGTCGCCATCGCCGATCCTGCCGCAGGCACCTCCGTCACGGCGACGAACGATCTGGAAGTCATCTACCGCGCCAAGACCAACACCGGCAAAGCTCTTGCCGGCCGCGTGGGCGTCTTTGTTCCGTAACGGCGCATCGGACGCAGTGCTCACTCTTCGGGCTGGCGAGAGTGCCGCTCCAGGTCGAGCACTTTGTTCAGCCGGCGGACATGGCGGTCTTCGGCCGTGAATCGGGCGTTGAGGAACGCGCGGACAAGTTCCACCGCGACTTCTTCGCCGACAATGCGCGCCCCCAGGCACAGCACGTTCATCGCGTCGTGTTCGACCCCTTGGTGAGCGGAGTACGTGTCGTGGCACACGCCCGCGCGAATGCCGGCGATCTTGTTGGCCGCCACGCAGATGCCCACGCCCGAACCGCAGAGTAAGATTCCGCGGTCGGCCTGGCCGCCAACGATCGCCGCGCCGACCTGCCTGGCATAGTCGGGATAGTCGACGGCACAATCGGCGGAGTCGGTCCCGCAATCGAGGACCGTCTCGCCCAGCGATTCAATCACCGCGCGCACGCGGGCCTTGAGGGGGAAACCGCCGTGGTCGCAACCGAGGGCAATGGGCATCGAATGTTCCTCTTCGAATTCGCATCGATCCAGCCGTCGCCGACGGCGGGCATTGAAACCAGCATCATACAATGAGCATCGCATCGCCGTAGCTGAAAAAGCGGTAGCGCCGGGCGACGGCTTCGGCATAGGCGGTCCGGATCAGATCGACGCCGGCCAGCGCGCTGACCAGCATGAGCAACGTGGACTTTGGCAGATGAAAGTTCGTCAGCAAGGCATCCACGGCGAGAAACTCATGCGGCGGGCGGATGAAGATGCGCGTTTCGCCCCGCCAACCCTGCCAGCCGGCCTGCGAAACCGCGGCTTCCAACGTGCGGGCACTGGTCGTGCCAACAGCGACGACACGGCCGCCCCGGCGACGAATCTCGGCGAGTTTCGCTGCGGTTTCGGAGGAGATTTCACAGAATTCGGCGTGCATCACATGCTGGGAGAGGTCCACGGCACTGACGGGCCGAAACGTGCCCAGGCCGACGTGCAGCGTCACTTCCGCCGTCTCGATCCCCCGCTCGCGGCAGCGTGCCAACAATTCTGGAGTGAAATGCAGCCCCGCGGTCGGCGCAGCAACCGACCCCGGCTCCCGGGCGTACGTCGTCTGGTAGCGGTCTCGATCGGAAGCGGAGGGTTTTCGTTCGATGTAAGGTGGCAAGGGCATCGTGCCGTAACGCTCAAGCAGACAGATCGCCGCTTGCAGATTGCGGGCGGCCGATGGTCCAACCAATGCGGCGTCGACATCGGTTGTTTGCCCGCAGTTCGAGGTCAGCGGCGCCATCTGCCAGACGCCATCGGCTTCGCGATCCGTCAGCCGCAATTCCAGCGGCGGGACATTCTCCGTGCTCTCGACGGCAGGGATCGTCACAGTCTCGCCGTCGTTCAACCGGCCACGGGTCTGGCCGATCAGCCGCCAATTCCCATTCTCGGCGACGGACAAAAACAGTCCTTCCCACTTTCCTCCTGTCGCCGTGCGCAGGCCGTTCAACCGGGCAGGCAGCACGCGGCTGTTGTTGAGGACCAGGCAATCGCCCGGGGCCAGCAGGTCCGGCAGGTCTCGCATCCATTGATGCGAAATGGTGCTGTCGGCTCGGCGGACGACCATCAGGCGCGACGCGTCCCGCTCCGCAAGCGGTTCCTGCGCGATGAGATCTTCGGGCAGGCTGTAATCGTACGCGTCGAGACGAGCCAAGTCGCGCATAAGTCCTGAGCGATTGAGCGAATTGATGTTCTTGGCCGGCATTGTGACGCTTTCCACCGCTCCGAGGAAGGCGGGAATGACAGGGATCACAGGGCCGCGCATGCGCTGCAGTGGTTCTGTCGATTCGCGGTCACTCTTCGCGAAGTTTCCTGAAATCGGCGAAACATCGGCCGTTTGGAATTTCTCTGCGACTCTGCGGTTATTGACCCCCAGTCAGTGTGAGTTTTTTACCTCACTCTCCTCCTCCGTCGAATTTCCTGTTGCACCCAGCCCGGAGAATTGATAGCGTCCGTTTACGATCGGCGGAATTTCATCGATGCGGGCCAGTCAGCAGGATGACTGGTCATCGTTTTTCGTCAAGGAGGATTACTATGTCGGGGGGATTGAATTGCATCGTGGCCGCGGGCGTCTTGCTGCTCGCAAGTTCGCAACTGGCGCAGGCGGCGATCATCTTTGATCAAAGCTCGACGACGGGCGTCGCCTATATCTCGCAAGCTTATCCCGACGCTCCTGCATTTTCCACGGCAGGCTATGACGATTTCAGCCTGCTTGTCGCCACCAGCATCGATCTCTTCACCGCTTTCGGCTCCGACTTTGGAAATGCCGCCTTAAACGTCGCGGTGACTGCGTCGATCTACGCCGACGCGGCCGGTTCACCCGGCGCGGCGCTGAGCACCGTCAGCGGTTCCCAGGTCGGCAGCGATCTCGTCTTCGATTTCGGATCGCTCGTGCTGAGCCCGGGCAGTTATTGGATCAGCAGTGTCGTGACGCGTCCCTACGCGAACGGCGGCGATCAATGGTATTGGAACGAGCACTCACCGGCGAGCGGGTCGGAATCGCTCTTCTGGAACCCCGGCGGCGGCTACGGATATGGCACTGGCGTCTTCACGCACACCACAATCTCAGGAAATCCCAACGACAGTTCCTGGACCCTGTCAGGCAACGCGATTGCCGCCCTCCCCGAACCCACCTCTCTGACGCTGGCCCTCCTCGGCATGTGTGGATCTTGCGGCATCGGTGCAGCGATCCGACGCCGCCGCACTGCCGCCTGATTTCGCCCCAGTTCGCGAATCCCCAAAGTCCGGCGTCGGCGACGCTCGGGTTCGATCCTTTCCACCGATTCACCGGAAGAAATGTGAATTGCGCCTTTGGGAGAGAAAAATCGAAAAGATAACTTGGGGTTATTGGCGATACTGTAGTGCTTGCGAAAAATGAGTGCATTACGACACTTGTCCTTTAAGTGTTTAATTGCAATCACTTACATCAGATTCGCATCCTGAAGAGCCAACTCCATCGACGTGCAAAGGGGATATTGTGTACACATCCGAAGGCAGCCGGCTGCGATCCATTGAAAACCAGATCGGTGAACAGCAAAACCTGACCTGGGCCATGCTGGTGGTGGGTTTGGCCGTGGGTTTCGCGGGCATGTATTTCATGGTGTCCCGTCCCATGGCGGGAGAAATGCAAGCCGTGAAGATGGAACTGGCCACCATGCAGGCCAAGATGCAGGAACTGGGTGCCCAAGGCAACCATGCCTGGGAGGCCAACAGCCTGCTCGCCAGCCTGAAGGCGCAAAAAGAACAGATCGACGACGCCCGGCAGGCTCTGCAATCTCTTCGCGAGCTGCGGACTGAAGTCATGGAACAGGCCGATCAAGCCCGTTTCTGCCAGGACCAGATGAAGGCGGTTGCTCAACTGCACGACCGAATCATCAAGGAACAGCCTAGCATCGAAATCGCCGGCCGGATTCTGGAGGACGTCGAACTGTTGAACGCCCGGTTGAGCGGCCAAAAGGGCGACGTAGAGGAAGCAGCCTCCACGCTGGATCAGCTCATCGAGATCGAACACGGCCTGTGCGACCAATCCGAGGAAATCCAAGTCGCCCGGACGTCGCTCCGGCGTCTGGACACGCTCCGCGAAGAACTTCGCAACGGCATGATCGGCATCGACCAAGCCTGGTTCAGCCTCCGCGGACTCGTGATGCTCAAAGATCGGTTGATGGACGGAGCGAGGTTCGTCGAAATGGCCCAGGCCGTCGGCGACCAGTTGCTGACCATGCAGCGCCGTATGGCGGAAGAAGGCGCGTCGGCCGAAGTCGGCATGAATCGCGCTCAGCAATTGCTGCAACTGAACGAGACGCTTGCCCGCCAGGAGATGGACGTGCCGGCCTCGCAAATGGCCCTCAATACCATGGTCCAGATGCAGCAGCAGCTCGCCGGACAAACGAAGACGCTTTCCAATTCCCTGCAGTCGCTCGATCTGCTGGTCGCCTTCCAGGAAGAATTCACCGACCAGATTCAAGTCCTCGGCGAGATGCGCCGCAGCCTGATCGAAATCGGCCTGATGGAATCGACGATCGCCAAAGTCGTCCGATCGCTGAAGCCTCTCTTGGAACTCGGCAACCTCCGCCGAATGAGTGATGACGAAATCCGCAATGCGGCCCGCAGCATCCTGGAAGAACGAACCACGCGGCTGACCGACAAGTCGTTTCGTGACCGCGGCGAGTATGAGCCGTCGGGGGCCAAAGACACCTTCGTCCCGGAACCTTCCGGCAGAGAATAACGATTCTTAGCGACGCTTCGCAGAAGCGTTGTGCCAAACGCCTGAAACTTTTGAATGCAACGCTGATGTCCACCTGGGACGCGCGGGGAGTTTCGACTTCGAATCTCCCCGCGTTTGTTTTTGCAATGCGTTGCTGGTTGTTGTCGATGGCCAACTCGCTATGGCACGCCATGATGATGAAAACGGCATCCAGGTGCGGCCGGTCTTCGCCATGTTTTCAGCAAGTAGATCATTTGGAATCCAATGGCCGGTCGCCGCTTGCCAGAGCGGGATGGTACTCCGATGCCCCGCCGCCAGGATGTAGGGTGAGATAGTAGCCACCCATTTCTCGGAAATTCTGGTTGTTTTGTTCCGCAAGCCGTAACTCAGCATCAATCATTTCTGCGAACGTGCGAGCTAGCTGCTTTGGCTCTCGTTCTGTTTCAGTCCACATCATCGGCGGCCCATCAAATCCGCCTGATGCCAAGACATACACGAATTGGTAACCTTGGTGCGACAAAAACACGACGGCCTCTGGCGGAAGCTTCAAAGTTGAATCGGTTTCCGAGAGCAGTTCCATCGCATTAGCTCGGTACTCCTCGAATTGGGAAATGCTTGACAGATTGCTGCCAAAAAAAAAGATCACCCGGTGACTTACCCATTTCTCGCAAATAAGTCCGGAAGACCGTCGGGAAAATAACACCCAAACTTAATTCTGCCTCTACTATTTGCGGATCTGAATAACCGATGAATGTGGTGAGGCGTCGATTGTGCTCGTCGATCAGATACTGTGGGGTGTCACGAAAAACGTATGGTGGGTTTTCAGCAAGTGCAATCAGGCGATTTCTCCAGTTCGAAATCATTGCAGTTGCATTCATCACGTAGTCTCCAACATCGAGTCAATTGTCTCTACCAACCCCACACCGACCCACCCGGAAACGCATACGCCGTGATCGATTCCGGCCGCATCGTGATGCTGTACCCCGGCGCGGTCGGCGGCAGGTAGCGGCCGTTTTTCATGACGACCGGATCAAAAAAGTGCTCGTGCAGGTGGCCGGAGTATTCGCAGATCCGGTCATCGAGCGAGCCGCTGATGCAGACGTAGTCGATCATCGCCAGGTGCTGCACATATTCGCACAGGCCGACGCCGCCGGCGTGCGGGCAGACGGGGACGCCGAATTTCGCGGCGAGTAAAAGAATCGATAAAATCTCATTCACGCCGCCGACCCGGCAACTGTCGATCTGGCAAATGCCGATGGCGTTCGCCTGCAGGAATTGCTTGAACATCACGCGGTTCGCGCACATCTCGCCGGTCGCCACCTTGATCGGGGCGACGGCTTTCGCAATCGCCGCATGGCCGAGAATATCGTCCGGGCTGATCGGCTCCTCAATGAACCACGGTTTGAACTCGGCGAGATGCCGCATCCAGTCGATGGCCTGATCGACTTCCCAGACTTGGTTGGCGTCGACCATCAACCGTCGGTCGGGACCGATTTCTTCGCGAATGATCCGGCAACGCCGCAGGTCGTCCTGCAGATCGCGGCCGACCTTGATCTTGAAGACGCTCCAACCCTTCGCCAGATTTTCCCGGCACAACTGGCGGAGCTTGTCATCGGAATAGCCCAGCCAACCCGCCGACGTGGTGTAGGCCGGGAAACCGTCCCGTTCTAGATGAGCGATTCGTTCTTTCCGCGTCGGCTCCAGGCGTTTCAAAATCGCAAGCGACTCGGCAGGCGTTATCGCGTCGGTGAGATAACGGAAGTCGATGGCGCGGACCATCTCTTCCGGCGTCATGTCGCAGATCAATCGCCACAGCGGTTTCTGTGCGACTTTCGCCTGCAAGTCCCAGAGCGCATTCACCACGGCCGCCGCGGCGAGATGGATCACGCCCTTTTCCGGCCCGACCCAGCGGAGCTGGCTGTCGCCGGTGATGTGCCGCCACGATTTGCCCCAATCGTCCGTGATCTCTTCCAGCGATTTGCCGACGATCAGCGGCGCCAGCGATTGAATCCCGGCGACGCACAGTTCGTTGCCGCGGCCGATGGTGAACGTCATCCCATGCCCGGCAAGTCCATCGGGCCGGTCGGTTTCGAGGACGACGTAAGCCGCCGAATAATCGGGATCAGGATTCATGGCGTCCGAGCCGTCCAGGGATTTGGACGTCGGAAACCGCAGATCGTGCGTGGTCAATCTGATGATGCGAGTCGGCATGGTGATGAGCTGTTTCTAGGACGGATTCAGAACTCGATGCAACATGTTACTCTACTGCGATCCACGGCCCGTTCGAAAGTGTGCCGGTCTTTGGCGCCTGCTCATGGCGCGTAGATCCGCCGCTTCGCCGCCGGGGCGCGAGCCTGGCTCGATGGTGTCGTGTCGATTTCGCGACGGAACGAAACATTTCCGCGATCCTATCGCTGCCGCGGCGGCAGCGCTATAATGCATGGTCTTCCTTTTTTCCAGAAAGACCGTGTATGGCCCGGCGTTATGTGCAGGAATTGAAAGACGGAGAACTGGTCGAAGAGACCTACCTGGTGGCAGACAAGCAGCTCAGGGCGAATCGGAACGCTGCGCTGTACCTTTCGCTCGATCTGCGAGACAAGACCGGCGTCGTCAACGCCCGCATGTGGAACGTCACCGAGCATTCCGCGGCCCCGATCCAGATCGGCGGGTTCGCAAAGGTCCGCGGCAAGGTCCAATTGTTTCAGGGCGTTCTGCAGATGATCGCCTCGCACGTCGAGCCGGTCTCCGCCGACGGTCTCGACCTGATCGAGTTTGAAGCCCAGCCGCAGCAGAACGTCGAGCAATTGCGGGCCCGGTTTTCGGAATCTCTCGGCGTCATTCAGAACCCTTATCTCAAGACGCTGATGGACTGTTTCCAGGACGACGGCCCGCTGATGGACCTGCTGGCGCAGGCGCCGGCGGGTGTCAAGGCCCACCATGCGTATCACGGAGGTTTGCTGGAGCACATCGTCACGCTGATGGACGTCGCGAAGAAAATCTGCGAGGTGTATGCCGAGCTTAATCTCGACCTGCTGCTCTGCGGCGTGTTCCTGCACGACTTGGGGAAAATCCGTGAGATGAGCGGCGAAACCGGGCTGCAATACACGGACGAAGGCCAATTGCTCGGCCACCTGATCATCGGCGTCGAAATGCTGACGGAGAAGATCCAGGAGACGGAAAAACGGCGGAACGAACGGTTCCCCAGAGAACTCGAATGGCGGCTCAAGCACATGATCGTCAGCCATCACGGGACGTACGAGTTCGGCAGCCCAAAACTTCCGATGACGCCCGAAGCCGTCGCGCTGCACCTGATCGACAATCTCGATGCGAAGCTTTTCGAATTCACCCGCGCCATTCAAGACGACCCGAACAGCACATCGCATTGGACGCTGTTCATTCCCCGCCTGGATCGAAAGATCTTCAAGGGGGCGAAGTAAGCATTCGATTCTTTTTCCTCTCCGCCGGAAGGCGGAATACAAGAGCCGTTCATTGAGAGACGCCCCCGCGACGCAGGGAAAGCGTTCCGGCTGCTCGCGAAGTTTCGCGGCGTCTGTTTATAATGCCGGGAGAGAAGGGCACCGGCCATCACGATTCATTCTTCGTTTGACGGAAGCGACCAATGCGGCATGTGCTGGCAGTGATTCTCGGCGGCGGCAAGGGGACCCGGCTTTTTCCGCTCACGCAGTATCGGTCCAAGCCGGCGGTCCCTTTGGGGGGGAAGTACCGGCTGATCGACATTCCGATCTCCAACTGCATCAATAGCAGAATTAACCGCATCTACCTGCTGACGCAGTTCAACTCCGTCAGCCTGCATCGGCATATCCGCCAGACGTACCGGTTCGACCGATTCGACGGCGGGTTTGTGGAAATCCTCGCGGCCCAGCAGACCATGGAGGGCGAGGCGTGGTACCAGGGGACTGCGGATGCGGTCCGCAAGAATCTGCGTTATTTCAAGCAGCATGATATCGAGCAGGTGCTCATCCTCTCCGGCGACCAGCTTTACCGCATGAACTACGAGGAGATGCTCGCGACACATCGCTCGGCTAAGGCCGACGTCACCATCGCGGCGCTCCCCTGCACGCGCGAAGCGGCCCGCGGCTTCGGCATCATGCGGCTGGACGATACGGGCCGCGTCCGCGGGTTCCTGGAAAAACCGCAGACCGACCGAGAAATTGATCTCGTCCGCACTGATCCCGCGTGGATCGACGCCCACGGGTTGAAAAGCAACGGCCGTGATTGCCTGGCCAGCATGGGGATTTATCTGTTTCAGCGCGATGTGCTGGTCGACCTGCTTGAAAAGTCCGACTATCATGATTTCGGCAAGGAAGTCTTTCCGATGTCGATCCGCACCCATCGGGCGCAGGTCCATTTGTTCGACGGGTATTGGGAAGACATCGGCACGATCGCTTCGTTCTTTCAGGCGAATCTCGACCTCACAAAGCCCGACTCGCCTTTCCGTTTGGAAGATCATGCGGCCCCGATCTTCACGCACGCGCGGTCGCTGCCCCCCACGCGCTGCGACGGCGCCATGATCACGCACAGCCTGCTGGCCGACGGATGCTCGATCGGCGCCGGTTCGGTCATTGAAAATTGCGTGATCGGCCTGCGCTGCCAGATTGGGAAAAACGTCGTGCTTCGAAATTCCATCCTGATGGGCGCGGATTTCACGCAGACGCCCGAACAGCGCGCGGCCGATCTCGCCTCCGGCAAGGTACCGATCGGCGTCGGCGACCAGACCCGGTTGGAAGGTGTCATCATCGACAAGAATTGCCGCATCGGCAGCCAAGTCACGATTCGAAGCGCCGTTGGCGCCGCCGTCGAACGCGCGCCCTCCGTGAATCAGGACGGCATCATCGTCCTCCCGAAGGACGCCGTGCTGCCAAACGGCTGGACGCTGTAATCACAGCATCCGCCGAACGGCATCCAGAAATCGAAACCAGCGACGGGGATCGAAGGCTCGGGCCATCGCCGTGCAAATCCCTCGCGGCGACTTCAGCATCTGCTTCACACGCGCCTTCTGCCCGAGAAACCTTGCCGGCTCTCCCCAGCTCGCCGGCGCCGTGCCCGTTCTCTGGCTGACCGGAATCTCCGAACGCAGCGCGGCATCCCACATCCCCTGAATCATTGCCAGCGTGAAGGGACGGATAAACGTCCGCGTGGGAAAGCGGCACAGGTCGTGCCAGGCCCGCTCGGCGAATTCGTCTCCACGCTGCTGAAGGCGCGTCCGCAGCGCGTCGTCTCCTGCGTAAGCGGCGGCCCAGCGCAGCGCGTTCGCCTTGCGGAGTTCCTGCGCGCCCCAGGTTTCGGTGGGAAATTCCATCTGTTCAGCGCGATCAAAATACGGGCGCTCGTGGTCCACCATCCAGCGCGCATAGTGCAGCAGACTTTGCCGGGCGTATTCGAAATGGTCGTCGAATTCGCCCAGTTCCTCTTTGCATTGCAGGTATTTGAACAGCGCCATCAGGAACACGGTGTAGGACCAGCGAAGCTCGAAGTTCAGCAGGTCCCGGGAGGCGACGTCGTCTGCCGGATGGATGCAGCGTCGGAGAAAGTGCTCGACAGCTGACAGATAAGAGCGTGTCCCGGTAAGCAGCCAGGCGTCGAGCAAGGCGTTGATCGAATTGCCGGCGCCGCGCCCCGGGCCATGATAATTCGCCTGTGTCGTGACGGTGGCTGATCCGGTCGGACCATCGTCGACCAAACTGAAGATCGTCTTCCGGCCATCATCCATGGCGATCACCCAGTCGGCCAGTTGGATGACGGCAACCCTCGCCGCCGGTTCTCCCGTCAGCCAATAGTACGCCAGCAATCCAGTCGTGTAATTGTGCTCGCAGGCCGGCCCGCCGCCGAACGGTTTGCCGGGCGTCGCGCAGAGCTTGGAGAACGTCCGGTGCGTGGCCGTGCCGCAGGATGTGTAATGATCCGTCGGCCAGAAGAGGCCGCCATTATAGACGGCCCGGTCTTCCTGGGTGTGATAGAGGTCGATGTCGGTGACGTGCCGCATCAGGTCCTCGGCGAGTTCCCACCATTGCCGATTGTCCGTCCGCAGCCCCTGCAGCAGCAGTCCGCCGAGGACGTCATATTGATTGTTATAATGCGAAATCAGCGGTTGGTCGCCCTGGTAATACACGGTCTCATGGTCCGCAAAGAACTCACCGAAATTCCGCCAGCCGTATTCATCGTGCTCTTCCCGGCGTGCGTACACGCTGGCGGGGCCGTTGAGTACCTCGTCACAGAGATCGTTCAAGCGGGAAATCGGCCTGGCATCGAGCTTCGTCAATCGCGGCCAACCGGGGACGACGGGTTCATCTCCCAGAACTGGCACCAAACGAGGCGGATCATGCACCCAGGAGAGGTCGTAGCGTGACTCCGGCGGATCGAATTTCAGCCAGACCGTGTGCGTCTTGCGTTCGCCGCCCTGGAGTTCATAAAGCTGATCGGCAGATTCCGGAAAGAGTCCGAAACGGAGTTGCGATTCCGACGCGATGATTGCTTTGGGAAACTGCTGCCAGAATTTTGGAACCGTCCCGAGCAACTGGAACATGGACCCGCGAATGCGCAGCGAGGGAGACAACCTCAACACGTTTTCGACCCCCGTGTTGTGAACTTGCCCCCCTTGATATCGCGACGGAACTTGTTTTGTTTGATCGACATGATTGATGCTATCCCAGAGAACTCCGCCGCTCGATTCCTGGTGCACGCCGATCGTTCCCTTCTCTGCGGATTGCCAACTCGCCAGCGGTTCAAACCGACAATCCACGTAAGTCTGATGCGTCGGCGAAAGGTTGACAGTCCAACTGGCGTCATCAAAGAATATCGACCCGGCATCGCCCAGATCCCACAGCCCGCCGGCGTGCTTGGCGCGGTGCGGGTTGTGCCAGGCGATCTCGGTTTGAACCAGTCCCGTGCCGGAGAAAAAACGCTGACGCACCATCAGCTTCAATCCTCGCAACTGCGGATACGTTGCAGGGAATTCCAGCGTCAATGGCAACAGCCCGTTGTAAGACATCTGCATCTCACCGACGGCGGGGCGGCACACTGTGCCGTCGGCCTTGGTCACAGTCGGCAAGGTCCACGCGGCCACTTGCTCTCCCGTCTCCGAGAGCAGCGCGCGCGAGTCTCCGGTCTTCGTGTTGATCTTGAATCGAAACTGCCCCGACCGCAACACGATCAACGGCTCGTCGAACGTGAGCTGGATGTCGAGATCAGCGACACTTCCGGGGGCTTCGTATTCGACGGTTATCGTTCGCGGAGCTTCCACGAAGGCGGCCGTCCAGGTCATTGCGGCTTGGTTTGTTGCCGGCAGGATCACGTCAATCTGCATCCATCGCGCCGAGCCGTCGGACCAATGGCAGAGGGCTTCTGTCTGCCCCCGGACGACTTCCCCCGTCGGACCGAGCAGCCACGCGTTTTCGTCGCCGGTGAGTTTTCCCTTCGCAATCGGCACGCCGCAGCGCAAAGGCACGGGATATGCCGGCGGATAACGGCCCGGCAGAAGGCGCACGGTCGCTGTCGCCAGGGCGGACTGACGCAGATCCTCAGGACTCGGGCTGGACTCGGAACTCATCGTGACAACGCTTCTTCCACGGACAGATCGCAACGGCCTCTTTTTTTAGAGCTTGCTCAGCGACTCCTCGGTGCTCTCGACCAGTTTCTTGAGGAACTCGACTCCATTCAGACGGATGCCGTGGCCGGTGAAGACAATGTCGGGCTTCCAGCCGAGGACTTTGTCGCGGATGACCGGCAACACCTCCCGCGCTTTGTCCGCATCGCCCCAGCAACGGTTCAGAATGTCCCCCTTTTCAAAGCCCAGATCGCCGGTGAACGCGAGTCGCTTGCCTTCCAGTTCGGTCAAATAGACGGTCAGGTCGAAGCTGTGGCCGGGGACGAAGACCGCCCGGAAACGCTGGCCGGCGGCCGTGAATTCCGCTTCGTCGCCCACGCGACGCAACGGCAAGGGGTCATCCACGCGACGCGGCGGAAACAAACCGTAATCGGTCAGCATCGGCATCAGCCACGTCAGGGGAATTTGGGCCGACTGGGGAGCCACGATGCGCGTGCCGCCGGCCTGCCACAGGTACGCGCCGCCGCAATGGTCGCCGTGCGAATGCGTGTGCAGGATGTGCGTGACGCGTTCGATCCCCAGACTTCGCAGCCGAGCGCGCGTGGTGGCGACTCCCGAGACGCCGCCGCAATCGATCATCACCGCTTCGTCGCGGAACTTGAGCGTCCAGATGTCTCCCACATAGGAATGTTCGCCTCCCGGGATCCGCCCTCCCTGGTAGATGGGCAAACCCGGAACGACTTCCGCCGGCCGCAGCGGACTTTCCGGGACGTCCGCCACCGGCAGCGCTTTCTCCCAGAGAATTGTTCCCGTGCCGTCGCAACGCACAAGCCGGCCGTCCTCCGTGCCTGCCACGGCAAATGCTCCATCGGGACTCCAGCCGACACGCGCCGAGGATTTCAAGTCGGCTGCCGGTTGTTGCCCATCCTTTGAGACGAGGCACAACGTGCCTGCGGTCGTCGACACCAACAACCTGCCGTCTCGGGGATTCACGGCGGCATGCGCCACGGCATCGGGCAAGTCGATCGATTTCATCTCCTGAGTCTTCATTGTCAGATGCAGCACAGTCCGCGCGCCGGGATCGGCCGGCAGCCAGACCGCCCCGGCAAAACCTCGGGCAAACCAGGCCGCCGGCCAGCACCAGAGATCGTCCGCTTCCGGGCCGAAGCCCATCTCAAACTGTCCTGAGATGGGCAGCAGTTGACGAGAAAGTTCTTGGCCGTCGCCATCGAACACACGCAAGCGGCCGCGCTGTCTCGGCACGCAATTCAACGCATGAATCGGCGGATCCCACGTGCCAATCGCCGGACCGCGACGCTGCCAGACCCACACGGCGTGCTCAATCAGGGCGACGCGCGAACCGTCATGGTTCAGCGCCAGTCCCGTCGTCAGGGTGCCTGGCAGAACGGCATCCGCCCGCAAACGGAAGTCGCGCGCCAGCTCGGGATAATCCGAGGCCGGGTCCGGCAAGGGAGGGACGTCCCAATCGGTCGAAGGCGGCGCGGTCCACAACCGGCGATTCGGCGAGATCTGCCAGACGCTCAATCCTTCGCGAATACTGGTGATTTCAGGCGAAGGGTCTTTCAGCGTGAGCCAGCCAAACGCTGCACGAGAACCGTCACAGCTGGCGGCCATGCGCGCGGCACGAGACGTCGGCAGCAAGTTGCCGTCTTCGTAGCGAAGTCGCTGCCGCTCGCCGTCCGCCGTCATGAACGTGTTCGGCGGCTTGAAGACCCACTTTGGCCCGCTGACGAACAGTTCGCCGAACTGGCTGTTCAGCCAGCCCTCGCGCCATGGCCCGGAGCCCGTGCGCCAGCGCGCGAGTTCGCCGTCGCGGGCGTCGGCTTCCAGGAATTCGTCGCGGATCACTCCCGGCTTCAGCGCGTCCGCCGGGCCAAGCCAGACTGTGGGTTCGGGCGTGGTGACTCGCGAATACGCCAGACCGACCGCCAGCGATTTCCCGCCGGCCAGCGTCGTCACTTGCAGCGGCGCAAATGGAGGAAACCGGTACTGATTCCGAATCGCGCCGGTAGAGTCGAATTGCCAGACGTTGAAGTCATGGCCGAAAGCCATCGTCCCGACGGTGACGGTTTCTCCGTCCGAACTGATCTCGACCGCCGAAACGGCCTGCGGCGCGAGTTCGCGCAACGGATCGGCCGCGACCAGTGATCCGCAGACCGCGATCAGAGAGCCGGCGGATTTCCAGAAGATGTCCGCGAACTGTTTCATGAATGATGGTTTCCCGGGAAAATTCTGACGGGCGCATTCTCGCGAATCAACGAGGATGCGGCAAACCCTCGCGAGCGCGGCACCGGCGTCAACCATGCGACTTGTCTTTGGATTCAGGGCTTCTGTTCTTTCCCCACAGGTCCTTCAAGCGCACGCCTGCGTCCAGTACCTGCTGGAAGACCTTGCGATATTTTCCGCGGTCGTTTTCCTTATTCAGAGCTTTGACCAGAGACACGGCCCTCGCTTCCGATAACAGGGCCGTCATCGCCGGGATCAGATATTCCTGCACGCCATAGACGTGGTCTCGCTGCCTGTCCGTGCAGACCGGGACAACCGCCTCCAGAGAGGCTCCCAGCAGTTCGCGAAGATAACCGACCGCGCCGGCGATGCTTTCCTCCTTGGGACGCCGCGGCCGCGGCCAATCATACGGCGGGTCCCATTCCATCACCGGGCTGAGGGAATCGATCTTGCTCGCCACTCCCAAAAGCGGCGGCGGCTTGTAGTGCGGCTGCGCTGCGAACCAGGCGGCCAGCTCCTGCAGAAACCGCGCATCCGCTTGCTTGGCCGGCGACTTGGCATCCGACACCAGCAGCACCAGGTCGCACTCGCGCACGGCCGCCAGCGTCTCGGCGAACTGCTCCGGCGACGCGCCGGCTTCGCCATAGCCGGGCGTGTCCAGCAGCGTGAGCCGTTCCGTCCCCCCGGAGTCTTCCGGAAATTCCAGCCGATAGCGATCCACCGTGCGCGTGCTCGGCAAGATGTCGACCGTCGCCTGTTGATCGCCCAGCAGGCAATTCACCAGGCTCGATTTCCCGGCTTTCACCTGCCCGATCACCGCGATGGAAACGTCCACTGCCGCCGGCTCGGCCGGTTCGCCGCTGGAAGGAACAGCTTCGGCCTTGCTGAGATCGGGCTTCATCCGCCGCATGATCCGGCGATAGTTGGCCGCGCCGCCCTGCAGTCGGCCGCTGTTCATCTCGATCAGGTAGTAGCCCACCTGCCGGATGTAGAGCATGTAGAACGACGTCAACAGCCCCCCCTGCAACTGCTTCGACAACGGATCGACCGCAAGCTTCGAGACGAAGTACCGGCCGAGGTTCACGGGGTTCACCAGGATCGACGCAATCCAGCCGGCATTGGACGCGGCTTGCCACCACTTCGGCGCCTGCGACAGCATCTGCCACTGCGACACGGTGATCAGGTGGCTGCCCGGCACGTAGCGCTGGAACCAGTCTTCCAGGTCCTCGCTGACAAGCTGCGTCGCCGCGAGAATTTCGAGCACCGTCAGCTTGCCCAACGGGTCGGCCGCCTTGGGGTGATAGTGCCGGGCGATTTTTCCCGCCAGATCTTGCGTGACCTCGCGGTAATACGCCGTGTCGGTCAATTTCTCCAACGGGATGTTCTGCGCGTGTTCCTGCACCTGACGGACGATGACTGCCGCGGCTTCATCCCGGGGCGTCCAATGCGTCTGATCGAGTTCCGGGACCGGGGCCGACAGCGGCTTGCGCCACAGCCGCAGCAACAGCCAGCCAAGCCCCCAGCACAAGGGGATCGACCAACTCAGCCAGAACCAATGCCCGGAAGTCCATAATGCCCACGCACCGACGCCGGCGAAGAGCAGCATCGGCGCAAGCAGCAGTAAGCCGACGACGAAGAATTGCAGGCGCGACAACATGCCAGCATCTTAGGGCAACGCCCGCCGGAGAAACAGCGGAGAACCCATCAAAGCCAGCGTGAACGCCTTTTTCAAGGTGCGTGGACTCGCAGGGTTTGCCGAGGGCCTTGACGAGGCGAACCCATCCTGTGGTCAAGCGGAAAATGGTTCGCCTCGATGACTCGGCAAACCCTGCGTTGAAAACAGCGATGGCCGTGGTACATCAGGAACCCCTCTTGACCGGATTTCTCCGGCAGGGGTATTCTTCGCGCGGCTGATCGGGCGTTGTCCAGGCTCTTAGCAGCGATTCCATTAAGACGTTCCAATGACCGACCCCTTCACGAGTCCGACAGCCGCCGAGTCTTCGTCCACGCCGGATGACGAGTGGTCGGATGATGAACTCGAACGGGCCTATCAACGGGCGCTGAATGCGCTGGATGCGATGGATTCCAGCGTGCAGGCCGTAGAAGCCGTGGCGGAACAGATTTCCGCGGAGATTCCAGGGGCGGTTTCCCATCCGGACACGGGCAAAACCGCAGGCGTTTCCGTGGTGTCTCCGCCCATTGCTGCCGACCCGCAGGTGACAACGCGGCAGGTCATCGAGGCGTGCCTGTTCGTCGGCGGTGCGGGGTTGACGGCTCGCAAACTGGCATCGATTTTGAAAGGCGACCACACGGCTGAGTTCGTCGAAGAGACGATCGACGACCTGAACCGCCAGTACACGACCGAACGCCGGCCGTATGAAATCTGTCTCGGCGAAGGAGGTTACCTGCTGACGCTTCGGGACGACTATGAACGCATTCGCTTCAAAGCGTTCGGCCTCGGACCGAAGGAAGTCCGGCTGTCACAGGAAGCGCTCGAAGTCCTGGCACTGATCGCCTACCAGCAGCCGATCACGCAAGAAGAAATCGAAACGCTCGGCAAACCCAACAGCGGAGGCGTGCTCAGGCAGCTCCTCCGCCGCGATCTTGTCGCGGTCGAGCGTCCTCCCGACGAACCGAAAACCGTGCGCTACGCCACAACGGAGCGATTCCTGTCGCTCTTCGGCATCGGCGACCTGGACGAACTGCCGCGCCCGGAAGAAATCGGCTTCAAATAACTGAAAGCCCCGACCGCCAGGGAAAGGTTTCGGCAACATTTGCCGATGGCCGGACGTCGCCCGCGGGAATTCCGATTCCGGCACGGTCCTTCCTCTTGCCGCATGACGCGAAAACGGATACAGGGCGGCACATCTCCCGTTTCGAATTTTTTCCTGTCGACGCAAACGCCCGTCCCCGCGGTTCGGCAAAGGCCCGCTCATGCACAGACTGTTTGGAATCGGCCTGGTGATTGCCGGAAGTTTTCTGCTGTCGGCACACGCCGGCGCCCAGGAATTTCGCCTCTATACCACGGTGACGGACATTTCGTTGTCGGACAAAGCCAAGCCGCGCGTCTTGAGCAAGAGCCTGACGCTGTTTCATGCCGGCAAAGTGTATGACTATCTCGAAGCGCTGGAGGAAACCGTGATTCATGAGCCGGCGCAGAACCGGTTCCTGGTGCTCAACCGCCGGCATGACCTGGCGACGGAAATCACGCACGATGAAATTCGCCGTTTCCTGGGACTGGCCGGCACGCAGGCCCGAGAACTGATCGCCGAATGGCAGCGCGAAGGGGCCGCGCGGCAAGCGGATATCGAATCCCTGGAATTCCAACTGGTCCCGGAATTTCATGTCCGTGCAGACGAGAAGAACCGGAAGATGAGTCTGCTCAGCCCGCGTTTCCGGTACGACGCCTCCGTTGCTGCAGGGCCGTCGCCGGAAATCGTGCAGGCGTACTTGAAGGCGGCCGACTGGACGGCCCAACTGAACTCCGTGCTGCATCCGCATGCGCTGCTGCCGGAACCCCGGCTGCGCCTGAACGACGAACTCCGGGAACGGGGCGTGCTGCCCGTGGAAGTGGAATTGCGGATCGAAGGCGACAGGCCGTTGCACTTGAAAGCAGTCCACCAATGGACCTGGTCTCTTGAAAAAACCGACCGCACCTACATCCACAATTGGGAAACGCAACTCCGTTCTGCCGACTTCAAGCTGACCCCCTTTCGGCAGTTCCAACAGCAGACTCTCACGGCGGAAACCCGCAAGCGGTAGTCCATGCCAAGAGCCAAGAGCGCCAGCCTCTCAAGCTTCCGAATCGTCCGCCAGCCGCTGCATCAGCTTCAACTGGCGGTATTCCGGCGAATCGAAGTCCGGCGGCTCAGCACTGGGACTCGTGACGACTTCCAGGTTCGGACGGTTGCGGCGCAAGCGCCAGAGGCTCCACAGTCCGATTTTCGTGGCCCCGAGATGCAGCCATTCCAATTTCGGGAGCCGCTGGATCACATCCAGACTCTGGACCGAAATCTTCGTGCCCCGCAGATTCAGTCCTGATAACCCGCTCTCGGCAAGCAGGGCCAGTCCGCGATCCGTCACCGCCGATTCCGAGAGATCCAGCAGGTGAAGCTCCCGGAACACCGCGCTCTGGCACAGGCACTCAAGCGCCGTGTCCGTGGCGGACGGGCCGGTGAGACTCACGGCGACGAGTTCGCGAAGAATCTCGGCATAGTCCGGGCCATAGTCCTGCAGATAGCCGTCCGGCCGCTGCAGCACCGCATGTCCGCCGCACTGTTCCAGCCGTGCAATCCACTGCGTGCGTTCGACGTACACTTCGACGCGATCACCGAGCCAATTTCGCCGCGATTCATGAAACCCGGCGAGGCTTAACGCCTTGTGATAGTCGGCCTGCAAGGCAGCGAAAATGTCTGCGTTGCCGCCGCCGTCGGGATGCGCCGCCTTGGCGCGTTGCCGGTAGGCTTTCTTGACGTCTTCCGTACCGTAGGGAGGCAGCAGCCCCAGTCGCTGCATGCACGCAGGCCGAGAGACGGTCTCCGGTCGTTGGCGATTCATGCAGAAGCGCTTTCCACGGCCGCCCGGCATCGGGACGACGCAGTCATTGTGTATCACGCGAATCGACGTAAAGAAGGCACCACAATACAGCCGAGCGGAAGTGCAATTCCAGCAATCGCCGACAAAATCCGCCAAAAACCGGCATCTGCACGGGTCGTTTGGAATTCTCGGGGTTCTATCGGTTTTCCGGGCTTTCCAAGCCAGCAACTCCTTGCGAACCATTGAGCAAATTCCGACATTCGCTATAATCGATTTTCTCGGGCGGTTAGCTCAGTTGGTTAGAGCGCTATGCTCACACCGTAGAGGTCACAGGTTCGAGTCCTGTACCGCCCATCGAATGATGAGAAACCCCTTGAAAACAAGGGGTTTCTTCGTTTTCCAGGTCTCCGTGCGCCTCAATTCGCGTCGATTCTGACACAATGCGCGCCGCTTTTTCGAAGTGAGAATCGAGCACTTGCAGGTAATGCTTCTCGGCGACGCGTTCCGTGTTACCCAACCACGCCGAGACGACGTGAGACGACCGTAGGCGTTCAGCAGTCGCGCCAAGAGCGGATCGGCGTCGGCATCGAGCGACGTGTTACACTCGCCTTCCGCGTCAGCCGGAATTACACTCGGCGCACGCCGCTCGCCGGATTGCGCGCCGCTTTCAGAGCAACCCCCCGTTTTTCCCGCGGAAAACGTGGTAGTTTCGAAGCCTGTGCCGCCCACTCCGGCATTTTTCCGGCTTCGATCCCCTGCTGCGGCGCGAGCAGAAACAGCGTGGCCAGCACCGTCAGCACGACGCCGACGAGATTCATGATCAGCCCGTATTTTGCCATCTGCGTTGCTGTGACTTTCCCCGTCCCGAAGACGATGGCGTTCGGCGGAGTGCCGATCGGCAGCATGAACCCGCAACTGGCGGAGATTGTCGCCGGGATCATCAGCAGGCGGGGATCGACGCCGAGGCCGACGGACGCCGTTGCGAGGATAGGCAGCACGGCGTTGACGGTCGCCACGTTGGTGGTGAATTCCGTCATGAAAACAAGGATCAAACAGACGACGAGGACCAGCGCCCATGCCGGTTGTTGCGCGGCATGATCGGAAAACGCTCTGCCGGCCCATTCGGCCAGACCGGTCGTGCGAAAAGCATCGGCCAAGGCGAACCCGCCGCCGAACAGAAGGAGAATATCCCACGGCAGCTTCGACGCCGTTTGCCAGTCCATCAGCGGCTGCGACGCGCCGTCTTCCGTGGGAATGCGGATGAAGAACATGAGCAGCGCGACGGCCATCGCCACGGTGGAGTCGCCGACATAGTCGGAAAGGTCTTTCGATTGCGCATCGACGCCCAGCCGGGTCAGACCTTCGATCATCCAGTCGCCCCAGCCGTGGATGCTGGCGGTCTCGGAGATCCGAAAATCGATGCGGAACATCCAAAGCAAGGCCGTGACGAGGAACACGGCCAGCATCACCTGTTCGCCGCGCCGCATGGGGCCGAGTTGCCGAAGCCGCTTGCGGAAAAACGACGATTCCACTTGTCCGATGCGGACGGACGGCTTCAATCCCCAAATGAGCAACAGCCAGCAAAACAGGGCGAACACCAGTCCGAACGGCACCCAGACCAGCATCCATTCGCCGGCGGAAATCCGCGGCGCGTCCGGGAACGACTTCACATACAAATCGCCGAACACGATATTCGTCGGCGTGCCGACCAGCGTCGTCAATCCGCCGATGCTGGCCGCATACGCGATCCCCAAGAGGACGGCCGTCGATAAATTTTCCAACTGCGAATCGCCCCGTCGATCGGTTGCGGTCTCGCCGAGTTCGCCCAGCAGCGATAGCGCGATCGGCAGCATCACCAGCGTGGTCGCCGTGTTGCTCATCCACATCGAGAGCAGGAACGTCGCCAGGATGAAGCCCAGCACAATTCGCTTCGGACTGGAACCGATGAGGCTGATCGTCAGCAGCGCCATCCGGCGATGCAGGCCCCAGCGCTCGATGCCCAGCGCAATCACGAATCCGCCCAGGTACAGGCACGAACTGTCGCTGAAATAGGCGCCGGCGACGGTCTTCGACGACTGAATGCCCAGCAACGGAAACAGCGCAATCGGCAACAGGCTGGTGACGGCGATCGGCCAGGCGCTCGTCACCCACCAGGCGGACATCAACACCGCAATGGCGGCCAGCCGATGCGCTGCCGGCGGCAATCCGGCCGGCGTCGGACAAAGCCAAACCACCCCGAATAGCAGCAACCCCGCCCAGCGGCCCCAGGCCGGCCCGTCGCCGGGATCATGTTCATCCAGTTCGTTGTTCATATCGAGAATTTTCCATCGGGCGTTGGCGACGATTTCGTCAGGCGACAGCGTAGTCCACGCGGAACGCCGTTCAACCCCGCGGTTTCCTTGTGATTTTCCCCAGGGGGGCCGTATCATACAGGCAATGGTGCCGTCGTTTCTTCATGAAATTCACTATCCCGGAGCGTTCCCCATGACATCACCCTGGCAAATCGGCGTGTTTGCGTCCATCGACGCGGGACTGGGCGTACATCTCGACGTTGCCCAGGAACTCGGCATCCCCACCGTGCAAGTGCATTCGCCTCACGGCGAATCGATGAATCAAAAGACGGCGGATGCATTTCTCGCCCAGTTAAAGGCCGCGAATATCACCCTGACGTGCGTCTTCACGGGCTTTGAAGGCGAAAGCTACGCCGATATTGCCACCACGGCGCGGACCGTCGGCCTGGTGCCAGAGGCAACCCGGGCTGAACGCGCCCAGGAAATGAAAAAGGTATCGGACTTCGCCAAGCTGCTCCATTGCAATACGGTCGGCCTGCACATCGGCTTCGTGCCGGAGAAATCGACGGCGTCTTACAAGAATCTCTTGATGGTGACGCAGGACATTCTCGATCACGCGTCGAAGAACGGCCAGAACCTGCACCTGGAGACCGGGCAGGAAACGGCCGACCATCTGCTGGAGTTCCTGCACGACGTCAACCGGCCGAACCTGTTCATCAACTTCGATCCGGCGAACATGATTCTCTACGGCACAGGACACCCGATCGAGGCGCTGAAAAAGGTCGGCAAGTATGTCCGCAGCGTCCATTGCAAAGATGCAAAATGGGCGCCCGTGGATCAGCGCGGCAAGAGTTGGGGCCAGGAGGTGCCGCTCGGCGAGGGTGATGTCGGTATGGAAGCGTATCTCCGAACGCTCAAGGAAATCGGCTATCTCGGCCCGCTGACAATCGAGCGAGAAATTGCGCATGACCGCACCAAACAGAAGATCGACATCGGCACTGCGGCGGCGCTGCTGCAACGGCTCAGGGTGCAAATTCTTTGACGACCGACCCGAGCGGGGGGCGTGAGCCCCTTGATTCCGACATCATTCGGCAAACGGGTCGACGATGCCGGTCTGCTTGGCAGATGCGACTTCCTTCGGCTTCTTGGTGACCTTTGCCGTGCCCGGTTGATCGGAAGCCGTGGCGGCGCGGTCTTGGGGATCGGGGCGAAAACCATACAGTTCGCCGCGGTCGTCGAATAAGAGATCGACGTTGATGTGCCAGCGTTCTTTGTCGTCCTGCTGCCAGGTATTGCAGTAGAAAATGGACTTGGACGTGCCGAAGCTGCCCTCGATACCGGCTTGCTTCAGTTTGGCCAGCGCATCATCGCGGGGCGTGCCGATTGGAACGATTTCCTGAACTTTCGTTGCCTGTTCCACCGTCGGGAGCGGGCAGGGCACGAACGCCGGCAGCGTCTGACAGCCGGCGCACACCAGGCACACCGTTATGCTCATGAGCCAGCGTCGAAAGTTCAGGAGGCCCGTTACGGGGGCAGCGTGAATCGAGGACATGGACCGCCTCGCTGTCTGGAGGACATCGTCCCGTGGGCGCAATCGCCCACCGAACACGGATCGCGTCGAGACGGGTTTTAGCCTCCGGGCCAGGACTCGGTCAAGAGCGGTTCGACATGCACGGCCGCCTCACTGCCCGGCGGACTTGCTGCCGGCGGGAGATCCGGAAATGCCGATGCCGTGCGGTAAGGGGCGGCCGGCGACCAGGAAGCCTTGCTTGTGTGCAAAGTTTTGCAGTTTGCGATACAGGCCGTAGCTGTCCGGGTAGACCCAGAACGTCAGCGTGGTCCCTTCGTCGGCGGTGATCAGCGATTCGTAAAAGCGGGAACCCTGTCGGAGCGCTTCGACCTCGGATTCCGCTTCCAGATCAGGCTCCGGTTCGATTCGCCAGTTCGATACGCTGATTTTCACCATGCCTTGCCCGTAGCGAACTTCGTCGAGTACGCCGAGGTTGTCTCGCTGCACGACGTAATGCATCGAATACCCGCCAATCGGTCCGACGACGCCTTGGTGCGACCGTTGCTTGAGAAGCCAGTCTTTGCGGCGTTCGATTTGTTCTCTCAGCCGGAACGACAGCGACGCCACGGGAACTTCCGATACGCGATTGCCGAGCAGCCGGTAATGCTGCTCGTGGCCTTCAACAACTTTGCTGATGGGCGTCACGTGGTGTTCGAGCGTCTCGACGGGATCGACTTTCTGTTCCTCGCTGGCGATTTGCCGCCGAAGCTGGGCCAGAGTCTGTTGCAACTGGCCGATGTTCGTCCTGCGTGATGCGACGCCATCCGTAAGGCTCTTGGCGGTCCGCTCCTGGGACGAAACCTGCCCCTCGAGCCGGGCGAGCTGCTCCTTCAATTCGGCTTCGAGTTGCCTCACGGCGGCCGTCTGCTCGGTGGCAGCGCGCAGCCCCTGTTCCAGACGCTGAACCTCCGTGGAGAGTTGCTGCGCCGCGGCCGTCAGTTCGAGCGGCGGCTCAAGCGGCGGCAATTCTCGGGGAGTTTCGACAGCGGCGACCGGCGCGGGCGGGGCGGAGTTCTCCTGGCCGTCTTCCGGCGCGAACTCCGGGGCCAGCGGATCGTCTTCGAGATTGCCGCCGTTCGTGACCAGTTCCCGTGCGGTCGGAGTTTCGATGCCCGCCGATTCATTCGCCGGCAATCGCACGGGCGACTGGCTGACGCGCAGGCCGGCAATGACGATCAAAATGATCAGAATCCCGACGATGTTCGCCAGCACGTCGAGAAACGAATCGGACCCGAACTGCATTGCCACGCGCGGCCGTCGGCTCATGGGGCGATCTCCTGAGCCGCGGGTTGGACGCCGTCCAGGGTGAATTCCTTCGTGGCGGCCAGCCCGGACCGGATGGTGAGCGGGTCGATCCGTTCAAACATCTGGTTGCCGCCCGGGCTGATGACGAATTGCAGCCGAGGCGTCCAGTAAAAGCCTTCCCGGGGGTTGCCCCAGGTTTGCGATTCCTGATCGATGGCGTCCATCACCTTGAGAAAAACGTGCAGGGGGAGTTCATCCGGCTGATAGCGAATCGAACGCCCGTCTGCGACCAGGATTTGTTGCCCGTCGATCTTGACCGTCACATTCTGTTCGATGCCGATCGTCGCACCGGGTTTCGAGTCGCCCCAGTGCCTCCGGGCCAGTTGTTCAAGCCGGACCTCGCCCGCGGCGTCTGTTCCGCGCGCGGGCCGTTTTCCTTGAGATTGCCGAGCTGTGGAGGGGGCGGGGCGTTTCATCGAATCGACAGTTTCACCGGAAGCTTCGGCATCAGCCGATTCGCGGCGAGCCGTCGGGGATGTTGCCGGCGCTGGAGACGAATTGCGGCCCGCGGCAGTCGCTGAATTCGCGCGCCGGGACGGACCATCGCCTCCGGAACCGGCGGATGGCGGCGGCGCGGACCGGCTCAGGGATCGCGGCTTCGGCTCCGCGGGCGGCCCCGAAACTTTACGTCCCTCGAACCGTTCCACATTTTCCCAACTCCGTTCGCCGACGGAATTCGCCGAAGGAACCACGTCAGACACATCAAAAGTGTCCTTCGCCGATGGGCGCGGGAGGCCCCCTTTCCCCGTACCTCCGCCGGTGCGGAATCCGTCGTGCACCTGGTGCATGACGTCTGCACGTTCGGCGATCAGTTTTCCGACGGCCTCGACACAGGCCTCCCGGGCCAGGGGATCGACAGGCAACGGCTGCAGCTCGACGGCGTCGTCCACCAGTTCGTATCCGAAGGGCGTCTTCAACGAACTGAGCATTTTCATGGCGACATAATACGCCACGGTACCGCTCGGCCGGACGATCAGCAGCACATAGGGTTCCGGTTCCAGCTCGGGCGATTTCTGCTTGCGATTCCAGGCGGTCCAATGATTCACCAGGGCGCTCGCCCCGGCGGCCAGCGGGTTGATGCGCTCGGAAAACCCGATCAAGTCCGACGGCTTGATCATGATGTCTTCCGGCAGGAAGCGCAGGCCCTGGTCGGTGCATTCGATGAGGATCGGCCGCCGCATGGTGCCGGAACGGGTGTCGAAGGGAATCACGGCGAACTTGGTGTTTCCTTCCGTGGGACGATTCTGCAACCGCCGCAGTTTCTGGCGGAGGTCGATGATCGCCTGCTCCAGTTCCGCCAGATCTTCGTCGGCCGACTGGTCTTCCTGGAGCGTCTTGACTTCGGCCAGCACGCCGCGCAACCGGGTTTCCGTTTTTCCGACAGCGACTTCCAATTCGGTGACTTTGGCCGCTTCCGCCTTGTGCAGCGTCTGCTGACGTTTCCAGGCCGCGCGCAATTGATCTCTGCGCTGCGTGAGTTGGGCGAGCTTGCCTCGCCATTCCTGTTCCAGTTGCCTCCGGCGCTGCTCGAACTCAATCTCTTGGGCCGAAGGACCGTCGTTTGGTACGGTCTGCACCGGTTCCAGCGCGACGGGATCCCCGAGCACGGCAGGCGGAATCTCGATCGCAGGAATGTCGGACGGGGAGAGAACATCCGGCGATGGCGACAGTATGTTCGTCGCCAGGGACGCGATCCGCTCGGCCTCAGCCTCGGCGACGGCGACGTCGTACATCCGTTTGGTCGTCGCCAGCAGCAGGAAAATCAGCGCTCCCATCACGCAGACCAGCACTGCGAGAAACGGGAACAGTGACACGCTGAGTTCGCTGGAGGACGATCGACGAGCCATGACTGCTTGCTATTTCGGAGAGATCAATGAGTACCGTGTTTGACGTGCAGGGTGGGCCTCGCGAAGCGCTCGATCCACCCCTGCACAAAGTCATCACGCGGCTTTGGTCATGGACCGGGCCGTCATCAGGTGAATGGCAGCGTTCAGGTTCAATAGCGTTTCTTCCAGAGATTCCGCCACGCGGGCGGATTCCAGATTGCGCGCCAACCGTTCTTCCAAACGGATCAGTTCCGATTCCTGTCCGGCGAGCCGTTCCAGCACTTCGCCGTGCCGTTGGCTTTCAGCCAACTGCCCGGCGGCAGTCGCCGTCGCAAGACGCAAATCGGTCTGCCAACCTGAGATCGATGTGTCCAGGCTGTCCAGCAACTGCTGCGATTGCTGCGTTTGAGAGGTTGTCGCCGTGTGCAGTTCCTCGCGGAAGCCGGTCCAGATCTCGACCAGATCGTTGCGTGCTTCGGCTTGCTCGGCGTGCCAGGCGCGTTGGACTTCTTCCCAGTGACCGGCCAAGGCCTGGGTACTCTGCAACAGAGAGGCCGTCATGTCCTGGCGAACCATGGCCAGTTGCTGGGCATGATCGGCGAGAGAGTTTGTCGTTGCCGTTTGCAGGCTGTCGGCGAGGAGTTGTTGCTGCCGGTCAAGCGTGTCGCACCAGCGCTGCCTTACGGCGTCCAGCGTTTGCCGCCATTCGTCCTGCTGGACGTGAATCAGCCGCTCGGTCTCCTTCAGCCATTTCTGCGCCGTGGCCGATTCCGCATCAATCAGCATTTGATGATCGGCCTGGGACTCCGCCGGGAACAACGCATTCAATCGCTGGACGAGAAAATCTTCGACGCCGTCGAGATGCTGCTGCTCGGCTTTCTCCACGAGAAACGTCGAGAAAACCAGGATCATCGAGAGCGCCAGCGACAACGCCGTGGTGTCGAAGGCCACGGCCAACCCGGCGGTGACGTCGTTCAAAGAGGTCGACAACTGATCCGGCGTCACATTGGCGATGGCCATGGTGATGCCGATCACCGTCCCGAGAAAACCGAGAATCGGTACGGCCCAGGTGATCGTGCGAATGAGCGAGTAGCTTTCATGCAGCCGGCCGGAAGCAAGTTCCGCCAGGTAACTCAGGTGGCCTTCGAGGCCGTCGGCCGAGCACCGGGCGCGGACATAATCGATGACTTCTCGAATCCGCCGGACGACTATGCTGTCGGCCGACTGCCGCGCCACCAGCCGGAGATGCTGTTCGACCCGTTCGGCCGTCTGCGCGGCAGATCGGCCCGCTTGCGGCGTCAGGCCATCCAAGACATCCGACTGCAGCGCGAAGTGTTCCGCGGGAATGCGGAGCGACTTGATCAGGATGGTCGCCATGCCGACGAAAAAAAGTCCGGTGGTAGCGTATTCAATCCAGTGCGCACAGAAATAGCGCTGGGCTTCGGCGCGATAGACCGGCAGGTACGGCAAGGCCGCATAGAAGCCGACGGTCAGCGCGGCCCCCCACAACCAGCCGTTGGTCAGCATACTGTTAGAAGACCGCGGACTTCGCGGTGCCGAAGCGTGAGGGATGGATACCGTCATGACCACGTCTCAAAAAGGAACGGAGAGGAAGGCTATCGTCGGCCCGAGTTTTCATGGCCGGGATTTTTTCAACACCTTCTGCAGAAACGACATACAGCGATGCATCGTGCAATCGAGAGAATCCGCGCAGATGCTGCTACTGGTAAAATCGACAAAGTCGACGAGGGGAATGAAGGGAATTCGCCGGAGACAAGTCATCAACGGTTGCCAATATGATGAATAAATAGCCGCAGGCCATTGAGGAATAAGATGTTACGGCTTTTATCTGATCGGGGGCGTCAGCCCTCTGATGCGCGCCTCATTCAGGAGGCTTACGCCCCCCCGCTCAGGAATCCTTCTTCCTGACAGTCCGAGGTCACTCTGCGATTCCGAAACGAAACATTCCGACCGGTTCTGGCAACTTGGATTTGCGTATCGTCCCTCCGTTGATTTATGCTGATCATTCACGACTGCATGACCTCGGTGTGTTCACCGCCTGGGAACAGGGATGTTGAAGCTTCGCCCTCAAGACCACGAGACGGCCCGCGAGATTCTCGGGTATCTCAATTTTTCCCAGGGCCGTTCCGACCCGGCAGTACTGCGGGGATTGAATACGTTCCTCCACCGCGTTTCCTGGGACAAATGTCGGGAAGCGTTGATAAGCGTGCTCGAGGAATTGTCCGCCTCGATGCCGGCGTTTCACGACAGCACGCAGGCGAAGTCGGTCTTGAAGCTCGCCTTTGACGACGTGCTGCCGGCGTATCGAGCACATCATCGCGACCTGCTCATTCATTTGTCGGACGCCGACTTTCAGAACCCGTTCTTCCTGGGCCGCGTCATCGAAGCCGTGCTTGAGCAAGGCAGCCCCTGGGACGAGCGCGAGCGGATCACCGCCGGCGTCTTGCAGAAGCTGAACGATTTTCTCGGCTACCGTCCGATCGCTGTCCTGGAGAATACGCGCCGGATGGAGCCGTATCCTCACGAACGGCTGCGTCCGTTTCCGCTGTTCATTCGCGACGCCGGCGTGGCGCACGGACCGTACGAGGCGGTCGTCGCCAAGGCGCTGGATCTGATGAAGACGCTGCCGGCCGAACTGCTGGAAGAGGCCCATTTTTCGCTGGAACTGATGGACGAAATGGCGCTGGACCCGCGCGCTCATGACCACCTCCATCCTGCGAACAAGCGCACAAATTATCTGTTCGGCGAGTGGGACCCGCATCTCCTGGATGTCAGCGGCCGCTACCGCCGGTTCATCGTCCGTAAAATCATTCTCGACGCCCTGGGCGCCTGGCTTGCGACGCAGAAAAGGGTGCCGAAGGAAGAATCGCTGTTTGACGCGGGCGCCGTGTTATGCGGCACAATTTTGATGGCGTCGTCGATCAGCGGTTCCTCGCCCGAAACGCACGATTCCTCGGTGACGCTGACGTCGCTGCTGCCCAAGGTCGCCCGCCAGCGCGACGCCTACTACAACCAACTGATGCAGCACGCCACCGGCAAGCGCGCCAAGCGGCTGGCACGCCACGCCCGGACAACCCGCCAGCCGTTCGGACACGTTCGGCAGTTCCTCAATATGTTTCTGGCCCAATACGGCGCGCAACAAGTCCAGCGACGGCATCTGTCGTATCTGTTCGCCCGGCTCGGGTTCGCGGACGCCGCACGCAAGCAGTCGGAAGTCATCCCGTGCGCCGCGGCCCGGTTTGAATGCGAGATCCAATGGCGGACCGCCGCCGTCAAGAAGGCCTCCGAAGTCGGTCAGTTGACGCAGGCGGCGAAATACCTGGAAGAAGCCGAAGACCTGCTGCATCGCGGCATCGAATGCGGCGCGCTGGTCGATCCGTGGAATATCCTGGGGTTTCAGGGGCAGTTTCCGCTGTTTTCGTCCCGGGAAGACAGCGTCCCCGATCAACGCGTGGAAACGCTGCTGCAACTGATGGACGCCGTGTTCGGCGCGTGCACGCAATTGCTCGTGGAAGCTTCGGCTCGGGGCGAGAAGACGGTCGCGAACGTCGTCGCCGGCCGGTTCGAACGGCTGGCAGACTTCTGGGACCGCTTCGCGACGACGACCGTCAGCGACCTGGAACCGGTCTTCGGCCGCGAAAGTTTTGAATCGGCCCGGCATGTCGCCCGCGCGCTGTCGGAATGGCGCGCCGCCGGCGAAGCCTCGGGCGACATTTCCTTCTGGCGGCAGCAGGTCGACGAGTTCAAATCGTCCAAGGCGTATGCCCAGGTCGTTTCCGCCTTACTCGACCGGCATGACCTCGTCGCCTCGCAGGGCCTCTTGATGCAGTGGCTCAGCCAGGCTGAAGAAGTCGGCCTCGATTCCGGCCCCTTCTCGTTCGACCGGCTCGTGCTTCGCTGGATGCAGCAACTGACGGCGTCCAACCTGGCCGCGGCACAACGGCTCGCCCTGACCCGGAGGCTGTTCGATTCGCTGGAAGCCAACTCCGGCGATTTCTGGCAAGCGCCGCAACTGACGACTGCCGGACCGCGGCCTCCCGCCCAGGAACTGCTGGGCGACAGCTTTGACGAACATCTTGACGACGACGATGATGAAGAATCCGAACTGTTCGGCGCCGCGTACGACAACATCACGTTTCGCGACAGCGCCGATGACGGCCAGGTCGGCGATACCGCCGACTGGTCGCCGCCGCGCGCCGGCGAAACCGAATTCGAGCTGCTCGAACAGACGCTGGAGCCGCGCATCCGGTTTCTGAAACTGCTGACGCAGCTCTGGCAGATGGCGACCGTCGTCTTCACGGACCCTAATTCGGAAGAAACGCTGTCCGCCGCCCCGCCGTGGCTGGAAAGTCTGGACGGCTGGCACCAGCACGCCAAACGCCTGCAGGTCGATCTACAGCAGCTCTTGACCGACCTGTGGAACCTGCCGATCAGCGAAAGCAGCGGCGATTACGACGCCAACGTCGAATACGACGTGCAGTTGCAGACGAAACTCTATCTCCTTCAGACCGTCATCTCGACCTTTGTCAGTTGCCGCGTCGCGCAATGGCATCTCGCCGCGGCTTTGTTGCCGACCGGCCAGGAAACCGCGCAGCCCGGTGATGAACGGCGGATCATGGAAGTGTTCCGCAGCGTGGCCCGCCGGGATATCTCCGAAGTGCGCCGGCTGCTGCCCGGCTTGTTGAAGCAATTGCAGAAGCGCCCGTTGTTGTATGTTCCCTTGGATCACGGCGGCGAACCGCAGCAGATGCTGACGGCACGCATTGCCCAGGCGGTCGTGAAGTTCCTGCTGGCGACGCTGCCCCGATTGGGCCTCTTGAAGGAAACCTGGCATCTCCTCCGGACTGCGCATCTCATGGAGCGCGCCTCCCGGCCGCAGGGAATCGCCGTCACGGAGTTCGACCGGCTGTTCCGCATCGGGTTGAAGAATTCGCTGACGTGCGTGGTCGAATCGTCGCGGCGCTGGAAATCGGGCCGGTTTTCCGATGAAGAATTGATCGAAGTCGTAGGCGAGGTCGTCGAGTTTTACCTTGAACAATGGCTCGATCACAGCCAGACCATGCGGCTGTCGACGGTGGAATCGCTCAAGTCGACCGGCGAATGGAACGCCACCCGCGACTTTGTCCGCAAGTACGGCGGCGACCTGCTCAACGCCCGCACGCTCACGCTGGGCAACATCCGCACGATTCTGCATCACGGGATCGACAAATTCCTCGATTACATGGAAGAAACCGAAGATCCGCTTCATCCGTCGCCGCTCCTGGAAGATCTGCGAAACGACGTCATCGAGCGCGCGGAAGTCGAGCACCAGCTTGGCTTGATTTACCAGATCACCGTCGAGCGGTTTGACCGGTTTCTGGAATACAACACGACGACCACGCAATCGGATTACGGCGAATTGTTCAACAGTCTCCTGGATTTCCTCCGGCTGGAGTGCGCCTACGACCGCGATTCCTGGAACCTTCTGCCGGTGGCGCTTGCCCATGAAGTGCTGGTGCGCAACAGCAAGGAGGAAGCCGCCGTCGTGTGGGAAGATGTCTTCGAGACCAAGACGGAACTGATGGCCGCACATCATCTCGAGGAATTGAGCCGGCTGGAACGGAAGTACGGGATGCGGCTTCCCTCGGTCGCCAATCATCTGCAGGAACGGTTCGTCAAGCCGTTGATGGTCAACACGATGGTGGCGACGCTCGCCCGTGCTGCGGAAAACGCCCGTGACGAGACCGAAGCGAAGGAAGTCTTTGAGTCGCTGGTGGAACTGGTCGAAGAGTATTTGAAGACGACGATCGGCTCCGGCCTGGAAATCCCGGCGTGGCTCAGGACGCTGGAAGAAGAAGTCAACCGCATCCAGCAGACCGGAGACGCCACGGCGGGCGACCAGGACTCCCTAATCCGCCCGGGCGAAGCGCCGCTCAACCTGCGCGAACTCCGTTTGCAACTCCGGACCTGGCACCAACCGCTGACCCCGCGGAATTCCAAGTCGTAACGCCCCTCGAATCCCGGTTCGTCTTCTCATCGGGAAACCTCCTCGATAAGTTGATCGCCATGAACGCCCTCCGTCGATTTAACGCGGCCATCAGCCGGAATATCCGCACCGTCGAAATGATCGGCGTGCTGATGCGCATCTTCAGCTTCTCGCTGGTGAGCTGGCTCGGCCCGGAAAGCCCGTTCCTGTTTGTGTGAGCCTTCAACACCGTCGACGCAATCATGTTGTCCTGGTGCGCCATTCTCAAAAAGGACGCCGCTGACACGGTCCTCAACCTGTTCTGGATCGTCGTCGGCATGGTCCGGGCGATACAATTCGCCGGCCCGGCGCACTGAACTGACCGCCGCGTCACAGCATCGAAATTTCGTCGAGATGCAGCACGGAATTCAGGCTCACGAGTTCCGTTTTACCGGCGCGATGATGCAGCAGGTTGATGCAGCAATTCGCCTGGCGCAGCCTGCGGGCGTGCTTCAACTCGATGCCGATATACTCGGCCAGGAAGACCCGGTTCAGCATGTTATGTGCCACGATCACGACGTTCTGCCCGACATGACGCGTCAGAATTTCGTTGATCGCCGGAGCGGCCCGCCTCAAGACGTCGCCGTACGACTCTCCGCCGGGATGCGGCGTCTCGACCGGGTTGGCGAAGAACCGGGCGTGTTCTTCCGGCTGCTGAGCCCGGATGACGTCCCAGGCCATTCCTTCCCACCGGCCGACACTGCATTCCCGCAGATCATGAACCGGAACGACATCCAGATTACGGCCGGCGGCGACAGCGGCCGCGGTTTGCCGGGCGCGCAGCAGCGGACTGGAATAGATCGCGTGGATCTCAAACGCGCGCAGCCCATTCGCCAAAGCCGCGGCTTGCCGCTGACCGGTTTCGGTCAAGGGGCCGTCGAGTTCGCAGCCTTGCAGCACGAACGGCAGTTGCTCGTTCGCCGCGGTGGAACCGTGCCGGACAAGAAACAGCCGCGTCGTGTCCGCCGGCGGCGCGCCGCGAAGATTGGACGTAGTCATGGTATTCAATTCAATGAGCGACGCTTCGCAGAAGCGTGGTCTTTGTGTTCGCACAATGTCACCGCCATGCGGATCGCTTCCAGGAAGCCGTCGGCATTGGCGACTCCCTGCCCGGCGATGTCAAACGCCGTGCCGTGGCTCGGGCTGGTGCGGATGATCGGCAGCCCCAGCGTGATGTTCACGGCCCGGTCGAAACCGAGCAGCTTGAGCGCAATGTGCCCCTGATCATGGTACATCGCCACGACGCCGTCAAACTCCCCGGCGGCGGCCCGGCGCAGCAATGCATCGGCGGGAATCGGTCCGGCCGGGTGGATGCCGTCCAGTCGTCCCTGGGCGACTGCCGGTGCGATGATCCGCGACTCTTCGTCACCGAACAACCCGTTCTCGCCGGCATGAGGATTCAGTGCGCACACTCCCAGACGCGGCCGTTCGCATCCGATGGACTTCAAGAACGAATCGAGCAGTTCGATCGTCTCGCCGATTCGCTGCACGGTCAGCAGGTCGGGCACGCTGCGGATCGATGTATGCAGCGTGACATGCGCGACGCCCAGGCCGAACGGATTCGTCAGCAGCCCGCCCGAAGGCAGGTAAAGCATCATGGCCACCTCTGCGACGCCGCATTCCGCCGCAAGAATTTCGGTGTGCCCCGGAAACTTCAGCCCCGCGGCATCGAGGGCCGCCTTGCTGAGCGGGGCTGTGACCAGGGCATCAACCGTCCCGGAGCGTGCTGCACCGGCCGCAGCAACGAGATACTCATACGCGGCCCGGCCAGCCCGCGAATCGACCTGGCCCAACGAGACCTCCAGCACATCGTTGCGCCCCGGATTCCAGCACGGGACGGCTATTAAGTCATCGCCAATTTCCGTGGGCGAGGAAACGTGACGGAATGCCAGCGCTTGCCCGAGAGATTCGGCGGCGCGGCGGACCACTTCGGGATGGCCGACGATCAGCGGTCGGCACAACGCCAACACGGCAGGACTGCAAACGGCGCGCACCACGACTTCCGGGCCGATGCCGGCCACGTCTCCCAGCGTGAGTGCGACTCGCGGTTTCAAGGCCGTCACGGATAGACGTCCGCAGAAGCCAGCGGTGTGCCGCGCTGGTCTTTCGCCGAGATCGTCAGAGGTCCGATCTCGGGCCAGTGGATGCCTATCGTGGCATCGCTCCACAACAGCGTCCGCTCGTCGGCCGGGTCGTAATAGTCGGTGCACTTGTAAAAGAAGTCGGCGCCGTCGGGACTCGTCACGCAAAACCCGTGGGCGAAACCGGGCGGGATATAAAGTTGCCGATGATTCGCGTCGGAGAGTTCCACGCCTTGCCAGCGGCCGAACGTTGGCGAGGATTTCCTCAAATCGACAGCGACGTCAAAGACGGTCCCGCGCGTCACCTGCACGAGTTTGCCTTGCGGCTTCTGCCGTTGGTAATGCAAGCCGCGGAGCGTTCCGGCCTGAGACCGCGAGAAGTTGTCCTGCACAAACTCCAACCGCAGCCCGGCCTCGCGAAACCGCTCCTTCTGGAACGACTCGTAGAAAAACCCGCGGCTGTCCTCGAAGACTCTGGGTTCGAGAATCAACAGCCCGGCAAGTTCGGTTTCGTGGATCTGCATGGGGGGATTTCAAGCGTTTGGCGTTTGGCGTTTGGTATTAGGCGTTAGATGAAACGTCTTCGAAGACCTAACGCCTAATACCTAACGCCTACTTTGCATACCGGCCGACTTTGTTAATTCGCCCGTGGATGTCGTTGAGAATCCAATGAAACGCAACCAGGTGGACGGATTCCACCATCCCCATGTCGTCCAACGGCACATGCAGATTCTTCTTGCCGAGCGTCTTCAACTTCCCGCCCGTGTACCCAGTGATGCCCCACGTGATGAGGTCGTGGCGGTTGGCCCATTCGACGGCGTTCAAAATGTTCGGGCTGTTGCCGGAACCGCTGATGGCGATGAGCACATCGCCGGGTGACGCAAAGTTTTTCAACTGTTCGACAAAGACGCGGTCGAAGCCCTCGTCATTGCCCCACGCCAGGATGTAGGGCGTGTTGTCGGTCAGGCTGAGAACCTTGAGGCGCTTGACGCTGTCGTTGGTGAAGTCTTTGCGATCCAGCGTGCTTTTCCCGAGGTCTTCGCAGAAATGCGAGGCATTCGAGCCACTGCCGCCGTTGCCGCAAATGAAGACGAATCTGCCATTCTGATATGCGGCGTAGATGTCGTCAGCCAAGCCTTCAATCTGCGCTAAGTCCAGCGTGTCAAAGACTTCGGCGCACTTGCGCAGATAGGGGCCGGGGGTAAGTTGCGTTCCGAGCATGAAATGAAATCCTCCTCGTTGCAGCCAGAATAGGCGGACTGACCTAGTGATTCAACCAGATCGCTTCGACCTTGACGGTATTCGCCTGTTCGATGATGCGAAATCAGCGGCCGATGACATCGAGAAAAACAATACGGAGATTCTCATCCCGTGATTCTCCCATTTCCAGAGCCTGGCATTTGAGTAACCGCTCCAACTCATCGGAGGCTTCCCGGATTCGCTGCCGGGAGCGAGACGCAAGCCAAAGCTTCATGAGTTGCGATTCAGCCTTCGGCGCCCAAATCACTTGGAAGGCCATTTTTGCTCCAGATCTCGCAAGATTTCGGACAGGACTCGACCGCCGGTCTCTTGAGCCGCCTGATCAAGTTCTTCTTGCGAGTAGGGACAGGTCGCCATCATCTGGTCGTAAGTGAGCTTTTCTCCGGACGGATGAAACGCGCCGAGCAGGCGGCCGTCCGCATCGCGGAATTCCAACGGACCGATCAGGCCGTTCAGGTGCTTTAACAACTCGGGCGTGACAGTGATCGTCGTCATAATTTTTCCTCAACCAATCGATGCCGTTTGCCGGGCGGCAATCAACGCATCCAGTTCCGCCTTCAGCTTCGGCAAAATCGCGTCGTACGGAAACGCCCCCAGTTCCAACGGGCCTTTCTTTAAGTTGACAAAGTTCGGGCCGCACCACAATCCCAAATCGGCATCGTCGGTTTCGCCAGGGCCGTTCACCCGGCAGCCCATCACGGCGATGGTGATGTGATGATCCTGCGCGTAAGCCGTCATCTCTTTCACCTGCTGCGCCAGCTCGATGAATGCCTCGTTCTCCACGCGGGAACAACTCGGGCAACTGATGATATTCAGCGTTTTCAGCCCGAAATCGACGACCGAACGGACCCGGCCCGCGGCGATGTCTGCGAGAATCTGCCGGCCGGCCTCGATCTCCTCGGCTTTGCGGCTGTTCGGCACGGTGAGCGACACGCGGATCGTATCCCCCACTCCATGGCCGATCAGTTGCTCAAAGGCGATCCGGGTTTTGATGATCCCGTCCGGCGGCATCCCGGCTTCCGTGACGCCCAGGTGCAGCGGCACATCGGGCCGCCGCTCGGCAAACCGACGGTTGACCTCGATCACTTTCTGCGGATCGGAATCTTTCAGCGACACGCAGTAGCGAGTGAAGTTTCGGGAATCGAGAAAGTCGCAATGCTCCCACGCGCTTTCCAGCATCGGCGTGATGGAATCGGCCGGGGCGTATTTCTCTTTCTTGGCCGGGTCGACCGAGCCGCAATTCACGCCGACCCGCATCGCACAGTCATATTCCTGTGCAATTCCAGCAAGATACTTGACCTTTTCCTGCCAGGGGAGTTCTCGCTCGTGATGATACAAATGTCCCGGATTGTAGCGGATCTTGTTGACATAAGGGGCGACGAGTTCCGCCAGCCGGTAGTTTTCCTGCAGATCGACAACCAGATTGGCCTTCGTCTGCCGGCGGATTTCCGCCAGCGCGTCGACATCCTTCTTGCTGTCCACGGCGACCCGGATGACATCGGCCCCCACGGCTTCCAGGTCGTGAATCTGCGCAACGGAGGCATCGATGTTCTGCGTATGTGTCGCCGTCATGCTCTGCACGGCGATCGGATGGTCGGCGCCGATGGCAATCGACCCGATCTGCACGCTGCGCGTGGGATTTCTGCGGATTTCCACTCATTTCTCCCATTGACCAATACTCCGGCGACTCGCCGGGGGTCTAAGACACACTGTCCCGAGACGACTTCTCCCCAGTATAGGCGGCGGGTATTGTCGGACCAAGCCTTTGGTTTGACAAGTTCGACATGGCGATTGACCGGGTTCCGGTGAATTCCGTGACGTTCAGGGTGGCCAAGCGGGACAGGGTCGGTTAGGCTGACGGTTTGCGCGCCGCCGAGGAAATTCGCTCGACGGTGCATCAGGAGTTTTCAGAACCCACCAGGACAGGGAACCGTCCATGACATTATCGGAACTGCTGGAAAGCAGGTTTCGAGGGGATATTCGCTTTCGCGGGGCCGCCTACCTCCAGGCCGAACGCGTGTCGATTACCCGCGTCACGCCGGATCATGTGTTTGGCCTGGTCCGCGACGGCGTGGAATACCAGACGCAGCTCACGCGCGACGACAGCTCCGTCACGGCCAGTTGCAGTTGCCAGACGGCCAACGGCTCGGCGACCTGCAAGCACGTCTGGGCCACGATCCTCGCCGTCGACAACGGGAATTATCTTCCCGGCGGCGTGAAGCCGGGGCTCATTCCGCCGTTTGTCACGGAGACCGAACCCTCTTTCCTGAAGGATAACCTGTGGGAAGAAGACGATTCTTTTGATGAAGGCTCCTTCCCCACCGGTATGGAACGCCGCTCTCGGCCGGTTGTCATCCCTGCCCCTCCGGCGCCCCTGCTGCGCGACTGGGAAATCCGGCTGAATGACGTGAAGAATTCCCTCGTCGGCGAGGAAGCCGTCTCGGCGGCTGCAGCGCAAGATCGGCAGATTTTCTATGAGATCGATCCCGTGGCCAGCGATGACGCCGGGCAACTCGTCATTCAGACCTCGCACCGGCAACGGCGATCCAATGGCGACTGGGGGAAGCTCAAGCCGCTTAAAGTCCGGCCGGGCAAGCTGGACGATATCGAGGACGACGAAGACCGGCGGATTCTTGCGTACCTGAATGGCGGAACTCCGGACCGCAGCCAAGCCGCGGCGGGCGGAGAAACGACATTTGCCGCGGTTTCACGCTATCGAATTCCGCACGATTTGTGCGAACTGCTGTTACCCGCGATCTGCGCCACCGGACGGATGCGGCTGGTCGGCGATGAAGAACGAACGGCCGATCCGATCCTTTGGGACGACGGCCCTCCCTGGGAGCTTTGTCTCACGGTCGAACAGCAGGAGCCGACCGAGTCCTGGAAATTGATCGGCCGGCTGCAGCGCGGCACGGAACGGCTCTCGATTCGCACCCCGTCGCTGATCATCCCCGGAGGCATGCTGCTCTGGAAAAGGCAGCTGTCGCGGCTGCAGGATTTCGAGGCCTTTGCCTGGGTGAGTTTGTTGAGGCGGACGGACGATCTGCAGGTTCCCGCCGGCGAAGAACACGAACTGGTCGACCGTCTGCTCGATATGCCCGTGTTGCCGCAGTTGGATTTGCCGCCCGAACTCAAGCTGGAAGAGGTCCATCATACGCCGCGGCCGCTGCTCATGATTCATCCTCCGAGCCGCTCGAAGTGGCAGCATGACCGGCTAAAGGCGGAGGTGCGGTTCGATTACGACGGCGTCAACCTGCGCGGCAGCAGCGGGGTCTGGGCCGTCGTCCAGCGTTCGGCAGGCCGCTGCCTGGTGCGCGACCGCGGTGCCGAAGCCCAGGCGTGGACTCAGTTGCAGGACTGCGGTTTTCGCCGTCTGCTCGACCAGCGCCGCGGAGCGTTTGACGTCGAATTGCCTGCCAAGGAACTTGGCGCAGCCGTGCGACGGCTTGTCGCCGAGGGCTGGCAAGTCCGGGCGGACGACAAGCAGGTGCATCAGCCGCTCGACATGAAATTCCGCGTGCAATCCGGGATCGACTGGTTTGAGCTGCACGCCGACGTCGATTTCGGCGGCCAGCACGTGGCGTTTCCCGAACTGCTGTCGGCCCTGCAGCGCGGGGAGAGTACGATCGTTCTCGATGACGGATCGTTGGGGATTCTGCCCGAGGAATGGATCAAGAAGTATGGCCTGCTGTCGGGACTGGGCGTCACCGAAGGCGACCACCTGCGGTTTTCCACCGTACAGGCCGGGATCCTCGACGCATTGCTGCTGACGCAGAACTCGGTCGACTATGACGCCAAGTTTTCAGAGATGCGTCAAAAGCTGAACGCTTTCGCCGGGATCACCACGATTCAAGAACCCCCATCATTTCAGGGCGAACTGCGGCCCTATCAGCGGCAGGGGCTGGGCTGGTTGAGGTTTCTGGACGATTTCGATTTCGGCGGCTGTCTCGCCGACGACATGGGCCTCGGCAAGACGATTCAGATTCTCGCCTACCTGGAAGAGCGCCGGCAGCGGATTCCCGAACATCGGCCGTCGCTGGTCGTCGTGCCGAAGTCGCTCCTCTTCAACTGGCTGCAGGAATGCGAAAAGTTCACGCCGAATCTGAAGGTGCTGGAATATTCCGGAATGGAACGGACGCAGCATCGCAAGAAGATGACCCAGAAGGATTTGATCGTCACGACCTACGGCACGTTGCGCCGCGACGTCTTGTTTTTCAAGGAGATCGCGTTCGACTGCGTGATTCTCGACGAAGCCCAGACGGTGAAGAATTCCGGGTCCCAGGTGGCCAAAGCCTCCCGGTTGCTCAACGGTCGACGTCGGCTGGCACTCACCGGCACCCCGATCGAGAATCACCTGGGCGATTTGTGCTCGATCTTCGAGTTCCTCAACCCGGGGATGCTGGGCCGCAGTTCGCTGTTCAAAGTTCACGCCGCCAATCCGGAAGACCGCGAGACTCGCAGAATTCTGGCGGAAGGCTTGCGGCCGCTCATCTTGCGGCGGACCAAGCAAACCGTGGCGAGCGAACTGCCGGAAAAGCTCGAACAGACCATCGTCTGCCGGATGAGCCCCGATCACGAGCGATTGTACAACGAACTCCGAGACCATTACCGCGACACGCTGCTCGGCCTGGTCGCCGAACAGGGAATCGCCAAGTCGAAAATGCACGTGCTGGAAGCCCTGTTGCGGCTGCGCCAGGCGGCCTGCCACCCGGCGCTGTTGCATAAGATTTCCGACGAGGAATCGTCTGCCAAGCTCGACGTGCTGGTTCCCTACCTGGAGGAACTGCTGGAAGAAGGCCACAAGGTGCTGGTCTTTTCGCAGTTCACCAGCATGTTGGCCATCGTGCGGAAACATCTGGACAAGCGGAACATCATCTACGAATATCTTGATGGCCAGACCCGCGACCGTAAGGAACGGGTCACCCGGTTTCAGACCGACGACCAGTGCGGCGTGTTCCTCATCAGCTTGAAGGCCGGCGGGCTGGGACTCAACCTGACGGCGGCCGACTACGTCTTCCTGCTCGACCCGTGGTGGAATCCCGCCGTCGAAATGCAGGCCATCGACCGGGCGCACCGCGTCGGCCAAACCCGGCCGGTGTTCGCGTACCGACTGATCTGCCAGAACACGGTGGAAGAGAAGATTTCCGAACTTCAGCAGCAGAAGCGGGAATTGGCGGATGCCATCCTCGAGCAGAACAATTCCGTCCTGCAAAGCCTCACCGCGGACGATCTGAAACTGCTGCTGTCGTGAGACGCGGGACTGTTTGTGATTCTTGATGCGAGAAGGTGGCGTGAGGGAAAGAGAGTACGAGTGAAAGCGGGTGTGAGAGAGAAGACAACTCTCACATGCCCTCTTTCACCCGTACTCTCACACTTCCCTCTTTACACGCCGTACTTTTGCCGGCGGAGTTTGCGGCGTTTGATCTTCAAGCGGCGATCGCGTTTTTGCTTAGTCGTCAGTTTGACAGCCATGACGGTTCATTCCTTATTCAGCGGTGATGCGTTGGAATCTCTGCGAACACAACAGTTTAACGCAATTCAGCTGACGTGAAAAGAGACTTGCCGGCGAAAAAATCGCCGAGATTACGTCGGGCTGCGTGTGGGGCGTTCCTCGCCGGCCGGGATTTTCGGCGCGATTCCGGAATCTCCACGACCGTCCTCGAGGGGCTCCGCAACATTGCCGCTGACGAGAACGCGGGGAACGGTTGCCGCCGTTGGCGCGTAATCCGCCAGCCGGAGCAGCAGCGGCAGCAGGATCAAATTCCCCGCCAGTCCTCCGAGCATCGCGACATCAACCAGAATTCCGAAATAGACCAAAGGGACGAAGTGCGACAACGTCAGCACCATGAAGCCGACGATCAGCGCCACATTGGACAGCAGGACGGCGAGACCGACCCCCTGGTGGGTTTCCGTGAGCGCCTCGGAAAAATTCAGGCCGCGCGAGCGCGCGTGCCGGTACTCGAAGAGATACAGGATGCCGGAGTCGATCGTCAGCCCCATCGAGACGGCGGCGATCATGGCGGAGCCGACGTTGATTTTCATATTCAGCCAGCCCATCACGCCCAGGACGACGATGAGCGGGAACACGTTCGGCGCCAAGAGGCAGATACTGAGCCAGAGATTGCGGAAGGCCAGGAACATCAAGACGACCATCGCCGCCGTTGCCAGCAATGAACTGACCAGTTGATCGTCCATCAGGCTTTCCACGAGGTGCGCCAGCAGCACGTACAGACCGGCGGCCTCCGCTTCCGGAAAGCGTTTTCTCGCCAGTTCCGTCACTTCTTCAATCAGTTGCAGTTTCACTTCCGACGGCTGACGCTCCATCGCGCGGAGAACGATCCGCATTCTTCCCGCATCACCGTTGTACAGGCTTCGCAGATAATCGGGCTGGACTAAATCCAGCGCCGCCAGCCGCGTGGCCAGCGAAAGGCGCGCGACGACGACGCTCTTGGGAATCAGCGACAAGCCGTCCGTCACGGCGACGACCTTGGTAATCCGGTTTGGCGTGGTCCGTTCCTCGATGGCGCGCAATTCGTCGGCGAGCGCTTCGACATCGTCGAGATACTCCTCGGTCAGTTCGGAGGGGGCCGGAAAATTGACTTCCCAGGTGCCGGCGCCTCCCAGGTGCGTCTCAAAGAAGTTCAATGCCTGCACGATCGGACTGTGCCGGCGAAAGTTGCGGCTGAAATCCGATTCGATTTGCAACTGGAACAGCCCCGGCAGGCAAGCTAGCGACAACGCACCCATGGCAGACCAGACCAGCACCGGCCGGTGCTCGACCCAATCGGTCATGCGTCCCAGCGATCTTTCCAGCGGCGCTTCCAGGGCGGAGACGGCCGGGGCGGGGGTAGTGCGGCCCAGCAGCACGACCCCCGGCAGGATGGCGATCGCGGCCAAGAGCAGCAGCAGCGTGGCCAGCGACATCATGATGCCGAAGCTCGCGACCGGCGTGATGTGGCACGTCATCAGCGAGGCGAATCCCGCGGTGGTCGTGACGGTCACCCAGAACACCGGGACCAGGAGATCGCGCAGCGCCAGCGCCAGCGCCCGTTCCCGGTCATGATAGGGGATCAACTCTCGGTAGCGCATGATGACATGGGAAACCGTCGCAATCACGATGATCGTGACGAGGGAATCCAGCATGGAACTGACCATGCTGAGCTGCATGTGACTCACAACCAGAAGGGCCTTCGTCCAGACGAGCGTCACCCAGACCACGGCAAGCGGCAGGACCATCCAGCGGATGCTGCGAAACAGCAGGTAAATCATCCCCATCAGCAGCACGGTCGACCAGAGTCCCAGCGTGAACCCGTCCTCTTCGACATAGCGGAACATGTCGTGAACCTGCACGGGCTCACCGAGCACGACCGCCGGCGGATCCTGCGCGGCGGCGATTTCGCGCACCCGGCGAAACGTGGCGGCGCGCGGCGCATGGGCTTCGTCCAGGGGCGACAGCCGTGCCACCACGGCGACCGTCTCGCCGTCGCTGCCGACCAGGATGCCTTCCACGAATTTGCGAATGCGGCCGCGGCCGTAGGGCGAGCGCAATGCCGACGCGAGATGCTGGATGGTGTGCGATTCAACGCCCGGCAGTGCGCCAATCTGTTCCGCCAGGCGATTCAGCCGATCGCCGGCGGCGGCGGTCAGCTTGTCGTCTGATTGAAACAGTCGGGGTTCCCGGTAGGCGACCATCAGGAATTCGTCGCCGCCGAACGTCTCCTTGCTGCGTTTGAAGGCCTGCAGCTCCCGGTTGCCGGGCGCGTACATCGATTCAATCGACTGATCGAACTTCAGTTGCCGGGAAATCGGCCAGGCGATCAACGTCAGGACGGCCGAAACGGCCAGAAGCCATTGGCGCCGGCGAATCAAAAATTCGGTGAAGCCGTCCTGCCAGTTCACTCCGTTCCCTTATGCTCAACGGGTTGATCGAGTCGAGCAAGTATACCGCGAACGACGGCCCCCGGGCGCTATTCCAAGGCCTGCGGCGTGAGGTAAACGGCGTTGTCGGACACGCCGGCCCGTTTCAGGGCCTCGAACAACTTGACTTCCGCCGTCACGCGGGACGAATTCGTGCGATCCACGACGGCTCGGAGGCCGTCTTCATTCGCCTCGGTCCTTCGGATCAGGTCTACCAGCGCTTCCAGGCTGATCGAGCGCTGCTTCTCGCCGTCGCGCACGTAATAGTTTCTGTCATCGATCAGCACCTTCACCACGGTCGACGCCGGGGGCGCCTCGGTATCGTTCGCACTATCGCCTTCGTGATAGCCGACGAGATCGGGGTCGTCCCCGGCATCGTCGACTAAGCGTTCCACTTGGGTTTTTGAGGCGGTCTGGCCGGAGGATTGGGTGCCGCTTCCGCCGCCGCCTTGACCCGGGCCGAGGCCGAAGCCCTTGAACAGGTCGCCCAGCCAGATTCCGGCGAGGATGCCCAACCCCAGCGCCGCCGCGGCGACGTTGCGGAAACGGAGCGGATTTCGGGTCGTCGTTTTCATGGCGCGTCTCCTGGGGGAGATTCCGGGCGGTAACCGAGCACGGCGAAATCAAAGCGGCTGCGGCCTTCGTCGTCGGCACGAATCCGCTCTAAAGCCTGCGGCAGGCCGTCCAGCACGGCTTGCCGGACACCCAGCCGGGCGTCACCGTAACTGACGAGAACCAGCACCAGGCTCTTCGGCTGCGGCAAGGCTTTGTACGCATCGAACAGCCTGGACGAAAATGCGTCGGTTTGTTCGGCCCGCAAAACCTGACGCTGCATGCCGACGGTGAACACGATCTGGCCGTCGTCTTGAACATAGAGTTCCCAGAGATCGCACCGTTTGCGCAGCTCGTGAAAGGTGAGCAAATGCTCGACCACTTCCTGGCCGCGGTCTTCCGAGAGATGTTGCAATTGCTGTTTGAGCTGGCGGATTTCCGTCGCCGTGGGACCAGGACCGACGGCCGACTTTTGCCGGACGACCGTTTCCACCGCCGATTCCGGCAGCCGAAATAATTCGACAACCATCTCGCCGATGAGATCCCGCTGCGCTTGAGCCTGACGAACTTCCTGGGCTAACGAGACGCGCTCGGTCTTCAATTCCTCCAAGTCGGCCAGCTTGTCTTTCAACGCCAGGAGCTGCTCCAACGCCCGTTCCAGATCATCGGACAGCAACTGTTTCTCTTCGGTCAGCGACTGCTGGGCCGCTTCCGACCGGCCGGTCTCTTCCCGGAGCAGCAGGCTGACTTCCAGGTACTGCGCAAAGAAGACGATCAGCAGCAGATCGAGCAGCGGCATCAGTTGAAACGTCAGACGACGCCGAAGAATCATGACGCGGCCTCGCTTTGGGCCAGCGACATTTCCCGCTTGACGCGCGTGATCGTCTCGCGGACGTGACCCCGATTTTCAGAGAGCCTTTGAAAACGCGTTTCCACGGCACTGTTCCAGAACATCAGCGTCATGGCGGCCACCAGGCCGAAAAATGTGGACCAGATGGAATCGCCGAAGTATTCGACGATTGTCCCAACCGTGTTGGCCGTTTCGCCGCTCTGCTTGCCGATTCGCAATGCCGCGCCAATGGCCAGGACGGTGCCCAGAATTCCCGCCATGGGATAGGCTTCGATCATCGTCCGGCAGACGTTGTACGAGGTTTCAAAAGACTGCGACTGGAGATACCGGCGCTCTTCATCGAGAATTTTGATCCGCTGCCAGAGCGCTTTCCGGTCGGAAACTTTCGCCGGATCGTCCAGCACATCTTTCACGTCGGCGAGAAACGCCTCGATCTGATCGGACAACGGCATCCCGCGTTCCAGAATGCTGCGATGCTTCAAATCGCGGGTGAACGCCTCGAAATCGGCCGCCATTCGCCGTTCATCCCGGCGCGCCCACGCCGAGAGCCACCAGAAAAACACCAGGTGCAGCGCGAACGCCCCCAGAATCACGAGCGTGGAGATCGACGACAGACCCTGCAAAAGGCCGTCGGGCAACACCGGCAGCGTGGGCCATCCATTGGGCACGAGAAATTCTTTCGCAAAACGAAATGACTGCACAATCTTCGCAATGCGGATTCTATCGGAGAAGCCCGTACGTGGGGAGACTGGTTCTTGCGAGCGGCAAGAAACCAGGGGGCCGAAGTACACCCTGCTGCCGAGCCCGCATCAAAGCCCGGCGTCGGTGACGCCGGGACCGAGCGAACGCGAGCCATCATGTCATGCGACGCGTCTCAGAACGCGATCGGATCGGCTCGATAGAATTCATGCGGCCGACCGTCAAGGTCCATCCACTGAGCGTGCGCCGGAATGTCCAGTGCTTGGAGCATCGTGGCGGCCAGATTTTCCACGCTGTAGACCTGGCTGATCGGGTACGCCGCCAGCGCGTCGGTCTCGCCGATCACCTGGCCGCCGGGAACTCCCGGGCCGGCGAACAGGCTCGTCATCACGGGCCCCCAGTGATCGCGGCCCCCTTCCGCGTTGATTTTCGGCGTGCGGCCGAACTCGCCAGACACGACGACCAGCGTGCTTTCCAGCAGCCCGTGGTCCGCGAGGTCTTGCAACAGGGCGGACAACGACTGATCGAGGTACGGCAGCAGGTTCGATTTCAGGTTCGGAAAATTCCGGCGGTGCGTATCCCACGACGAGTTCTTCCCGAGATTCACCTGCACCAGGTTCACGCCGGCCTCCACCAAACGCCGTGCCATCAGCAGCGACAGCCCGAATTTATTCTTGCCGTAGGCCGCGAGAATCGCCGGATCGGCCTGTTCGACTTCAAAGGCGAGCCGGACTTTCGGATTGGATAAGACGGACAACGCCTGCTGACGATTCCGGTCCAGCCGCAACGCTTCGGCCCCGACTTCCAGAGCCCGGCGCTGGCCGTCGATGTGATCAAGAAGCTGGATGCGGCGACCTAACCGCGTCGGCCCCCCCTCGGGCAATGTCAGCATCGGCATCTCGAAAATCGTCGATGAACCATGATCAAACGGCTGGCCGTCGAATCGAAAGCAATGCGGACACGCCCCGTTGCCCAGCGCACACGGGGCTGCCACCGGCAGATGCCAGGCTTCATGGCCCGCGCCCAGTTTCCCGGCGTATTGCCCCGGCCGGAAGAGATTCGCTTCGTTGACGCTGGGCTGCGGCAACACGGCGGCCGGCGGCAAACCAGACCGGGTCCGCGTGGCATACGTCATCTGCGAGGCCAGCGACGGCCATTCATTCGGCCCGGGAACCTGGCTGAAGTTCGCCCCCGGCGGCATGTCCATCCGGCCCGTGAACAGCATGTGGCACGCCGCTCCGTGGTCGCTGCTGTCCGAGGTGATCGACCGGACCAGCGCATACCGGGAACTCTGACGGGCCAGCAAAGGAAGATGTTCGCAGATCGAAACGCCGGGCGTGTCGGTGGCGATCGGCGCAAATTCGCCTCGCACGGATTCTGGCGCACCGGGCTTCAGATCGAAACTGTCCTGTTGAGAGATACCGCCGTTCAAGAAGACGAAGATCACCGACTTGGTCGGCGTCACGGGCAGTTCGGAGTTCGCGGCATGAACGGCGGCGACGTCGGCCATGCCAAAGCCCATCAGGCCGAGCGCGCCGGCCTGCAAACCCGTTCGCCGGGAGAACTGCGAAATTGCCAGTCGTTCGTGCAGATTTCCAGGCGTCATGCCAGGGCCTCCCAGACGGGTTCGCCGCCGTGCGAAATGTGATTGGGCCGGTCCGTCAAGTCGTTGACGGTGAGGTTGTAATCGATGCCCAGCAAGTGGTAGATCGTCGACGCCAGGTCGCCTGCGGAGACGGGCCGCTCGATTGGGTATCCGGCCTGGCCATCGGTCTTCCCGACGACAAGCCCGCGCTTCATCCCACCCCCGGCCAGAAGCGCGAAGCCGCATTGCGGCCAGTGATCGCGGCCGGCCTTAGCGTTGATCCGGGGAGATCGGCCCATTTCGCCCATCACGATGACCAGCGTCGTCTCCAGCATGCCGCGCGCTTCCAAATCGAGAATGAGCGCCGACACCATCTGATCGAGGATCGGCGCCTGCGCCCGGCACATGCCGAAATTGTTCTCGTGCAGATCCCAGTGATTGCCGTTGTCGGCCTCCCAGTTCACGCTCACGAACAGCGAACCGGCTTCGACCAGCCGGCGGCAAAGAAGCAGGCTCGAACCCCACAGATGGCGGCCGTAACGGTCCCGGGATACGTCGCTTTCCCGAGAGAGATCAAAGGCCGACCGCGTCTTGGGCGACGTCAGCAGCGTGAAGACCTGCCGTTGAAAATGAGCCATCCCTTCGACCACGCGCGACCGTTCCAGCGCGGCGGTCTGCCGGTCGATCTGTTCCAGCAGCGTCTGCCTCCGGTCGAGCCGATCCGCCGTGATGTTCGGCAAGCCATCGAGCGAAGGGAGCACGGGCTGCCCCTGCGCCGTGAAATGCTCGTAAAAGTCCTTCGACTTGCCGGGGAACTGCGGGTCCCACAGCGTGAACAGCGGATCGTACTGGCTGCCGAGATACGCCCCGTACGGACCGGACCGACGCAATGCCTGCGAATACCCCGGATAGGCCGGCAGGATCACATACGGCGGGATATCGCCCGAGGGCGGCCGCACGGACATGCAGACCGAGGCGATCGACGGATGGTCGGACCGCTTCGCAAAGTAATTTTCGCGGTCGTTCCCGCCATCGAACCCGGTGAAAACATTGTACGGATTGTGGCTGTTGTACTTGTGGGAATACGTCCGGATCAGCGTGCAGCGGTCCATGACCTGAGCAATCTCAGGCAGCAACTCGCCGATCTGAACTCCGGGAATTGAAGTGGAAATCGGCGAGAATTCCCCGCGCACTTCTTTCGGCGCATCGGGCTTGAGATCGAACAAATCCTGGTGCGGCGGCCCGCCGAAGAGGTTGATCAGAATCACCGACTTCGCCGCACCGGAATGCGACGCCGGCAATGCCGCGGCGGCCGGCACTCTTTGCGGCCACGTCGCACCAGACAACAACGCCAACCCGCCGACACGCAGCGCCTCGCGGCGAGGCACTCGGTCACACAGGGTCGATCCGCGGCCCAAAATTCGCAGCATCTTCGGAGTTCCTGTGTGCTCCGTTGCCTGTAGATTTCATCCCGAACCAGCATAGCAGATCAACGCCCGTTGATGCAACCGGCAATCAGGGAATCTATCGCGTTTCGGCAGGGGTGTCGTATCGGAGGATTGTTTTTCCTCTACTCCCCTGGCGGGAAAAGGTGGCCGTTTCGACCGGATGACAGGGCGCTCACCAGGCAGGATGGCTGGTGGCATCAATTCGAGCGCCAAGTCATCCCGCTCGCCGCCCGAATCCCGAAATCCGCGACGACACCCGAAGACGTCAAACGCCGGCAAGCGAATTCCCTGCCCGCCCGTCGTCTGTTAAACTGACGTCGTGAATCCGCTCGCAAAAACGAATCACAAGGAGCCGACGCCATGCCCGCCCGATCCACGCGCCGCCAGTTTCTGAAGAACGCTGCCGCAGCCGGAACGATTCTGCCGTTGACCGCCGCAAGCTGGTCCAGGGTTTACGGAGCGAACGGGAAATTGCGCGTCGCCTCGGTCGGGTGCGGCGGGAAGGGCTGGTCGGATTTGACGGCGACCGCAGCAAGTCCGCAGGTGGAAGTCGTCTCGCTCTGCGACATCGACGAATCCAAGCCGCATCTTGGTCAGGCGGCTGAAAAGTATCCACAGGCGAAGCGCTACACCGACTGGCGGAAGCTGTTCGAGCATCACAAGGACTTCGACGCGGTTATTGTCTCTACGCCCGATCACATGCATGCCCCGGTCTCGCTGCCGGCGATGCAGCTTGGCAAGCACGTCCAATGCCAGAAGCCCCTCACGCACACCGTCCATGAAGCCCGGCAGATGCGGCTGGCGGCGAAAAAATACAATGTTGTTACGCAGATGGGGAACCAGATTCAGTCGCACGAAGCGTACCGCACCGCGGTCAAGCTGGTGCATGACGGCGTCATCGGCAAGGTGAAGGAAGTTCATTCCTGGCAGAGCGGCGCGATGGGCTGGATTCTCGTCGACGACCGTCCGGCCCAAGGCGAACCCGTGCCGGAAACGATCCACTGGGACGAATGGCTGGGCGTCGCGCCACAGCGGCCGTTTATGCCAAAGATTTATCACAGCTTCAACTGGCGCGCCTGGCAGGATTTCTCGAACGGCCAACTGGGCGACTTCGGCTGCCACATTCTCGACCCGGTCTTCATGGCGCTCAAGCTGACGGCCCCGTTGAGCATTCAGGCCGATGCCGGCCCCATGAACAAGGAGATCTGGTACAGGCACTCCACCGTGTCATACGAATTCCCAGGCACCGAATTGACGGCTGGCGAGACGATCAAAGTCACCTGGCACGACGGTGAGAAGCATCTGCCGTCCAAGGCTGAAACCGGGCTGCCGGAAAGCTATGCACTCCCCGGCTCAGGTTCGGTGCTTATCGGCGAGAGGGGCTCGCTGGTGATTCCGCACGTGGCGATGCCGAAGCTGTTCCCGGAAGAGAAATTCGCGGATTACAAGATCGAAGTCGTGCCGGCCCGCAATCATTACACCTCGTGGGCCGACGCGTGCCGCGGCGAAGACAAGACGACGTCGCACTTCGACTACGCCGGGCCGCTGTCGGAAGCCGTGCTTCTGGGAACGATCGCCATCCGGTTGAAGGGAACGAAGCTCTCCTGGAACCCGGAGGCCATGGAACTGACCGGCTCCCCGCACGCAAAATCACTGCTGACGAAATCGTACCGCGCCGGCTGGGAACCCGGTTGGGTGTGATTCCGAAGATCGCCCCGACCGACAGGGATGAGGACGGACCGGCCGCTGACGCTCGAGGCTCGTGGCTCGTGATTCGCGTCCCTTGCTCGCGCTGCGGGCTTATTTCGCCAACGGCGCGTCGAAGTATTTTGCCAGATGGTCTTCGTGCGGCGGCCTGGTGACCAGGCTCACGCCGACACCGGCGATTGCCGAGACCAGCAGCCCCCAGACGACGGGTTCCAGGCCGTAGACGAAATACGGCTTGAAGCCTTTTGTCATGCCGATGGTCTGCGGCGGACCGAGCCAATCGAGTGGAAGCTGTCCCAGGCCGAACAACAACAGCACGGTTCCCGAGCCAGTCAGCATGGCGGTCAGTACGCCAGCGGAGGTCGCCTTGCGCCAATAGCAGGCCATGAGCATGGGAACCGCCAGGGCCGCCGCCCCGCACGACGTGCTCATCACCACGAGCGCCTGCAGATATTTGGGCGGATCGAGATTGGCGAGAATGGCCGCGACTCCGATGCCGACCATCGACACATTCGTCCAGAACCGAAGTTCCTTCGACGTTGCCCCTGGGTTGATGAATCGCAGATACACGTCCTGAACCAGTCCGGAGGCGATCACGAGCAGATAACAGCTGACCGTGGCCATGATCGCCCCGAACGGAGCGGCGAGAATGAGCGCCGTGATCATGGACCCGCCGGGGATTTCCTGCGTCAGCCGGATGGCCAGCCGGGGGATGATTTCATCGGTCTGCACCAGGTCCGGAATAATCGTTCGGCCGCAGACGCAGATGACAATCAAGGGGAGATAGATGCAGCAGTTGTAGCACGAGAGCAGAAAAATCGATTTCCGCATGACCTCGGTATTGGACGCCGCCATCACGCGGACCATGCTCGCCGGCGAGGCCCAGCCTCCCCAGACCCAGACGAAAAACATGGAAAACGCCAGGCCCACCGGCAGAAAGCCGTGTTCTGGAGCTTCGATCTCCTCCGGGACTTGATTGTCCGTTCGTCCCTTCACAAAATCGGGATTCGGCTTGGTTGCATAACCAGGACCGGAGGCAAACCGCATCGACGTCTTTTCCACGGCGTTTCGCGTGGCTTGCTCCATGCCCGCGGTCAGTGACGTCTGCTCGGCTTCCTTCGTGACGGCAATCAGCGCTAACGCCAGCAGCACCATCACGCCGAAGAACATCATCACGCTTTGAAACAAGTCGGTCCAGACGGACGCGAGAAATCCGCCGATCATCGTGTAGCCGATGACGGTCAGCGAAAAGACGGTCAGGCCGATGTAATACTGCCAGTCGATCTTGACCTCGGCGTCTTCGGAAAAGGCCATCAGGTCGCCCGCGGAGAGCTTCATCACGATCGCGCCGGCTTTGAACTGGGCGATCATCATGATGCTCATGAACAGCATGATCAGCAGCGACGCCGTCAGCCCGACGCGGGGATCATCGAAGCGGGTGCGCAGCAGATCGGGGACGGTGATGGCGTTCGCCTTGCGGGAAAGCTGCGCCAGCCGTTTGCCTAGAATCGTAAACCCGGTGAGCGGGACGACCATGTAACTGCCGATCCACAGTGTGACGATCCACCCGGAGCTGTAAACCAGCGACGGAAAGCCCATGAATGTCCCGCCGCTCTGCACGGTGGCCGTCAGCGCGAGCGCCCAGGCCCCGAGGCCGCGGTTGCCCAGAAAAAAACCTTCGAGGAATTTTTTCTTGTCCATGGCCGACTGGGCCAGCGTGCCCAGCCAGACCGAGGCGGCAATGAACACCATCAGCGCGACGAACACGAACGCGCCAGGCTTGTCCGCGGCGGATTTCCCCGCGGCCTCGGCAAGCAGAAATCCAAAATTAGCGACCGGCATCTTCGCCCTCCGCAGCCGACGGCCCTTCATCGGTTTCGCCGAGGTCGGCATCCTGCATGAATCCAAACGCAAACACGCCGGAGATCAGCGTGCACAGCCACCACGGCAGCACGACGCCATAGAAAATCCAGGTCGGAAAACCGAACACGAATGTCAGGTCTTCGGGCTGCAGATCATATCCGTAGTTCGCACAATATCCGACGGACCAGCAGAGTGTGGCGAGCCAGACGCCGGCCGCGGAGAACATTTCGCGCCGGGCCGTTTTGAGGATCGGTTCGCTGGAAAAACTTGGCATGACGGTGCTTTCTCAGGAGTTGCCTCGAGCGGTTCGCCGGGGCGAAGACGTTTGCAAGTTTACGATTCCGAAACATCATCGCCCAAGCCGCGCGGCGAGAAAAGCAGCTTGGAAAAACAATACACCATGCAGCCGATGATCACGGCCCAGGCACCGAACATGAAGACCCACGCCCAGGTTGTCATGCAACACCCTCCGCTGTCTGGATTTTTCTCTCACGCCGACTCCACGCCAGGCTGACCAGCCCGGAGAAGCCGACGAAGACCGTGACCATGATCACGCGATCGACGGTCCGTACCATTTTCAGGTCGTTGTTGAATTCGATTTCTTCGGGCGTGGCATCGGCTTTCATCGGCAGATCGTAATGCAGCAGCTTTCCGATCATGCCGTCTTTAGACCATTTCCAGGCCGGGATCGGTTTGTCCTTCGGTCCAGCGCCGAGATACGTTTCCCATCCCGCCTCGGGCAGGAAGACATAGGCGGTGAGAATCACGATCAGAAACGTCGGCGTGACATACTTCATGATATAAAAGAAGAAGCGGGGCACTTTCAGATCGGCGCCGCGCATCATCTCGTCCCAGCCCTTGTTGACGCCGAACACCCAGCAGAACAGCACGGATTCCGCTACGGCCATGAGGACCAGCCCCAGCGTTCCAGCCCAGTAGTCGAATTCATCGAAGAAACTCGCCTGGCTGAGCAGCGCGACCGGCAGCGCGAGCGGCAACAACATGCCGCCGAATGCGAGTGCGCTTTTCTCGCGGGAGAAACCGAATTCGTCCTGCAGAAACGCCATGATCGGCTGCCCCATCGCCAGCGAACTGGTAATTGCCGCAAAGAACAACAGGCCGAACCACATAAACCCGGCCGCGGGCGCCAATGCGCCCCAATTATTGAACAGCGTGGGAAAGACCATGAATCCCAGCCCGAACCCCGATCCGCCGCCCACGGCGCTTTGCACTTCCTGCAGCCCCAAGTAGGCCACGGCGATCGGAATCAGAATGCTCCCGCCGAGCACCACTTCGCAAAATTCGTTTGTCCAGGCTCCGGTCGCGCCGTTCAATGTCACATCGTCGTTTTTCCGCAGGTAGGATGCATAACAATGCATGGAGCCCATGCCGATCGACAACGTGAAGAAGATCTGCCCGGCGGCGGCCAGCCAGACCGCCGGATTGGTCAGTTGATCGAACTTTGGTTCCCAGACGAAATTCAACCCCACAAGCGGACTGGCTTTGACGTGCGCGCCATCGAGCGCCGGCGAGATCATCAATCCGCGAATCGCCAGGAAGGCGGCAAACAGCATCAACAAGGGCATCCCGATCTTACAGACCAGTTCGATCCCTTTGGCCAGGCCGCGCGAGAGTATATAGATGTTAATTGCGACGCAAACCGCGAAAATTTTCAGGCCATAGGGGCTGACCGCCTGAAGTTCCCCCGGCTTCTCGCCCGTCACCAACTTAAAATATTCCAGACCGGACTGATGAGCGAACCCGTTGCCTAACGCAAACCCAGCGTAGGCAATGCACCATGATTCGATATACAGATAAAACGCGGCGATGATCAGGTTGCCCCACAGGCCGAACACGCCGAGATACTTCCAGAATTTCTTTTTCCCCATCGCATCGAAGATACCGGGTGTCGAGTGATGCCCGAACTGCCCGCCATAACGGCCCATCGTCCATTCGATCCAGACGAGCGGCAGGCCGACAACGACAAACGCCACGAAGTACGGAATCAGAAACGCCCCGCCGCCGTTTTTCGCCGCCTGGGCCGGAAAACGCAGGAAATTCCCCAAGCCAACGGCATTCCCGGCCATCGCCAGCACCAGGCCAATCCGTGAGGCCCAACGTTCTTTGCCGCCGTTGTTCATGATTTGGTTCAGAGTTGAGAGTTGATGGATGCGGGTTGGCCGCTTGCGGGTTCGCCGTCGGTTGCGGGCAGTTCGCCGTTCGCCACATGAGGCTCCGGCCAGCGTCGCGAGGCATAAATTTCCCAGACCATCGGCAGCACCGAGAGCGCGATGATCGCCACCACAACGGCTTCAAAATGGTCTTTCACCCAGGGGAAATTTCCAAAAAAGTAGCCGGCCCACGTACAGATCCCGACCCAGGCGATCCCGCCCAGGATGTTGTAAGCAATGAACTGCTGATAGTTCATCGCCCCGATCCCCGCCACGAACGGAATGAACGTCCGGACGATCGGCACAAACCGGGCCAGCACAATCGCCTTGGCCCCGTACTTCTCGTAAAACGCTTCCGTCTTTCGCAGATGGTCCTGTTTGAGAAACCAAATCTTCCCGCTGAAAGCCTTAGGTCCGATCCATTTGCCGATCCAGTAATTCACCGTGTCCCCCAGAATTGCCGCCACGCTCAGCACGACGAACATCACCCAGATGTTGAGATGCTGAGGGTTCAAAGCCGCGAACGCCCCGGCGGCGAACAGCAGCGAATCACCCGGCAGAAACGGCGTCACGACGAGGCCCGTCTCGCAGAAGATGACCAGAAACAGGATCACGTAGGTCCAGGGACCAAACAGCGTGATCATGTCGTCCAGGCGATCCTGGATGTGCAGCAGCCAACTGAGCTGTTCGCGAAGTTCGTTCATCAGGAGAGCTCGGCCTACTTCTCGGTTGTTACAGCTGCGGACGTTTCATACGGTTCGAACCAGTCGATGACTTTCAATTCTTCCAGTTTCGCCAGCATCGACATGACCGCGAAACAGATGAAGAAGACACCGGCAACCGCGAGGCCAATCCGCGGGAACCAGCCTGGTCGCAATTCCTTCGGCAGCAGCGTCAAATTGACGATCAGGACATGGAAACAGCTGAAGCCCAGCGCGTAATTGTAAATCATTGTCGAGATGGTCAATAATTGCGTCCCGTCCACGAAGATCAGCATCAACAGTCCAATGGCGGCGTACGCCATCAGCGTGCCGAAATAGAGCTTGCCGATATGTTTGGCGTCCCACTTCCGCAGCATGGGCAAGCCGGTCCAAAAGACGTCGATCCAGCGGCGAAGCACACCATCCGCCGTGGCGGCGCAACTGGTCCCCAGTATCAGCAAACCGCAAAACAGCGTCAAAAACCAGAACAGCGACCCGAGTTGCGTTCCGAAGGCAGCCCCCACAGATTCGCCGACTTTGAGGGCCGTCATTGCCGCTGCAGTATTCGGGTTCGGGAGAATCGAGTTGTGCGGCAGAAAAACTCGCGAAAGCATGCTGGGCAGCGCCAGCCCGATGAAGCAGGCGGGCATCCAGAGCCCCCATTGTTCCCGCATGACGTGACGCACCCATCCGCGCCACCGCGGTAACGTCTCGGAATTTGGCGGGAACACCATGCCGACGTGTGACAATTCGATGGCATGGCCGCCGACGACGCTGGGGATGGCACCGACGTGCTTGCCCATCCCCCAGCCCTGATCGCGGGTGTAGGAACTGATCGGCGTGTTGGTGAGTCCACCATTCCCGGCAATGGCCGCCATCGCCATGACCAGGCTGATCACCGTCATGTCAATTTTTGGCCACGGGCGTCCTTCCCAGAGCGCGACGAACACGTTGTCCAGGTTGGCGCCTCCCGGTTCGACGGGCACGATCGGAATGTTGCCAAACTTGAAAAAACCGCCGATCAGATTTTCCCACACGGCGGGGGAGGAAAAGCACACCGCCAGAAACATGAGAAACGACAAGACAAAGATCAACTTGAACGTCATCACGGCTTTCATCGAGTTATAAACTTTGCCCCCCACCAAGAGCGGAATCAGCAGCATGACGAACAGCACGCAGGAGACGATGCTGTACTGAAGGGGGATCTCTTTCAATTCCGGTACGTAGCCGTAGTACAACGTCAACAGCGGTATCGACGCACTCTTGGCCAGGTACGGCATGAACGAGCCGAAGTCCAGCAGCAGATACAAAAACACCCAAAACATCGGTCCGGGAAGAATACGAAATTTGCCTGTAAAAATTGGCTCGCCGCAGTAGAGCGTGTACCGGCTGATCTCGACGTTATAAATCGTCTGGCCGAGAATGCTGAGCGTCGCCAGCCAGAACAGCCCGCCGCCAAACCGAGCCGTGATCAGCGGACCGGTCAGCCATTCCCCTCCCCCGATCGCCGAAGCTCCCATCACCAGTCCGGGACCGAGCATCAACGCCCAATTCCGCAGTCGAAACTCCGGCGGGGCCGGCAATTCGCCGCCGTCCCAGCGGGGCATTTGCGAGGTTCCCGGATGCGGGGGCGTGAAATCAGACAGGGCGTTCGGAGTCTGCTCGTGAGCCATACGATTACGGTTCCGTGTCGTCAGGGAGCGCATCACCAGCCGGGGATCGGACTCATGATGGTAGTCGCTGCGCGCACCGGATGCGAGTCAGAAAGTTCGGAACGTGTGAGGAGGGTGCGTTCGCCAGCAAGGTCCCGGCGTCGCCGACACCGGGCTTTGGGCAGAACAGCCTATTGCGGTTCGTTCAGGTCATCCAGCAGCTTGACGGTGGCCTGGATCAATTGCGGCAGCCCTTTACCGGTAACGGCGGAAATCACCAGCACCGGGCGATGGATCGTTTCATTCAGGAGTTCCGCAATCGCCGCGGCGTCCTCCAGTTCGCCCTTCGTGACGACGACCAGTTCCGGCCGCTCGGCCAGCGCGGCGTCATACAATCGCAATTCTTCACGGATCGACAGGTAGTTCTGGATCGGGTCGGATTGATCGTCGGGCTGCGGTTCGACCAGGTGCAGCAAGACGCGCGTCCGTTCCACGTGCTTGAGGAACTCATGTCCCAGGCCGACCCCGGCGTGCGCCCCTTCGATCAGCCCCGGAATATCCGCCAGGACGAATTGACGGTCCGTGCCGACGTTGACGACCCCCAGGTTCGGCGATTTGGTAGTGAAGGGATAATTGGCGATCTCGGGCGTTGCACGCGACAAGCGGCTGAGCAGCGTCGATTTGCCGGCGTTCGGCTTGCCGACCAGTCCGACGTCGGCGATGACTTTCAGTTCCAGGACGAGGTCTCGCTGTTCGCCCTCATCACCCGGCGTGAACTCGCGCGGGGCACGATTGGTCGACGTCATATACCCCGCATTGCCGCGGCCGCCGGCGCCTCCTTTCGCAACGATCACCCGGTCGCCGTGGCGGGTCATGTCCTTCAGGACGAACCCGCGCTGGGCATCGCGGAGAATGGTTCCGGGCGGCACGCGGATGACGATGTCTTCGCCGTCACGGCCGGTTTTCAGTGCCGTTTGTCCCGGCGCGCCACTGTCTGCCTTCCAGTCCTTGATGCCGACGAGATGCACCAGGCTGCTGACGTTTTCATCGGCTTCGAGAATGACGTGTCCGCCGCGGCCGCCGTCGCCGCCGTCGGGACCGCCGCGCGGGACGTGCGATTCCCGGCGAAAGCTGCAACACCCGGGCCCGCCGTCGCCGCCGAAACAGGAGATTGAGATCTGGTCGACAAACATGAGGATTCAGCAATTCGTTAAGACGGTAATCATTCCAAATGCTACTTCTCAGAGCGGGTTCCGAACGGAAAAGCATCCCTGGCTTGCATCCGTCTACCCATGGTTCGGATTATGGCTTTCGGCCTCGCCAATACCCGGAACGCCGACTCGTAATGCGCCACCGCGACGACAAAAATCAGACAGGTCTGGTCGCTGGAGAAACACAATCAAGAAGGGAAACTTGCCAACCCGCAGCGATCGGTATCGTTTCCCCATCCGCGGTAGAGATTCCGGATCGTCGGCCAATCGGATGACGGCTCGATCCATTTGAATCAGGAATTGGCTGACAGCCCTCTGCGAACGCGCCTGATACCATGCCACGACATTCCGCAATTCCGCTCTCGCTCGCCAGTGAAAATCCACCTCACGATTCATGAGAGTTCAATTCCGAGCGAACTTGCGCCCAGGGAATCGGCGGAGATTGATCGTCGCTCCGCCGATCTAGTTCATCGAGAAATTCGGGATTGTCGGCTTCCCAGAGTTCGACAGCCGGGGAAATTGTTTCCATCAATTGCCCGGCCAATTCCAGTCGTTCGTTGTCCTGCAAATCCAGAGCGGCTTGATACAATTGGTCTCGGTTCATCGACATGGCTGGGGCTTTCTTGCAGAACTCCGCGGCGATCCCTCAGGAAATTTCACGAACTCAATTCTATCCGATCCCGGTGTAGAGCGTTACCATGAATCAGGAAAACATCACCCGCCGTGTGATTTATCATGGCCGGGTACAAGGAGTTGGGTTTCGTGCGACCACGGCCCACTTGGCCCGCTCCTTCCCGATCGCGGGGTACGTTCGCAATCTGCCGGACGGGACGGTCGAACTTCAGGCCCAGGGCTCGTCGGATGGCGTTACGGGATTCTTGACGAAAGTCGCCACGCAATTTCAGGCCAGCCTGACACGCATCGAGGAGCTGCCTGCGACTCAAGAGTTTCATGCAACAGGGTTTACGGTTCGGGAATGACCACAGTCTCGGTGGGGTTGCCTCAGGAAAACTTCTCCGTCAACAACATCTCTGAGGACGATGATCGGCTGATCTGAAAATTTCCCGGTTCCTGCACCGTCCGATCATTCCCAGCGCCTCTTGCGGCGATTAGACTAAATTCCAGGAACAACCAAGAGAAAATCCAACCGGAGCCAGCGGAACGGCGTACACGGCGTTGAACCGCTGGTCGCTGTGGGTCCGTTCCTTATTCGCGATTTTCTCATTGAGGTGCAGCATGACGGAGGGAATGCCTGGAATGTGGTTGTTAGCGCAAAGCGCCGATCGCTACGGAATCGTGGAAGCCCCGATCAACTGGACGGCAACGGCCATTGTCGCGGCCTGCTGCCTGTTGGCGCTGGGGGCGTTTGACTTCCTGACCAAGGCGGGCATCATCGCCCGCGCCACGACGAAGGAAGCCGTGCGGCAGCCGGTGTTCTGGCTCTGCTTCGGCCTGGCGGTGGTGTTGCTGGTGGTGAATACCTTCCTGCCGTTCTTCTCGCTGGGCGACGACGTGAAGATGCTGAAAGACTGCGGCCTGGCGACGCTGCTGATTTCCTCGCTGCTGATTTCCGTCTGGACGGCGAGCACCAGCGTGGCGGACGAAATTGAAGGCAAGACGGCGATGACGCTGCTCTCAAAGCCCGTCAATCGCCGGCAGTTCATCCTCGGGAAATACATCGGGATCGTGCAGGCCGTCTTGTGGTACATGCTGCCGCTCTCGCTCATGTTCCTGGCCCTGATCTATTACAAGGTCGGCTACGATGCGCGGGAACTCGGGGGGGATCCTCCCACGGCCGATGACCGCTGGAACGCGATGGTCCAGGTTGTGCCGGGCTTGTTGCTGATGTTCATGGAGGTCGCCGTACTGGCGGCAGTGAGCGTGGCGATTTCGACGCGATTGCCAATGGTGGTGAACCTTACGACCTGCCTGGCGGTGTTCGTGGTGGGCCACCTGACGTCGGTCCTGGTGGAAAGCAGCGCGATCAAGAACGAATTCGTGGCGTTCATGGCCCGCTTGATCGCCACGGTGTTCCCGTCGCTCGATTCGTTCAACATCAACGCGGCGGTGGCCACGAATAAGATCCCGCCTCCCGAGTATCTCGGCCAGGCGGGGCTGTACTGTTTGTGCTACTGCGCGGCGTCGATCTTGATGGCGTTTATCTTGTTTGAGGATCGCGATCTGGCATAGCGGCGTCGGGCACGGAAGCTGATCCGAATTGTTCCTTCTGGACGGGCACTTCTGTGGCGAACGAACCCCAGAGCGCATTCTCGCGGACTTTCGCCAATCGCGACTTATTTTCCGGCCCCGCGCGCCGGGCGGTGATCTGGTCCGTGCTGGCCACGCTGCTGCTGGCGCTGATCCTGATATCGTTTGCGCTGATCGTCGGACTGCTGACCGATCAGGAGCCGTTGCGCATCAAGCTCACAACGACCGAGCTGGAAGAGTTCAACCGTTTCACCGGCATTCAGATGCGGCATGTCGGCCCGGTACTCCAACCCGGCCCGAAAGCGCCGGAAGATCCCGCTGCCGAGGGAGTTCCGAACGCCGAACAGCCTCCGCCGGAGATCGCCCCGCCGCAGCCAGAGCAGGCCACGGAACATCATATATCCGGCGAAGGGGTGCTTCGCAGCGTGTGGCTGTCACACGGTCATTGGTACGGCGAGCCTTTTGCCTGGCTCTACCGCCGCGTCGAGTTCCTTCGGCACAATGATATTGCCCTGGTCAGTCTGCTGGTCCTGGTGATCGTCTTCTGGCTGACCAGGCTGTGCTGTCTGCAAAGGGTCATGCACCACAGCCAGACCGCAGCGCTGCGCATTGCCGTCGTACTTCGGAACAATCTGCATCGGCAGGCGCTGCGGTTGAGTCCGGAAGACATCGACGAGCACTCGGCTCGTTCCGCGGTCGAATTGTTCACCACGCAAGCAGACGGCGTGCGCTTTGGCCTGGAAAACTGGATCAATCGGCTGGCCCGCTATCCACTGGAAATCTTGTGCGTCCTAGTTATCGCCTTCAGCATCGACCCCTTGATGACCATCCAGTGGGCCGTCCCCTTGCTCTTGTGCTGGTTCCTGATTGAACGGGCTTCGCTGCGCCTGGCTGCTGCCAGGCGCCTGGCCGACGACCGGCAGCGGAACGAATACCAGGCGTTGTCCCAGCAGATGTTGAATGCCCGGCTGGTGCGCGGCTTCGGCATCGAACATTCGGAACACGAAGAATTCGTGAAGCGGCTCGAACGGACGCTGACCCCGCCGAAAGATCTCTTTCCGTCGCAGCGCGAGGCCCTGTGGCTGCAGCGGCTGACGGCACCTGTGTGCGCCGTGCTGATCTTGTTTTTGTCGCTTTCGATGGGGATCAAGCTTCTCCGGGCGTCGGAAGAGTTGAGTTTTGGCGGCGCGACGGTCTTTGTGCTGGCGGTGGTGGTGACGCTTCGCGGCGCGCGCGAACTCTGGTCGCTGAAATCAGTGTATGATGCGATCTCGCTGTCCGCAGATCAGATTTTCCGATATCTCGACCGGCTGCCATCCGTCAGCCAGGCCGTCGGTGCGAAATTCCTTCAGCCCATCGGCCGGTCGCTGCACTTCGATGCTGTCAGCTATCGGACGCCGTCGCAGCAGGTGATTCTCGACCGGGTGACGCTGAAACTCGACGCGAAAAAAAGCTACGCCGTGGTGTCCCTCGACCCGCTCGCGGCGAAGGCGTTTTCGCTGTTGCTGCCGCGGTTTCTGGAACCGCAATCGGGCCGGGTGCTGTTCGACGGAGAGGATATCGCCTGGGCGACGCTCGAATCCTTGCGTGCCGAGGCGGTCTTCGTCGGCGGCGACGACCCGCCGCTCCGCGGGACCGTGCTGGAGAATCTGCAGGCGGGCAGCGCGCAGTACACTCTTCAACTGGCCACCGAGGCGGCCAAGCAGACGCACGCGCATAACTTTCTGGTGCGGCTGCCGCAGGGCTACGAAACTCCGCTCTCGGGCGGCGACGACGAACTGGACGTCAGCCAGAGGTTTCGCTTGTCGCTGACGCGCGCCGTGCTGCACGACCCGGCGCTCCTGATTATTGAAGAGCCGAAAGGCAGTTTCGATGACGACACCAAGCAACTGCTCGACGACACGTACCAGAGGATTATTCCCGGGCGCATGGTGATTTTTCTTCCAACCCGGCTGACAACGCTGAAACGGGTGGATGAAGTGCTGCTGCTGCACAACGGCCACATCGCCGCGCAAGGCCCGCAGTCTGTGCTGGTGAATGAGTCGCTGCTCTACCGCCACTGGGAATACCTGCACTTTAATGAATTTCGCCGCCTGGAAACCGGCCGATCGAATGGCACCCCGGGGCCGCGAAATTAAGGTACGAGAGTTTAAGGGGTGCGAGCGTGAGAGGGATGAAGCCATTCGGCGACGGATGACCTCTCTCATTTTCTCTCCTTCCCTGCGACTCTCGATCTCTCACACCACCCGCAACGATCACGGCGACGCATGCGCATCCCCATCGCCAGTCTCGACGACCCGCGCGTGCTGCCGTTTCGGGACCTGAAGGCCGCGAATCTGATGCGGCACGGCGAGCTGTTCATCGCCGAAGGGACCAAGGTCGTCGATCGGCTGCTTCGCAGCGATTACGAGACGGCGGCCGTGCTGCTGAGCGAGAAACGCGAGGCCGAATGGCTGCCGCGCGTCCCAGCGAACATTCCCATCTTCATTGTTCCGGAACGCCTGGGGACGCAGCTCGTCGGGTTCAGCTTTCACGTCGGCGTGATGGCCGCCGGGCGTCGCCGGCCGAGCCCCCGGCTGGACGAGGTGCTGCCGCCGACGGCGGCGCAGCTCACGGTCGTCGTCTGCCCAAATTGCGACAACCCGGAAAATCTGGGGGCCATCGTGCGGATCAGCCGCGGCTTCGGCGCGGACCTGATCTTGCTCGGCACGGGATGCTGCGACCCATTTTCTCGCCGGGTTTTGCGGGTGTCGATGGGCACGGCATTCCGTCAGCCGATCATCGAATCGCCCGACCTGGCCGGAGATTTGAAGCGATTAAAGTCCGAATGGAATTTCCGGCTGGCGGCGTCGGTGCTGGACCCGACGGCGGCGCCGCTGACTGAGGCCCGCCGTTCGCCGCGATTCGGGCTGCTGCTGGGTAACGAGGCGACGGGCCTCGGTTCCGAATGGATCGTGGCCTGCGATCAAACCGTCACGATCCCCATGTCGGGCGATGCGGATTCGTTGAACGTTGCTGTCGCCGCGGGAATTTTTCTGCATCACTTCACTCGCGAAGCCGGCGCGGAGTGAACATACTCGGAAGCGAATCACGTTTTGCTACGTCTTCAGACAGCCCGGAGCGTCAGCAACGGGTCTCCCTGCTCACTTTCAAAGACATCATCATGCGGATCCAAGCCATTGTTGCGTTCGGGCTGATCAGCGGCGTCCTGCTGCCGGCGGCGGAGAATGAGAAGCCGATTTCGCGGATTGGGTTCGGGTCGTGCGCCAAGCAGGACAAGCCGCAGCCGATCTGGGAGCCGATCGTCGCTTCGAAGCCGCAAGTCTTCCTGATGATCGGAGACAACATCTACGGAGATTCCGACGCCATGGACGTGTTGCGCGCCAAGTGGAAGCAGCTTGGCGGTCAGCCTGGATTTCAAGCGCTGCGGAAAACGGCCCGGTTGATGGCGACCTGGGACGATCACGATTACGGCCGGGACGACGCCGGGGCCGAATACCCCTTTCGCAAGGAATCCCAGCAGGTCATGCTCGATTTCCTGGGCGAACCGGCCGATTCGCCCAGGCGTGCTCAAGCCGGCATCTACGACGCGGCCGTCCTTGGCCCTGAGGGAAAACGCGTGCAGATTATCTTGCTCGATACGCGCTATCATCGCAGTCCGTTGAAGAAGAACGGACTGACACGAGTCCCCGGCCAACCGTATCCCGGTCCGTACGCCCCAAATGACGACGCCGACGCCACGCTGCTTGGTGATGCTCAGTGGCAATGGCTGGCCGAGCAACTCCGGGTGGAAGCCGAGGTCCGGATCTTGTGCTCCAGCGTTCAAGTGCTGGCCAATGAGCACGCCTGGGAGAAGTGGGGAAACTTTCCCCGCGAAAGGCAGCGTCTGTTCGACCTGATTCGCGAAACCGAAGCCGAGGGCGTGATCTGCCTCAGCGGCGACCGGCATCACGCGGAAATCAACCGCACGGAAGACGCACTGACTTACCCTCTGTTTGACGTGACCTCCAGCAGCCTCAACGCGCCGAGCCAGCCGAAGACCGAGCCGAACGCGGACCGCGTTGGCGAATTGTTCACGCCGGTCAACTTCGGGTGGATCGAAATCGACTGGCAGGAGACCGATCCGACCGTGACGCTGGCCATCCGCAACGTGGAGGGCAAGGGCGTGCTGTCGTATCGGCTGCCGCTGAGCAGCCTTCACCGGAAGCCGTGAGATGCAGAGCCCCCTCGGCAGTCCCCCGCCGGATTCAGCGAAGTCTGCAAAGAATGGCCGCTCGGGGATTTGAACCCCGACGCCTTGCGGCACAGGATCCTAAATCCTGCGTGTCTGCCAGTTCCACCAAGCGGCCGGTTGTCGCAACATCTTATCCTGCCATGATATCCGCGGTGTTGCTTGCTGCCAACGCTGTCTGAGGCGATGCCTGAAAGGAATCCGGCAAGCCTGTCGTTGAATTCTTTTCGATCTTCGGCTGCCTGAACTTCAGGCAATGCCCGGCAATGGCATGCTCCCGGGAAATGAATCTACAGTTAATAACATATTATCCGATAACAGGTTACGGATTACAAGCAAAGATTCTCGCTCAATGGCATGAACCTTGCGATACCGTTAAACGCTAGATCAACAGTCGGCAACCGACGCTCGGAACCGGCTGTCTTCGCGTGCTCCACCAAGGGTACGGCGACTGGGAGTGTAGCCGGGGCAGACTTGTGCTGATTCCGGGCGAGCGCCTATGCTTCCAGTCGCCTACTCTTTTTTGTGTCCGAGCCGCGGGGTTTCCACCCATGTTCGTTCGAGTGTGCAGCCTGGAAAGCCGTCGGGCGGAGGAGATGCGGTCGCTGATCGAGCGGCAGGGAGGCACGGCGTTTGTCGCCCCGTCGATGCAGGAAATTCCGCTCGCCCAGAATCCTGAAGTCTTCGCGTTCCTGGAGGAACTGATCGCCGGCCGGGTGCAAGTGGTGATTTTCATGACGGGCGTCGGTGCGCGTGGCCTGCTGGAAGTCGTCGAGATAAAAATACCCCGCGAGGAATTTTTCTCCGCGTTATCGCGGTGCACGGTCGTGGTGCGAGGACCGAAACCGGTGGCCGTGCTCAGAGAGTGGGGCGTGCGAATCGATCACCGCGCCCCGGAGCCGAACACGTGGCGAGAAGTCCTGGGCGTGATGAAGACCGCCGTGTGTCTCGACCACCCGACGGTTGCAATTCAGGAATACGGCAAACCGAACCCCGAGTTTTATCAGCAGCTTGAGTTCTGGGGATGCCGCGTCCTCCCCGTGCCGGTCTACCGCTGGGATTTGCCGGATGACATCGCCCCGCTGCAAACGGCCGTTCGCCGCTTGATTGCCGGGGAGTTTGACCTGCTGCTCGTCACGAGTGCCCAGCAGATTCACCATTTGCTGAGAGTGGCGGAAGACATGGGCGTCCGAGAGGACTGCCTTGCCGCAGCCAGTCGCTGCCTGATCGGTTCGATTGGCCCGACAGCGACCGAAACGCTGCAAGAACTGGGCCTCAGGGCCGACTTCGAACCGTCGCATCCGAAAATGGGGCCGCTGGTGAAAGAGTCACTGGCAGCCGCAACGGCACTGCTCGCGGCACGTCAAACTTAGCGTCGCTTCGCAGAAGCGTGCCTTTGACGATTTTCACCAGAGAATTCGGTCCGTCGCGCAGCTATAATCGTGCCATCTTCAATGGAGATGACATGCCGCCGGACGCCTTGTACCAGTGTCGATTTCTCAAAGCCTGCCGGCGCGAGCCGGTGGATCGAACGCCTGTCTGGATCATGCGGCAAGCCGGCCGTTATCTGCCGGAATACATGGCCGTCCGGTCGAAAGTGACGTTTATCGAACTGTGCAAGACACCGGAACTTGCGGCACAGGTCACGCTGGATGCGCAGAGGATTCTGGGCGTCGACGCGGCGATTCTGTTTGCCGACCTGTTGCCGATGCTCGAACCGATGGGCCTGGATCTGGAGTATCAAAAAGGGGAAGGCCCCGTCATTCACAATCCGATTCAGTCGGCTGAGCACGTGGGGCGACTGAAAGAACTCGAAGACGTGGGGTCGCTGCAATTTGTATTCGACGCCGTGAAACTGATCCGCCGCGATCTGCCGAGCGATATTCCTTTGCTGGGTTTTGCCGGGGCGCCGTTCACGTTGGCCTCGTATGCCATCGAAGGAGGCGGCTCGCGAAATTACCTGCTGACGAAATCGTTGATGTACCGTGATGAAGGAGCGTGGCGGACATTGATGACCACGCTGGCCCGCAGTTTGATTCGCTATCTCAAAGCGCAGATCGACGCCGGTTGCCAGGCGGTGCAACTCTTCGACAGTTGGGCCGGATGCCTGTCGCCGGACGATTACCGCCGGTACGCCCTGCCGTACACGAAACAGGTTCTGGACGGCTTGCCGGCGGATGTCCCGGTGATCAATTTCCTGACCGGCAACCCGGCGCTATTGCCGTTGCTGAAAGAAGCCGGCGGGCAAGTGATTGGCATCGACTGGCGAGTGAACCTCGCCGACGCCTGGAAGACCGTCGGTTACGACCGGGCCGTGCAGGGAAATCTCGACCCGGTCATTTTGCTGGCCGATCTGCCGACGCTCCGCCGCCGAACGCAGGAAATCCTGGATGCCGCCGGCGGCCGCCCCGGCCACATTTTTAATCTCGGCCACGGCGTGATGCCCGAAGCGCCGGCCGAACATGTGAAGGCGCTGGTGAAGATGGTCGGGGAATTGAGTGCCGATCTTGGTTGAATGCCGCGGGTGGCGAGTCCTGAGCCTCATCGGCATTGCCCCGAGTTCCGGTAGTGGTACACTTTGAAACGGGTGGCATGCCCCTGAGTTTTCGCTGTCAATAACACACATCTTTCGTGTTCGGCCCGAAGGTCAGCCAACTCCTCGGATGCTCATCAGACGGTGCACGACTGCCTGACAGAGCGCAACCACTCCGGCCAGGGTGATGGAACGAAAAATTCGCCCGGCATTGCAGCCGGCGTGTGCTAGATTTGCCATGTTGCGGTCCGTCGACATCCCGGCGGAGGCGCTACAACCGGCAGAACCAGCACCAACGGATGCGGCAGCATGACAGACTCTCGATCTCCCCGGCAGACGACGGCGGTCTACGCCCTCACCATTCTCACCAGCGCGTTTCTCATCTTTCAGGTGCAGCCGCTGATCAGCAAGTCGATCTTGCCGTGGTTCGGCGGCACTCCGGGCGTCTGGACCACCTGCATGTTGTTCTTTCAGGTGGTACTCTTCGCCGGCTATGCCTATGCTCACGGCAGCATTCGCTGGTTGACGCCGCGGGGGCAGGCTGTCGTTCATCTGGCCTTGCTGGCAACGGCGCTGTTGCTGTTGCCGATGTCGCCGGATGCGTCCTGGAAGCCGGTCGGAGATGAGAACCCGGCGCTGCGGATTCTCGGACTGCTGACGGCGACCGTGGGGTTGCCTTACTTCCTGCTGTCCGCAACGGGGCCATTGCTGCAGGCCTGGTTCGGTCAGACGCGGCCGGGCGCATCACCGTATCGATTGTACGCGCTGTCGAACATCGGTTCGGTGCTGGGGTTGGTGACGTATCCCTTCGTGTTTGAGCCGTGGCTTTCGTCCGAAGATCAGTCGTTGTGGTGGTCGGCGGGTTTCGGACTTTTCGCCGTGGTTTGCGGCGTGTGCGCGATGGATCTCATCCTGCGCAGCCGCCGGCCGGCGACTGCCTCCGTGACGTCCGCGGAGGCCGCTGTTCCGCCGAGTTGGCCGCTGATCGGCGCGTGGTTCGGCTTGTCGGCGTGCGCCTCGGTGATGCTGCTGGCGACGACGAACCAGGTGTGCCTGGATGTCGCCGTGATTCCGTTCCTGTGGGTGTTGCCTTTGACGTTGTACCTGGCGTCGTTCATTTTGTGTTTCGACCGGGCCTGGTGGTATCCGCGGAGGGCCTATGCCACGGCGTTGACCGGGGCGATTGTCTGCCTGTCGTTTGTCTTGCAGGCAGGCAGCGACACCTCGCTGTTCTCGCAAATCGTCGTTCATTTTACGTCGCTGTTTTTCTGCTGCATGGTCTGTCACGGGGAACTGGTTCGGTTGCGTCCGCAGCCGCAGTTTTTGACGACGTTTTACCTGGCGTCCAGTGCCGGCGGCGCAACGGGCGGGCTCCTGGTCGGTGCAGTGGCGCCGCTGATCTTGTCCAACTATCTGGAATTGCCGCTGGCACTGATTGCCGGCTGCGGCATCGTGCTGTGGGTCTTGCTGAGCGACAAGGACGAACTCTGGAACGGCACCACGCCGCGCTGGGGCTGGAGTTACGTCGTGCTGGCCGCATGGGCCGGACTGCGGCTGGTCGGGATCGCAACGGCGGTCGCGGGGCCGAATGAACTGGAATCGAGCCGGAATTTTTACGGCGTGCTTCGCGTCGTCGATCATGACGTCGACACGCCGGAAACTGCCTCGCGGAGAATGGTTCACGGCAGGATTGTGCACGGCATGCAGTACCTGGCCCCTGAGAAACGGAAGGTTCCGACGACGTATTACGGGGAGCAATCCGGCATCGGGTTGTTGCTGCAATCGCAAGCATCGGCGCCGCGGAATGTCGGCATGGTCGGCCTGGGGGTCGGAACGCTGGCGGCTTACGGACAACCGGGCGACCGCTTCCGGTTCTATGAGATCAATCCCGACGTCATCCGTTTGGCGCGGGCGCACTTCAGCTATCTCAGCGATTCGGAAGCGACGGTGGAGATGGTCCTCGGGGATGCGAGGCTGTCGCTGGAACGAGAAGCGGCTCAGCAGTTTGACGTCCTCGTGCTGGACGCCTTCAGCAGCGACGCGGTGCCCGCCCATTTGCTTACCGAGGAAGCCTTCGGCATCTATTTGAAGCACTTGAAGCCGAACGGGGTGCTGGCGTTTCACATCACGAACCGGCACTTCGATCTGGAACCGGTGATTCACGGGGCTGCCGATCGCTTCGGCTTGCACGCCGTGAAGGTCTATTCGCTGGCCGAGGTCGCCGGTGAAGCCGGATATTGCGATTGGATGCTCGTGACACGGGATGCCGCGGCACTGGAAACGCCGGTGATTCAGGCCGCCGTACAGAACACGCGGCAAGGCGACCGCCCGTTGGTACTGTGGACCGACCGCTTCAATCACGTCGTCGGCGTGATGAAGTGATGGTCGTGGCGCTGGTTCGCCGCACTCGGAGTGAGCGATCACTCCCTCGTCAAGTTGCTGATCGACGCTGTCGCTGATAGGGTAGTCTGCTGGACAAGCGGTTGCCCGGTCAGCAGAAAGGCGTGGGGATCATGGGACGAGGCGTGTGCGGTTCTTTGCTTATCGCAAGCGTGATTTGCAGTGTCGGCCGGGCGGAAGACGCGCCGCCGGTCACCGAACTGGAAGGCGGGCATCTGGCAAACGTCCGGCAGGTGACGTTTGGGTTGCCGCGGGCCGGGGAAGGCTATTTCTCGCCCGACGGGAAAATGATCGTCTACCAGGCGAACCCGATCGGCTATCCGTTCTACCAGATTTACGTGCAGAACCTGGATGAGCGCGTGCCCCGTTTGCTGAGCACCGGACGCGGGCGGACGACGTGCAGCTATTTCTCTCACTCAGGAGACCACGTCCTCTTCGCCTCCAGCCATACCGATCCGGCGATCGACATCACCGAGAAGAAGGCCCGCGATGAAGCTGCACAAGGGGGCCGCCGCCGCTACCAATGGGATTTTGATCCGCACATGGAGTTGTACATCGTCCACCTGGACGGCACGGGACTGAAGCGGTTGACCGAGTCGGAAGGCTACGATGCCGAAGGGAGTTTCTCGCCGGACGGAAAGCAGATCGTGTTTACGTCCTCACGCGACGGAGACCCCGACTTGTACGTGATGAACGCCGATGGGACCGGCGTGCGCCAACTGACGAATGCTGACGGCTATGACGGCGGGCCGTTTTTTTCACCCGATGGGAACTGGATCATCTTTCGCAGCGACCGACAGAAAAAAGACATGCTGCAGTTGTTTGCGATTTCCGTCGACGGCAAGACCGAAGTCCCGCTGACCGACAATCTCGACCAGGTCAACTGGTGCCCGTATTTCCATCCGACGGGGAAGTACCTGATCTGGGCGGGAGCCGACTACGGCAAAGGTCCGCAGGGAGCGAACTTTGACTTATGGACGATGGAAATCGAACGGACGCCGAAAACGCTCAAAGGCGGGAAAATCACGCGGATCACCGACCACAAATCCGCCGACGTTTTGCCGGTCTTCAGTCCCGACGGCACGCAACTGATGTGGACTTCCAACCGGACCGCCGACGGGACCAGCCAGCTCTGGATCGGTGACTGGAAGCGCGGGGCGAAGACGGCGAAAGAGTGAAAGAGTTAGCGAATGCTAAGACGTTCCCGGCGTCGCCGACGCCGGGCTTTGGCAGGGGCTCGCAATGAGACTCCGCGGTCAGGAACGGTGAACTTCTACGGAGCTTTGGGGGCGTCCGGCAGAGATCGGGAGCCGAGTTGCTGCCAGAGAAAATACAACGGCACGGCGGCGACGATCAGCACTATTCCCGAGATGGACTCCAGAGGCTTCGCCAGCCAGGCGAAATACAGGAAAACGACATACGATGCGGCAAAGAAGGCCGGAGTGACCGGGTAGCCCCAGGTGCGATAGGGCCGCGTCCAATGGGGATTGCGAAACCGAAAGACATAAACGGCGACGACGCAAAGGAAATAGAACACGCTGGCGCAATAGACCACGGTGTCGGTCAGAAAGTCAAAAACGTTGATCTCGGCGAAGAGATCGACATTCTTCTGCAAGTACGTCACCAGCAGCACGAAACCCGCTCCGAGCAGCGCCTGCAGGGCAATGGACGCCGCCGGCGTGCGCCACGCAGCATGAACCGTGCCGAGAATCTGCGGAGCGAGGTTGTCCCTCCCCATGGCGAACGCAATTCTCGGCCCCAGCAGCAAGTTGCTGTTCACCGCCCCGAGCACGCTGCACAGAATCACCAGCGACATCACGGCGATCATGCCCGAGGACACGCCTGCGCCCCACGGGGCAAACAAGCGGCGGATCATCTCTTGCGGCGCCGCCATCTTGGCTTGAGCAACTTCTTCCAGCGAGAGCACGGCGTGATAAGCCAGATTCGCTCCGGCATAGAGGAACACGAGGAGGATCACGCCGAGAATCAGCGACAATGGTACATTTCGTTGCGGGTTTTTGATTTCTTCCGCCACCGGGGCCACGTCGTGCCAGCCGTTGTAGGCCCACATCATGGCCAGCATGACGGCGGCGAACCTCATGCCGAAGGTGGCCCCCTCGGGGGGGATCGACGTTGTCAAAAAGTTCGACCACTTCACGCTGACCGGGGCTTGAAAGACCCACAGCACGAACGGCAACAGGGCGAGCAATCCCACGAAGCCGGCTTTGACCAGCGTACTGCCGCCTTGAACGAGCCCTCCCCAATAGACGCCGAAGATGTTGACCATCGCAAAAGGGACGATCAACCCCACCGCCAGCACGGCCTGCCCCCAGGCCGTCAACTGCATGTCGTGCGGCAAGATCATGTTCCCGATGAGGAACGCGGCATAATGCGCGAGCGCGCCGATGGACGCCGGCCGGCCGATGGCATATTCATTCACGCCGAAAAGAAATGCCGCCGGCCGGCCATAGGCCTCGCGAATAAAGACGTACAGCCCGCCCGCGTGGGGCAGCATCGCCGAGAGCTCCGCAAAACAGAGCGCGCCAAACAGGCACAGCACGCCGCACGCCACCCAGCCGGCGAGAATGGTCGGCACGTTGCCGCCATAGAGCGCGATCACCCCGGGCTTATTGAAAATTCCTGAACCGATGACATTGCCCACGACGATGGAGATCGCCACGCCCAGCCCCAGTTCACGGGACAATCCCGGCGAACCGGTGCGGGCCTCAGGGACGGCTGGCGGTAACGATGTGGGCTGAATGGGAACGCTCCTACGAAGTTCGAGGCAGAGGCGGCTGGGAAATGAACACCGAATAACGGCGACTCAGGGTGACGAGTCGCGTACGCCGCGCAGCGGTCGGCCAGGACGTCGGCCGGTCGGCGTCCCCTGGTCCAAAACGATTTCACCGTTGACGATCACGGTCTCGATCCCCTCGGGATACTGAAACGGTTCGGTGTACGTGGCGAGATCGCGCACCTGCAAGGGGTCGAACAGGACAATGTCCGCAAACCGTCCCGGCTGCAGCAGGCCGCGATCCTGCAAACCGACCTTCGCGGCGTTGAGCGAGGTCATCTTGCGGATGGCGTCTTCCAGGCGAAGCACGTTGAGGTCCCGGGCATACACCCCGAGCACGCGGGGAAACGTTCCGAAGCTGCGCGGATGAGGATTTCCCCGGCGGAGCGGCCCGTCCGTTGCCAGGGCCGAACCGTCGGAACCGACTGAACACCACGGCTGCGACAAGGCAGCGGTCATATCCTCTTCGGTGTGATGGGCGAAGATCGTCGAGACGCTGCCGTCTTCCTGCACGAGATAATCGAGAAACTCGTCCAGAACATCCACCGGGGGCGATTTTCCAGCGGTGCGCGTCGCCAGCACGCGGTCCATCGTCAGTCCTTTGAACGTCGTCTCCTTGCTGATGAGCATTCGGCTCCAATCATTGCCGACGGCCGTGTAATGGTTATACCAGCCGGGAAGTCCCTGCCGGATATCTCGCTTGATCTTATCGCGCTGCGCGCGGTCATTCAGACGTTCAAGCAGCCTGGCAGTGCCCCCTTCATGGGCCCACGGCGGAACGATGCTGGCCAGATTGTTGTTCCCGCGGGTGTAAGGATACACGTTGGCCTGAACATTCACGCCGCGCCGGCGGGCCGCTTCGATCAGGGCGATCAGTTCATCCATCCGGCCCCAGCACTTTTGATCGGCAATCTTCAGGTGAATGATGTCCACCGGCACGCGCGCCCGTTCGCCGATGGCGATCGCTTCCCGGACGGCATCGAACACGTCGATCCCTTCGGTGCGAATGTGCGACGAATAAATCCCCCCGAATGCAGACAATTCGCCGCATAGCTCCACGATGTCGTCGGTCGTGGCCAGCGACCCCGGCGGCATCATCAACATGCTGGAGAGGCCCAGGGCGCCGTCGGCCAGCGCCTCGCGAATCAGCACTCGCATCTCTTGCAACTGGCCGGCGGTCGGCCGGTCGAAGGAATCTCCCATCACGCAGCGCCAGACAGACCCCAGGCCGACATACGATCCGACATTCACGGCGGCTCCTTCGCGGCCTACCGTTTCGAAATAATCGCCGAGCGTGCTCCAGGTCAGCGTGCGATCGCCGACCGTGAGTTTCTGCGGTCCGATTTTTCCCGAAGCCGGGCCAGCGGAATCGCTTTCGCCGAAGATTTCCGTCGTCACTCCCTGGCGGATTTTGCTGTGTGCGGCCCCGTCTTCCAGCAGCAACGTTTCCGAGTGAGCGTGAATATCGATGAAGCCCGGAGCGACGACCAACCCTTGGGCGTCAATCTCTGTCTGACCTGCCTTGGCAGGGATTCTTCCGATGGCCGCGATTCGATCACCCCGGATCGCCAGGTCGCCGTGATACCACGGGTTGCCCGTGCCATCGACGATTCGTCCCTGACGGATGACGACGTCATACGGTGGCCGGTCTTCAGCAGTGACAGACGAACAGACCCAGCCGATGGAGCACAACAGCCAGGCAATACGCCTTCGTCTTAGCCGCGGCGTATTTCGTCTCGCGTTGAGATGTAGCATCGATCGGAAACCCTGACTGCGAATGCCGGCAACACATGAAAAGGCCGCAGGGGACCCATCATAGCATCGACCAACCCCAGACGACGAGCGACGAGTGTTCGAGCGACATCTTCCGACGAACTTCAATTGACGGAAATCGCGATTCCGGAGAGACTTTGCGACGGGAACCGCCGCTCACTTCGCACGCGATCAACATACGACCGGCGTCCCGATGGAGCGGTCAGGGGCACACGATGCAGGCGGTGCGATTTTGGTTCGAGTTTCTGGCGTTTCGGCTGGCGGTCTGCTGGATTGATTGCCTGTCGCCCAGGGCCGCTGCGCGCTGGGCGAACAGGCTGGCGACGTTTTTCTGTGATTCGCTGCCGGAAAAATGGACGCGGACGGAAGTCATTTACGATAATCTGCGCCGGGCGTTTGGACCAGAGATCAGAAAAAATGAATTGCGCCGGCTGCGGCACGGCATGTGGGTCCACCTGTTCCGCACGGTGATTGAGATGGTTCAGGCCCCAAGAAAACTTCACCTGCACAGCTATCGCCGGATCGTTGAATTCGAAGGGCTGGCCGACTCGAACAATGCCTTGTTGTCCGGCCGCAGGGTGCTGGTGCTCGGCGGGCACTTCGGCAGTTGGGAGATCGGCATGGCCCTGTTCGGCGTCTGGGGTTTCCGCATGGGAGTCGTCGCCCGCGAAATGGACAACCCGTACCTCCAGGCCTGGTTTTCCCGCGAGCGGCAACGAACCGGCCACCATCTTCTGGCGAAAAAGGGCGACTTCGACGAGATGCTGACGCTGCTCGATCGCGGCGGCAACATCGGCCTGCTGTGCGACCAGGACGCCGGCTCGCGCGGGCTGTTCGTCGATTACTTCGGGACGCCGGCATCGACGTTCAAGTCGATCGCGCTGTTGGCGCTGGAGTATGATGCCCTCCTCGTCGTCGGTTCGACGATTCGCCTGCCGGATGATTTCGACCGCATCGGTTGGTCGCGGTTCCGGATGCAGATGGACGCCGTCATCGACCCCCGGCGAATCACGTCGAAAGACCCGGTCCGCGAAATCACGCAGCAGTACACGTCGGCGCTCGAGCAAGCCGTCCGACGCGCGCCGGAGCAATACTTCTGGGTTCATCGCCGCTGGAAGAGCGAACCGCGGAAGCGGCCGGCAAGGGAATTGAAGGCGGCATGAGGGAAAGCCCGCCGTCGGCGACGGCGGGATCCCGGCGATGCCATCGCCGGGCTTTGGGATTATCCTTGATCCCGGCCCGCTCATCCCGCATCCTATCGGTATGACTCAACACCGCGCCGCTTGCGTAACCGACATCCCGAACGGCACCGGCAAAGAACTGGTGATCGACGGGAAAATCATCGCACTGTATCACGTCGACGGGGAGTACTACGCTGTTGACGGCGTGTGCCCGCACGCCGGCGGGCCGCTCGGGAAAGGAATGCTGCGGAAGAACATCGTCACGTGCCCCTGGCATGGCTGGCAATTCGACGTGACCACCGGCCGGCACTGCCTGACGGCCCACATTCAGACCAGGAAGTACGACGTCACCGTGACGGGCGACGACGTGCTGGTCGACCTGCCGGGATGACGTCGGATCAACTCCGGCATGGCGAAGGGTCGCGCGCGGCGATTATGATTTCAGAATGCATTATGTTCCAGAATCGGCGTGTGAATTCTTTCAGGAGCCGGCGCGCGGTTCGCGGTCCGACGAAGCCGCGCTGGCGGAAGTTGCCTCGCTATATGCCTTGACCGCAGTCGTCGGGCTGCTGCTGGCCGGTGACATGGTCTTAGGGCTGGCGACTCTTCCCGGCGGCTGGGAGTGGCTGCGCGCTCCGTGGGGCTATCGGCTGGCACTGTTCGCCGCAGTGTCGGGCGGCGCGCGGATTCTCTATCACAGCCTCGAGAACGTGCTCGCCGGGCGGTTCGGAGCCGACCTCGCGCTGACGACGGCATGCCTGGCGGCGATCGCGCTTGGCGAACATCAGACGGCCGGCCTGGTCGTGTTCATCTCGCTGATCGGGGAGAGCGTCGAAGGCTTCACGCTGTCTCAAGCGAAGCGGGCCATTCGACGAACATTCGAGCAGCGGCCGGAGACGGCGCAGCTCATTCGTGACGGACTGGAACGGGAGATCGCCGCGGAAGCCTTACAGCCCGGCGACCTGGTGCTGGTCCGGGCCGGAGACCGCATTCCCGCAGATGGCCGGATTGTGACGGGAATGTCGTCGATCAACGAAAGCCTGATCTCCGGCGAGAGTCTGCCGGTCGAAAAGACGACGGACGACGCGGTGATTGCCGGGACCGTCAATCTCACGTCGGCACTCACGATTCGCGTCGAGAAGTCCGGTGCGAACACCGCCCTTGCGGAGATGGAACGGCTGGTCCGGCAGGCGACGTCGCGCAAGATGCGATGCGAACGGACGGCGGACCGGTTCGCCCGGTGGTTCTTGCCGGCGGTGCTCGCCATCGCGGCGATCACGCTGCTGGCCTGGCGGGTGCAGACCGGCACGTGGCAGGCGGGCTGGCTGCCGGCGCTTGGCGTGCTTGTCGTGGCCTGTCCGTGCCCGTTGATTCTAGCGACCCCCTGTGCCGTGATGGCGGCGCTCGCCTGGCTGGCGCGGCGGGGCATCGTCGTGAAGGGATCGGCCGCGCTGGAACGGCTGGCAGGCATCGACGTCTTCGCGTTCGACAAGACAGGCACGCTCAGTGAAGGTGATCTCTCGTTGGGAAGCATCCTCTCCGTCGGCGAGTTGTCCACAACGGACCTGCTGCAACTGGCAGCGAGCGCGGAACGTCCGAGCGCGCATCCCATCGCCCAGTTGCTGCGTACCGCGGCGCAATCCCACCAACTGGACCTGGCCTGGCCGAAGGACTTTGCGGCGCACCTCGGGGCCGGCGTCACGGCCCAGGTGACGCTCGCGAAACCTGGTCCAGAGTCTGCATCGGAATCGTCGGCGCGGCAGGTGGTGATCGGCTCGGAGCGGCTGCTCGCTGATCGCAACGTCACGATGCCGGCCGCAGGCATGGAGGCCATCCATCAGTTGCTGCAAGCCGGACAGACGCCGCTGCTGATCGGCGTCGATGGTCAGCTCGCCGGCGTGCTGGGCATCCAGGAGACGCTTCGTGAAGAATCAGCGGCGGTCCTGCGCGAATTAAAGCAGCTTGGGATTCGCCGGCTTGTCATGCTGACGGGCGATCGCGAATTGCCTGCGCAAGCGGCGGCCTTGCGACTGGCCCTGTTCGATCACGTCGCGGCGCAGCAACTGCCTGAGGACAAGGCCCATTGGATTGAAGCGGCGCAGAAATCCGGCCAGCGCGTGGCGATGATTGGCGACGGCCTCAATGACGGGCCGGCGCTCGCGGCGGCGGATGTCGGGCTTGCTGTGTGCCGTTCGGGGAGTGTGCCGGCAGGCGAAGCGGGCGAGATCCTGCTGCTGGGCGATCCGCTGCGGCCGCTGCCGGGGCTAGTCCGGCTGTCGCGGGCGCTGGTAGAAAACATCGGGCAAAGCCTGTACTGGTTTGCCCTCGGGGTCAATGGCGCGGGAGTGCTGGCTTGCAGCACGGGCTGGTTGTCTCCCGTGGCGGCGGCCGTGTTTCATGAAGCCGCTTCTTTGCTCGTGCTGTTGAACGCGTTGCGACTATTGCGGTTTCAAGATCGCCCCTCGGCGACAAAGACGGTGCATTTCGATGGGAATGCTTTTCTCGAGCAATGGGCCGCGCGGCTGTCACCCGGGCGGTTGCTCGCGAAAGGAATTCGCGGCTGGCGGCTGACGTTGCAACTCGCCGGATGCGGCCTGGCAATCGCCTGGCTGGCAAGCCAGATCGTGATGGTCCGCGATGACGAAGCCGTGGTCGTATTGCGCGGCGGCCAATATCACGAGACGCTGTCGGCCGGCTGGTCCTGGCGGTGGCCGTGGCCGTTGGAGCGATTGGTCCGGCTGCGCCCTTCAGAGGTGAAGTCGGTGTCGGTCGGATTTCGCACCGGTGAAAGCGTTGCAAAACCGACAACCGAGGATCGCGTGGATCTGGAGTGGACGAGTTCGCATGAGGACGCCCACTTTCGCGGCGTACCGGAGGAATCGCTGTACCTGACGGGGGACGAAGTCGCCGTGGAATTGACGGCGGAAGTTCACTACCGCATTGCCGACGTGCAGCGATTTGCGTTGTCCGGGGGGCTGCAGCCGGATGAACTGCTGCGGTCTGCCGCGGAGAGTGTGCTTAGGGCGGCGATTGCCGCGCAGCCGCTGGATGCGGTCCTGACGGAGCAGCGCACCGAATTAGAGCAGCGCTGCCGAGAAGATTTGCAGCAACGGATCGCGGGGTACGATGTTGGTCTGGATGTGCTCGCCGTGCATTGGCTGGATGTTCATCCCCCGCGGCCGGTCGTGGACGCTTACCGCCAGGTGTCCGACGCCTGGGAGCAGAGTGAGCAGGCCGTGAATGAAGCCGAGGCCTTGGCAACGCGAACGCTGTTCGGCGCCGCAGGAGAAACTGCGATCCGCCAGTTGGATCGACGGGGCAAGCCGCAGAATATTTCCGACTGGACACTGAGCGACGACGCGTGGAAATCGCTTTCCACGCCGGATGCCGCCGGAGACCGGACGCTTTCCGGCACTGCGGCCGCGGTGTTAGTCGACGCGGAAGCCGCCGCGGTACAGCGCCGGCAGGCATCCCGGGGGCAAGCCGACCGTCTGCAACAACTGCTGGCCGTGTCGCGCGGGCATCCGGAATTGTCGCGCCAGCACTGGTATTGGACGGCCGTCGTCGAAGCGTTGAGCGGCAAACCCTTCACGCTGGTTGACCCGGGCCTGACGGGGCGCCGGCAGATTTATCTGGGAGACATGCCCGGCACCGGGGGATTGCCGCCTCCCATCTTCCCGGAACCTCCGCCGGACGTACCTCGCCGGTGATACCGCCGTTGATTGTTTTTCTCACGGCGAGGCCGAATCGGTTACAATTCCCAGGACGCTGCTGTTTGCCGTTTCCTTGTCGCCGCATCGGACTCGCCATGCCCGCGTATGAATACTCCCGCTGGGACGGATCGCAGGAGTTCACGCCGCAATCGGCGGATCGGCTCTTCGACCAACTCAGCGAATACCTGATGCAGTACGGCGAGGATGTGCTTGACTCGCTGAACCAGTGGGAGGAAGAGAACCCGGAACTGCTCGACCTGCTTTTGAAGCAGGGCTACATCGAGAAAGACGCCGAGGGGAAATTCCGCGTCACGCCGAAGGGGTTGCGCCGCGTCGAAAACAAGGCGCTGGAAGAGCTGTTCGATGTCCGCCGGAAAGACACGCTGGGCCGTCATGAAACCGACTTCCGCGGGACGGGCACGGTCCGGCAGGATGAGACGAAGCCCTACGAGTACGGTGACCCGGTCGCCAATCTGAATCTGCAGGAGACGCTACGGAATGCGCTGCAGCGTCAAGGCCAGGGGACGCCGATCCGCGTCACCGAAGACGACTTCGCGATCAATGAATCCGAGTATCAGACGTCGTGCGCGACTGTCGTCCTTTTGGACATGTCCGGCAGCATGAGCCGTTTCGGCAAATACGGTGCGGCGAAAAAAGTCGCCCTGGCCATGCAGGCCCTCGTCCGCGGAAAATACCAGGGAGACTTCTTGCAGGTCGTCGGGTTCTACACATTCGCCTCGCCGATGAACGAGCGGGAACTGCTGTTGTCGGCCCCGAAGCCGGTCAGCCTGTTTGATCCCCGGGTCCGGTTGCGGGTGAGTCTCGATCATCCTCCCCGTTTTGTGCCGCAACATTTTACGAACATTCATGCCGGGCTGCAGTACGCCCGGAGAATCTTACGCCGGCAAGGGGCGCAGAATAAGCAGATCGTGACGATCACCGACGGCGAACCGACGGCCCACATCGAAGGCCGCGATGTGCTCTTGATCTACCCTCCGTGCGAACAGACGGCAAACGCCACGCTGGCCGAAGTGCGTCAGTGCGCCCGAGAAGGCATTCAACTGTCGAGCTTCGCGCTGATCGAGGACTACTTTTATCTCGACCTGGTGAACTTCGTGGAGCGGATGGCGAAAGCCAGCGGCGGCGTCGCGGCCTACTGCAACGCGCAAGACCTGGGCAATCTCGTGATCGACCGCTTCACCGCCGGGCGGAAAGTCCGCCGGACCGTGTAATCCGCTTCGGCACGATCGATCACGCCGCTTTCAGGAATTCGCTCGGTTCCGTCCAGTCCGCGGGGCTGCGCTCCTTCCGGCCTTGCAGCATGGCGGTGCTGATCACGTATTGATAGAGCCACGGAAAGTACGCCGCGGGCGTCGCGTCGACCCGTTCAAGAAATTTGCGCACCTGCCGGGACAGCCCAGGGCGCAACGCAAGTTGAACGCCCTGCTTGAGAACTTTGCGTGCGAAGGGATCAGCGGCTTGCGCAGGTTCCAGGAGTTGGGTCCAGGATCCGTGCGCGGCTTCCGGCGCCAGGTTTTGAAGTACGGGCATGCCGTAACGCATCATGGTATAGGCTTTCTTTTCGTATCCGGCGATCGAGGTCCGGTCCCCGGTCCCTTCGTAATGCCAGCACACGGCCTCTTTCACCAACTGGACTCGCAGCCCGGCCTGCTTGACGCGGTAGCCGAACTCGTGATCTTCGCAGCCGTAACGGCGAAACTCCTCGGACATGAACCCCAAAGGAGCGACTTCGGCCCGCTTCGCCGAGAAATTCATCACCACGAGATGTCGGGCCGAAATATCTTCCTGGTTGATCTCGGGGCGCGTCTCGCCGATGTGCCGTGATTCCCGCCAGCGATAATAATTACTGTGACTCGTCCATTCCGGCGGAAACCGGACATCCCCGCAGAAAACGGTCCGCGTCGACGACGCATGGGCGGCGACATGCGCGGCGACGAATTCGGGATTCACGGTGAGATCGTCGTCCAGCAGGATCACAACCGGCGCATCGGAACCGTAAAACAGCGCGTTCCGCTTGGCCGCGAGCGTGTTGGTCGTGATGTCCAGAAACCGCAGGTTGGGGAGGGTTTGCATCCGTTCCTGCATCATTTCCCGGGTGCCGTCGCCGCTGCCGCTGTCGCAGACGACGATTTCATACGAACTGAGCGGCGCCGTTTGATTGGCGAGGCAATCAATCAGCGTCGCTAGCCGTTCACGGCGGCGCCACGTGGGAATTTGCACGGATGCGAACAGAGGCGAATGTCGGGTCATGGTGTCCTGCTTTTCTGCTTCCGAAAAAAACGGGTCGTGGAAACCGGTGCGTCCTTCACGCAGCGCGGCGCTGTATTTGCCGATTCTGAAGAGACGGGCCGATTGCTGCGGTTGGAAAAGAGCGTCTCGACATCCGGGCCTGCGGAATCAGGGCGCGTTGCCCCAATTCGGCGGCCCGGCGGTGATAGTGCCCCATGATCACCCCGACCGTGACATAAAACAGGGAACACAAATTGGGCTGCACCAGTTGTCCGCTGCCTGCGGGGAGATTGATGAAATACACGAGCGTCAGGCAGATCAGCGTGCACACGTTGGTATGCATCCCCTGGTCGCGATGAATGGTCGCCAGGCGCTTTAAGTGGAACAGCGATAAGAGCACGGCTGCCTGCAAGGCAAGGAACGCAAGGAGATAGAAGACGCCTCCGCTGAACAGCAGGTCTCCATAGGTATTATGGGCCATCTCATAATCCGGCAAGCCCGCGGTTCCCCCAAGGCCCATCACGCCGACGCCGCAGAAGATTCCCAGCCAGCCGTAGAAGTCAAAGAGCATCATGACGGTTTCGACCAGGCGCTCTTGAAGATTTTCACTGATGCCGTAATCGTCGACGACTCCGCCGGTCGCGCCAAAGCCCAACCCCAGTTTCCGCGCGACGTATCCTGAATAATCCGAGAACTGATCGTCGACGTACGACATGTAGATAATGCCGGCAATGCAGGGAATCATCACGCTGATGGCGCGGCTCAGACGCGTTTGAAGACTGATGCCGCCGAACAGGAGGAAGACCGCCGGTGCGACGACCAGGTTGATCACGCCGGCCTTTTGCAGCGAGAACATCATGCTGCCGCCGATGATGACGCAGCAGGCGAATCGCAAAAAATAGGACATGGACGAGATCAGCGACACGACCAGCCCCAGTCCGCCGACGCAGCCGATGGCCGTCAGGTTGCCAAACAGGGAACCGAAACGATCCATGCCCCCGCGAGACGACGATTCGACGAACCAGGGGATCGGGCCTGTCACGACCTGCAGCGGCACCGTCAGACAGCCGACCGCGATGAACATCACGATGACCGTGAGCATGCGGGTGACGTCCTGTTCGCTGCGGATGGCATCCTTGGCGAGAATCAACAACGGCGGCGCGAACCAGACGCGCATCGCACCGTTCAACACTTCTTGCGAGGTGAGGTAACAGAAAGACACTGCCGTCATGTAAGCGGTGCCATACAGAAAGATCCACGCCAGGGGAGTCACGAGCGCAAGACTGGGATGGACGCCCTGCGAGGTCCGGGCCAGGCCGGCGTCGCGGCGGATCTGGAACAGAAACGTCACGACATACAACGCCAGGGGAAAGGCGACATACATTCCCGAGGCATTGCGCAGCAGGTGCAAATTGACCGCGAGAAACGTCAGGGCATACAGCACGAACGGAGTCGTCCAACCGCGCGCAACCGGCCTTCCCGTCAGGGAACGCGTCAGCGGCAGTGGCAAAGTGTGCGTCATAAACCTGGCGTCTGGGCGGCCGGCGAATCGAAGAGCACAGAGTGAAAACGGGCAGGCCTCAGGCGGAAAGTCGCTGCGCTTGTGCCGCCTGGGGACGCGCCAGGACGACCAGACCTTCGCGCATCTGGGGCGACCCGACCAGTTCCAGCAGGCGCAGACAGCCGGACAGGACCGCCATCAACGGACGCTCGGCGGCCACACGGTAATACTGAATGTCGACGACATCCCACCCAGTCCGCTTCAGCAGTTGGGTCATCGTCTTCGTGGTGAACAGCAGCGTATGATCGGGATGGCATTCTTCCTTCCCGACCACGGCCCTGAGCGCGCTCTTCAGCGATTGCGCGTTGTTCGTCGTGATCAGCAGTTCCGTTTCCGGCTTCGCATACGACGCGATGCACCGCAGCATCTGGCCCGGATTTTCCAGGTGTTCGATCAGCTCGGAGGCGATCACGATGTCGGCTTCAAAGTCGGAGTGATATTCGCACGCGTCCGCGGAAACGAGCTTCCAGTTCGGATTGCAGCGCCGCAGCAGCTCTAATCCTTCGTCGCAGATGTCGACGCCGATGATGTCTTTCGCGCACTCGGCGAGCTGCGCATGCAGCAATTCGTGATCGCGAATTTTGTCCGCGGTGAACGGCCAGTCGGTGCAGCCGAGATGCAGCACGCGCTTCCCCCGGCAATACTCGATCGCCATGCGTTTCCGTTCTTCCCGGCTGGTCTTGGCCATTGCTGCAATCCTCTACGAAGAAAGGGATGTAACCCCGGCCTGCGCACGCAGCCGGCGAAATTCGATCGCGGTCAGGCCGCCCGCGAGCACGGCATGAAGACCAAAGGCAGTGAGGCGGCCCGCAGCGATTCCCACCGGGCCCCAGCTTGCGCACTGCCAGGTTGCGCCCAGGTACCACGCGGCAAACCAGACGTTCAATGCGAAGTTCCACCACAGGCGGCCGCGCGCCACGAGAAAGGTCTCGAAACTTTTCGACACGGCGATGCACAGAATCGTCAACGACCCCACGCGAAACGGCAATGCCGCGGAAGCGAATTCCGAGCCGTAAGCGCCGGCGATCCACGGGGCCGCCAGCCACAGTCCGGCCGCCAAGACGCCACAGAGCAAAAGGCCCGCCGCCAGTTGAATTCCGAGAACGTGTACGGCACCGCGGACGTCGCCCAGGGCGCAACGTTCGGTCAGCATCGGCAGGACGCTCTGCGACAACATGTTGGGCACGAATCCGGCCATCAGCAGCCAGTCGCGCACGACGCACCAGACGGCATAGGACTGGAAATTCTGCCGATCCGTGACCAGCAGCAGCGGACACCACCACTCCACCGCCGCAAACAGCACGCTCGTGAACAGCAAGGGGAGCACGCTGAAAGAAAGCAGCGAGGAAGGCAGCGCGTCCATCGGTTTGTCCGCATCGCCCACTGCGGACAACGGCTTCGCCGCAGACCGAATGGCGACCCCAAGGAGCGCGACTTGCAAAGCCGTCGCGATCGTGATTCCCAGCACGGCGCCCGAAAATCCCCAGCCCCAGGCGCAAAACACTTGAATGGGCAACCCGACTGCCGCCGCGAGCAACTGCAACCGGGCGAGTGAGGAAAATTCCTGCAATCCCTGCAGCGCATTCGCCTGGACCAGCGCGATCAGGCTGCCGATCAGCAACGAAGACCAGAGGATTCCCGTCCACGGCGATTGCAGTCCGCGCGGCAGTTGGTCGGCCAATCCGACGATCAACACCATCAACAGCAGGCTGAGGCCGAAGCCAAGCGCGGCGGTCGTCGCCAAAGCGGACCCGATCGTGCGCCAGGCCGCATCGCGGCGCATCGCCACTCGCTGCAGCACGGCCAGGCCGATCGCAGTACCGAACATGGTGCTGATCATCGTGATGGCGCCTTGCGCGGCGCAGAACACGCCGAAGGCTTCCGGCTTCAACAGGCGCGCCAGCACCATTTGACTCAAAAGCGCGCCCCCCTTGGAGCCGATCGCGCCGCAGACCGTCCAACCGACGCTCCACAGCAGCGTCAGGCCGAACGCCGACGCAGTCCAACGGTTTCGCGGACGACCCGCAGCCGGAGCCGGTTCGGAGACGACGCGAGCCGTGGCGAGCAACGACATTCAGTGGCCTCAAGCAGCAAATCATCCGCGGTTTCCGCCTGGAACCGGCGAAATGTGCCGGAAATCTAATGACGATCCGCAGATCGGTCAAGACGGAAACCACGTCCGTCTCCGTGACGGGTGCGCTGCTCAGGCGGCGGTGCGGTGCGCTGCGGGAGCCGCTGTCTTCCAGGCGGCGAGCGAACGTCCCAGCAGTTCTTCCAGGCGTTCCACCTCGGGGGCGAAATGTCGTCGCAACTCCGCCTCGAATTCGGGACGCAATGGTTGCTTGGTGGTCGTTTTTGAGAATCGGGAAATGAGCTTCCATCCCCACCCTGCGTCCCGCAGCCCCAGTGCGTTCCGAATTCGCTTCTTGAGTGAATAGAACGGTTCGGGAGGTTTCATAATCAGTCGCATGAGCTGCGGATACCGGTGGACTCGACGCGCATTGACCGACGGAAAGTCCACGCGGCCATCGTCGGGAACCTCCAGAAAACGCAATAATTGGAGGTACACATCTCGAGGGCCGGCCTTGAAATCATCGAACAAGATGACGTGGACTTGCTCTGCCGGGAAGACGCCCAGAGCCTTCTGGTGCAAGGAACCGACGCTGCAACAGCGGCTGTATTGCAGGCGGCCATCCGTTTCCGTGGCGACCTTCGGCGGACCGGACAAGAGTCGTCGTTCCTGGGCGGCCCACGCGGCTTCAAATGTATTCAGCGGCTCCATCCAATGATACTTCATCTCTTCGAACAACGACTCGGCCATCTCGACCGGGTTGCGGAGCATCAGAATGATTTTCGCGGACACATTGTACGAGCGGATCCGCTCCAGCGCGACGTCGGACAGAATATAGCCGGTCGAGGCTTCGCCCACGGCCCGATGCCGCGCCGTCGCCCTCTCGAACAGCCGCTCGTAGGCTTGGGAGGAAATAATCGAATCGACACTCCAGAATTCCGGACTGAAATGATGCGGCTCTTTGACGGCCCTCGGCACGAAAACGGCGGGATTTCTCTGGAGATAGGAGTAAATGGCGGTCGTCCCGCATTTCGGCGCCCCCACGATGAAGAAATTCGGCTGCATCAGATCTCAACCTAGAAGTGGGGCTCATGCGCGACAACTCAAGCTCTGCATCGCTTACCGGCATATTCCGGCGCGGCGAATGATAGCCTTCACAATTCCCTGAGTCCAGATGAAAGTCCGCCGACAGCCCCTCCTTCGCAGCTTCGCGCTGCGAGGCGTCGTCGAAGATCTCTGAGATCAGGCGGCACAGGTCGGCCATGCGGCTGACGCGGCGAGACCACGCCGGGCAACGGAACCGAGTCCTGGCTTGGCCGTAGATTTGAGGCGCAACCGCAGATTGGTCGTCTGAACAAGCGACGGAACAGGCTGGAGTGGGAAAGATTGCCCTCGTTTCCGGGTAGTGGGTCAGTTTGCCTTTCAATGTAGGACACTTGCTCCGCAAGTGCCAATCACACTTGCGGAGCAAGTGTCCTACATTATTAAACTGACCCACTACCCGTTTTCCGCCCGGAATGCATAAGCAGAACGCTTCTGATCACTCACGAAACTCGCACACCGCCACCGGTCCCCGGATGCGCCCCCATGATTTTTGTTCCCGTCAATTCCCCGCCCGCCGCTTCCGCCACCGCGCCCCGAGCAAGCCGACAATGCCAAGGCCCGCCAAAGTCAACGTGCCGGGTTCGGGGACGGAGGGAGGAGGAGGTGGATCAGGAAGGTTTCCAAAAAATCTGAGAATCGGGGACGTGCCACTCACGTTTCCAGTCGGACTTGCAACTTGAAATTGGTCGGTGACCTCCGTGGCGTAGTTAAGGTCTCTGTAATAGGCCCCCAAACTCTCCGTCGCGCCACCCGAAAGCGTTGGCAATCCACCCACAAACTCCCAAGTTGAGAGGTTTATTCCTACAAGTGCGATTCCTTCAAAAGCCAAGAAGTAACGCTGGCCGGCGGTAAGTTCAAACGGAAGAAAGTCGGTGCCTTGCCAGCCGCCATTACGAACATTCAGCGTAAATGCAGACTCCGCCAACAACACTCCGCCTTCTACGGGGCGATCATCAAACAACTTGATTGCGATTGGCTTCTGCGGCGGAGATGATGCGTGAGGAATCGGATTGAACAAGCTCTCGATACGGGTCAACTCATAGTCCTGGCCGGGTGTGTAGTACCAGCCGATACCAATCCAGGAAGAGTCATAATTGATATTTTCTTTCGGTGAGGCACTGGGATTGATTGAATCCACCATAATGCCGGCGCTGGCGTCACGGCATAAGCCTGCCAATGCAAGCGCCGTCAACAGTACGCGTCCCATCGCTTATCCTCCTCCAAGTAATATGAAATTCGTATCCCTTCAGGGGGACATTTCCCCCCACAGCCCACGGGTCGAAATCAGTCCCGGGATGCGGCGGGTGACGGTTCACCCGTCTGCAATAGAAATGAGAGCTATGGTGAAAATCTCTCAAGAAATTTGAGAAATCTTGCAAGAAGGACCAAAGTTGTCAGACGGGAGCGGTTGCGCGACGACACGCAGTTTGCGGAAGAATCGCTGCAAGAGTTTCATGGAAAACAGGTTGCGGCGATTGTGTCCACGCAGCTATTCGGGGGACGTAGAATCGGTTCGCTGTTGCTGCCGGACGGCCTCGACGGAGATCGCCAGGCGAAAACCGATTCCGCCGCCGGCAAAGTTCGGCCCGTTGGAGTGGTTCCGCATGGCCGGTCGGGCCGCGTAGGAATAGTTGCCCCAGGCGCCGCCTCGCCAGATGTGAGCCGCATTTGCGGGAGCGGGGCCGGTCGGATCGACCGCGGCCTGGTCTCGAAAGCGGGCATAATAGTCCGGATCCCAGGCGTCAAATACCCATTCCATCTGATTACCCAGAATGTCGTACAGGCCAAAAGGATTGGGCTTCAACTGGCCGACCGGGTGCGGGAGATTGCGTGAGTTATCTGTGATCCATTCGGAAGCAACTAAATCTGCAACTCGATCTCCACACCAGAATTTCGTGGTTGTCCCCGCGCGGGCGGCAAATTCCCATTCCGCTTCCGTGGGAAGTCGATAACCGTTCCCCTTGAGCACGGTAATACTAGACGACGTCGCCTCGTAGGCGGGGCTTAACTGATCGAGATCGCTCAGGTGATTGCAGAACGCAATCGCTTCGTTCCAGGTCACTGAGTCCACCGGAAATTTCGCGGTGTCGAAACCTGCGACAGATTCCCGGCCATTTCCTGTCGCCGAGTGATGGGATGGATTGTTGCCATTCACCTTGGCATACACAGATTGCGTCAGTTCATGGACTGCAAGGTAATAAGGGTGCGTCAAAATGACCCGATGCTGCGGAGCTTCGCTCTGGACCCATTCCACGAAACGGTCTTCGCCCGGTTGTTTCAGTCGGCGAAGTTCAGCGACGACGGCTTTGATTTCGTCATCTGTGCTCCCCATCCAGAAATCGCCGGGCGGAATCAAACGGAACTTCATGCCAAGGGAATTTTCCCATTCGACCGGCACGCCTAGATGTTCGGCCCATTGCTTCTGAAAATCTTCGGCCTGCTGCCGATCAAAAGGTGCAATTGCAGCCGCCGGCATTGCTTCAGGGGACGAAGCGAGATCGTGATCCCCTGCCGAATTCAACTTCGCAGGGTTTCTGAAGGCAAGGGAAATTATCAGCAGCAGGATGGGGATCAACAACAAGGTGAGCAGGAACGGCGTTCCGCTTCTCCAGCGTACGGGCAATTTCCGTGTCGGGGGGCCGGTGGATTCCGGGGAATCGGGTCGTGATTCGCGGATCCACTCCAGCGTCAGGACCTGGGATTCCGGCGACGCAAACGGAAAGAGTTCCGCGGCAAACTCGATCAGCGACTGGCAGCGCGCGGCGGGGGATTTCTGCAGGAGCCGGTCGACCAGCGCGCTCAACTTCGCCGGCACGCTGGGGACGATCTGCACGAGGGACGCCGGCCGGAAAGTCTGGTGGGCCTGCCAGAGTTCCAGCACGCTTTTGCAACCGATGTGGACGCCAAACGGCGGGTGGCCGGCCAGCAAGCGATACAGCGTGCAGCCCAGGCTGTAGAGATCGGAACGGCCGTCGGCGGCGGCGAAGTCGTTCATCTGTTCCGGGGCCGCGTATTTCGGACTGCCGCAGCCTTGCAGGCCGCTTTGAGTGGGATGCGTCGGGTCGACGTCCGTCACGCGGATTTTGGCCAGCCCGAAGTCGACGACTTTGACGATGCCCGTGTCGGAGAGGATCAGATTTTCCGGCTTGAGGTCGCGGTGGGCGACGACGCCATGCTTTCGGGCGTGATCCAACCCGGAGAGTGCCTGCAAGATCATGCCGCACGCCATGTCGACAGGCAGCCGTCCGCCCGGCTGCGCGGCGGCGTAGTGTTCGAGGTCGTCGCCGGGGACGTACTCCATCACGAGCAGCAGGAACGAATCCAGCGAATCGACATCGACATCAAAGCCCCGCACAATGTGGGGGTGTTCCGGCAGCCCGATGACGGCCCGGAGTTCGTTGAGGAACCGTTCCTTGTATTTCTCGCCGGACGCCAGGGATTTTTGCACGATTTTCAGCGCACGGAACTGGTATTCGCCGTCGAGTTCTTTCAGATGGCGATGCCGGGCGAGATAGACGACGCCCATCCCGCCCTGGCCCAAGCGGCGCAGCGGTTTCCACTTGGGGTGGTGCAGCAGGGCCGGCGGCGGAGGCGAGTCGCCGAAGGCCCGGGCCTGTTCGTCACCCGCGTCGCTGAGCGTCCGATCGGCAATGGCCGTTCTGAGCAGGGCGACGATCGGCAAGTCTTCGATGGCGTCGAATCGTTTCGTGCAAGACGGGCAATTCGCCAGGTGTTCGGCAATGAACGCAAGTTCCCCGTCGTCGGCAATTTCGCCGTGCGCGAATTCCCGCAGCCGCTCCGGGGAGCAGCAGGCATCCGTGGACAGGGTCATTGTCTGGCGTCTCTCTCAGGAAGGATCCCGGAAGAGAAATGGGGGAATTCGTGAAAACGTCTCAAAGAATCCGGGAATTCCTGGCGGACTTTTTTCATTCGAAGAGGTCGCCCCACTCCGCTTTGATTTGATTCAGGACTTTCTGCACGTTGTGGTAAACGACGTGCAGGTTGGCAATCGACATGCCAAACTTTTCGGCGCTTTCTGCGCGCGGCAGCTTCTTCTGCACAAACTCGCACCAGATTTCGTAGTTCCGGTCGCCGCAGCGTTTGCGCAGTTCCTCCAAGACTTTTCCCGCCACAAAATCCTCGTGGTCTTGTTCCCACTTCTTGCTCAATTCGCTCTCGGAGTCGTTGAGCTGTTCGACATCAAGCACATCGTCAGGCGACGGAACGCCGGACGGCGGCCGCTCTTTGCGATTCTTGCGACGACGGTCGCGTGCAATATTCAGGCAAGTGAGTTTTAGAAACGTTCGGAAGGAACCCGTCCGTTGGCGGTCGAACGTCGGCATCCGGTCGCGCAGCACAACCAGCACTTCCTGGTAGACGTCTTCGACGTCGTGCTGATCCCTGAGAATCAACCACAATTGCTTGTGAAGCCGCTCTTGATAGATTTTCCGAAACTGTTCCCAGGCTTCGTGATCATTCCGCTTGAGTCCGTCGAGCAGGGACAGAGATGTCGCCATTGTCATAGCCAGCCGATTCCTTGATTGCCGACGACGGCGTCGCTTCGGGATGGGCGGTCTTCAGGGTGTCTTTGTTCACGCTCATTCTGCCATCAAAGCGAGGGGTTGTCGAACGAGACAGGCTGCCGCCTCGGCAGCAGACGCCGGGCACGAAAGCATCGATCTCTGGTAGCGCAGAGGCAGAGGCGTGAGGGAACAGGCCCGGTTCCGCTGAGCGGATCCCGTCAGCGTGTCGCGAGGGTCTCCGACTGGGCGGCTTGTTCGAAGCGGCTGATTTCCTCGACCAGTTGATCGTGAATTTCCTTTTGCCGGCGTTCGTCGTCGATTTTTCGGCCCTGGAGATCGGTCACGTAAAACGCATCCACGACCTGGTCGAAATGCGTCGAAATCTGCGCGCGGGCCACCGACAACTCAAGCTGAAAGATTGCCCGGGAGATCAGGTACAACAGCCCCGGGCGATCATGGGCGAAGACTTCGATCACCGTGGAACGGTCGGACCAGTCGTTGTCGATCACCACCCGAAGCGGCAAGTTGGACAGCGGCCCGCGGAAACGGCTGGGGCCGAACCTTCCGCGCGAGGACAACATCGTTTCCACCGCGACCTGGCCGGTCAGCACGCGGCGGATCGCCGCCGCCACGTCATCGATCCGAAAGTCCGGCACTTCCCCGGCGTGATCGTGATCTACCACCCGGTAGCTGTCGATGATGATGCCGTCCTGGCTGGTGCAGATGCCGGCGGACAGAATTTCCATCCTTTGCGCCGTGAGGACGCCGGTCAATTTGTGAAAGCAGCCTTGGACGACGTCTTCCTGCGTGATGACCCGATAGGCGACCGTATCGGTGTCGGGATCATAACGGCCTTCGACGCAGATGTCACCCGGCTGCCGTGCGGCGATCATCTGCAAATCGGCCGCAATGCGCTCCGGGGGGGTGGACAACAAGTAATGCGCCGGGAACAAGTCTAGCTTGCGCGAGGTCTCGTCGGGCGACTGCGTCGTCTTCAATTTGGCCGCGACGTCCTGGCGGATCGCATCTAAACGGGCCGTCTCCTGCAACAGATGGCTCTGGCCGCTCAGCCATTGCATCGTCCGTTCATACAGGCTGACCAGCAGTTCCGATTTCCACGACGTCCAGACGCCGGGGCCGACGGCACTGATGTCTGCCGCCGTCAGCACGAAGAGCAGCTTCAAGGTTTCCGGACTGCCGACCTCGCGGCTGAAGTTCAGCAACACGTTCGGGTCGGTGGAATCGCGGCGGAGTGCCAGTTCGGCCATCAGCAAATGGCGGTGCACCAGGAACACCAGCAGCGTGCGCCGGGCGTCGGTCAGCCTTAGCCGGTCGGCGGCTTCTTCCGCCAGTCTTTTGCCGATTTCCGAGTGGTCTTCCTCGAACCCTTTGCCGGCGTCGTGGAGCAACAGCGCCAGGTGCAGGATTTCGTGATGCCGGATCTCACGGTACGCCTGCCCGATCGGCCCGGGATCGGTCTCATACGATTCGAGGACTTCAATCGTCCGCAGCGTATGCTCGTCCACGGTGTAGCTGTGATATTGATTGAACTGCAGCAGGCACCGCACATGCCGGAACGCCGGCAAGACCGTCTCCAAAACGCCGGTGTGATACATGCTCCGCAGCACCTTGCCGAGCCGGCCCGGCGTGGCGAGAATCTGTAGAAACGTGGACGAAGCCTCCGGACTGAGCGCCTGAGAGAACGCCGGCGACTGCTCCTGGATCATCTCCAGCAGGGAATGCGCCGGGTCGACGCGATAGCGGGCCGCCGTCAGGTAGAGTTGCAGCGCCCCTTCCAGCGAACCGGTGACCTCCGCGCGCTGGCGGCGCAGCACATCGACCTGCCTCGGCCCGACGCGATAAATGTCATCGATGCGAATCGTCATCACAAAATCGAACAGCCGTCTGAGCCACGGCGTCTTTTGATGCTGGGCGACAAACCGGTCGGCGATTTCGGCGACGGCCAGGCTGTGCCGAAAATAATCCTGCATGAACCGCTCGACGGGAAGCTGCCCTTTTGTCCCGGTGATCGACCGCTCCTGGGAGATGCGCAGTTGATGATCCCGGGTGAGGACGTCGTGCGGCTTGCCGGCGTGAAAATGGAGATTGATCCGCAGCGCCAGCAGATAATCATGGGCGACCGAGAGCCTCCGGGCGTCCTCCTTGGTGAGCACGCCGCGGAGCCGGAGCGAATCGGTCTCGCTCACGCCGTAGTTCGCGAAGCCGATCCAGCGGATGAGATGCAGATCGCGCATCCCGCCGAAGGAGCGCTTGATGTCCGGCTCCAGTTGCAGCACCGCGCCGCCGGCTTCCTGGCGTTCTTTTTCACGGGCCTCCACGCATTCGGCCTGAAAGGGACCGACCCGACCCTGCAAGACGCCCCTGCGAAATCGGCGGCCCAGTTCAGCCGTCAGCGACGCCGATCCCCACAACGGCCGCAGATCGGTCAGCGCGGTCGCGAACTGAATGTCTTGCCTGGCCGCCTGGACTGCATCGCGGACGGTTCGCACGCTGTGGCCGAGTTTCAGCCCAGAATCCCAGGCATCCCGAACGACCTGGGAGACGATGCGGGCAAACAGCGTTTCCGCTTCCGGTCGAAACAGGAACAGCAGGTCAACATCCGAATACGGAGCCAGTTCCCCTCGGCCGGACCCGCCCACGGCTGCCACCGCCGTGGTCTCCCGCAAGACGGCCTGCTCCGGGGCGGAACAGGTTTCCAAAGCGTCTTCCAGCAGGAACAGCACGAGTTCATCGAAGCCGAGCGACAATCCCCCGCCAACCTGCAGCCCCGTGGCTCCGCGCTCAAACCGCTGCCGAGCCTGCTGACGGAGTGCGTCCAACCGGCGGCGGTTCTCCGTTCGACGCGCGGAATCGCCCGGTGGTGTCGTGGCGGCAGGGCCGCTCATGATCGATGGCCCGAGGAAATCCGGAGACAATTCAAGGCAGGGCTGCCACAAAAAACACTAGAACGCACGAAAAGGCAAGGCATGAGCATTTGGCTTCGACGTTCGGCGAGGGTCTCCTGACCCCGCCGTTTTCTTCTTGGGACTCCCGCTCCCTGTTTAATGCCGATGTTACGTGTCACAGGATTCCGAACAGCGGTCAGGAGACCGCAGGCAAGAAGTCGGCGGGGTCAGGAGACCCGCGCCGAACGTGTTTTTCGTGTCTCATCCCGCTTCAGATTGCCTCGGCTCCGGTTTCGCCCGTGCGGATGCGGATCACGTCGGCAAGGTTAGTCACGAAGATCTTCCCGTCGCCGATCTGGCCCGTCCGCGCGGTGGTGGAGATGGTTTGTATCACCTTGGCAGCGTCGGCGTCGTCCACCACGACTTCCAGCTTGACCTTCGGCAGGAAGTCGACCGTGTACTCGGCTCCGCGATAGGTTTCCTTGTGACCGCGCTGCCGGCCGAACCCGCGGACTTCGTTGACCGTCATCCCCTGCACGCCGGCCTGAGAGAGGGCGTTCTTCACTTCTTCCAGCTTGTAATGCCGTATGACGGCTTCAATCTTCTTCACGAGACTGTTCCTTAGGGTTCAGGCAGATTGATCAGTGGGGTTCCTCTCGAGAGGAATCAAAGGGCGTCGTTGCCAGACTCTCCCGTGCGGATTCGCACCATTTCTTCCAGGTCGGTCACGAAAATTTTTCCGTCGCCCATTTGACCGGTGCGGGCCGCTTGAATGATCGTCTCGATGGCTGACCGGTATTGATCCTCGGCGACGACGATTTCCATCTTCACCTTCGGCAGAAAATCGACGGTATATTCGGCGCCGCGGTAATGCTCCTTGTGCCCTTTTTGCCGGCCGAAACCGCGGACCTCGGACACCGTCATGCCCTGCACGCCGGCGGCCGTCAAGGCGTCTTTGACCTCTTCCAGTTTGAAATGCCGGATCACGGCTTCGATTTTTTTCACGATGAATTCGCCCGGGGGAAAAAGGGTGATCAGGAGCCCGCGAAACGACAAGCGTTGATCGTTACGTTATAGGAAGATATAGCCTTCTTCACCATGTTGATTGATGTCCAGCCCCTGCAGTTCGCCGGCCTGGCTGATGCGAAGCCCGATCACGGCATCGATGACTTTCAGCAGAATCACCGTGCCGACGATGGCCAATGCAGCCGCCGCGCCGATGGCAATCAACTGATCGACGAACTGCTTCGCGTTTCCTTCGATCAACCCGTGCAACCCGGTCGGGCCGGTGATCGCCTTGGAGGCGAACACGCCGGTCAGAATGGCCCCCAGCGTCCCGCCGACGCCGTGGACGCCGAATGCGTCCAGCGAGTCATCATACTTGAACTGATTCTTGAGTTTCGTGCACGCATAGTAACAGACCACGCCCGCCGCCAGGCCCAGGAGGATGCCGTTCATCGGCGTGACCGAACCGCAGGCGGGCGTGATGCAGACCAGCCCGGCGACCGCGCCGGAACACGCCCCCAGGATGCTCGGCTTGCCGCGCAATACCCATTCCATCCCGGCCCACGCCACCAGCCCGGCGGCTGCCGCCATGTGCGTCGACACGAAGGCGTTCACCGCGCGGACGTCTGACGCCAATTGGCTGCCCCCGTTGAAGCCGAACCAACCGACCCACAACAGAGCCGCTCCGATACAGGTGTATGTCAAGTTGTGCGGCGGCATCGGCTCTTGACCGTAGCCCAGCCGCTTTCCCAACAGCAGCGCACAGACCAGCGCCGAGAACCCCGATGTGATGTGCACCACCGTCCCGCCGGCAAAATCAATGGCCTTGATCTTGAACGCGACATTCGTGTTGAATTCCGAACACCAGCCGCTGCCCGACCAGACCCAATGCGCGACCGGACAGTAGATCAGCGTTCCCCAAAGCACCGAAAAGACGACCATCGCCGAGAATTTCATCCGCTCGGCAAAGGCGCCGCAAATCAGCCCCGGCGTAATAATGAAGAACATCATCTGGAAAATCATGTGCAACATGCGTGGAATGGTGGCGGTATCATCTTTCGGATATTCTCCTGCCGCGGCAGCCGTCGGCATCACGCCTTGAAGGCCGACAAACCCGAGGTCCCCAATCACTCCGTACCCGCCCACGTCGCCGCTGAAGGCGAGGCTGTAACCCCAGAGCGCCCAGACGAGCGACATGATCCCCATGAGGAACATGCACTGCATCATCACCCCCAGAATATTTTTTTTGCGAACGAGCCCGCCATAAAACAACGCCAGACCAGGTGCCGTCATCATGAGCACCAATGCCGAAGAAACAAGCACCCAAGTGATATCGGCTTTGTCCAACGGGACGGACGCAGGAGCGGCCGCCGGAGGGCTGGCGACTTCAATATCTCCGTAAGTTGTTTCTGAAAAACAGGTTGCAAAAATCACCGCGAGCAGAATCCCGAATAGCCGACCCATCTCACAACCCCTTTTATAGTAAATAGATACGATGTTGAACGTGGCCTTGAGCCATTTCCGCTGAGCCTGCGAGCCGTCCGGCACGCTCGCTGTCGGTTCACCACCGAGCCGATACTATTGCAACATTGGTGCCGAATGCTTCAGCATTCACGAAATTGCCGCCTCAAGACCGCGGCAGGAATTTCCAATCGTATCCAACACCGTTCACGAACTGAAGCGTCTGGATGGATATGTTTCTGATCTGAAGGGAATCCGCCGCTTGCAGAATCCAGTCTCGATCACCGTTCTGATCGCTCCTCCTCTGGGCCTGTTCTTCGGCTGGTGGTCGCTGCGATTGATTGTTCAAGATCGCCGCGAAACTGGCCGAACGGCACTTTCGATCGGCACGCAACGCCTGCGGATCGGGACGATGACTCTCTGGTACATTGGCCTGTGCGTCATTCTGGCTCAAAAGGTTGCCGCCGGCGGGCAAGCGACCCCGGAGGTTTTGCCATCGCCCTGGGGTGAGAACCTTCGGTTAATCTACCACCAGGTGCTGATCGGCCTGATTCTCGTCGCCACCGCCGTGGATTGGGACGGCTACGTGATCCCGGATCAGATCACCCTGCCCGGGATGGCGGTGGGCTTACTGGCGGCGTTTCTCTCCGGCGAGCTGCAGTTGATCCATCTGTGGGTGGATTGGAGCATCGAAATGCCGCAGGTTCGCGGGCCGTATTTTCCCGACTGGTTTGACGCCCACCGTCACTGGCATGGGCTGTCCTGGAGCGGTGCCGGACTGGTCATCGGCGCGGGCCTGACGTGGCTGGTGCGCGCCGTGAGCAGTTGGCTCATGGGCCGGGAAACGCTGGGGTTCGGGGATGTCACGCTGATGGCGGTGATCGGCAGTTTTCTTGGCTGGCAGCCCGCGGTCTGCGCGTTTCTGCTCGCGCCGCTCTTGGGGCTGCTGGTCGGGATTCCGCTCAAGCTGATGACCAACAAGCCCTACATTCCGTTCGGGCCGTTTCTCGGCGGCGGCGCGCTGATCGTCTTGTACAGTTGGGGGCCGATCTGGCTCCGCACGCGCGGCATCTTCGGTGACTGGTATGGCCTGTTGATTCTGGCGGCGCTCGCGGGCCTCGGATTCGTGATGCTGATCGGAATGCTGCAGATCTATCGCAGAATCCCCGGCCGTGAATCGGCCCGAGAGATGTGATTCGCGCTGGGATCTCGACCCGAGCGGGGGGGCGCAAAAGGGCTTACAGACGACAATGAGAAATCAGCGCCGATCCCGAGGCACGAAGGGCCGATTGTCCGGCCCGACGTAATGGGCCCCGGGCCGGATGATCTTGTTGTCCGCACGCTGCTCCAGCACGTGAGCCCCCCAGCCTGTGATGCGGGCCAGCACAAACAACGGAGTGAACATGGCCGTGGGGATACCCAACCGGTGATAGGCCACCGCGCTGTACCAGTCGAGATTGGGAAACATTTTCTTCTCGCGCCACATCACCGTTTCGATGCGCTCCGCGATGTGAAACAGCGTCATGTCGCCGGCCGCTTCGGAGAGCGAGCGGGCGATCTCCTTAATCGCCTCGTTCCGCGGATCGGAAATCGTGTAGACGGGATGTCCAAAGCCGATGAGAATTTCCTTCGCGGCCATGCGTCTCAGGATGTCGGCCTCGGCTTCATCGGGTGTTGCATAGCGGCTCTGGATCAGGAACGCGTATTCATTCGCCCCCCCGTGTTTCGGACCGCGCAGCGCACCAATGGCCCCCGTCACGGCGGAATACAGATCGGATCCGGTTCCGGCTATGACTCTTGCCGCAAACGTCGACGCATTGAATTCATGTTCAGCATAGAGGGTCAGCGACCCGTGCATGGCCTGCACCTGCGACGCCGGCGGGCGCGAACCGTGCAGCAGTTGCAGAAACTGGCCCCCCACTGAGCTTTCCGATGACGAAACATCGATGCGGCGGCCCTGCGCAGCGAAGTGATGCCAGTACAGCAGCATCGAGACGAGCGATGCCAGCAACCGGTCGATCAGGTCTCGGGCCATGGCCGGATCATGAGTCTGCGCTTCCGGCTCCAGGCAACCCAGAACAGAAACGCCGGTCCGCAGCACATCCATCGGATGCGTTGCCTGAGGAAGATTCTCCAACACGCGGCACACCGCGGTCGGCAAAGTTCGCAGCGATTGCAGCTTCGCCTTGTACGCGGCGAGTTCCGTGGCGTTCGGCAGCGTGCCGTGGATCAACAGGTACGCGACTTCTTCGAACTCGCAGTTCGCGGCGAGGTCCCGGATGTCGTATCCGCGGTAATGCAGGTCGTTGCCGGTCTGGCCGACGGTGCTCAGCGCGGTATTGCCTGCGATGACGCCCGACAGCGCCACCGATTTTTTCGGCTTGAACTGCGAATTGGCTGGAGAATCACTCATGACGGCTTGCCGGGTGGATCGTGAGAAAACAACGCGTCGAGCTGCTGCTCGTAGCGGAGATAGCCGAGGACATCGTACAGTTCGTCTCGGGTTTGCATCAGTTCGAGAACCGAAGCCTGGGACTGTTCCTTCCTGAGCGTACGATAAACCCGTTCGGCGGCGCGATTCATCGCGCGGAAGGCGCTCAAGGGGTAGAGCACCAGCCGCACTCCACTGGCGCCGAGTTCGTCGGTGCGAAACAAGGGCGTCTTGCCGAATTCGGTGATGTTCGCCAGCACGGGCACCGAGATCGCCTGGGTGAAAGCCCGATAGTCTTCCAGGCTGGTGAGCGCCTCGGCGAAGATCATGTGGGCCCCGGCGTCGACATAGGCCCCGGCTCGATCGATGGCCGCCGTCAGTCCTTCCACCGCATGGGCATCGGTCCGAGCCATGATCACGAACTGATCATCGGGCGAGGCATCCATCGCGGCTTTCAGCCGGTCACACATTTCCGCACTGCTGACCAGCGTTTTCCCAGGACGATGACCGCACCGCTTCGCCTGCACCTGGTCTTCGAGATGGCAACCCGCCGCGCCGGCTCGGTGCAACTCCCGGATCGTGCGCCCGATCAGGAAAGCCCCGCCCCAGCCCGTATCGGCATCGACCAACAACGGCAGCGGCGTTGCCTGGGTGATGCGGCGAACGTCTTCACACACGTCATTCAGCGTGGTGATGCCCAGGTCCGGCAGACCGAACGACGCATTCGCCACGCCCGCTCCCGACAGATACAACGCCCGAAAACCGGCCCGCTCGGCCAACAGCGCACAATACGCATTGACCGTGCCGACCACTTGAAGCGGCCGTTCGGCGTCTATTGCCGCACGAAACCGCGCTCCCGCCGACAGTGTGATTGACGAGTGATTCATCCTGATGATCTTACGACGAGTTCGAACGAGAAACTACGTGAGCCCTTCCGCGATGAAAAAAACCGTCACGCTCCCCAACGCGACCAGCTTACCATCGCCGCGGCGGATTTCCCCCTGCACCACGGCCGTGCGGCGACCGGCATGTTGCACCCGAGCCGTGGCGGTCAGTCGGTCACCCAACCGGGCCGTCGCCGTCAGATTCAAGTTCAACTGCACGGAGACCAGGTCTGTCCCGGGCGGTGCAACTTCATAAGCGGCGTACCCTGACACGCTGTCCAAAACCGCGGCCAGCAATCCGCCGTGCACGACGCCGCCGTGCCGGAGATGAATCGCCTCCACCGTGAATTCCAGCCGGGCCACCTGCTCGCTGACTGTGACCGGCGGCAGTTGCAAATGGCCGAGGAAGGGATTCGTCCGTGGCTCAGACATGCGTGCTCCCTGTTCTCCGACGGTCTGCAACGCTCGGGGCGTGTTGCCAGCTTCCTGGACGTCCGCGGAACGCTGCCGACGCGATGTATTGAAAAACTCTGTAATCAGTTTTGTGGAAACGGGGCTGCCGACCAGATGCAAGAACTCCGTCCGTTCAAGTGCTAACCCGTCTTCCAGTGGCACCACGACGCCGTCCCGCACCACGCGGAACGCAGTCCACGGGGCGGAATTCGACTCCGGCGATTTCTGGAGCAGCCCGGCTTCCGCAGCGGAAAATAGTTGCGACTGGTGCTCCTCGGACAAGGTCAACGGTTGTCTCCGCTGTTGACGCATCGCACGCCACTCTTGCGACTGCTGCATGTCTTCGATCCGCGCCAGGCCGGCGTCAAGCAACCGGTCGGCAGGTACAACGGCATCCACCAGACCGATGTCCGCCGCACGCCGGGCATCCACCGGCTGGCCCGTGACGATCATCTCCAACGCCGCGCCCAACTCCACGAGTCGGGGCAGCCGTTGCGTGCCGCCCCAGCCGGGAATCAGGCCGAGCGTCACTTCCGGCAGGCCGATTTTCACCTGCGGCTCGTCGGCGACGACGCGGAAATCCGTCGCGAGCGCCAGTTCCGCGCCGCCGCCCAGGCAGGCGCCGTTGATCAGCGTCACCGTGGGAAACGGCAGTTCCGACAACACCGTCATCAAGCGATTGCCGTCGAGAATGGCCGAAGTCCATCGCACGTGTGCGGCAGGATTCGGATCGGCGAGATCATGCAGGTCGGCCCCGGCGAAAAACTGCCCCGGCTTGCCGCTGGCCACGATCAGGCCGCGCACGTCCGGCTGCCGAGAAATCTCGGCGAGAAAGTCCGCGAACTCCCGAATCACTTCGGCGGTAAAGGTGTTGACCTTCTGCCCGGCCACATCCACCAAGAGCAATCGCACGTTTCGCGGCAGCGACCGCTCTTGAAGATGTTGAGCCATCACCCTCACCATTCACGTCAAGCAAGAACTTCGGCCAGTTCCACCGCGCGATGCTCTCGGGCCGAAAGATAGCACGCATCGACCAGGGCCATCGTCTTCAGGTTGTCGTCACCGCTGATTTCCGGCGGAGTGCCGTCTTCCAGAGCGCACAACAATTGAGCCATCGGCCCGACAAATGCGTCCGGAAACCAGACTTCCGGCCAGCGCGGCTGATGCCACGTCCCGGCGTCGTGAATTGTGGAGAAATCCAGCGTACTGGACGTCGGCTTGGGATATTCGGGCCAGCCGATTGTCCCGCGGGCTAACCCCTCGGTTCCTTCAATCCGCCACTGGATGCCGATGTCCGCGCCGGCACCCTCGCGCGCCGGACCGGCCCAGACGTCATCCCAACTCGAAGCCCGGGCGCCGTTCGCAAATTCGAGGATATACAGGCAGATGCCGTCTTCATGGGCGAATTTCTTCGCCGTGCGCGGATCAGGCCGAATGCTGGCGAAGACGCGGACAGGATCGCCCAGCCAGAATCGGAACGTGTCCAGATGATGGATGCTCATGATTCGCAAAGTGACCCAGCCCTGCCGCTCTTGCCACGGCATCCAATGCGGAATGGCCCGCATATCGATCGTCGCCAGCACCGGGTCGCCGAGCCGTTTTTTTTCTAAAAGCGATTTCGCCGCTCGGACCGACTGGTCGTAGCGCATATTCTGATTGACGGCGAGCGTCACCCCGGCGTCCCGGCACATCCGCACAATGTCTTTCGCCTGCCGATAATCCACACCCAGCGGTTTTTGCGCCAGGATGCCGCGAATCTGCTTGCCCCGTGTCAAGACTTCACGAATCACCTCGTGCTGAATATCCGGCGGAACGGCGACGTCGACGACGACCACCTCGGGATCAGCCGCGAGAGACTTCACATCGTCATGGACGCGAGGAATCCGATGCCGAGCCGCAACGGCCTCCGCATTTTGCCGCTGCCGCGACGTGATGGCCACCGGCCGAAACCCGGCTTGCCGATATGCCACGAGGTGACAATCGGCCATGATGAACCCGGTGCCGATGCACCCAATGCCGGGCGAACGATCGCGCGGCAATTTCGGCAAATAATCGGCCGGCACAATTTCAGGCACGGATTGCGACATGGGGCGATCCTCAGGAATGAACTGAGAATCATCGTACACAGGTGCCGTGGCGGAACACAGCGCTCCGCCAGGAAGTCGCCGCGTCGCGAGAAAACTGCTCCGTTCGCTTCACGGATTCGTTTCGTTCTCGACGCTGTCCGCCGGCTTCGTCTCTGACGAGGAGTTCTCCGCAGCCTCGATCGCATTCACGGCTGCTGCGGCTGCGGAGCGGACCTCGGTGTTATCGTCCGACTCCAATTGCTGGAGCGCGCCCAGGCTCGACTCCGCATTCTTCCCCAGCTTTCCCAGCGTTTCGGCTGCGGTCTGCCGAATACTGGGTTCCCGGGCGGTCAGTAGTTCGGTCAGCACGGGAACGGCATCCTTCACGGCGTCAGACATCCCGGCCAGCGAAATCGCGGCAGGCAATCGGACCGACGCATCATCATCTTGGAGCATCGACCGCAGCGCGGCGACAGCCTCCGTGGCGGACGCATTGAGCGCCAAGAGCGCCGCCGCCGCATTGACGCGAACCATCGGCGAGTCGTCGGCCAGAGCTTTCGTCAACGCAGGCTCCGCTCCTTTGGCGTCCGGCCCGAGTTGGGCCAGAAACTGCACGGCGAGTTCCCGGGCCGTCTGATCGTCGTGAGCCAAGTAACGCGCCAATGCGGGAACAGCCTGCGCCCCGAGTTCGGTCAGCGATTTCTCGGCCGCGCTCCAGGCGTCGGGGTTCGAGCCATGCGTCGCTTCGAGCAGATCGGCGAACGCCTTGTCGGCAACTGCGTTGGACCGCCCGTTCGACGACGGCGCGGACAGCAGTTCTCCGTTTTTCGGCGGAACAGTCTTGGCAGGATTGGCTGCCGCCGAGGGGGGAGTCTTGGTTTCCCCACAACCGAGACCCGCCAACAAGACGACACACCAGACCCTGCGGCAGCGCATGCGCCGTTCCTCCGTGAAATATGTCCGTTTCCGATTCGAGCACTGTACGCGAAATCGGCCGGTTGACTCAACACGAAAACTGATGTCAGGCATGCGGTCAGCGCCGCGAAACGGCAAGCGGCGATCTGATCTCGTTAATGCGGCGGCGGCGGGCTGTTCTGGAACGCGCGGTTGCGGAACAGGAAGTCAATGATGTTCCCTTCGTGCGGCTGCAGCCAGTTGAGGGCGATCGTTTTCAAGGGGCCGATGTTCAGCCGGTCGATGTGCGTCGCATCGAGCAGTTCCTGCGACCATTTCTCGTCCTTGGTGATCGCCGAGCAGACCAGCGTCTGGCCGATTTTCTTGAGCATGTCGGCCTGCGGACATTTCACGACCGAGGCGAACGGGAACATGTATTCCGCCTTGGACATGTCCGAACCCGGCGCGTTGCAGTGGATCAGCGTCGGCCGCAAATAATCGCAGCGTTCGTTTTTCACCCAGCGGGAACCGTCGCGATATTTCGCCGTCACTTCGGTCACGCCGGACGCTTTGCAGCCTTCATCGATCTGGTTGTTGATCGCCTCGGCCTGGCCCGGCACCGTGAACGCAGCGAGTTGGGCCTTCGGGTCGGTCATGGGCAGCGGCGCAATCGGCCCCATCCGCTTGGCGAGCGCATCGGCGATCTCCTCCGTATGACGCGACGCCCAGATGCCCGAGCAGTTGATGCAGCCGCGGCCGGAGTTCATCACGATGCTGTCGAACATCAGGTCGAGGTATTCGGGCCAGTTGTCGACGACGTCGTCGCCGAGCAGCAACTTGCTGAAGCCGGGGCCGTGAGCCTGGACACGGGGATCGCCGTGGTAGCGTTCCACGGTGGCGGTGCCGCCGAAGATCATGGTCCGCGGGCAATGTTCAATGACGGCGGCGCCGACGTCCGGTCCGCCGGGATACAGGCAGATGGCTTCCCGAGGGACGCCTGCCTGAAAGAAGGCTTCGGCCATGCGGTACGGGGTCCAGGGTTCCTGCGGGCCAGGCTTGAGGACCAGGCCGATCTGCAAGGGGATGACGGGCATCCACAGCGTATGGACGCCCGGACTGTTGGACGGGAGCACCATGCCCAGGACGGACGTATTCGCCTGGTAGCTGAGCATCACGCCGCGAGCTTCCTGACCGAAGCCCTTGGTGAAGATGTCGAGCGGCAGCCCGCGGGTGAGGGATTCCAGCACGTCGCGCATGTGGGTCAGCACGAAGTAATTCTTCTTCATGTTGCCGGCGCACATGTGCTCTGGAAGTCCGGTGGTCGCGGACTGCATGCGGCAGAATTCGGCAGGGGACTGCGTGCCGGTCCCGAGCGGCAGCGTCTGGTTCAAATACAGGTCGGCGGCCTTGGCTGTCATCGCGATCAACTGATCGATCGAAAGCTGCCGCAAGGCGTCTCGGGCCTTCTTGGCATGGCGCATGTCCATGCCGAGCATCGACCCGGTGGCTTGATGGACCTTGGCAAGGACTTCGCCCGTTTCAAAATGGACGACGTCGGCCTTTTCCATACTTTCGTACGGTTTGCCCCAGCGGAGGACGGGAAGTTCGATCATGAGAGATCCAGAGGGTTAGAGGTGTAGACAGTTCGCTTAGAAAATTGCGAGGTAGTTATCCGCGCCGAAATCGCAATAGCGGCCAGTATTTGTTTTGGAGTTCTTGAAACCTCGACTCCAGCTCAATCCATGGCTTCAGTTCAAATTCTTTTCGAAATCTTACGTAGATTGGCTCATCAATCAGAGCAGGTGTTTTTTTATACTGACCAAATAAATCAGTTCTCCATGAGTATGCGAGCTTTTCCAGGTCAAAAAAGTCGTGTACGCAGCCAAGCCTTAGAAATTCATGTAAAGACTCGCCCACGACGAAATTCGTCTCTTTCGGGTTGTCGCCCGCCATGGGAACTGTCATTACGATCGGCGATAAATCGCTATATTTCCGCTCGATTGCAACTAGTCCGAAATGAACGTCATCACCCCCAGTAGTTGCAAAGGTCACGGAGTTAATTGGCGTTAGTGCTGGATTGCACAAGGCCGTTCCCTCATATGACTCTATGTCCAATAATGAGAGAACACAGCCCAGCTTGTTTGCAAGTGCTTGGTATTCAAAGTCATAGAGTCGCTTGAGCAGGCTGCAATCACCACTCAGCGGGCTGGCGATGAATTCATCAATGGTCATTTCGCGACCTCGCTATCATTTCCACCCACTCTAATTCTCTTCCGCTATCCCCCCTTCAATACACTCCCACCGTCGTCGTCTTCGCGAACACATGGAACGGCCGCGTCCCGGAGATGCCGTCCCACGGGTATTTCTCGTGCGGCTTTTCGCGTTCGCCTTCATCGCGTTCCATGAAACCGGGGATGAAGAGTTCCTTGGTCATGGTGTACAGCTTGACGCGGCCCGTTTCGCCGTAGCCGACGAGCTGGTTGTAGTCCTCAAATTTCACGACTTCGATCACGGCGCGCGGCTGCGGGCCATGGTAGGTGATCTTGTAGTTGTCGGCGATGTCGAACGGCTTGGAGCAGGCCAGGCCCATCAGGGTGTTGCCGTAAGTCGGCGTCATGAAGACGTCCGGGCCCAGGAGTTCCTCGCAGCAGAAACGGTACCACTGCGGGGAGAATTCCGTCCCGCCGCCGAAGATGCCTTTGATGCCGGTCTCGGCGATGCTGGAACCTTCCTTGATCAGCCGCATGGCGAGCGCTTCGAGCAGCTTGGGCGTCATGAACGCGCACTTGATCTCGTGGCCGGCGGAGAGGATGGTCATCGTCTGGTCGATGACGTGATCCTTATACGCCTCCGCTTCCTTGATCTTGCCCTGCTTGATGAGCTTGATCACCCAGCGGGGATCGAGGTCGACGCAGAAGCAGATGCCGCCGCGGAACTGGGCCAGATGTTCGACGGCCAACCGCAAGCGGCGCGGACCGGACGGTCCGAGCATCAGCCAGTTGGATCCCTTGGGGAAATGCTTGTCGTCGAGGGTTTCGCTGAAGAGTTCGTAGTCGATCCAGTGATCTTCGATGACGACGCGGGATTTGGGGATGCCGGTCGTGCCGCCAGTTTCGAAGACGTAGGTCGGTTTGCCGGCGAGGCCTTTCGGAATCCAGCGCTGGACCGGTCCGCCGCGAAGTTCATCGTCTTCAAAGAGCGGGAATTTTTTCAGATCGTCGAAACAGTTGACGTCTTTGAGCGGATCGAACTTGAGTGATTTCGCCTTTTCCAGCCAATACGGGCTGCCGGTTTCCGGACTGAAATGCCAGCGGACATTTTCGCGGGTGTGGGCGTCCAGATCGGCCTTGGCCTTGGCGACGAGTTGATCCAAGTTGCTCACAGTCATCATCTTTCGTCAGGAAGGAGATTCGGCGGGCACAATTGCAGGCTCTCCTATCATAGAGACCGGGGTCACGAAATTCCACAAGGAAAATGGTTGCAAAATCGAAGCGGCGGGACCAGGAGACCCCATCGGCTTTACACGCCACGGGCTTTACTACAGCCGGCGCGTGGCGACGATGCACAGGTCGTCGCGCTGCGGCAGGTCGCCGTAAAACTTTTCGACGTCTGCCACGACCGACTGGACCAGTTCCTTGGCCGATGCCGGGGCCCGCTGGATGGCGTCATTCAATCGAATGCGACCGTAGATTTCCTGCTGCGCATCAATGGCTTCCGTGACGCCGTCGGTATACAGCACGCACGCCTCGCCGGCCTCCAGGGCGACGGTGATCTCCCGGAATGTCTGCGGGCCGCCCAGTCCCAGCGGCATTCCTGATTCCTTCATGCCGACGGCCTCGACCACGCCGCTGGCTCGGCGGATGAGCGGCGGCAGATGCCCGGCGTTTGCGAAGTGAATCTGATGCGTCTTCACGTTGATGACCGCCATGACCAGCGTGATGAACCGGAAGCCCAGCCCGCTCGTGGCGATCTCCGCGTTGAGGCTGGTCATGGCGTCCGCGGGGCCGGTCGCGCTCAGCAGATGATACCGGGCCGACGCATGAAGCCGGGCCATCAACAGTGCGGCGGGGACGCCTTTGCCCGCCACGTCGCCGACCGCCACCGCGACATTTCCGTTTGGCAACGGGACGTAATCGAAGTAGTCGCCTCCCACGCGGTTGGCCGGTTCATAATAATCGGCGAATTCGTAACCGGGCACGTGCGGCGGCTCGCTGGGCAGAAAGCCGAGCTGCACTTGCGTGGCGAATTCCAGCTCGCGATCCAGATCGCGCTGAGCCACCAGCGACTCGTGCAGTTTCGCGTTTTCCACGGCGAGCGACGCCTGCGCTCCGACGCTGGCCAGCAGATCGAGATCATCCGCGGAGAATTGCTGAGCGATGTCTCCCGTGCTGATCTGAATCACGCCCAGCGCCTCGTTCGTCTGCGTGACCATCGGCACGCACATCACCGAGTGGATCCGCATGTCCGCCAGGCTTTCGCTGGTCTTGAACCGCGAATCGCCCGTGGCGTCAGCGCTGAGCACGGCACGTTTTCCGTCCATCGCCATGTTGACGATGGTCATGCTGACCGGAACGTCGTCGTCTTCCTGCTGTGCCCGCTGCAACGAGGACCGAACCGAAAGCTTCTCGGTCGCCGGATCTTTCAGCAGCACGAAACCGGCGTCCGCCTGTGGAAAGATCTTGAAGAGCGACTGCAAGATCACCGGCAGCATGTCGTCCAGTTTCAACAGCCGCCCGACCGCGGCGCTGATCTCCAGCACGGCTCGCAATTTCACTTCCGGGCGAACGTTGTAGCGCACCGTCCGAACCGACCCCGCATCCACCGACGTGATGATCGACGAACCCTGCTGCGGTTCCTCCAGGGATGACTTCGGCAACGAGATCAGAGGCGACGACGATCGCACCGCCGTTGCTTCCCTGGCCCGAAAGCCGCCCAGGACGCCGGAAGAACGGTCGAATGTCTGCGTGGGTTCGGGGGCTGGCCCGGCCGGCGCGCGCAGCAGAAAATGAAAGACAAAATCGCAGAGCTTGATTTCGTCGGCGTCGTGCAGTTCCATGCGGCCGCGGACGGCGACGTCGTTCAAGTGCGTTCCGTTGCGGCTTCGCAAATCTTCCAGAAAGTACGTTCCGTGATTCTCGATAATCTGCGCGTGATGCCGGCTGATCGCCGAGTTGTCCAGCATCACTTGGCAGCCGGGATGCCGGCCGAAAATGGTCCGCTCTCCCTGCAACTCGATGAGCTGCCCCGGAAGCCCGCCTTTGATGACTTTCAGATACGGCACGTCAGTACCACCCCGGCGAACGCGATGCACTCCAGCCGGTTCGCGCCACGGCTCGCCAAGTGGGAATCTTACCCTGAGAAGGGAGAACCCGCAAATGGGGCGTCGCGCAGCGAGATTCTCAGCGAAATTCCCGAGCGGCGGGTGCCAGCCCCGTGTTGACGGCAACCGTGCGATTGCAGAGCCATTCCGAGCGACCGACGTTTTCTCGAATCAGGGGCGGTCCAAAATATCCCTTTCCAGGTCGTCCTCCTTGAGGAACTTCGGCGAGTCGGGTCGGTCGAAAACGGCGAACAGAACCATTCCCCAAACCAAGGCAGAGATCAGGCTATAGGGCAACGTCCAGAGGAACGCCATCATCACGTGATTCTGGACGCCGGTATTCATCGACAGGAGCGACGTCACGTATTGCATGGCAACCGGCAACGCGAGACTGCTGAACGCATCGATGGCCAGCGCCGCCAGAATGAGCCAACAGGGCCGCGGATACTTGGGGAGCCGCCGAATCGCCAATGTCGTTCCGGCCAGGACGACCAGCAACATCGGCGTCAGAGCCATGAGCCGTGCAATTTGATACTCAAAATCCATGCCCAAGATTTTCGGCCCTTCCGTTAGCAAACGATTTCGCGCCGTCGGTCATTCCTCCGCCAGAAACTTCGGCGCTGCCGGGCGGTCGAAGACGGCGAAGAGAATCAGGCCCCAGGTCAGCGCGGTCAAAAGGCTCTCGGGGAGCACGTCCCAAAGTGTCCATTTCCAGCGTTTCGCGCGATAGAACTGCCAATGCTGTTCGAGTTGTTCTTCCGAGAGATGCGATGGACACAAAAACAGGCTCGCCATTTGACCAGTTTTCGGGCGCGGAAGTTGATCGGCGGTTGGCAGATCAGAAAAGTAGAAACCATCTTCCAGCGCGGGCGGGTTGCCGTACGTTTGGGGGGTCGGTGAATGGTCTTCAATGATCTTGTTCCACGCGATTGCCGGCGCATTCATCAGTCCGTTGGCCGCGTGTTTGATCATTGGCACGGCCAGCATCTGCGCGGCCTGCAGCGCCATCGCCGCTGCCAGGCACCAACGGCCGCGTCGAGAAATGGTTCCGTTGCGAACGGCCAATACGACTCCGAACAGCAGCACCAACAGCGCCGGTCCCCAGCCGATCATGCGGATGAAGTAGTATTCGTAGTCCATGAGCGGACCCTCAGAAATGCCGAGCGGAGGACGTCAGTCCCCGGATTGTGCGCGAATCGTCGTGGATGCCGCAACCAGGGGGCTTACTCCCCCCGCTCGAGCAGGTCGAGTAAATACTGTCCGTAAGGGTTTTTCTGGAGCGGCTCGGCGAGTTTCCGAAGTTGGCCGTCGTCGATGAAGTTCATCCGCCAGGCGATTTCTTCCACGCACGCCACCTTCCACCCTTGTCGGGCTTCGATCACGCTGACAAATGTGGCGGCTTCCAGCAGCGCATCATGCGTCCCCGTGTCGAGCCACGCCGTACCGCGGCCGAAGAGTTCCACCGTCAATTTCCCTCGGGCCAGGTACTCCCGGTTGACGTCGGTGATCTCCAACTCGCCGCGCGGCGACGGTTTCATCGACCGTGCGACCTCTGGGGCATGGGCATCATAAAAATACAACCCAGTGACGGCCCAGGGAGATTTCGGCTGCGGGGGCTTTTCGATGATCTCCAGCGGCTTGCCCGCGGCGTCCAGCGTGACGACGCCGTAACGTTCCGGGTCGCGCACATGATAGGCGAACACGGTCGCCCCATCGGTGCGGGCCGTGATTTCGGCCAGCCGCTTGCTCATCTGGTAGCCGTAGAAAATGTTGTCGCCCAGGATCAAGCACGACGGGCCGCCATCAAGAAACTTCTCGGCGATGATCAGCGCCTGCGCGATGCCCTTAGGTTCCGGCTGAATTGCATAGTCCAGCCTGAGGCCCCACTGCGAACCGTCGCCCAGGAGATGCTGAAACAGCGGAATGTCATATGGCGTGCTGATCAGCAGGATCTCGCGGATGCCGGCGAGCATCAGCGTCGACAGCGGATAGTAGACCATCGGCTTGTCATAGATCGGCAAGAGCTGCTTGCAGACGACGCGCGTCGCCGGCGCCAGCCGCGTCCCCGAACCGCCGGCGAGCAGAATTCCGCGACGTGTCATCGTCTGTCCTGAATCGATAGGGAAGGAACTCGTAACCGCCGAGCCGCGGAGATGCCGAGAAAGACGGAAATTAATTCAGATTACGCAGATTTGATCGAAAAAATCAGATCTTTTCATTTCGATCAGGAAATTCATCCTCAGCGACTCCGCGGTTCGCGTCATAATCTGCGTGAATCTGCGGATCATTCTGGCCTTTATTCTTCCCCTTTTCTGCGGAGTTTACGCCGGCCGCCTTTGGCCAGCAATTCTCGGTAGTAGGCGACCGTTTTGACAAGCCCGGCTTGCAGGTTGATCGTCGGTTCCCAGCCCAGCACGCGTTTCGCCTTGGAAATGTCCGGGCAGCGCTGCTTGGGATCGTCGGCAGGCAGCGGGACATGCGTGATCGTCGACTTCGACCCCGTCTCCCTGAGGACTTCCTGGGCAAGTTCTTTCATCGTGAATTCGCCCGGATTGCCGAGATTGACCGGGCCGATTTCGGCGTCCTGGTCCATCATGGCGATGAACCCGCGGATCAGGTCGTCGCAGTAGCAAAACGACCGGGTCTGCTGGCCGTCGCCGTAAATGGTCAGCGGTTCGCCGCGCAGGGCCTGAGTAATGAAGTTGGAGATCACGCGGCCGTCGTCGGGGTCCATTCGCGGGCCGTAGGTATTGAAGATGCGGACAATCCGTACGTCAACTTTGTGCGACAGATGATAGTTCATGCACAGCGACTCGGCGACGCGTTTGCCTTCGTCATAACAACTGCGCGGCCCGAGCGGATTGACGTGGCCCCAGTAGTCTTCCGTCTGCGGATGAATATTCGGATCGCCATAGACTTCCGACGTGGACGCCTGCAAGACTCTCGCTCGGCAGCGTTTGGCGAGTCCCAGGACGTTGACCATCCCGACGGTCGACGTCTTAATCGTCTTGATCGGATTGTATTGATAGGCGACGGGGGACGCTGGGCAGGCAAGATTGTAAATCTGCTCGCATTCGATGAAGAACGGATGGACGATGTCCTGCCGGACAACTTCAAACCGCGGATTGCCCATCAGGTGACGGATGTTGTCTTTGCTGCCGGTGAAGAAATTATCCAGGCAGATGACGTCATCGCCTCGATTGAGCAGCGTTTCGCAAAGATGGCTGCCGAGAAAGCCGGCACCGCCGGTGACGAGGATGGTACGCATGAAAAACCCCAAGAAACAAGAGTCAAGATACAAGAATCAATCCGCCAAACGATGCAACAAGAAGCCTGCGTTTGTTCATTCTGATTGTCTCTTGCTTCTTGTCTTTTCATATTCGCCCCTTCAACCCGATCCCGTAATACGTGAAGCCCTTCGCCGCCATCTGCTTCGGGTCCCACAGGTTGCGGCCGTCGAAGACGACGGGTTGGGCCAGTTTGTGTTTCAGGTAATCGAAGTCCGGGTTCCGGAATTCCTGCCATTCGGTGACGATGCACAGCGCATCGGCCTGGTCCAGAGTGTCGTAATGATGCGCACAGTACGCAATCTTGTCGCCGTAAATCGCCTGCACATTTTCCTGGGCGACTGGATCATGCACGCTGACTTTCGCCCCGGCTTCCAGGAGATGGTTGATCAACACCAGCGACGGCGCCTCGCGGATGTCGTCGGTCCGCGGCTTGAACGACAGGCCCCACACGGCGATCTTCTTCATCGCCAGGTCGCCTTGGAAATGGTGCCATAGTTTTTGAAACAGCACATGCTTCTGCTGGTCGTTGACGTCATCCACCGCTTGCAAAATCCGCGGCGTCAATTGCTTTGCGTTGGACACGGCGACCAGCGCCCGAACGTCTTTCGGGAAGCACGACCCGCCGTAACCCACGCCGGGAAAGAGAAATTGAAATCCGATCCGCTGATCGTGGCCGATGCCGCGGCGGACCTCGTTGATATCCGCGCCGACGGCGTCGCAGAGATTCGCCATCTCGTTGATGAAGCTGATTTTCGTGGCCAACATGCAGTTGGCCACGTATTTCGTCATCTCGGCGCTTTCCCAGCCCATCGACAGGAACGGGTTTTCCGTCCGCAGGAACGGCTTATAAAGTTCGTGCAGCACCGCGGAAACTTCCGGCCTTTGCACGCCGACCACCACCCGGTCCGGCTTCGTGAAGTCTTCGATCGCGCAACCTTCCTTGAGGAACTCCGGATTCGAACAGACGTCGATCTCCCGGCCGGCGAGCGATTTCAATTTCTCAGAGACCTGCCGATTCGTGCCCACGGGGACGGTACTTTTTACGACGACGATCACCGCGGCCGGCAAATGCGGGGCCAGCGACTCGCAGACCTTCCAGATCGCGGAAAGATCCGCAGCGCCGTCGTCTCCCTGGGGCGTGCCCACGGCGAGAAAGATCAACTGGGCCGACTTGGTCGCCGCTGCCAGGTCCGTACTGAACCGTAATCGTCCGACTTTGGCGTTGCGAAGCACGAGTTCGGTCAGCCCCGGCTCGTAAATCGGGATTTCGCCTTTTTTCAGGCGTTCGATTTTGCCCGCGTCGATGTCCACGCAGGTCACTTCATTCCCGCTGTCGGCGAAACAGGTCCCCGTCACCAGTCCGACATAGCCGGTGCCGATCATGACGATGCGCATAGAGTCTTTCCGTTGCAGTCGATTGGGATCGAGTGGAAATCGGCGTTAGGCGTTAGGCGTTCGGTATTCGGTATTCGGTTTTCGGTTTTCGGTTTTCGGCGTTAGAAAACCCGCCTGTCCTATCGCCTCTTTCCTCACACCCTGTGATATTCCCGGTACCATTTCACAAATCTCTCTACGCCGTCGTCAATGCTGGTGCGGGGTTGAAATCCGACGTCGGCGATCAAATCGTCCACATTTGCGAAAGTTGCGGGGACGTCGCCCGGCTGCATCGGCAGCATCTCCTTCACGGCCGTTTTGCCAAGATTCCTCTCCAGTACGTGAATCATGTGCATCAGCTCGACCGGCTGGTTGTTGCCAATGTTGTAAACGCGGTACGGCGCAAAACTCGTTGCGGGATCGGGATGCGCGCTGGTCCACTGCGGGTTCGGTGCCGCGATGTGATCAGCCGTGCGAATCACGCCTTCCACGATGTCGTCGATATACGTGAAATCGCGCCGCATCTTCCCTTCGTTGAAGACCTGGATCGGTTTTCCCGAGAGAATCGCCTCGGTGAAAATCCACAACGCCATATCGGGCCGGCCCCACGGACCGTACACGGTGAAGAACCGCAGGCCGGTCGTCGGCAGCTTGTAGAGATGGCTGTAGGTGTGAGCCATCAGTTCATTGGCCTTTTTCGTTGCCGCGTACAGACTGACGGGGTGATCCACATTGTGATGCACCGAAAACGGCATCACGGTGTTCGCGCCGTAGACGGAACTCGACGACGCATATGTCAGATGCTTGACCCCATGATGCCGGCACGCCTCCAGCATGTTCACGAAGCCGACGAGATTGCTGTCGACATACGCTTCCGGGTTCGTCAGCGAATACCTTACGCCGGCTTGAGCCGCGAGGTGAATGACGATGTCGAACTTCTCCCGGGCGAACAGCGTCTTGAGCGCCTCGCGATCGACAAGATCGATCTGTTCAAACGAGAACCCCGGCTTGCCGGTGAGCCGCGCCAATCGATCGTGCTTTAATTGCAGCCGGTAATAACTGTTGAGATTATCCAGCCCGACGACCGTGTCGCCGCGCGCGAGCAGCTTCGTCGCCGTGTGAAACCCAATAAACCCGGCGGTGCCGGTGACGAGGTATTTGGTCAAGATGTGGCCTCCGTGATGGTTTTGAAGCCCGGCTCAGGCTTTGATTAGCCGGGCTTCGTCGATTTCACTACGCCCTCGACATTAATTGGACGCCGAAGCGGCCGCTTGATGCTGTGCTGCTTTTTCTCACCGATCCCCAGTAACTGGCGCACCTTTTGAACTGCATGATCATCACTGCTTGCCGCCCTTGAGCCACCTACGGCTTCACGAATTTGTCGCAACAAGTTTCCTAGTTCATCGGACATCATGGCTTTTTCTTTAAGCAGCTCCATTTTCTTTGAATGAATTTCCGTCATTATTGCGTTCAAATCGGCAACATCTTTTGCATTAAAGAAAATGGTGCTCACAGACCTGCGTTTTTCTGCCCTCTCTGTAGTAACATTGATCTGGACTGCAATGCAGTCTCGATGTTCAAACGAATTCTCTGCAATATCAACTGTGTCTGTGTGCTTATGAAATTCCTTGGAAAAGGAAAAAACTTTTTTTCTTGGTCCACAATATACATTCATGTTTTCTTCAACTCATCTTGATGGTCGTGCCTGAATCGATTTGACTGCCATTGTCTCGTCCTCTTTCACCTGGGCTGATAACACCAATTGCATTAGCCGATGTCGCGCCGTATGTCGGAATCAGGTCGCGAACCGCGCACAAACAACCGGCTCTCACTTTTCACCAAAAGGAGGAACACCGATTGTAACTTGGATATTTACTCCATATGGGCGTTTCATTCCTGTTATATCGGAAATTGCGACGTGGGCGGAACTGCCCGCATCGAGGTCTTCAGCCACGCACCAGCCGATTCCTTTGTCGTTTCCGACGAGGTGATCGCCAAGGTAACCAAGTCGATCGCCGTTTTCTCGGCACACTTTCACCGCAAGATAGTTATGGGGATTTTCGGGTTCGCGAATCAACCGAAGTATCTCTCCCACGTAGCAGCACTCAATGATGTCTTGTCGCGATGTTCCATCAAGGTTTTTGTGGCTGACTCCATAAACCTTCGTGAAAAAGACCTTTGGCTTAGGCGCAAGTCGCTCCTTGACATCATCATCTGAGGCGTCGTCCGAAAGGCCCAAATCACGCCGGAGTACAGTTGCTCGGAGCGCTTTCAAGTCAAATTCTGTAACTTTCTCAGGGAATGGCAATCCGACGGCACGGCACCGTTGACGGTCAATCGTTGAAATCCTGACCTCTGGAGAATGCTTGGATCGACACGATGAACAGATCACCTTTCCATCTTCGTTTCGCGATAATCTGCGGTGAGTCTTTCCACACAACGTGCAGGTTCCAAGATGTGGATATTTCCATTTCAATCTGTCGCGCGATTCAAGCAGCCAATCAAACATATGACATTCGTGCGCTGCCGAAGGCTCATCTCCAATAAAGAGCAAATACCTCTCAAGGATCGAAACTTCATTGGCATAATCCTGACGTTTCTGAGCGATCTTCGCCCACTTTCCAAACACCTCGGCGGCAATGCATCCTCTATGATTCGTGCTTTCAAGTTGCTCCACAAGGCGTTGAACAATTATTTCCGCACGTTCGTCGTCTCCCCGTTTCAGGGCGTCATTTATTTCTCGAATTTGATCATGTATACTTCGCATCGGGGAGTCCTCTGGAAATTTGGCCCAAGCAAGGAGATACCCAATGGAAGACGAGTTCGATGATTTGTTTCGGAAAGATTGGATTGGCAGAATCTCGAAAGTCGATCAACAGGCCTCGGACTTTCGTAGATTCTGGGACGAAAGTACTCCAGATGAGAGAACGGCTTTGAAAGAATGGATCAACTCGATCTCAAGTTTGAACTCATCCATACCGCGATTCGCTGCCCGAGTTTGTCTACGTGTCGAATTTGAAGAACGAATCGGTGACGACGAATTTCGCCGGATTGAGATTCCGATTGAGTGCATAAAAATGGCGATTGAAGCGTTTGAGCGTGGAGAGCCATATTGTGTAGAATCCTTCAAAGAATTGTTCTGAGACCGTGGTAGGTTAGCTCAACTTCCGTTCCGCGAACCACTTCACCGTCTGCTGGATTCCGTTGGCGATCGTCACCGAGGGCTTCCAGCCGAGAATCTTCCCGGCGCGGGTGGCATCAATCACGCTGGACCTTAAATCGCCGGCGCGATCCGGGCCGTGATGCGGCAGGGGCACCGTGCCCTGAGACATCTTTTGAATCTCCTGCCGCACGGCGGATTCCAGTTGATTGACGTCCGTCTTCAACGCCGTGCCGATGTTGAACGCCATGAAACCGCCGGGGATCTCGGCGGAAAACGCTTTCACATTGGCGGCGGCGACATCGGGGCCGTAGACGTAATCACGGTCGAATTTGCCGTCGCCATTCACCGTGACGGCTTCGCCGGCAAGCATTTTCTTGCAGAAAATGGCGACGACGCCGGCTTCCCCGTGCGGATTCTGCCGAGGTCCGTAAACGTTGGCGTACCGCATGGCCACGCCGGTGATGCCGTGTTCGCGGACGAAAAATTCCAGGTACTTCTCACCCGCCCATTTGCTGATACCGTAAGGCGAAATGGGAGCCGAGGGCGTATTCTCATCGGCCGGCTCGGTGACGTCGCCGTAAAGGACGCCGCCGGACGAAGCGAACACGATCCGTTTGCAGCCAGCCTTCACGGCTTCATCGAACACCTGCACCAGCCCGAGGATATTGACCTGGGCGTCAAACGCGGGTTCGCGGACCGACCGGCTGACGGACATCTGGGCCGCCTGATGGCAGACGACGTCCGGCTTCACGTCCTGGATGACCTTCGCCAGCCTGGCGTGATCGCAGATGTCGACTTGAAACAAAGGCACATCGGCCGGCAGATTGTCTTTCGAGCCGCTGCTCAGATCGTCAATGACAAACGGCTGATGGCCCTGGGCACGGCTGGCGTCCACAATGTGGCTGCCGATAAACCCCGCGCCGCCGGTGATCAAAACGCGCATTCCAGGCTGCTCCTGTAGAGGACGAAAGAGCTTCAGCTTCGGTGAAAATGATGGTGACGACATGACCCGCTGGGATAGCAGACGGTGAACCGTATTGTAAAGCGCCCCGGGGGGCGGTTGTATGTCATTTTCAAAAAGAGAGCAAATTTCCGGGGCAGTTTCTCATTCAGAGAGACCGTTTCTCATGGTAAGGACTTGGCCGTCACTACGCGAACACGCCCCGTCAGGTCCTTCACCGCCCCCGTCTCGGCATAGTTCCCGGTTTCGATGAGGAAATGCTGAACGTCTGAGGCCTGCTCCGGCGAGATTTCCAGAAACATTCGCCCCGCTTTCACGAGATGTCGGGGCGCCTCGCGAATGATGCGGCGGAGAACATCCAGCCCGTCCGTTCCGCCGTCCAGTGCCTGCCGCGGTTCGTACTTGCGAATATCCTGAGCCAGGGATTCCAACTCAGCCGTGGTGATATACGGGGGATTGGAAACGATCACGTCAAACTGCGAACCCTCGGCAAGTGCGGCGAACAAGTCCCCCTCGGACAATTGCACGCGCCCCTCCAGTTGATGCTTCGCAACATTCTCCTGAGCCACCGCCAATGCTGCCGGGGAAAGATCGGTCGCCGTGACCTGGGCCGCCGGACAATTCCTCGCGATGGCAACCGCCACGCACCCGGAGCCGGTGCAAAGATCGAGAATCCTGGGTTGGGCCAATGTTTTAGCGGCGTCCAACGCGGCCATCACCAGCGTCTCGGTATCCGGACGCGGAATCAGCACATCGCAGGTGACCTGAAAATCGAGACTGAAAAACTCGCGATGTCCGACCAGGTAGGCCACCGGTTCGGCTTGCGCCCTGCGCTGCACAAGTTCCCTCATGCGTGCCCGGACGGCGTCGCTCAAGGCGTCATCGAACTGGGTGTACAGGGCAATCCGGGGGCAGCCGCGCGCATGGGCCAGCAGGATCTCCGCGTCGAGCCGGGGCGTGCCGCTGCCGTGCTTCTTGAGATGCTGCGTCGTCCATTCGAGCACGCGGCGGACTGTCCAGACTTCTGCTGCCGGGGCTTCAGGCGTATCGGACACAAACGCTCCTTCCCATCACCACGCGAGCCAAAACTCCTCATCAGTACCACGGCAGTGTACCTGAGAAACCCGCCGGCGTGAATTTGGATTCCCGCTCGCCGTTCCTTCCGGCTCACCCCACGAGAAACACCGTCAGCGATTTCGGCCCGTGCGCGCCGATCACCAGGGACTGCTCGATGTCGGCCGTCTTCGACGGCCCGGCGATGAACACGCCGAACTGCGGGCCGTCAAAACCGATCCGCTGATACGCCTCGTGCAGGTTGTGGACGATCTGGCCGGCCGGAATCACCAGCGCCAGATGCTGGCAGAGAAAATAAATCACGCGCTGCGAGACGGCTGCGCCAGTTACCCAGATGGCGGCGTTCTCCGCGACTCCGAATTCACCGGGCAACAGGGCGAATTCGACGGTCTCCAGGTCGTGCGGATCGGTAACCGCCGCGAGATTCACGTCGGATGTTGCAATTTCTGCGAAACTGCTCAGCGTTTGTTGCGAACCGGTGAACTGAGGGAGCGTTTTCAGCTCAGCCGAAATCGCGGCGAGATTCGGCACGCGGATCGCGAGGCCGCCGATCATCTCCAGGACGCTCATGAACTGCGCCGTCGGATCCGGGTATTGAATCCACGGTCCGTCGAGTTCCGGCAACGGCGACGATTCCGGCAAATGCCGACGGATGGATTGGAGGATCGTGTCGCGGGATGACATTTTTCTCAAGGGTCAGGGGATCGTCCAGTCTGCAATCTTCAAACCTGGAACGTGTTGAAAGTCTTGTAAGTTGTGTGTGACGAGCGTCAGGTCATGCACAATTGCCGTGGCGGCGATGAACGAATCCATTTCCGGCGTCGGTCGGACCTGATCGAGCAAGTCTGCTCGCGTACGGGCAAACCGGTCCGCAACGTCGTCGGTCACGTCATATATCACCAGGTTGCTCAGAAACTTTCGAGAAGGCGATAGCCACCGCTGTGATTTGGACCGATACCCCCAGGTCAGCAGTTCGCCGACCGTAATCGTCGAAACGGCCGAGCGTCCGAGATACTGCATGACATGGGAGAAGACCTGCTGATTCCCACGCAGAAACGCCGAGCAAGTATTCGTATCAAGCAGATAAGTCATTCCGGCAGGTCCAATCGTTCGTATCCCCGGTGGCGCTCTGCACGATACCAGGCGTTGAATTCATCGACCTCGTCGGCACACTCGGCGAGCGCACCGAAGGCTTCCCGCAGGCCTTGATCCAGACTCGGTTTCGGCTCGACACTGGTTTGAATGGAGATTGTCACGGAAGCTCCCTCAGGCACCCCAAGTTCCTGGTCCAACTCGATGGTGCGACCATGCACGACGCCGCGAATGTTCGTCAATTGTGTCATCACTCCGCTCCTTTCCGCTTTCGCTCCGCATACAGTTCCCGAAAACTCTGCTTCGGCATCGGCGGGAGCTCGCGCTGCTTGCCCCAGGCGTTGAATCGATTGTACACCATAAACCGCGGCAGAAAGGGGAATATTTTGCGCGCCATCCAGCCCGACCAGCGGAACAGCGCCGTGTTCCCCAGCAGCACCCCGGCGAACTTCATGCTCATCCGTTTGGTCCACGGCAGCAGTTTGCGCACGGCGATTTCCTTCCGCCACGTCAACAACTGCATGTGGAGATCGATCTTCACTGGGCAGACGTCGCTGCACGATCCGCACAAACTGCAGGCGAACGGCAGGCTGCTGTAACTGGCCGCATCGCGTGAAGGGGCCAGGATCGAGCCGATCGGCCCGGGGACCGTCGTCTGGTAACTGTGCCCGCCGCTGCGGCGATAGACGGGGCACGTGTTCATGCACGCGCCGCACCGGATGCAGTTGAGCGACCGGCGAAAATCCGGGCTGCTTAAAATATCGCTGCGGCCGTTGTCCACGATGACGATGTGCAGTTCGCCCCCGGGCATCGGGCCGTGAAAATGCGAGGAATACGTGGTGATCGGCTGGCCCGTCGCCGAGCGGGCCAACAGTCGCAGAAAGACGCTCAAATCCGCCAGCCGGGGAATGATCTTTTCAATCCCCATGCAGGCGATGTGCACCTTCGGCAGCGACACGCCCAGGTCGGCATTTCCTTCGTTGGTGCAGACGACGAAGCCGCCCGTGTCGGCAATCGCGAAGTTCACGCCCGTCAGGCCGATTTCCGCCTCGACGAACTTCTCGCGGAGCTTTTTCCTCGCCGCCGTCACGAGGTACGGCGGGTCGGTCGCCCCCTTCTCCGTGCCCAGCCGGTCATGAAACAGCTCGCCGATTTCTTCCTTTTTGATGTGAATCGCCGGCATGACGATATGGCTGGGCGGTTCATTGAGAAGCTGCACGATCCATTCGCCGAGGTCGGTATCGGTGACTTCGACGCCGTGCCGTTCGAGAAATGGATTCAGGTGGCATTCTTCCGTCAGCATCGATTTGCTTTTGACGACTTTGGTCGCCTGGTGCTGCTGAATGATCTTGAGCACGATTTCGTTGTGTTCTTCCGGCGTTCGCGCCCAATAAACTTTGGCCCCCAGGCGAATGGCATTCCGCTCGAATTCTTCCAGATAATCCGCCAACCGGGACATTGTGTGGAGTTTGATCTCCGAGGCGCGCTGCCGGAGTTCTTCCCATTCCGGCAGCGTCGCGGCGATCTTGTCGCGCTTGCTGCGGACAAACCACAACGACTGATCATGCCAGTGCGCACGAGAATCGTTCGCCACGAATTTCTCGGCGACGTCGGGATGGTCGATGACTTCGGAGGCTGGCATGATCTGCTCAAAGAAACAGGAGACAAGAAACAAGAATCAATCTGAGGGCGTTTTTCGACTCCGAGCTTGACTTGCCGTTTTGATCGCGGAAGACAGCACAGCTGCTAATTCGTCAATTTCCAATAGCAATGGTTCCAACAGCTCGAATTTTACCAATTTCACCTCAACCAAGCGCTCGATCCAAAATCGAGTCTCTTCCAACTCTTGCAGTAGACTTCGGACTTTACTGATATATTCTGCAGATGATCGTGACCGAATCGCTTCGCGGTATTGTGCACCTACCGAAGTTCCAGCACGAAGCAATTGATGCGCCAGTGTCTTTGCCGGTTCGGTACGCGGCAAGGAAGAAAATAGCCGCACAATCCGCACAGCGAATGCCTTGGTTCGCAGTTTCAGATCGCGTGGATGTGTTGGTGCTGGCTTGTCAGGCATTGTTTGTTTCTTGCTTCTTGTCTCTTGTTTCTTTTACAGCGGATGTCAAGATTTCTGCGACGTGCATCACCTTCAGCGTTTTTTTCTGCCGCGTGATCAATCCGTAAAGGTGCATCAAGCACGACATGTCCCCGGCCGTGATGATTTCCGCGCCGGCCTGTTCGTGATCGTGAATCCGGTCCAGGCCCATCATGCAGGAGACGGCTTCTTCCTGCACCGCGAACGTCCCGCCGAAGCCGCAGCATTCGTCGGCCCTTTTCAGTTCCACCAGCTCGATGTCGTCCAGCGAACTCAGCAGTTGCCCGGCCTTGCTGAACCTCGGGACCATCATTTCGCTCGACGAACCGAGCCTGAGTTCCCGGAGTCCGTGACACGATTGATGCAGGCCGACCTTGTGCGGAAAACGCCCCGAGACTTTTTCGACCTTGAGCACGTCGACCAGATATTCGCACAGTTCATAGGTGTGACTGTGGACGCGTTCAAAATCGGGATGATCGTGCACCAGATCGTGATAATGCTTGCGGACCATCGCCGTGCAGCTTCCCGACGGGCAGACGACATGATCGTACGCGCGAAAAATATCGAGAAAATTCCGGGCGAGCGGTTTCGCGTCCTCGGTGCAGCCGGTGTTGGCCATCGGCTGGCCGCAGCAGGTTTGGGCCGGAGGGAATTCGACCTCGCAACCGAACCGTTCGAGTAATTCGACGGTCGCCAGGCCGACTTGGGGATAAAGTTGATCGACATAGCAGGGGATGAACAGGCCGACGCGGGGCATGAAAGCGATTCCAAAGGTGAGATCGGGAAATTGTGCGGGGGTATGGGGGTGTGAGAGTGCGGGAGTGGAAGACTGAAAACCTGGCTCATGATCGGCCCAGCCGACCTCATCCGGCCGTGAATCGAGTCCCTTTCACCCCCATACCCCCTTACTCCCGCCCCCCCATACCCTTTTCTCTCCTAAAACAACCCGAATCCAGGGGTTGGGTGGTGGTTCAGTTTAATAATGTAGGACACTTGCTCCGCAAGTGTCCTACATTGAAAGGCAAACTGCCCCACTACCAGGGGTTGTCAACGCGACCAAGTTGAGAGATTATAGACGAACCGTCTCAGATCGCGAGCCGTTCGAGCCTCGCAGGCGCTCCCCTGGATGAATTGGAGTTCAGGCATGGCCTTTCAACGAGATCCGCTGCTGGGCAGGAACGCCGTCGCCTGGTTCGCCGTTACCTTCACGATGACGGTCGGAACGGTCGTCTGTTCCTTTATCATCTTGGCCTGTGCAGACAATCCCCGGCAAGGCTTTGCCGTGCTCGGCGGCGTGCTGGCACTGATTCTTGTCTTTCTCTGGAGTATCAGCAATCCGAAAGACAAGCAGCCATCCCGAACCTGGCTGCAGTTCTGGCGCAGCACCCAGGAACCGCCCGACCCGGCGGAACTGTACCAGCCGAAGCGCCGGCGCCGGAAGGGGACGCCGCTCGGTTCCAACCAGCCGCCGTCTCTGGAGGCCGTGAAAGAAATCGCCGAACGCCATGCCCGCTGGGTGCCGCATGGCCCTCCGCCGAAACGCGACCGCCCGGACCGCCCGTAGCAGCGGCTTCCAGCCGCTGAACCTCGGAGGCAAGGTGCCCCCTCTACGGCTCGATCAACGTCGGCGTCTGCGGGGCGGAGACGCGGCTGGACGATTGCAGCTCTTTTTGGACGTAGTCCGACAATTCCCCGGGCGTGATTTTCAGATCCCGGTCGACGTCTGCGCCGCCATCGAAGCCGCGTCCGACCGTCCAGGCGAACAGCCCGCGTTGCTTGTCCCGCCAGATGAGGCTGTGTTCCCCGTCGCCGCAGGGAAGCAGCACGGCCGTGGACGCCAACGGAACCGTCAACTTTTTGAGGATCGTCCCGGCCCCCGGCTGCCTGCGCAAATCCCGGCCGTTGCCCGACGGGAAGACATCCAGCAGCAGGAGTTTCTCGACCGCGCGGCACGCATTCAGCTTGCCGGCCAGCCAGTCGAGCGGCAGGCCGGTTTGAGCCATGCGGGTGAAATCGAAGTCCTTCGCCGCCAGGTAGACTTTTTCGTCTTCCCCAAGGTAGGCGTGCCCCGTGATCGAAACGACGACCTGCGTCGGCGGCGTGGCCGCATCCAGCACCTCGGTCAACTGGCGCTGCCACTCGGCCTTCGCGGCATCGAGCAGCAAGGGGCAACGGTCTTCCGCCATGGCATACCGCTGGACCAGCGCGCGATGAATGAGCCGGGCGTCGTCATTCGCCGTTTTCACCGGCGACAACCCGGCATCCTGATACGCCTGCGTGCCGATCACCACGCCCCAGCGGTCTTTTTGCGCCGGACGCCGGGCATCCGCCGTCACCGCGAGAAGATCTCCCTCGGGGAGAGACGTATAAGTGACGCGGACCTCGTCGAACCGGCGCAGCTCCACGGCGGGGATTCGCTCCAGGGACAACGTGACGTCGGTCGAGGGCTCCACCCGTAACGGATGGCGTTTGTTGTCGGGCGACAGCACGGTGACGGTGCTTCCGTTCGCGGAGACGTCGTCGATCACGCCGTCCACATGCAATTGCCGAGTCGCGGTGATCGCCAGAATCTCGACGTCATGCTGCAAGGAAACGCGATCGCCGGGCTGCAGGTCGGCCGGCGTCAGTGCGCGGCCGTTTGCAGCGGCTTGACCGTTCATCGCCACCTGGCAGGTTTTCCCGACCGGGAACTTCTTCTGGCTGGTCGCGGCCCCGCGGCCGATGTCGATCGTCAATTCGCCGGTGCCGGCATCAAATTTTGCGACATAACCGATCGTCGTCATCGCCCGGCGCGCAGAAAGGGCATTGACGATCCTCCCCTTGCGAACGCCGGGTTCCGACAAATGCCGGACCAGCAGCACGTCGCCAGGCTGCAATTCGTTCAACGGAACCACGGCCCCGTTCAGCTTCAGTTGAGCCGTGACGGGAACCCGTAGCGGCAGGTCGTCGCGAAGATTGCCTTCTTCAAGTGCCAGCACCAGCTGCGCCCCGGCGAGATCGACCGACTTCATCGTCCCCTGGCTGTTCACCGGCCGGTCGACCGTCATGCTCAGAGCCAGCCGGTCGTTGTCTTTCGCCGTCGAGACGTCGACATGATCGCCCGGCTGCAGTTCATTCAGGAGAATATTCTTCTGGTCGTTCAACAGCAGAATTTTCGGCTTGCTGACGACCTTGTATTCCACCGGGATCGCCGATTCGACTTCATCCAGCACGACGGCGTTCCCCTGTGCATCGACGCGGCGAACGATGCCGTGGGCTTTCCGCTGCGACGGATTGAGATCGGTCTTGCCGGCCGGCCAAAAAAGCACCGCGCCGCTCATCATCAGGGAAACGGCCAGCGCGGCGGCTGCCAGATGGAGGCGGCGTCGCTCATTGGGCGGCGCCGCGGCGGACGGAGGCTCTTCCGCACCGCCAACCAGTTTGATGTCAATCTGCAGATCCGACAACGCCTCGTCGGCCGACTTGTAGCGCAGCGATTGTTCCTTCTGCGTCAATTTCTGGACGACGCGGACGACGTCGGCCGGCACGCCGTCCAGCACCCGCGAGACTTCGGGAAGCTTCCGATCGGCGGCGGCATGCCACATCATCCAGGCGACCTGGCGATTGCGGCCGAACGCATTCAGTCCGGGAAACAGGTTGTCAAAATTCGGCCCGCACATTAACTCATACGCGGCAAACCCCAGCGAATACAAGTCGCTCGCCGGGCCGACGTCGCCGAAATCTTCGGAAACCATTTCCGGGGCCATGTACTTCGTCGTCCCTTTGAGCAGGCTGCCCTGCTCGTCGCTGGCGCGGCGGGCCAGGCCGAAGTCGCCAAGCTTGACCCGGCGGCGCTGGTCGAGCATCAGGTTGCCGGGCTTCACATCGCCGTGAATCACCCCCTGGGCATGCAAGTATTTCAACGCCCTCAACACCTGGGCCAGCATCGAGCGCAGCGCCCGAAGGTCCATCTGCTTGCCTTGAAGCCGCTCCGCGAGATTCCCCTGCATCAGCTCCATGACGAGCCAGCCCCGGTCGCGGACGATGTCATAGATCGTCACGATGTTCGGATGCTGGAACGAGGCGAGCAGCTGCGCTTCCTGCCAGTAGCGGTCCAACCGGGCCGGATCCTGCAGAAATTCCTCGTGCATCTGCTTGATGGCGACTTCGCGTCCCAGTTCCAAATCGCGGGCGCGATACACCGTGGCGAAACTCCCCGCCCCGATCTTGTCCAGGATTTTGTATCGCGATTCGGAACTCACGCGGCGGACCTCACGGCGGACTCGGGATCAGGGAGTGGTTAATGATAAGGGGTCAGGGATGAGAGATGAAGGATCAGGAACGAAGTGCGGGGGTGTCGGAGTGCGGGGGAACGGGAGAGACGGTGAGACACGCTGTTCGATTCATCATACATTTCATGATACGTTGTCTCACCCTGATCCCATCAACACGGCGAGCAGCTTCCGCAGGCGTTCATCGTCCTCGACATGCCCGGTGACCCCGGTCAGCGGGTTGCGGTCTTCGGAATTCAACAACCGCAGCACTTTGCGGTAGGCTTCCTTTTCCTCTTTTCCGTCGCGGCGGGAATGGGCCAGTTCAGCATCGCGGAGCAGTTGCTGATACGGCTTCAAGGGCTGGCCTTCCTGGCCGACGAAATCGCGGAGAATCGTCTTCCGAGCCGCCGCCTTCCCCGTCCCCGAGGAACTTTCCGGCTCCAGCGTCAGCATCAGGATCGACGCTAATACGCTGAACCCGAGGGCGGCGTAGATCAGCGCCGGGTTGCCTTTGGACGCCGTCTTCGCGCCGGGTTTCGCGCTCTTGCCTCCTTCGGACAGGGCCAATTCCGGCAGTTGGCCGTCCTCGCCGAGCCGCACCAGCGTTTCCCCTGTCCGGTCGGTGATGAATTTCGCCACCACGCGGCTAACGGGCTCGGCCTTCTTTCCGGCCGATCTCCGCCGATCGCTTTTCCGCAGCGAGATGACCGAACCCGTTTCCGCCGCGGGCCGGGTCTCCGTTGCCGGGTCGGCCGGCGACTCGCCGTCCAACCGCTGAAACTGCAGCGCGGTTTCCGCAGTGAATTGCAGCGACGCCTGCCCGGGCAGCCAGATCCACTGCTCCGCAGGGACTGGTTGCCCGTCAATCTGGACCGAGCGGTCGCCCGAAACGTAAATGGCGAATTTGCCGTTTCGATTGGCAATCGTCACCTGGTGCTCGGCGATCAGCGGGTCCGACAAGACGACCTGGTTCTCCGGCGACCGGCCGACATGCACCAGTTCCCCGTTCAGCACGAAGACTTTGCCTCGTTCTGCGCCGCGAGTCACGGTGAGTTTGGCCGTCGCTGTCATTGTAGGAATCTGCGTTCTCTCTGCTCAAACGGGGCGAGGGGGGCTCGGTTCGGCGCTGGTCTCCGGTGCCGAACGCCCCCCGCCTGCCACTTGATCTTACATCATCCAGTCCGAGAATATGAAGTTGATCACAAACGGCCCCAGGATAATGATCACCGTCGACCCCATGATCAAAACGCCCGGCAAGAGCATCTGCACGGCGGATTCCCCGGCGATTTTCTCGGCCCGTTGGCTTCGCTTCAGCCGCAGCACGTCGGCCTGCGTGCGGAAGATTTTCGCAAGCGGGGTCCCCAGCGTCTCCCCCTGAATGATCGATCCGACGATGCTGGTGATTTCGTCGTCGTGCAGCCGGTCACGCATCGCCTCCAGTGCACCGATGCGGCCTTTGCCCATGCTCATTTCGCTCAGCACGCGGCCAAACTCCACTCCCACCGGATGTTCCCGGTACTCTGTCACGGCTTCTTCCATCGCGCTGATGAACGTCGAGCCGGCTTCCATCAGCAGCGTGACCAGGTCCAGCAGAAACGGCAGCCGGCGCTTGATCAGCACGAGTCGGTAGAGCGCCTGGCTCCGCAGCCGATGCCGCAAAAAGTATCCCGTCATGACTGTCAGGAGGATGGCCAGCACGATGCCTGCCGGGCCCATCATCTGCACGCAGCCGTAGACGTACATCGGCAACAGCATCAGCGCCAGGATTTCAATCCGGCCAAGATACTCTTCGGGCGTCCAGAACCGCGGCAGCCCGGCCGCCTGAATTTCCCGGCCGATCTCCGGCAGCGACTCTCTGAACGCCCCGCGATTGAACCGGGCAAACGCCTGGATCAGCGGCTGAAACGTGCGGTACACCGGGCTCATTCGCCGCAGTTCATTGATCCGGTTGACGTCGAACCGCCATTGATCGTCCTGTTCCAGATCGTCCGAGGCCAGTGTATTGGCGATCGACCGGAACAACAAGAACACCGACGCCCCGATTAACCCACTGCCCAGGAGCGGAATCAGCAATTGGTCCGGCGGGATTTGGGCGAGGAGGGTGTACATGGTGAAGCAGAAGAGGCGTTCGGTATTCGGCGTTAGGCGTTAGGAAAGGCCAAAACTCATTTCAAGCAGGACATTGTTTCAACGTGAATCGTGTGTGTCTTCCTAACGCCTAACGCCTAACGCCGAACGCCGAACGCCTGCTAAATGTCCGGATTCAAAATCTTTCTCGCCCACAAGTAGGCAACGACGTTCAGCACGATCGACGTGCACAAAAAAATCTGGCCGATGACTGTCGTGAACAGCCGCTCGGTGTTGACCGGGTCGACCACGAAGTAGTAGAGCGCCAGGATGACGAATGGCACAAGGGCCATGTAAATCGCCGAGGTGCGGGCCTGAGACGTGTCGGCCTGAATCTTCCGTTCCAGCCGCTGCATCTCCCGGACGGAGATCGCAATCCGTTCCACGGTTTCATTCAACTTGCCGCCGCTGGCCCGGCTGGCCTGCATCGCCGCGGAAAACAGCGCAAAATTCTCGCTCCGCAGCCGGACGCGGGCCTCGTTCAGGCATTTTTCCAGCGTCTTGCCCATCTGGTACTCGCCGACGATCTGCTGAAATTCCGCCGCGATCGGCCGCGGACTCTGCTTGGCGAGAATCTCGAGCGCCTGTGCCAGCGACAAGCCCGCCTTGATCGCGCTGGCCAGCGAGACCATGGAATCGGCCAGTTGATCTTCGATCTGCAGCGCCCTCTGCCAGGCCATCCGCCGCACCCAGAACCACGGCAGCGCGATCATCAGCACGGTCAGCGTCGCCCCCAGCAACGGGACGTCGAACACAAACCACAGCATCGCCCAGACGCCGAGCGCAAACAGCCACCACGCAACCAGGCTGCTGCGCAGATTCTTCGTGCTGATGCGCATTCTTCGCAGTTGTTCACGAAAATCCGCTTCGACGAAATCCAGCGCGCGGCGGAAATAGCCGTCGGCCGACCAGAACAGGAAGCCGACCGCACAGCCGATGAGAATCGCGCCGATCAGGATTTCAGGAGCCACGTTTTCCGGCCTCCTCGTTGCCGTACAAGAATTCCAGCTTCAACAACCCTTTCGCGATCAGCGAATCCACGAAGGTCGGCAGGCACCCCGTCGGGTGCAGCTTCCGGTCATCTCGAAAACTGAAGATATCCGTGATGATCATCTGGTTGCGGTCGGTGTCGTAGCCGGCGATTTCGGAGACCTGCGAGATGGTCCGTTTTCCGCCGGGCATCCGTGTGATCTGGACGACCACGTCGATGGCCGACGTGATTTGCCGATGGATCGAAACGACCGGAAGATCAACCGCCATCAGCACCAGGACTTCCAGCCGCTTCATCACGTCGTCGGTGCTGTTGGCGTGCACGGTGGTCATCGAGCCATCGTGGCCGGTGTTCATCGCCTGCAGCATGTCGAGGGCTTCCGGCCCGCGGCATTCGCCGACGATGATCCGGTCCGGCCGCATCCGCAGTGCGTTCTTCACCAAGTCGCGAATGGTATACGCCCCGGCGCCTTCGACGTTGGCCTGTTTCGACTCCAGCGTGACGACATGGTCCTGGTGCAACTGCAGTTCGGTCGTGTCCTCAATCGTGACAATCCGTTCCTTGTGCGGAATAAAGCTTGACAGGATGTTCAGCAGCGTTGTCTTGCCGGTCCCGGTGCCGCCGCTAACGAGGATGTTTTTCTTATCCACCACGCAGGCGCGCAGAAATGTCGCCGCGGCCGGAGTGATCGAGCCGATCTCGATCAGGTCGTCGATGCTGAAGCGATGCACGGGAAATTTGCGGATCGTCAGGCACGGTCCGCGAATGGCCAACGGCGGGATGATGGCGTTCACGCGGCTGCCGTCGCCCAGCCGGGCGTCGACCAGGGGCTGGCTTTTGTCGATCCTCCGGCCAACCTGGGCGACGATGCGTTCGATGATCGATTCGGTCACCTTATCGGAAATGAACCTGCGGCCGGAAAGCTCCAGCACGCCGTCGCGCTCCACGTAAATCTGGTCGCTTTTGACGACCATGATTTCGCTGATCGTCGGGGCGCGCAGCAGATCCTGCAAGGGGCCGTAGCCGAAGACGGTGTCCTTCAACTCCTTCTTCAGCGTCCTGAGAATGAGGTACTTCCTAAGTTCCCGGTGGAGATGCGGCCGCACGAGCGGGAAGATGTCGAAGAACTTGTGCTCCACCTGGCTGATTTTCGCGCTCAGATCGGCTTGATGCTCGAGGTCGAGTTTCTCCCGGGAAAACACCAGCAGGTTGTGCAGCTCGGCTTCGCGTTCCGGGACCAGCGTCGCCGGGATGTCAAATTCGTTGTAGGTCAGCCGGGCCAGGCTGTCCAAGTTGTCTTTGCCCGTTTCGAGAATGAGCTGGTTGATCAGGAGATCGCGCAATGTCAGGCCGACGATCTCTTCCAGGAGCGGTTCATTTTCCTGGCCGAAGACGCTGAGTTCCCGGCAGACGTCTTCAATGTTGTTTTCCAAGAGCACAATCGTGTCTGGCGAACCGAGCCGGTTGTGCTCGATCTCATACAGGTCGAGCCGTTCCAGCAGCTTGCGATGTACGCGCTGGTTGAGTTCAGCCATGATCGAGCGGAGATGCGCTTCGAGTTCGGCCCGGCTGATGGGGGAGACGTCTTCGGATTCAAACGTCAGCGTGAACGGCCAGATGCGGACCGACTCGCCGGGCTGAAACAGCAGGAAGTTGCCGCCAAGGACTTCGGCATCTCCGACCAGGCAGCCGTTGACGCCGATGTTCTCGAGCTTCAATTTGCCGTTGTCGCGGGAGACAACGGCGTGCCGCTTCGAAACGAGCGGACTGTTGAGCACGATCGTATTGGACGGGTCGCGGCCAATGCGAATCACCGGCTCCTCGGTTTCGAGCAGCGTCCGCCGGCTGTCGTGAATTTTGTTGTACCAGATCTTCATGGGAACGTAACGGGTGGTGTGTTGCGGGGTGTTGACGGGTAAGGCGTTAGGTATTCGGCGTTAGGTATTAGAAGAGGAAACATTGCGGCCTGCCTTGCTGTTTTCTAACGCCTAACGCCGAATACCTAACGCCTTCCCTCACTCTCCCGGTTTCCGTTTCGGATGCAAAATCACCTGCAAGCCCTGCGATTTGGTCTGGCGGATAACTTCTAGGATACGCTCGGCGACGGGTTCCAGCGTGCCCCCTTTGTACGTGCCGGTCGACGCATCGGCCTGGCCGCCGATGAGTTTCGCCACGATGGTAATGGTCGATTCCGCCTGCGTGCGGCCGCCGGCGGAACGGTGGACTTCCGTCCGTCCGGTGCGCGAGCCGATCTCCAGGATGCGGAACGGGCCGATGATTTCGCTGGCGCCGCGCGGAGAGGACGCTGGACCGTCGCCGATCGGCGTCGGGTTCGACGCACCGCCGGAACGAGGCACGACGAACGAGACTTCATCATCCGGGTTGACGCGGGAGGCGTTGAACGTCCGGGGGTCGACGGGCAGCCAGACGGCGACTTCGTTCTTGCCGAGCTTCGTATTCAAATCGCGCATGCCGGGGCTGCGGATGTCCTGGTGCAGCAAGATTTCCCCGCCGGTGAAGGTCCGCGTGGAGGGCTGATCAATAATCGTGCTGCGGTATTCCCAAAGCGGGGCAATGGTTTCCAGATTGCCGACCCGGCTGCGCGGGATTTCGATCGCCACGAGATCGGCGGCCCGGATCATGTCGCCCACGTTGATCTGGGCGTTATTTTGAATGCCGATGAACGCCACCTTCGCTTCCCGACCGGCGAGCCGCTCGAGGTAAAACCAACTGAGCAGCGTGCCGGCCAGCCCCAGCCCGGCGGCGATCATGATGCCTTGAAGACCCTTCATGCCGTTTGTTCCCGGAAGCGTTTCTGTAAGGTGTTCGGTATCAATAGATTGGGAATCGCGAAGGGAGAACAGCCGGTGTCACTTCTTGTGCCGGACTGCCGATGCGCTACTTGCTTTGCGATTTTTCATGATTCCCATTGTGCCCCTGAACCGGTCGGGTTATCCAGAGCAGGCCGGTGATTTCGTTCCCAATCTTCGTGAATTGCACGTCGACGGCACCCCAGGACGTCTGCCAGCGGCCTGCGGCGCGGTTGGCGCCGGTCTCTTGGCCGGCTGCCGAGAACGTGGCGCATTGCCGTTCGAAGTGTTGCCTCCAGGCCTCCAGGGTTGCGCGGCCGCGAAACGAAACCACGCGATTTCCCGCGCGGTCCTGCCAGGCCAGCAGCGTCTCGGCTCCCGGAGGCAGCGCGATTTCTCCGATTGATGCCTCCGGACGGACGGACGTCGTGCGAAACAGCATCAGCGTCCAGGTACGCTCGCCTTGGGGAGTTGCCAGTCCCCAGACGACCAGCCGGGACGAGGTCTGAGCAACATCGCGAACTGCCGACGATTTGGTCGCGGCGACCGACGGCAGCAGCCCCGGAGCGAGGTAGATATTCCCGAGGTCCGGCTGCGATTCTTCCGGCGTCCGCTTCTCCAACGCCGTGATCCATGCCGCTTCTTCGTTCGTCGGAGGCGGCAAGGCATCGGTCGACTCCAGGAGCGCGGCACGGGCCAGCCGGATGAGCTGCTGTTCGGCGGCGTCTCTCGTCCCGGTAAACGGAATCCGCTGGAGTCCGGTCGACGAATCCCCGAATTGCAGCTCCAGCGGCCGTCCGCTCCAGTGGATTTGCGGATCGACGGCTCCGGCCGACAAGGATGGGCCGGACGAATCCGCGCGCCACCAGGCGATGATCTGCTGACCGGCCGAAAGGCCGCAGACGGCCACCACGGAGATCGCCAGAAGATCGACGGCCCTCCGGGCAATCACGCGCGCCAGCGAAATCGGCGTCGGCGGAGAATTCGTATCCATCACAGGCCGTCGGTGTCAGGAGTCGGCGCGGGGCACTGACTTTGGCAGGGAACATCCATCGGGTCGCAAAGTTCGCACGGCATCAGCGCCGAGACAGTGCCGCATCGAAGTTCCATCGGCAACGAATTCACGAATTGCCGGAGGTCGTCGTACCGTTGTCGGAGCGGGGCCGTCTCTTGCGCCGATGCGCCGCACTGCTCCATCCGGCAAATCCAGGTGCGGTAGAGGTCGAGAAACGATCTGGACATGGTACAGGGAAGCCGCTCGATGCGATCGACCAGCGGGTCGACTCGGTTGATCCGCACGTCGTTGACATCCAGCGAACAGTCCCCCGCCAGCCGGGGGTAAAAATTCGGATGATGTCCCGAGTAAATTTGGAACTCGACATCCCGATCCAGCGGAAAGAGATATTCCGGCTGGGGATTGGACATCAACTGCTGCTGGGCGGCGTCCAGCTGGGCTTTGAACGTGGCGATCTGGGCATCGAGCGCGACGAGGTCGTTGTGTTCGATGTCCCACCAGACGCGGGCCCGCGAAGAATGATTATCGCCCAGACCCAGCGTGTGAAATTGCCAGCGGTTGTCGAGAACTTCCTGCGTCAGCGAAAAGCCGAACCGGCCGTTCGACGTGGCCCCGCGCAACAGCGGCACGTTGCGCGACATGCCAGCCGTGCCGGTGTGGACGCCGTCATCGAATTCCAGCCGGCCTGCGACATGCACGGGAACCACTTGATTGGGCGCTGTCAGCAAGTCGCCGCGGACCCAGTCGGCCCGGGGATGGGAAGTGTCTGCATGGGAATCCCAAAGCTGACCGACCGTGGGGAGCGAATTGCCGCCGCCGGCCCCCAGGGTGGCGTTCGGCCAGTTGTCGGGCGGAGGGTTCCATTCTCCGGTGCGTCCCAGCAGCGATCGAAACGCGGCGTAATGGGCGTTCCCCTGCGTGCGGACTTTCCACGCCCCGATCACGCCGAAGTTGATCATCAGCGCCATCAGCATGACCAACAACGGCAACGTCAGCGTCAGTTCCAGCGGGGCCAGGCCGGCGCGGGGATGGATGGACGTCGATGTTCGCCGATGACGGATCATGGGGTGAAATGGGTCATTGGTCATTCCGAATCAAAGCCCGCCGACGGCGTCGGCGGGACGATCTGCTCTTAATGCGTATTCACCAGTCGAAAATTCTGCGTCGAGTTCCCCGGCGTCGGGGCTTCGAAATTGCTCAACAGGCCGTTCACGAAATTCTGCGGATGCGTCTGCAGAATCGCCGGCACGCTGTCTGACATCGCCGGCACGAGCCGGACGGTCCAGTTCTGATTGAACAGATCCCACTGCTGCGGCCAGTTGTCGGAATGATCGGCATACCTGGTCACCCATTGATTGGCCGTAGGATCGAACACGGTATGCGGCGTCGACCAGGGACAGCAGGCATACCGCGCCCGGGGGATGTATACCTCGGCTTGGGCGAATGTCACCGCGTAGGTCCGCTGCCCGCGCTGCATCGGGTTCGCAAACAACCCGGGCATCATCGTCGACATCTGCGGCCAATGCGCGGTGGCGACGAACTGATAATCGCGGGCAATGACCAGGTTCGGATCGGCATTGTCCGGTGCGCACTGCGAATCGCATGTGTCGGGAATCGAGGCGGGCAGAAGTTCTCGCAGCACCTGCGGCAGATTCGTGTCGGGGTACTCATCGTTCAGCAGAGACTCCAACTGGCCGCAGGAAAAGACGCGAAACAAGTTGATGTAGTTTGACATCTTCGCCGTCTCATGGCCGCGCGGCCCGGAACCGTCCCATTCGAAGTACGGCCCCTGCCAGTGCGAAATCCAATTGTTCAAATACATGTGAGCTAACTGGGACCGTTGCGTCCGGCTGATACACAGGTAGCACTGCGAATTCTGGCCGCCGTAATCCGGCCCGGTCGGGGAAGGATCGACGGCGGGGATCGTCCGGGTCTGGGGATCGAGTTCGGAACTCAACCCGGCAACTTGAACGTTCGTCCGCCAGAAGAGCGCCCGGAGCGGCTGATTTTGGTGCAGATTCTGCGTCGTCTGGCCATAGCGCCGGACCTGGTCGTCGGCGGCGAGGTACGACAAGTAAGGCGAATTCTGCACGACGGCCCGCTGAAACCGGGGGATGAAGCCCCCTTCCGGGTCCGCAGGCAGCGGTTGCTGAACGTCGCCGTCCGGGCCGATCAGCAGGTACTCGAACACCGGCAAAGTGACTCGCGACTGATGAAAGGCCATCTCGCTGAAGGCGTCGACCATTTCCTGTTCGATCGGGACTTTGTCCACGATCGCCTGGCCCATCCCCTGAAACTTCTGCGTTTGCGCCCCGGAGGCGAACTGCTCGCCCACCTGCTTCCACGCCGCCAGAATCTCGGGCACGAACTGATCAGAGTGCCGGTCGCGGGCTTCCCGCATATAGGCCGTCAGCGCGAACACCTCGCACATCAGATGATTACTGAAGGCGACGGCGTTCATCCCCCGCGCCACGCCGACACTGCCGGTATACGCCGCAGCGTCGGCGGCGTTCTGCATCCGCAGCTTGTCGTCCATCTGCCGGCCGATGTTCATCATCTGGCCCAGCAATATCGTGAACATGAACACGGCGAACAGCGACAACAGGCTGATCGCCCCGCGCTCGTCCCGATGGACGCGGCAAACTCCGAACATCAGAAACTTCGAGAAACGAAACATGTCAGCTGTCAGTTGTCTGCTATCAGTCATCAAAGCCCGCCGACGGCGTCGGCGGGATCAACGCTTCTGCGAAGCGTCGCTAAGGAGACATTTCACTGTTGCACATACGGCCGGATCGACTTAATTCCTTCGGCAGTCATCGTGGCGGAGGCCTTGATTTGCGTCGTATACACCGATGAATTTCCGTTGAGCACCCCTTGCTGGATGCGGCTGCTGACGTTGTCCGGCAGGCCGTCGGCCCGGACGATGTGCTTGGCCAACATGCGGCCCGGTCCCGGCAGCAAGGCGAAATTGTGCACGACATACACCGTGACCGGGTCCTGCCAGCCGATTTCGTGCGGACGGAAGATCAAGCTGGGATTCGGATGATTCCTGACATTGTACGACCGGTGGTCCAGCGAGTCCCTCCCGGCGCCGCTGCGCGCGTCGAGCCATTCCACGAACACCTGAGTCTGCGAATCGCTGTAGGCCAGCTTGCTGGCAATCCGCGGATTGATGCGGCCATTGGACTGCGACGACGGAACCAGGCTGCCATACAACTGCTGCGTCGCGCCGATGATCTGCATGATCTCCGGCGTCTGCGGCGTCGCGCCCAGATCTCGGGACGGCGCCATCGGGGCGCAGGCCTGAATCACGGCCGTGCGAATCTTCCGCAGTTTCCCGCTCGGACTGTTCGCGGCCGCATCGACGAGCATGATGTCGTCATTGGAACTCGTCGGCGTCACGGAGATGCGGTTGGGAACTTCGTCTTCCATCGCCGGGCAATTCGGATCGGCTTCGCAGAGCCGGTCATTCCAGGAGACGCCCTGATCCGACACCCACGCCGGCAGCCAGACCGACGCCGACCGCGCCCCGGCGAACGCCGCGTAGTGCACGGTCATCTGGGCGATCATCAATTGGCTGACCTGCACCATCAGCATGAGCACGGCGAGCAGCACCGGAAACGTCAGCACAAAGGCCAGGCTCTGCACGCCACCAGAGTCGCAGCGATGAATTCGCGCCAGCCGGGACCAGTCGCAGTGTGCCCCGGAAAGCTGCAACAGGACGCGCAGGAAGCAGCAGCACCCGGCTAGCGCGAGTGCGCACGGCAGGCAGGCTTCGAGGAGTGCCCGATGCACGAGAAGAACTCCCAGGAGGCTGAACCGCTCGTTCTCAGCCGCCAGTTGTCAGTCACCAAAGCCCGCCGACGGCGTCGGCGGGATGCTTTTCTTCTTTGAAAGGACCACGCTTCTGCGAAGCGTCGCTAAATCATCTCCCTACCCACGATGACAGCGGCGGCCAGAGCCGAGGGGGCCAGGAACAACGGCTGTTTCAAGGTCAGGCGTTCGGTTCGGCTCATCGGCACCCACCCCCTGGCTTGCCACATTAAACCCAAGTGACGCACGATCCCTTGCAACAACTTGACGATGCCGATTTGCCAGATCAACATTATCACGCCCAGCGCGCCGCCGATCACCAGCGTCCACAGCAGGGCTTCGAAACCGGGATAAAGTCCGAGAAAGGCTCCCATCATGGCGGCGAGTTTCAGATCGCCGCCGCCGACGCTCAACACCAGAAAACAGACCAGCATGATTGCCCCGCAGCCCGCGAAGCCTTTCAGACCGTCTTCCAATCCGTCCCAACCCAGCAATGCCCCGCGCAGGACCAGGGCCGTCAAAATTCCCGGATAAGTGATCGCGTTCGGGATTCTCTGCCAACGGACGTCGGTGACCGTGGCCGCCGCCAGAAAGCCCCAGAGTGCGGCGGTCAGCCAGTTCACGGAGCGTTGCCTGTCCCGGAACCGGTATTGATCACGCTGTTCGATTCGTTTTCCAGGTTGTCCATCCCCGTGTTGAAGTAATCCCGAATTTTCGGCCAGCCATATTTCAGCACGAAAATCAGGATCGGCAATGAAATCGCCGCCACGATCAGAATGGTCTCCAGGCTGACGGCACCCCGCTGATCCCGATGGATGCGCTGCATCAACTGACGAAATGTCGAAACAGGCTTCATGTCACGGACTCCAGAATTGCCCTGGGTAAAGGATCTCGATTCAATTCATTCAAGCCCGCCGACTACGTCGTCGGGATCGCCACTGCATTGCGTCGCCAATCGTTTCTCAAAAAATGGCCGTTACAAGAACGGCCATGCCACCTGCACGCACGTCATTTCCCAGACCGCTCGAATGATCCGCTGACCGACTGGAATCACGATCGTCAGCACCGGCAATGTCACCGCCAGCGCCAACACATGGTCCAATGCCGCCGCCCCCGGCCGGAATCGGCTCGATTTCTTCCGGGAATAGGCATGGGAACGCTTCATGACCGGACGTCTGTTCTCCACCTGCGATTCCTATTGGAACCCCGCTTGCCGCACGAAGTTTCGATCAAGAATCTCGCATGTCCACCAATTGTACATCTCGATGCGGCGGACTGCCAGACACAATGTCATCAGAATCCGCGTCATCAGAATCCACTCATCAGAATCCACTCACCGGAATCCGCGGCGACGCATCGTACTGTAACGCTCCAAGGCTTCCCGGATGATTGGGATCGACGTCTCCGACGGGGTCAATTCATCCACTTCGACCGATTTGCCTTCCAGAATCTTGTAATCCTGAAAAAAACGGCGGATCATCGCCAGGCGATGCGGCGGCAACTCCGATGCCTCCAGGTACGGATTAAATTCCGGATCGTGCGTCGCCACGGCAAGCACCTTATGATCGCGCTTGCCGCTGTCGACCATCGTCATCAGGCCGATGGCCCGTGCCGCGACCAGCGTCAAGGGGTCGACCGGTTCCTGGCAGAGGACCAGCACATCCAGCGGATCGTCATCTTCGGCGAGCGTTTGCGGGATGAACCCGTAGTTCGCCGGGTAATAGACGGCCGAATGCAGCATCCGGTCCAACTTTAAGAGGCCGGTCTGCTTGTCGAGTTCGTATTTGACGCTGGATCCCCGAGGGATCTCGATCACCACGGTGAATTCCAGCGGCAGATTTTCCCCGGGCGTCACATCATGCCAAGCATGCGTCATCTTGAGATAGCCTTTGTTGAGAACGTCAAACATTCCAGTCTTGGCATCTCCGACATTGTACCGGATGCCGCGACGCGATGAAACGGCAATCGCGCCGCGCCGGTCCGAGCCGTCACTCTTTACCGTGCCGGTTCTTACGGCTATCGTTGCGCAGAATCACTTCGGCGAATCGGTCCGCTGTGGGAGAGATGCCCAGCATTTCGCTCAACCCTCAACCCTCAACCCTCAACCCTCAACCCTCAACCCTCAACCGGCCCCATGTCCTACCGGACGATCAAACGCCTCTTGGGTGAAACCAGCCTGGAGCGAAAGTGCCGATTCCTGTTCGGCAGCGGGTTGCTGCTGCTCATCACGGGCAGTTTCTATTTCTACTACAGCCAGACGAAGAACCTGGTGTTTCGCCAGAATAAGACGGCAGCCCGGCTGCTGGTGTCGCCCGTGATTCTGGAACATCATTGGAAATGGTCCCTGGGTGAATCGAACCTCGCCGTGCAGCAGACCTGGGAGCGTCCTCTCAATGCCCAGGTTGTCGAGACGATGGTCGGCGAATTGAAGCCCGACGACTTGAAGGATTACAGTTGGGAGTTGCTGAAGACCGATCTGAACGACCCGGCCAGCCGGCCCCGCGACGCCGCCGGATACCGCGCCCGTGATGAAATTGTCAGCGGGAAAAAGACGGAAGTCGAACAGACGTTTCGAGAGAAAGAACGCCAGGAATACCATTATTACGCCGCAGTCACGGCCAAGGAATCCTGCCTGGGATGCCATCGCCAGCGGAGCCATAACGACGAACTCGCCGCGGGCGACCTGATCGGCCTGGTAAAAATCTCCTTTCCTTTGGCCAAAACGTATCGCGATCTGGCCTGGAACAACGCCGTGCTCCTCTCGACGGCGATCATCACCGCCTCGCTGGCGATGCTCTCCGCGTCGACCATCGTCCGGTACGTCATCGTCAAGCCGGTGCTGCATCTCAAGGACGTCAGCGAGTCGGTGGCGCGCGGCAGCCTCGATCAAAGGGCCGACATCCGCACCGGCGACGACTTCGAGGAACTCGGCCACTCGTTCAACCGCATGCTCCGCCACCTGATGAGCGTGCAGACCGAATTGAAAGATTTGAACAAAGGCTATGAGAACAAGGTCGACGAGCTTGCCCAGGTCAACCTGCGGCTGTATGAAATGAATAACGTCAAGAACGAATTCCTGGCAACCATGAGCCATGAACTCCGCACGCCGCTGAATTCGATCCTCGGCTTCAGCGACGTGCTGCTCGGCTCGCAAAATCTGAATGACAAGCAGCGCCGGTACGTCGGCCACATTCAATCATCCGGCAAGCATTTGCTGAACCTGATCAACGACGTGCTCGATCTGGCGAAGATCGAGAGCGGCAAGATGGAATTGCACCTGGTCGAGTTTTCAATCGCCGACCTGATCGAACGGCTGGTCGGCTCCATGCTGCCCCTCGCCGAAAAGAAAAACATCGACGTGCAGTTCGAGGTCGACTCCAGGCTGCCGCTCCTCACGCAGGATTCCGGGAAAATGCAGCAGATTTTGAACAACCTGCTGTCCAACGCGATCAAGTTCACCCCGGAAGGCGGCCGGGTCCGCGTCCGCGCGCGGCTGCATGGCGACGATCAGTTGCAGCTCGAAGTGGAAGACACGGGCATCGGCATCGCCCTGGAAGAGCAGGAAAAAATCTTCGAAAAATTCCGCCAGGGAAAGACGCTCCCCGGCCAGCAGAATCCGCTCACCCGCGAATACGAAGGAACCGGCCTGGGATTGTCCATCATCCGCGAGCTTTCCAAACTCCTCTCCGGAGACGTCGCGCTGCACAGCGAGTTTGGCAAGGGCAGCATCTTCACCGTCACCGTCCCTGCCCGCCTCGAACCCGAACACAAAACCCGCGATCGCGCCCCCGGCTTCGGCACGGCCGCCGCGATGTGAGCGGGGGGATGCAGGCATTCGGCGTTCGATGAATCCTGCGCCGACGTCTGTCTTCGAACGCCGAATTCCTGTCGCCGATCACCATCCACTGACAACTGATTACTGACCACGTGACCCATGCCCGATTATCGCAACTCCATTCTCGACTACTTCGCCGATCCCGATTCGCCGCCGCTGCGGCCCAAGGACCTCGCACAGCAGCTGCGCGTCAACAAATCACGGCTCAATGAATTCCGCATTGCCCTCGAAGTGCTGCTTACCGAAGGCCGGTTAATGCAGGCCGTCAACGGCACGCTGAAACCGAAGATTCAAAAAGACTCGCTGCTCGGCACCATTCGCCGCACGGCGTCCGGGGCCGGCTATTTCCGATTGAAGACGCCCAGCGAAACGGCCATCGCCAGCGGCGTGCCGGACGAAGCCGTCTACGTGATGCCGGAAGATTTGCGCGGCGCGCTCACCGGCGACGAAGTCTCGCTGAAAATCCTCAAGCGGCAGCGCAGCGGCGGACAACTCACAGGCCGGGTGATCGAAATCACGAAGCGAGCCAGGCAGCAATTCGTCGGCCTTTACCAGGAACGCCGCAAACAGGGAGTTGTCACCATCGACGGGGCATTGTTCTCCGCCGCGGTCGGCGTGGGAGATCCCGGCGCGAAAGGGGCCAGGCCCGGCGACAAGGTCGTTGTCGAGATGGTCCGCTTTCCCGAAGGCCACCACGCCGGGGAAGCCGTCATCACCAAAGTCCTCGGTCCGCACGGCGAACCCGGAGTCGACACCTTATCGATCATCCACGAGTTCGGCCTCAGAGACGAATTTCCGGAAGACGTGCTGGAGAACGCACGCCGCGAATCGCAGGCATTTGATGACACCGACCTGCGCGGCCGGCTTGATCTCACCGGCGCGACCATCATCACCATCGACCCCATCGATGCCCGCGATTTCGATGACGCGATTTCTTTGACCCGCGAAGAGAACGGCCACTGGCGGCTCGGCGTGCACATCGCCGACGTCGCTCACTTTGTGAAGCCCGGCAGTCCGTTGGATTGCGAAGCCCAACTTCGCGGTACCAGCGTCTATCTCCCGGACCGCGTCATTCCGATGCTGCCGGAAATTCTTTCCAACTCGCTGGCCAGCCTGCAATCGGGCAAGGTGCGGTTCACGAAGACGGTTTACATCGACTTTACTCCCGACGGCATCCCGACCAGGGCCGAGTTCGCCAACTCGGCGATCAACGCCGTGCAGCGCTTCGCCTATGAAGACGTGATACCGATCCTCGCCGGCGAAAAATCGCCGCGGGGAAATGATCCTGTCAATGACGACGTGCTGCGCTTGCTCAAGCAGATGCATCACCTGGCGATGATCCTCCGCCGCAGGCGCTTTGAACACAGCGCTTTGAACCTCGATCTGCCGGAAGTGAAGCTGGATTTCGACGACGACGGCAAGGTCGCCGGGGCACACAAGACGGTCCACGACGAAAGCCACCAGATCATCGAAGAATTCATGCTGGCGGCGAACATCGCCGTGGCGAGGGAATTTCATTATCGCGACTGGCCGTTTCTGCGCCGAGTCCATGCCACGCCCGATGAACGCAAGCTGCGGATGCTGTCCGACTTTCTGACCGGCATGGGCTTTCAGGTGCCGCCGCTGCCCGGCCGGCCGCAATTGCAGACGCTGCTCGGCCAGGTCCGTGGCGAGCCAGAGGAATACGCCGTCAACTTCGCCGTGCTGCGGAGCATGAAGCAGGCGGAATACGGTCCGCAGGAAGTCGGCCATTACGCGCTCGCCGAGGAAGAGTACTGCCACTTCACCAGCCCGATCCGGCGCTACCCTGACCTGACGATTCACAGGCTTTTTGAAGAAGTGGTCCGCGATCGGAAGAAGGCACCGCCATTAACGGCCAGCGATCTCGTTTCGCTCGGCGAGCATTGCTCTAAGACGGAACGCCAGGCGCAAGACGCCGAGCGGGAACTCATCAAGGTCAAGCTGCTGGCCTATCTGAAAGACCGCATCGGCGAAGAGCTGGTTGCCTCGATCACCGGCGTCGAACGCTTCGGCCTCTTCTGCCAGGGAAAAGAACTCCCCGCGGAAGGCCTGGTGCATGTGCGGTCGCTCCCGCCGGATCAGTGGGACTACGACGATCGCGGACACACGCTGACCGGCCGCAGCAGCGGCTGGAAATTTCGCCTGGGCGATGAAGTCCGCGTGATCGTCAACAAAGTCGACGTCGAGAACCGCACGCTCGACTACCGGCTGGCTGCCAAGGCCGACGTCGGAAAGCGGACATCGAGCGACGCACCGCAGAAGCGCAGTCCGAAGCCGCATGTCGTCGTGCCACGGCCGAAGAAAAAAAAGCGGCGGGGCTGACGTTCCGTGCGAGAGTTTTTTAAACGCACAGCGTCTGCGAACGAGCGTGGCAGGGGAATTCCGCCTGGAATCTCTCGTGCCGAATCTGTAGGTTGAACGCGTCTCTCCGAGAATTCCACGATTCACGGCGTAAGCCATGTCGCGTCTGCTTCCCGTCTCGTTCCTCTGCGTACTATTTCTGGGCATCTGTTCGCGCACAGCCAATTGCCAGCTCACGGTGGTTAACCCTTTGCCGGCGGATATATTGCAGACATTTTATCATTTGCCGGAAGGGGGCGCGGCGATGCCCCTGGACTTTTATCGCGCCGGCGAAGTCGTCGACTCGACCACCGGAAAGCCGACCGGGCAGACTTTTCCCGAGCGCATGGCCGGCTACGGATTCCTGGAGGATTCTGGGGCAGATCTGCCCGTCGGGTTCGGCACGGTCACGCTCGATTTCCTGAACGATTTAGAGGGGCTGAGCATCAATTGCGCGGCGTGCCACGTCGGTGAAATTCATTCGACGGGCCCGTCCGGGACGGTGCGGCTGAGAATGATCGGCGGGCCGAATCTGTGCGACATGCGGCGGTTTTCGCAAGACACATATGTGTCGCTCCGCCGAGCGTTGCTTCATCCAGGGCAGTTGCTTCGCCTGCTGGTCCGCACGGGGCGCTTGCAGCCGGAGACCGTCGCCGCGCTCGCCGAGTGGAAGCTGATCGAAAACGGAAAGTTCGCTTACCGGGCCGAGAGCCTGGAGGCTGAAGCGTTCCTGCAGACCATCGCGGCTGTCGCACAGCCTTCCGGGAACGACGCGTCGCCGCCCGCGTTCCGCTTCGCGACGAACGGTCGGTCTCCGTGGGAGAACGAACGACACGCCGCAGAACCAGAATTCCTTCTCGTTGCGCTGCCCCATCCGAGGAGACGGGTACTTCTGAAGCCGGCGCCCGTCCGTACGGCGACTCCCGTGGCGATCGACGTGCTTCGCAACGTCGCCCTGCTGACGGCCGAGGCGAATTATTTCCTGTCGCAAGGGCGTTTTCCGTTGACGACCCGGGAAGGTCCCGGCCGGCTAGACGCCTTCGCCACGATCCGGTTTCTGTTGTATCCGGCGGAATCGATCCGGTTTCCGTTCACGGCGCCTGTCAGTGTGCCGCATCTGTGGGGGACCGGCCGGAAGAAATGGCTGCACTGGAATTCCAATACCAATTCGACCATGCAGCGGAACATCGCGCAGTCTCTCGGCATGGGAGCGCTCGCCGCGCACGGCGGCGTGAACAACGTACTAATGCCGAACCTGCTGCCTTTGGAAACGGCCGCCGAACAGACAACTGCCCCGAAGTGGCCGACGGCTGTGCTCGGCCCGTTGAACAACGACCTGGTGCAGCGCGGCGAGCAATTGTATGACGCCCGATGCGCCAAGTGCCACGATGCCGGGAAAGTCGATCCGGCCACCGGCTTGATCGAATATCTCTTGTTTACGCTGCACGAGACCGGGACCGATCCGACGTATGCGTTGAATTTCCATCGGCCGGTCGGCTCAAAACCATTTCCGCAAGCGCTGGCCGACAGCACGCGCAGTCTGCAAACGTGGTACTACCAGAAGCGTGATCCACAGCACCCGGTGCCGGCCGCCACGCAGCTCGAATGGGAGGGCGGCGAATCCCGGCAGCCTGCCGTCTGGCGCGATCCCCTGGCCGCCAGCGTCGACGCCCCCGTATATGCCGGACTCCCGTTGAACGGCGTCTGGGCGACGGCGCCTTATCTCCACAACAACTCGGTGCCGACGCTGCGCGACCTGCTCAAGCCCGCGGCACAGCGTCCCGTGGTGTTTCGCGTCGGGCACAGGGATTACGATCCGGTCAACGTCGGCTATACGCAGCCGAAGGATCCCGGGGCCATTCCCGTTCTGGAACGGTTCGACACGCACGACGCCGGGAATTCCAATGCCGGCCATGACGGTCCCGGTTTCGGGGCCGAGGGATTGTCATCGGAAGACATCGACGCGCTCCTGGAATATCTGAAGACGCTTTAATTTTCGCCGCAGACGAAACCGAGAGATCGCTTCGTGAGCGGCGAAACTCGACGGGGGAACTGCAAGATTTTCCCGTAGCCAAATTGATTGCCGTGGAGTATGTTAAATTCCCGCGGGCCAATTCGTCAGACCTCGGCGTCGTCTGGGTTCCCCTCTGGGTGGTTTCGAAAAGGAATGATCATGGCATCAATGACCAACGACCGGCGGACGGTGTGGTTGCTTGCAGGGCTGCTTGCAGGTCTCGGGCTGGCCACTCTGTGGCCGACTGAGAAAGTGCAGGCCATCGCAACGGGGCAATCCGACCGTTTCGCCGTCACCACGGTGGAAGTCTCGCCCGGGCAACCCGAAGCCGTTTTCGTGCTGGACTTCCTGACCGGCCGCTTGACCGGCGGACTGCTCAATCCCCAGGCCGGCGGTTTTACGAACTTCTATTTTCGCAATGTTGCCGCCGACTTCCTGGTGGAACAGAACGCTAAGCCGAAATATGCAATGATCACTGGCAACGGCGCCGTGAACAGCGGCCGCGGAGTCACGTTCGCGCTGGGCGTGCTGTACATCGCCGAATTGAATTCCGGCAAACTGGCAGCCTATCGTTTTCCGTACCGCAATTCCCGGCAGCCGATCCCCGAACCGTTCCCGTTGGAACTGTTCGCGTTCTTCCCGTTCCGCGATCCCGAACCGGCCGAGTGACCGAGTTCTGTACGATCCCGGCGCCGCCGACGCCGGGCTTTGCGTGATCTTCTTTGATCTCGGATTGGCTCAGGCTGTTCCGGCGCGGCGGGCGAGAATCCACTTCGCCTGTCCGGCCACACGCGCCAGAAAAATCGTGGCCATCTCGCGACCCTGCGTCGGCAGCTTGCGGCGCAGCGTCTCCGCCTGCACCGGCAGATGACGGCACTTGATTTCGTAGGAACCGTACGGCGCATCTTGGAGATGCCGGCGGAGCGCCCGCTCGTTGTTGGGAAACTCGGCAAGCACCTGAAACGGCGTCACAAACGGCGAATCCACCCGGGCCTCGCCCGTGAGATACTCTTCCGCCGCATCCAAACGGTTCAGCCCCAGACGTTCCGCACAGTGATCCACCAGTCCGGCCCGGACGACGGCAGGATCGGGGTCATAGAGATACGTCTGCAAAGGCGTCACCGCCGCCGCGGCAGACAGCGGATGCCCGGCCAGCGTCTCGCCGCTGGGCAGCACGGTCGCACGGAACAGGTCCGAGCCCGCCAAGCCGCCGAACCAGACGGTGGCTTCCTTGCATTCGCCGTGCAGGCTGATCAGTTCGATTTCCGTGCCCGGAAACTTGCCGCTGAAGTTGCTCGCCGGGCCGACTTTGATCGCCCCGCCCTGGGACGCATCCATCAATCGCCGGAGAAAATCCAATCCGGGAACATAGTCTTCCACGCGACTGGCCCGAGCGCCTCCGGCGGCCCTGCGATCGGGATCGATGTGGATCCAATCGTGTCCCAGCGGCAGCGCCATCACATCCGCACACCGGTTCTCCAGATTCTGCTCTACCTGGTAGACGTCCGCATTCCACAAAGTGCGCAAACATGCGACCGGCCGGTTATCGACTGCCGTCACCCTGGACTGATCCGCCAAGGCGATGGCATCGCTGCCGATGCCGCAGCATAAGTCCCACACGGCGGCGCCGGCCGGAAAGCGTTTCGCCTTGTGCTTCGCCACCGCTTCCGCCGTGGATTGTTCGAGCCCGACCCGATCGAACCACATCCGATCGGCCCGGGAGAATTTCCCCTCGGCGTGGCGGCGAAGCTGCCCGATCGCGACAGCCAGCCGGACCAGTTCTTCCGGAAACTCTTTTCGCAGCCGGGTCTGCACGGCGAGTTCGGAACCGGTGCCCGAGTCCGCCGCCGCCAGGATTTCCGGCCGGGCACGCAGTTCGCAAAGGCTCCGGCACTCTGGGTCCAGCCGGCACTCCGGCGGCAAGCGCAGGTCCGAATCGGTCAGGAACCGGGCGATTTCCAGGGGATCACGTGCGAACATCTCTCCGAGTCTACCCGAGAATCGTCCGCCTCGGTATGGGTCGCGCCGACAGAACCGGGGTATCGATTGCAATTTCGTTGACGATCCTGTGGCGGTGAACAGCAGAATTTGCCGATTTTGAAGCGGATCGCCGATTGCGGTTCAACGCCGGAGGGTTGGCGCTCCGAAAAGTCAGGGCACGCCCAGAAAATCCCCGTTGTCCGCGAGGCCGGAGCCGCCCCATGTCAGCCGCCGACGCCGTCAGCATCGACCTCATTCAAGAGCTTCGTCTGCGAAAATGGGCACGCGAGCATTATGTCTCGGCTTCGCAGCGCGGCCGGACCTGGCACCCGATCGTGTTGGAAGAGATGCAGTTTCGCGACGAGGAATTGCGTGCCGCGCAGGCAGGGCTCGACCTGCCGTGTTCGCCGTATGTGCCGCTCGCTCCGCTGGAAACCTGCTTCCTGGACGACCCTCATGCCGGTGTGCCCGAGCCGAAGTCGCTGCCCGCCTTGGCCGGCGCGGCAGAAGAGGGGAGCGGAGCAGGCCTCCCTTTTCGGGGCGTTATTTCGTCGTTTCTTTCGGCCCGACGTATTCGTTCGTGAACGTGTCCAGCACCACGATCTCCACCCGGTCGGCCCGGGCCGACTGCGCGCCGGACGCCAATTCCGGCGGTTCGTGATCGGCTACCGCGATCAACCGCATCCGGTCTTTCTCGACAGGATAGAGCGGGTGCGCCGCCAGTGCGTCAAAGGCCGCGCGGGCTCGGGCGTAGGACAGCGAAAAGAGATCTGGAAATTCGCTCCCGTCCGGCAAAGGGGGTGACGACGTATGGCCGCGAATTTCAATCTTGTTCGGCTTGCCCGATAACGCAGTGGCGATCGCTTCCAGCTTGCGGCGGCCGTCCTCGGTCAACCGGGCGGAAAACGGCTCGAATTGCAAAGGCTGCCCGACGGGGATCGGCTTGCCGTGCCTTTGCATAAAGACCCGGTTATCGTCTCCCTGCACCGACTGCGGCGTTTTCACGCCCCCGCGGCCTTTTTCCGAATTCGAATGCGCTCCCAGGGTTGTGAGCCGTTCGACCATGCTGTTGAGCGGGAATTGATTCCCCGGCGGCGTCAACGGACCGGCCCGGTAGCCGATCCCCTTTTGCAGCGACTCCAGCACCTGCAGATATTTTTTATTGCCGGCGACTTCGCTCAAGCTCACCAGCATGATGAAGAACGTCAACAGCAGCGACATCATGTCGCCATAGGTGACCACCCACTCCGGCACCCCCGGCGGCGGATCATCTTCCGGCAATGCCATGACGCCCCGCTTCCCTGCGACGAAATCCCGACTAGCCTCTTCCAGTCCGTTCGGCCAAGCGGCTCTGGAAGTTGAAGGACGATTTCGTCCCGGCGCGAAGAATCCGGAAATTTCCCGGTGAGACGACGCAAACTTTTGCTTCCCGGCAAACTCCGCAGATGCCGACGGAGGGCCGCTACTTGTGCACCATCACCGGTTCCATCACGCTCACGGGAAGTTTATCCGAACTGTTCGCCACCGAGACGGTCACGCGGTGGGTGCCTGCCGTTCGGCCTTTCAATCGCAGGCGGTATTCGATTGACTGGCTGGGGTCCAGCTTCTTCAGCGCCGGCAGCGTCGCCGTGCGGCCGTCGACGACAGCCGCTGCCGGCTGCTGATGGCCTCCCTGCTGAATCTTCGCGCTCACGAACTCCAGTCCTTCCGGCCACGTGCATCGGGCCGCGATATCTCGCGCGGCCTGCAGGCCTTCGTTCTGAATCGTGACCACAAACTCGGCTTCGTCGCCGACGGCGACCGGATCGGCCACGTCATGGATCCGGACTTCGAGGGAGCCGGAACGTGATTTGACGGCGAGGCAGGCTTCCGTCTCGTCTTCCGGCAGATCAGCGCCGCTCACCGTCACCTGCAGACAGGCCTGTGTCGTCGGTTCCAGACATTCGACTTCCAATTGCAGCAGCAAGCCCTCATTGGCCTGCAGCCGGTCGATTTCCCACGTCAGGGTGCGGTCGCCGAGCCGGCCGCCCTGGGTCATTTCCCGAACGGTGAGGGCCGCATCGAGATTGACCCGGATTTTCAGATCGCGCAGCTCGTGGTCGGAGATGTTGATCAACGGGATGTTGAATTCGGCGCGGCTGCCGACCGTTCGCTCGGCCGGGCCGTGGAGTTGCCAATCGAGCTGCCGCGTGATGAATTCCACCGCAACGGTTTTCCGCAAGGCGACCTTGCTGCCGATGAGCACCGAGAAACGGCACTCGTGTCGTCCGGCGGCCGTGCCGATCAACGTCAAGAGGCTGTCTTTCATTCCGCCGGCGTCGATACGGGGGATCTTGTGCGTGACGCTCTTGCGTTCGGAATCGGGAAAACTGAGCGCGTCGTCAAAATCGCAGAGCACGCTGACGTTTCTGAGGACTTGTCCGCTGAGGTTTCGCAAGGTCATATGAAACTGCGCGCCGCTGCCGACTGGCCGCTGTTGGGGCACCTCGACGCGCAATTCCAACCGGCCGTCTTCCGTGACTTCCGGCACTGAGGCCGGCAGCGCGGACGAGGCCTCGTCGAGGGGCATCAGTTGCGGACCATCGACCGCGGGGAGGCTCTCCGCGGGCGGTTCCGTCGTCATTGGCTTCTCGGTGCGCTGCGGTTCGCTGTCATCTGGCGACGGGCTGGCTTCTCGGGGCGGAATGGCGATCGGTTCCGGCGCCCGGTCGGGGTCGGCAAAGGTTCTCGGCGCGGCACGGCGCGGCGCCTGCAGCGTTTCCCGATTCGGGCGAAGAGTCGGAGGAGGCGAGGAATACGGTTCCGGAATACTGCGCGGCATGGTCCGTTGCGGCGCAACGGGCATCGGTTCGATCAGGGGAGGATACTCGGGCCGCGACCGCCGCTGCGGTGCCAGTCCCGGTTCGACCACGACGAACGGATCTTGCGGGGCCGTGTTGTTGGGCAGCATCGCGCAGCCCAGGCACAGGGCCATGCCAATCGCGGCCGTGAAGATCAACTGGATACCATGTCGCATGAGCATTCGTGTCCCCAACCCGGCCATCCGCCAAGAACCTGCCGTCCAATGAAAACTTTAGCGTCCGGCTCAGGGCGAGTTGAGGAAAAGTCCGGGGCTCCCCGGAGATTCGACCACGGACTTGTCAGGTTCTGCCAACGCGTTCGTCTGGGGAAAGACGAACGCGTCAATACTCGGCTCGACACGGGATGTGTACGTGCGTATTCTCTGTGTGTTGAGTTTTCTTTCCGGAATCCGTCACAAGCAGGAATGCCGGTGACACCAAAATCTTCAGGCCATCATGGATGAATTGCCGCCATCAGTGTCACCGCGAGGCCGCGGAGGGTCGGCACGGCCGGGGAATCGATTCGAGGCGGTTCAACACAGCCCCGACTACGCCGATTTTGAAGGCGACGAAGAGTTTCTCGCCGAGCTGCGGTCGGTGCCGACGGTGTTTCTCGCGGACAAGTCGCAGTCGATCGTCAGCGAGAACAACAGCCCGGACATTCCGTTTCGCTACAGTTTGAATCCGTACCGCGGCTGCGAACACGGATGCGCGTACTGTTATGCCCGGCCCACGCATGAGTACCTGGGCTTCAACGCGGGGATCGATTTTGAAGCGAAGATCATCGTGAAAGAGCAGGCCCCGGAACTCTTTCGCGCCTGGCTGGGCCGAGACGGCTATCAGCCGGAGCCGATTATGTTTTCCGGCGTCACCGACTGCTACCAGCCGGCTGAGCGGCGGTATCAATTGACGCGGCAATGCCTCGCCGTCGCTGCGGGGGCCGGCCAGCCGGTGTGCCTGATCACCAAGAATGCGCTGGTGGTGCGCGATCTCGATATTTTGTCGTCGATGGCGGCGCGAAACCTGGTGCAGGTGGGCATCAGCCTGACGAGTCTTGATGCGGAGTTCACGGCGACGCTGGAACCGCGAACCAGCCGCCCGCCCGCACGGCTCAGGGCGATGAAGGAACTGAGCGCAGCCGGAGTGCCGGTGCTGGCGATGCTCGCGCCGATGATTCCCGGTCTCAACGACAGCGAGATGCCTAGCCTGCTGGAAGCGGCCCGCGATCACGGAGCGACCGCCGCGGCGTATGTGCTGCTCAGGCTGCCGCTCACCGTCAAGCCCGTGTTTCTCGACTGGCTGGAGCGCACGCAGCCGTTGAAAAAGGACCGCATCCTGGGATTGATTCAGTCGACCCGCGCGGGGAAACTGAACTCGGCGGAATTCGGCGAGCGGATGCGCGGCGCCGGCCAGATCGCCGAACAGATCGAGCAGACATTCCGCGTTTTCCAGAGGAAATATGGTCTCGACCGCCCGAAGGTCGTCTTGTCGGTCGATCAGTTTCAGCCGCCGTTGCCGAAGTCGGGACAGCTGCGATTATTTTGACGAGGCAATTTCACGCAATCCTCCGCGAACGGAAATCCCGACGCGACGCCGGATTCAAGAAGACAAACAGCCCGAGGCATGAATGCCTCGGGCTGTCACGAAAGGGTCACGGTGTCGACAGTCCTGACTAGAAGGTCAGGATGGCGTCGATGCCGACGACAGTCTGGTTGAACAGGCTTTCGTTGTTGCCGTACTTCAGGTCGTTGCCGGGCGACCACATGTGCCGCACTTCCGGACGAATCACCAGGTTCTTGCAGGGAAAGACGTTCACACCGTAGGTGAACGTGTTGTAGGAAGTTCCGTCGGCCTTATACCATTCCTGACGAACGCCCGCCTTGACTTTATCGTTGATCTGGTAGAAAGCATAGTTGATCAGGGCGACAGATTCTCCGGCAATGCCATCGGTCGCAAAGTCGGTCCGGGCTCCCACGCCATTTCTCAAATTCGAGTTGAGCACGTCGAACTGATGAACGGTGCTCAGCTTGTCGGTCCAGCCTTGCGACAAAATGATGCTGTTGATCGCACCGTCGCCGCGCCAGCCGAGGTTGCCGCCGGTCATCATATAGGTCAACGCGGTTTTCTCGGCAACTTGATAAATGAAGCCGCCCAGGTAAGCGTTCGACTGATTGAACTGGTCGAAGCCCGTGTCCATACCGAGCACCCAGCCGTTGAGCAGTTGCAGTTTATCGCCGGCCTTGTAGGTGCTGAGCACGCCGGTGTGGGTGAACGGTTCGCTGTTGTAGAACGTCAATTGACGGCTGAGGAAGAAGTTGCCGTTGGAAGGCACGACTTCATACCCGACGGGGGTGAAGAAGTGACCAATCTTCACCGAGAGATTGTTAAAGGCCACTTCACCGTACAGCTGGGGCAAAGCCCATTCATAGCTGCCATGATCCCAGCCGTTCTGAAAGTCGTACCGGCCGGGGTTATTGCCGAATGACTGGGTGTCGTTGCCGTCGACGCCGTAGATCAAGTCGGCGCGCATCCCCCAGTCGAAGCCCTTCGTTCCATCAGCGGTCTTCCCGATAAAGAGCCACTGCTGATTGAGGTTGAAGCGATCCCATTCGCCGCGGTCATCCAGGAAAATGCTGTTGCCGGTGAAAGCGCCGTCCGGATTGTTCTGGTAGCCGAACTGCGTCCAGCCGCCCAACTGCCAGCCCTTGTCCTTGAAGCAATTTCCGCCGCAGGCATCGTCAAACAGGCTGACGAACGTCCAAGGGCCTTCTTCAGCGGGCGCTGCTGCAGGAGCACATGCCGGCGCGGCCTGGGGGACTTCGGCCGGCGCGTCCGAGGGCGGCGCCTGGGGCGGCTGCTCTGCCGCACTGGTGCCCAATTCCTGCTGCAGCCGGAAACCGACATTTCGGAACAATGCGTCCTGCGGGGTGATCGATTCCTGGACCTGGCCGTAGACCGTCCCCGCCATCATGAGACTTGCCGCTCCGGCGGCGAGCGTGACGGCTCGCTTCCAGGACGTCAGTCGGCATACCATATCGTGATTCATTCTGCCCTCCGGGATTTCGGAAAAATCTGAAATTGTGTTAAACTCATCCGGCGAACCCGCCAAGCTCCAGCCCGCGTGTGTTCCGTTTTGTCTCAATTGGCTGGTCCGAGCGCCGCCTCAGCCGTGTAAGCCAAAAATGCCCCTTCTCCGAGCGCCGTCAGGCATTCCGGTCTTTCGTGGGTTATCGGTTCCTTCCTTGCATCCTGACGACACAACAGAACTCGGCGCGCTAGAACGCGCATAGCCGCGAAGGTCTATTTATTTTCTCTATTTTTCGCATCCTTTACTTTCTCACAACCGGGCGATCCGGGGCGATTCACCAGATCGTTAATCGCAGAAAAGAGTTATGGCACGATTCTGCGAGATGAGCTTCCTCATGCCGGTATCCCGCGTTTCAGACGTGTGCGCAGAACAGCAGCACGCTTGCGACGTGTCGAGCAGCCCGTCGGCGTCAGATCTCGGTTGCCTCAATCGGGTACATCCACGGCTTTTCCGGCGGACACTGTGTCCATGGCTGTTCCTCGTCTTGTTGGCCGGTCGGAGTTCTGGGATACTCGGAGAATCTCAAAAGCGGATTGTTTCTGCGGACGGTCCCGGCGTCGCCGACGCCGGGCTTTGACGGCTTGGGACACAGAACTTTTTCGCCTCGGCAAGGATGCTGACCTGTGCGGGATTTTCCGCCCGATTCGCTGATCACGCGGCTCATCGCGTTGCAGTTGTGCACGGCTGCGGATGTCCAGCGGGCCTCCGGTCGTGTGCGTCGGATGACGCGAGATCTCCCGGCGTTTGATTCGGTCTGGATCGATGCGCTCACCCAGCGCGGCGTCCTGACGCCGTTCCAGGGCCGCTGGATCGAGAATTCCCCGCCGGAAACGCTGCGAGTCGGGGAGTATGTGCTGTTAGACGGTCTCGGCGCCGGCATTGCGTCGGAGACGTTTCTGGCGCGCGGGCCGGATCGCGGCCGCGTTGTCTTGAAGCGAATCAGGCCGTCTGTTGAACAGGCTGTCGCGGTGGAGACTCGGCTGGAACAATTACTCGAGCGCGGCCGGACGATTCAGTCTCCGCACCTGGCCATGTTGTCGGGATCAATCAAAACCGCCGACGCTCTCTATTTATTAGGACCATTTGTTCCGGGATTGAACTTGTCAGAGCTGTTGGTCAGACGAGGCCGTTTCCCCGCGCGGGTCGTCTCGGCCGTCGCGGAACAGGTCTTGTCGGCTCTTGCCGTCCTTCATGCGGCAGGTCTGGCACACGGCGATGTGCGGCTGATCAAGCTTCGGCTGGCCGACCGCGGCCAGATCGTTCTGGTCGACAGCGGATTGAAGCCCGCACTGACTCCCGAACTGCTGGTGCACGCCGTGGATTCGGCCGCAGAGGCCGACGTCATCGCGCCGGAACGGATCGGGACGAATCATCCGGCGACCGCGGCCAGCGACTTGTACTCCTTAGGCTGCGTGCTCTGGCAGCTCCTGGCCGGCCGGCCGCCTCATCCGCAGGCCGATCCATTGACGAAGCTCGCCGCCCACCAGACGCGAAGGCTCGGGGATGTCCGCGAGCTGGCTCCTGAAACGCCCCCGCGCCTCGCCGAACTCGTCCATCTGCTGACATCACCCAATCCGCAGGACCGGCCTCATAGTGCTGAGGCGGCCCGCCGCAGGCTCGCAGGGCGTCACGCAGCGCGCTGCGGCGAACTGGCGCGGTTCCGACGCCAATTCGACGCCACCGTTCCGCATCTGGCGACACACTCTGCCGCGGGAAAGTCTCGCTGGCAAGGGTTGTCCGCGGCAGCGCTTTTTCTGGGGCTGGCCGTCGTGGCGATGAGCGACCGCGGCCTGCGTACGGAACTGCTCGACATCGCCCAGCGCACCTGGTCGCGCACAGCCCCTGGAAGCCCAGGCGGCGCGCCGCAGGAACGTCCTCTCAACGCGGAGATTCCTCAGCCCGATGCCCAGGGCGTGATCACGTTGAACGAGGACGGACCGTATGCCCCTCGCGATCTGACGGCAGCCGGCCCGTTGACGCTGCAAGCCGCGGACGGCGTGCGGCCGGTGATTCTCATCGCGGGTGACAACCCGCTCCGTATTGCCGCGCAGCAGATCACGCTGAAGAATATCCATGTGCAGTGGAACGGCGAGTCGCTTCCGTCGGAAAACCAGGCGATGATTGAGTTGCGTTCACAACGATTTCTCCTCAGCGGATGTCGGCTGAGCGGCCCCGGCAAGGCACAGCCAGGAGAGTCTGTGCCGCCAGAAGAGAATCCCCTTCCGGCCCTGAGATCTCAGCCCTTGGCCCTGAGCTTCCTCTCCTGGCAACCGCTTGACCGGCGCGATCCGCAAGCCGGCGTGTTGCACGTGGAAAACACCAGCTTGACCGGCGACCTGCATGGTTTATGGTGTCTCGCGGCGCCGCAACAGATTACCTGGCGAAATGTCTTGAAGACGCAGGCCGGCAGTGCCGTCGTCATCGAGCAGGCCCGGACGCCGCGAGGAGTGAAACTGGTGATGGACCAGGTCACGCTGCGGAATTCGGGTCCGCTGTTGACGTGCTCCGGGCCGCTGACGGAACGGGCCTCTGCGGCGGGGATCGACATCGAAGCCGCGGATTCCGTGTTCGATGCGGCGTCTCCCTGGCCGCTCGTCGAGTTGCGAGGCCCGAAAGTCCGGGAGGACTGGCCGCAGGCGATCCGTCTGCTGGGCGATGGTTGTGTGGTGCCGCCGAACGCCGTGCTGTTGGCCACGGTTGATCCCGACGAGGGGGACGCGCGCTCCGCGCTGGAAAGCGACGAACTCCAATTTGAGGGCTTGTTTCTCGACGAATTCACGTTCGCCGGCCCGCTGACAGACAATCCTCGCGATTCCGTCGTGGTGAAGTCACAGGCCCCGCGCCGCCAGGCGGATCAGATGCCGGGAATCGATGCGAACCGGCTTCCCGCTCGGAATCGATAAATACTTGGCAGCCGATCGCGGTACATCGATCATCCCCGTCTTCTTCAGACCTGCTGGCCGGTCACTTGACCGTGCGATATAATGGTGACGGTGATAGAACGCAATCCGCCCTCTTCCAGGACGCCTGCCCGTGGCTCTTGATCATGAATTGCACGAACGGTGTCGTTCGTTGATTACGCGCATCCTTCATTTACGAGACTCTCTTTGACTGGGAACAGAAAAAGAAGAGAGCCGACGAAATTGCCTCGCAGATGGCGGCGCCCGGATTCTGGGACAATGCCGAGAAGTCTCAGGCCGTCATGGGAGAATTCAAGCAGCTCAACGCGGGCCTGAAGCCGATCACGGAATTGGTCAAAGGCTCCGACGACCTGGGCGTCCTGCTGGAGTTCGCCGAGGCGGACCCGTGCGCGGAGTCGATTCAGGAACTGACGCAGGGGATCGACGCGCTGGAGGCGAAGTTTTCCGAGGTCGAACTTCAGGCAATGCTTTCCGAGCCGGAAGACGCCTTCCCTGTGTATTTGCAGGTGCAGGCCGGCGAAGGAGGGACCGATTCGTGCGACTGGGCTTCCATGCTGCTGCGGATGTATCAGCGCTGGGCTGAAGATCACGGATTCTCCTGCGAATTGCTGGACATGTCGCCCGCGGAAGAGGCCGGCATCCGCAACGCGACGATTGCCATTCGCGGTCCGCAGGCGTACGGCTTGCTCAAAGGCGAAACCGGCGTGCATCGGCTGATCCGCATCAGCCCGTTTGATTCCGCGGGACGCCGGCAGACGTCGTTTGCCGCCGTCGATGTCGTGCCCGAACCCGACGACAGTTACACGGTGGAAATCGACTGGGCCAAGGACGTCCGCGAGGATGTCCAACTGTCGGGCGGCGCCGGCGGACAGCACGTCAACAAGACGAGTTCCTCGATCCAGTTGACGCACTTGGAGACGGGCGTCATCGTGCGCTGCGAAAATGAGCGGAGCCAGCACAAGAACCGGGCCACCGCCAGGAAGATGCTGGCGGCCAAACTGTACCAGATCGAAATGGACCGCCGGGACGCCGAAAAAGCCGCCCGCCGCGGGATGAAGTCGAAGATCGGCTTCGGCGGCGAACCAATCCGGCACTACGTGCTGCACCCGGAATCGTATGCGAAAGACGCGCGGTCCGGCTACAAGATCGGCAATCCGCAGGCGCTGCTCGATGGAAAACTCGACCCGTTCCTGCAAGCCTATTTGAGGTGGAGATTGCAGCAATCAACGGCGAAATGACTGGTCTTGTCTTAGCCCCCGGCAACTCGCCGGGGGCTGATATTGGAGGCAACAATGATCACCCTGAAAAAGATCCTGTTTCCGACCGACCTCAGCGAACCTGCCGGGGAGGCGCAGTTGTACGCCTGCAGCCTGGCGGAACAATACGGAGCCGAGCTGCATGTCCTCTCCGTCGTGCAGGATGTCACGTTGGTTTCGCCCGATCCGAACAATCCGTGGGTGATTCCGGCCAGCAGCCTGGACGAAGTGAAAGCCAGCGTCAGCCAGGCGCTGGAGAAAATTCCCGACGCGAAATGGTCCAGAGGCAAGTCCGTCGTGCGCACGGTCCGGTCGGGAATTCCGTTCCTCGAAATCATCCGTTACGCCAAAGAGCAGGATGTCGACCTGATCGTCCTCGGCACGCACGGCCGGACCGGCCTGGTGCACGTCCTCTTGGGCAGCGTCGCGGAGAAAGTCGTTCGCAAAGCCCCGTGCCCCGTGCTGACGGTGCATCCCAAAGGGCATCAATTCGTCATGCCTTAGCGACGCTTCGCAGAAGCGTTCCCGCCGTCGCCGACGGCGAGCTTGGAAGGAGTCAATCAATGCCGCGAAGACTGTGCTGGCTCGGAATCGGATTATTCCTGGTCGGTTGCGAAGCCGCGAAAGGCCCCTCCGTTGGCTCGACCACCGGGCCGGCAAAAGCCGTCGCGACGACGGCCGCACCGGAGAGTCAACCGCCGGGCACTTCGCCAGAAGAGCCTGCGACCTCGACGGAAACGACCACTCCGCCTGCAACTCCGCCGGAGAGGTCCCCGCTCATCGGCCCGGAACCCACACCGTCAGCGAACGTTTCGGTCGGCCTGACACCGGAGGACATCGCCGACGGATGGCTGCAGCTCTTCGACGGCGAAACACTCTTTGGCTGGAAACCCAACAGCGAACTCAACTGGCGGGTGGAAGATGGCGTCATCCTGGCCGACGAAGGCAAGCCGGGCCTGCTCCAGACGACCAGTCGCTTCGCCGATTACGAATTGAAATGCGATTTCCGCGTCGCCGAGGGTGGCAACAGCGGAATCTTTCTACGGTCCGCCTTCCTGCCGACCGATCCGGCCGTCGATTGCTATGAACTCAATATGTGCGACACGCATCCGGCATTCAAATCGGGCAGCCTGGTGAAGCGGGTCCAGCCGTCAAAAGAAATCACGGCCAACGGGAACTGGCACACGTTTCACGTTCGCCTGGAAGGCCCGCGGATGATCGTGAAATTCGACGGCGAAAAGATTCTCGACTTCACCGACGAAACCGAAAAGCCGCTGACCATCGGCCACATCGGACTGCAGATGAACGGCGGCAAGGCGGAGTTCAAGAACGTCTTTCTGAAGCCGCTTGGTTCGCAGCCGTTATTCGACGGAGCCACGCTGGAAGGCTGGCGTGCGGTAGACGGGGCGAAAAGCGAATTCACCGTGGAGGAGGGATCGATCCACGTCGTCAACGGCCTTGGGTTTCTTGAAACGGAAGCCACGGCAGGAAATTTCGTCCTGCAATTCGAGGCCAAAACTAACGGCGACAAACTGAACAGCGGAGTCTTCTTCCGCGCGATGCCAGGCACCAAGGAGGCCCCGTCGCACGGCTACGAATTTCAGATTCAAAACGGATTCAAAGACGAAGACCGCACGAAACCGGCGGACTTCGGCACTGGGGCGATCTTCCGGCGCGTTGCCGCGAGAAGAGTCGTGTCCAATGACCGTGAATGGTTCACCGCCACGCTGATTGCCGACGGGCCGCATTTCACGACGTGGGTCAACGGGTATCCGGTGGTCGATTGGACCGACGAACGCGAGCCGAACGAGAACCCGCGCAATGGGCTGCGGTTGGAAGCCGGTCATTTCAGCCTGCAGGGCCACGACCCCGGCACGGATCTGAATTTCCGCAACTTCAGGTTGACGCCGTTGCCGGAGTGATCAGCGGTTCTTACCCCGGAGTCGCGCTAGCCGCTTTGCTCAGCCGAACAGTTCTCGAAGCGGTTCGCCGGACGTGATGGGGCGATTGAAACCTTCGTTGCCGACCATCGTCTCAAAGGGAACGCCCAAAGAGTGATAGATCGTGGCCCCCAGGTCTTGGGGCCGCACGGGTTTGTCTTTCACATACGCTCCGATACGGTCAGATTCACCGTAGACAGCTCCGCCGCGAATGCCGCCGCCGGCGAGGATCGACGAATAACAGGTCGGCCAATGTTGCCGGCCCGGCTTCGCTGCGCCGTTCTGATTGATGTTAGGCGTGCGGCCGAATTCCCCGGTGACGACGACGAGCGTGTTCTTCAGCATCCCGCGGTCTTCGAGGTCGAGCAAGAGCGCGGAGACGGCTTCATCCAGCCGAGGCAAACACCAGCCCATGCCGTACGACCCGTTGCCGAAGGCGTTGCCCATCCCCATTTCGCCGCCGTGCATGTCCCAACTGGAACTGGGCGGACCGCCGAGCACGGCATTCGGGGATGGGCCGGTCCAGCCATTGACGGTGACGAACCCGACGCCTGCCTCGACCAGCCTGCGGGCGAGCAGCAGGTTTTGTCCCAGCGGATGCATGCCGTAACGCTCGCGAACGGCCGTTGGTTCTCGTTCCAGCTCGAATGCCTGGCGGCCGCCGGGGCCGTTCGCCAGTTCAAACGCGCGGTTGTGCAGATCTTGCCAGTCCTTGGCGGCACGGCGTCCCGTGAGATCTTCGGTCGATGGACTCAAACCCGACAGTAATCGGCGGCGATTGTCCATGCGGCCCGCGGAGATCGGAGAAAGAAGTTCCTCCGGACCCTGGAAATTCGGCATCGCGGGATGATTGGTCGCCGAACCGACGAACAACGGGCTGTAGGCCGCACCGAGATGGCCGCCCGTTCCGATGTTCGGGGCGCAGAAAACAGGGTCGCCGACGCACTTGATGAGCCAGACATAAGACGCCACGGCCTTTGCGTTCGGCCGCGCTTTCGCAAGGACCGACCCCATGTAGGCCGCATCGGCTGGAGCGGCCGCTTCGCCGCTGAGCAAGTGGTGCATGGCGTCAAAATGATTGCTGATGTTGCCGACATGCGACATCGAGCGAATCAGGCTGAACTTGTCGGCCATCTTCGGGAGATGCGCATGGAGTTCGCACATCTGCATGCCGGGCACCGATGTGGCGATCGGCTGATACGGCCCGCGGATGGTGTCCGGGGCGGCAGGCTTCAGATCCCACGTATCCAGGTGGCTTGGTCCTCCGCAGAGCAGAATGAAGATGCACGACTTCGGGGCGGCGCCGCCGCCGAGCGGGCGCTGACTGTCGACACCTGCCGCGACCGCTCCGAGGGAATTGAAGGCCAGAGAGCCGGCTGCTCCCGCGCCCAGCAGATGACGCCGGGAAACTGCGGCGGATGAATTCCAAGCGTGATTCAATGCTAAACTCATCGGTCATTCCTTCTCAGCCAAGGCCCATCGATTCCTGCGGCGAGGCAAGCCTGATTCCGCTTGATCCTACATGATCGGAGCGGGAATTGTCACCATCATACCAGCGGCATCGCCTTGGGGAGAGGCGAGAAATGGTCCGCCGGGCGGCAGACGCGAAAAATTTCGCCGTGCAGGCGAACCGCCCCGGGAGACCGCTGCCGACGTTTTTCACCAGGGTGTTACGCCCGGCGGAACGAGAGGCCGAAGAGCGTCAACCCGCACAACAAGAGAAGCAGCCCGCCACCCACGATCTGATTCGACTGCGATTCCCAGGCAGAATGCCAGACGATTTGCAGCCAGTTCCGCGCCTTAAGACGCGGTTCGGCTTCGGGAGCGGATGCAGGCAGCCAATCGAGCGCCGGGTCTTCCCGAAAGCTGACGACAGGGCCCTCGGTTTGAGACGGGCGCGTTTCCTGGTCTTCCCTCGTGTCGCGGTCCAAATGCTGAGCTGCCAATGGCCGTCTCGCCGGCAGATTGCTGACGAATTCTTCGCGCGGCGCCGACGGTTGGGGTGCGGGGGGCGCTCGGAAATCGGTTTCGATCATCTGCGGAATTTCCGCCGAGACCGTGCGGCCGGCTCGCTCCGCAGTCACGCTAATCGTGGGATCGAAAAACTCCGACAACGAAACGACATTCTTCACCCGGCTCGGCGAACCGAAAGTCGGGATACCTCCCGACCAGACGCCGAGGGACTGAGGATCTTGAATCGGCGAACTTTCTATCGCTGCGGGCGGCTGCGGTTCCACGGGCCGAGAGATTCGCGTCTCGGGACGTCGTTCCAGCGTGGGCCGCGAGTCCCAGCTTGCGTCCGACTCCGTCTCCACGGGATTCAAGTCGAGTTCCCACCGGGCGTCCTGGGCGCGGCCGATGGCCGTCGTCACTTCAGAGACTTCTTCGGCCTCAGGCCGGTCATCGGTTTGGACAGGCTTCCGCGCGGAAGCCTGAGGCCGGCGAACCGGGGTTCGCAATTTCGGTTCCGCATCGGGTTGTTCGATCAATTTTTCCGCTGCGACACCGTTGGCCAGCCAATCGGACCGCATCACCAAGAAGCTCTGCGGTGCCGACGGGACGCGAGACGTCCCCGGCGTCTGCCACGGCTCGGCAGCTCGTGACGGAGCAGCCGCCGTCGTTTTCGCCCGCGTCGGTGATCGAGGAGCGGCAGCCGTCGCCGCGCTGGGAGCAGGCTTTTTCGTGACGACAACAGCAGGCACAGCCCGCGGCACAATCGCAGGACTCGTCACAGCGGGGGTAGGCGACGGCGGCACCAGGGGCGGCGCTTCGGTCAATGGTTCATCGAGCATCGTCGACAGATCGTTGAACTGCGATGAATTCGGCTGCGGCAACGGGGAGGCAGCCACAGGCGGCGCGCCTGACAATTCGTTCAATCGACGGATGAGTTCGGCCAATGTTTCCGGGGAGCAGTCGGGCGCATTCGCCAGGGACGTGCGGCAGGTGACCGCCAGCTTATAGGCCCGCTCGGCCGATTTCCGGGCGGCTTCCAGATCGCCGCGGTCAGCCGCAGCGCGTGCCTCGTTCGTCAGCCGGCGAATGGTACCGGCAAATCCCTGCTGCGGCGCCGCGACCGCCGGTTCGGGCTTCCGAACGGTTGTTTTTTTACCCAGCCACCCGGCGGCAGAAGCCGGCGCAGCCGTCCACAATAGCCCCGCGCACAGTCCAAAGGCCAGCCAGGATTCCCTGGCCGTCAGAGAACAAAGTCCGAGGGTGACTCGATGAGAATGGCACAAACGCGTGGAAACAGGCATGACGATTCCTTTCGCCCGACATCGAGAACGCGCGGAACGGCAATGTTTGCCGGTGCGCGCCGTGACGTCCGGTTCTCATCGCATCGGTTGAATCGATTCTGCGGCTTCAAACGGAGAGAGGCCGGATCGCAATTGTCTCGCTGGATTAACCGTCGGCCTGGGAATAATCGTCAGATGTGGCAAAGTCGGACAGCTCTCCGCCGGGTGCAGGATTGGAGTTCGCACGCGATGTCGGTATGATGTTGGAAGTTCGCTCGGAATCTCCGGGGCGCGTTCAGCGAGGCTGCGAGTTTCCTGAGGGGGGAAGGACTTTCATGGCCGAACTGTTCCATGAGTGCGGCATCGCCGCCGTGTATCATCTGGCGGGCCAGGGCTGGAGCCGGTTAACGCCCCGCGACAAGCCGTCGGGGTCGCCCGCTCCCGATCAGACGGCGCTCTATATTCCCAGGCTGCTGCTGGAAATTCAGAACCGCGGGCAACTCGCCGCCGGCATGACGCGTTTTCGCACCGACGACGCCCGGCTGCTCGACACGCACAAAAACGTCGGCAGCGTCACGGAGGTTTTCCAGCTCAATCACGAAGCCGGACGCACGCTGCTGCAGCAGCGCTGCACGGGGCACGCGGCGATCGGGCATGTCCGATATGCCACTTGCGGCGGCGACGATTGCAGCCTTGCCCAGCCGTTCGAGCGGCAGCATCTCGAAAAATCCAAGTGGTTTGCCTTCGGCTTCAACGGGCAACTGGCCAACTATCCCGAGTTGCGGCAGGAAATTCTCTCGCAAAGAGATTTCCACCTGCAGCACGACGTCGACACCGAAGTGCTGATGCACCTCATCTCGCGCGAACTTTCAGGCGACAAGAAGCCGTCGCTGTTCGAGCTGGTTTCCCGGCTGAGCAGCCGGCTGGACGGTGCGTATAACATCGTGTATCTCAACGCGCTAGGAGACATGTTCGTTGCCCGCGATCCGCTGGGAATCCGGCCGTTGTGTTATGCAATCGACGGGCCGTTGTTCGCCGCGGCGAGCGAAAGCGTCGCGCTGGCGAACCTCGGTTTTCAGCAGTCGGAGATTCACAGCCTGGACCCCGGCTGTGCGATTCTCATCGAAAAGGGCGAGTTGACCATCCGGCGGTTTGCCCCCAGCCTCCGCAAGGCCCACTGTTTCTTTGAATGGATCTATTTCGCAAACGTCGCCAGTACGCTGGATGAGCGAAGCGTCTATCTCACGCGGAAATCGCTCGGCGAAGAGTTGGCCGGACAGGAGCGGCTGATCGTCGATGATGACACCATCGTCGTGCCCGTCCCGGATACGGCCAAGGCCGCCGCCGACGCCATGGCGTACACGTTGAAAGTTCCCTGCCTGGAGGGCTTGATCCGCAATCGCTACGTCGGCCGGACGTTCATTGAAGGCAACAACCGGGCCGACAAAGTGAGAATGAAATACACCCCCTTGACGGAGGTTCTCGAAAACAAGCGTGTCATCCTGGTGGAAGACACCATCGTGCGTTCCACGACGATGAAGGCGCTGATTTCGCAGATCAAGGAACGGGGCCGCGCGAAAGAAGTGCATGTCCGCGTCGCGTGCCCGCCGATTGTCGCGCCGTGCTTTTACGGCATCGACATGTCGACGATCGGCGAATTGTTTGCGCCGCAGTTCCTGGACGACCGGGGCTTGACGCCCGATGTGGAAGAACGCATGGCGAGGGCGCTCGGCGCGAACAGCCTGCGCTACCTGTCGTTCGACGCCATCGCCCGCAGCCTTGAACTGCCGGCGTCCGCACTATGCCAGGCCTGTCTCGACGGCCAGTATCCGACCCCCGCAGGCGAACGGCTGTACCAGCTTGCCCTGACGAACACCGACCAGCGACGCCCGGCGACTGGCCGAACCTACGATCCTCCGGCGCGAAGCGCCGCTCCGGGAAAATCGTAGCCCACTCGGAGGCAGGACCCCTTTGGCATGTTGACGGAACATGAAATCTCTATCCGCGTCCGGTACTGCGAAACCGATGCAATGGGCTACCTGCACCATGCCAATTTCGCCACGTACTATGAAATCGGGCGGACGGAACTCCTCCGGGCTCAAGGGGGGAACTACCGCGACGTCGAGGAATCCGGGCTGTTTCTCGTCGTGGTCAAACTCGTCTGCAATTACCACGCGCCGGCCCGCTATGACGACTTGCTGACGCTGCAGACCAAAGTCGATCAAATCTCCGCCGTCAAGATCGAGCACAGTTATCGACTGCTGCGCGACACCCTGTTGCTGGCCACCGCGTCCAGCGTGCTGGCGTGCGTGGATCGTGAAGGCAAAATTCAGCGGCTGCCGGAGTCGCTGTCCGAAGGCTGGGAAAATCGACCGGGACGCTGACAATGAGCGAGCGAGCGGGCGCGTTTCATGCCCGATAGCGGATCGGATCCGTCATCCCGGCTTCGGAGAATCCTTTGAGCCGCAGCCGGCAGGAATCGCAGCGGCCGCACGATAGCCCCTCGGGATCGGGATCATAGCAACTGTGGGTCAGGCCGTAATCGACGCCGAGTTTCATCCCGGTGCGGATGATGTCGGCCTTGGAAAGATCAATGAGCGGCGTATGGACCCGCCACCGGCCGGTCCCTTCCACGCCGGTTTTGGTCGCCAGGTTGGCAAGCCGTTCAAATGCCGCGATGAACTCCGGCCGGCAATCGGGATAGCCGCTGTAGTCGACGGCGTTCACGCCGATGAACAAGTCGCACGCGCCGAGCACCTCGGCCCAACCGAGCGCGAGCGACAGAAAGATCGTGTTGCGTGCCGGGACATAGGTGATCGGAATTCCGGTCCCCATCTCTTCGTCGGACCGGTCCTTGGGAACGGCGAGTTCCGACGTGAGCGCCGATCCGCCGAAAGCGCGCAAATCCAAGGGGACGGTGATCTGCTGCCGCACCCGGTTCGCCTCGCTGACCTTTTGCGCGGCGGCCAATTCGAAGCGATGCCTTTGCCCGTAGTCAAACGAAATGGCGTGGAGTTCGAACCCTTGAGCCCGCGCGATTGCCAGAATCGTGGCTGAGTCGAGTCCGCCACTTACCAGGATCACGGCCCGCGGTGCTGACATTCCAGGAGTTTCCCAGCCGGGTTGCTCGGACCGCGCGAGAATGTCCCGCCGTCGCCGGACTTTGACGTGTGATGTTACGCGGTCTCACGACGGAATACTGCTGCCTGAGTGACCACCTCGCGGTGCTCCGTGTCACAGTGCCGGGAACGCAACGGCTGAAGCTGCTCATTTCCTGCGAACAGCGATTCAGGCTGCGGCGCCAGATGTCCGCAACAGCGGCCGTCGATCAACTCGTCCCTGGCGGCTTGCAACAGATCCACGGGCGCATCGAACGTTTGAGAGTCTCTCATGATCCACTTCGCGATCTCATCATCGGTAACGATTTCATTGCCTCAACCGGCCATTTTATCATGACGGCGCAAATGTCAACAGGCGCAGCTTCAGGGCAAACCCTTCTTCGTCTTCTCGTCGACAGAGGGCTGGGAAACTTGGTATGATTCCCCCCAGTCAGCGCTTTCAAAATCTGCCGGCGGGATGACCGCCGGTGCGGGAAGGGATTGCAACAATGCGGGTTTGGCCAGGGAGGCCGTCGCCGTTGGGGGCGACCTGGGACGGAGCGGGCGTCAATTTCGCGCTGTTCTCGGAACATGCGGTCCAGGTCGAGTTGTGCCTGTTTGATTCGCCCGGCGATGCCCGGGAGTCGCAGCGAATCGCGCTGCCGGAACAGACGGACTTCGTTTGGCACGGCTATTTCCCCGATCTCAAGCCCGGCCAGTTGTACGGCTACCGCGTTCACGGGCCGTACCAGCCGACGAGAGGCCACCGTTTTAATTCGCATAAGGTTTTGTTCGATCCCTACGCGAAAGCCGTCGGGCGCGATCTCGCCTGGAATGATTCGCTGTTCGGGTACCGCATTGGCGATGCCGCCGGCGATCTCAGCTTCGATGAGAAAGACAACGCAAGCCAGGCCCCCTTGGCGGCTGTGGTCAACCCGGCGTTTCGCTGGGGCCGCGACCGGCCGCCGCGCACGCCCTGGCACAAGACGCTTCTGTATGAAATGCATCTCAAGGGTTACACCTACAAGAGCCCGTGGGTGCCGAAGGAGCTGCGCGGCACCTATGCCGGCCTCGCCTGCGAGGGGTCGCTTCGCCATCTGCGCTCGCTGGGCGTCACGGCGATCGAGCTGCTGCCCGTGCATCATCGCGTCGACGACCGGTTTCTGATCGAAAAGGGGCTCGTCAATTATTGGGGTTACAACACGCTGGGCTATTGCGCCCCGGATCTCCGGTATGCCGCAGCCAAGACTCCGCAGGGCGCTGTCGACGAGTTCAAGCAGATGGTGAAGACCCTGCATCGGAACGGCTTTGAAGTCATCCTGGACGTCGTCTACAACCACACCGCCGAGGGAAATCAGTTCGGCCCCACGCTGTCGATGCGGGGAATCGATAACGCGTCGTATTACCGCCTCGTTCGCGGCAACGAACGCTATTACATGGATTACACCGGCTGCGGAAACACGCTCAACATGCTGTGCCCCCGGGTGCTGCAGCTCATCATGGACAGCCTGCGTTACTGGGTGCAGGAGATGCACGTAGACGGTTTCCGGTTTGACCTGGCGTCGGCCCTCGCCCGGGAACTGCACGCCGTCGATAAGCTCGGCGCCTTCTTCGACATCATCCACCAGGACCCGGTGTTGTCGCTGGTGAAGCTCATCGCCGAGCCGTGGGATCTCGGCGAAGGGGGCTACCAGGTCGGCAATTTTCCCGTGCTGTGGACCGAGTGGAACGGCAAGTATCGTGATTGCATCCGTCGGTTCTGGCGAGGTGACGGGCACACCGCCTCGGAGTTCGCCACGCGCTTGTGCGGCAGCAGCGATCTGTACGAGCACAACGGCCGCCGGCCGTATGCCAGCATCAATTTCGTCACCTGCCACGACGGTTTCTCGCTGCTCGATCTCGTCAGCTACAACCAGAAGCACAACGAATCCAATGGCCAGCAGAATACCGACGGCGAGAGCCACAACCTGAGCTGGAACTGCGGCGTCGAAGGGCCGACCGGCGACGCCCAAGTCCGCGCCTTGCGGCAGCGGCAGAAACGAAACTTCCTGGCGACGCTCTTCGTCTCGCAAGGCGTCGCCATGCTGCGTGCCGGCGATGAATTCGGCCACACGCAGCGCGGGAACAACAACGCCTATTGCCAGGACAATGAAATCAATTGGCTGAACTGGCGGCTGTCCGAAGAGGACGCTGAGTTCCTCGATTTCGTCCGGCAGGCCGTTCGCCTCTGGAAGACGCAGCCGGTGCTGCAACGGCGGCAGTTTTTCCAGGGCCGCGAACTGCACGGCGAAGGGGCCACGGATATTGCCTGGCTCACGCCGAACGGCCGCGAAATGACCGAATCCGACTGGCACGCCGGCTATGTCCGCTGTCTCGGGATGCGGCTGGAAGGCCACATGGTGGATGAAGTCGACGACTGCGGCCAGGCCATCGTCGGCGATACGCTGCTCATCCTCTTGAATTCGCATTCCGAGACGATTCCCTTCCGGCTGCCGGCGCTGGGCGAAGAGGAGTTCTGGCAGCCGCTGCTCGATACGGCTCACAAACCCTTGCACAGCCGATTGCGGGCCGAGGATTTGTACCCGCTGCAAGGCCGCACGCTGGCGGTGCTCAGACTGCAGCCGGAATGGTCAGCGACGTGGCTCGGAAAATTCCCGAACTGGCTCGGCGGAGGATCGCAGCGACACTGCCAGCAGCGTCAGAAAGCAGTCCAACGCCAGCGACACATCGCCACCGGCCTGCTGGCCTGGTGGATGGCGTTTTGGAACACGGCCGAAAACCAGTCCGCGGTCAAATCATGAACTGCAGTGTTGGCACCGTCCTCTGAGGGTTCAATCAACCACTTTCAAAGATGCCTTTCTGTCTTTCAAAAGATTCTCGTTGTACACATCGCTCACTCGTCGCGGCAAGGCCAGCGCTTACTAACTGGTTTTCCCGAATAGGACTTCGAGCAGGAAGGTTTCGTCCCAGCCGCAGCTGCGGCGTTTCATCACCTGGCTGATTTTACTCGGATGTTGTTTCAGCAGTGACAGCGTGAAGCGGTTGAGCCAGGCGAAGTTTTCCCGCAGATGCCGGTCACGATGGCGGGATTCGTCTTCTCGGTCGGTGAAGTCGAGACTCCAATGGCAACTGTTCTCGATCGCCCAGTGGCTGCGAACCGCGCGGGCGAACTGCTTCATGCCGCGCACGATGAACCCGAATACTTCCTGATCACCGATCTCGATATGGCCGTATCCTTGGACCCATTGGGCGATGGCAGGGAACAGCGATTCGACCCTTGCGTGCTTTCAAGTCGCGTTGACTTTTCCGGTTGAGCGAACTTCTCTCACCCGGGAGAAAAACTCACCGAAGGCTTCCTCAACTTTGGGAAGTTCGGTCTTGATGACGACCTCGATTCCAACCTCCTTCAAGGCTGGAAACAGCGGTTGCCAACAGAAGACGCCTCGACTCACGACCGCATCGTCTACCACCACCACGGGCAAGCAGTCGTTGCCGTGCTGTTTCAACTCCTCACGCACTAGCTCGCTGGCGGCAAACAGGCCCGCTTGATGTGCAGGATTGATTCGCTGGACTTCGACACCTTTTCTTTCCAACCACTGAAGGTCGGCTGAAAACGTCACAAGTGCCGGATCAACGTCTGTACCACAGACTCCACTTGAGCAACACAGCGGTTTGTCAAAAACTTGCAGCTTGGTCATAACTTTACTCCGTCAAAGATTTCGCAGTTGCGAACCGATCAGGAAAACCTTCGTCTCGTGGCACGTTGGTTCAAGTCCTAGCCGGTCAGTGGGCATCTCCATCAGTGGGCATCCGGCTGAAAGAGCTTATAGGTCTTGTACCCGCCGCCGATGTTCGAGGCTGAGAACCCCTTCTGCATCAGAATTCTGGTCGCTAAGTAGCCTCTTTGGCCCACCTGACAATAAGCGGCAATCTTCCGATCACGGGGAAGTTCTCCCATCCGGGATCGCAGATCATCCACCGGAATGTTCACGGCTCCAGGAATGTGACCCGCCGAAAATTCTTCCGGCGTGCGCACATCCAGCACAAAGGGTTTCTCAGCAACAGGAGCCGCCAGGACCGCCTCGACATCGACCTGGGGATGATCGCCCCTCAATAACCCTCCCGCTACGAAGCCTGCCATATTGATCGGGTCTTTGGCCGAGCCGAACTGCGGGGCGTAGCACAATTCCGTTTCTTCGAGGTCGTAGACGGTCATGCCTGCCTGAATCGCCACCGCCAGGATGTCGATTCGCTTGTCTACACCGGCCCCGCCGACGCCCTGCGCTCCTAGCACACGGCCCGTCGTTGGATCGAACAGGAGCTTGAGCGTCATGGCGTCCGCACCAGGATAATATCCAGCGTGATGCGTGGGATGAATGTAGACTTTGCGGAAGGGACGGTTTGTTCGACGTAGGACTTTTTCGGAAGCGCCGGTCATTGCCGCCGTGCGGTCGAAGAAACCGAGGATGGCCGTTCCTTGCGTTCCCCGGTATGTCACCAAACGACCGAACACGTTGTCCGCAGCGATTCTTCCCTGTCGATTGGCGGGGCCAGCGAGCGGCACTTGAGTCGGGTCGCCCGACACTACGTCTTTAACTTCGATAGCATCGCCGACAGCATAGATGTCCGGGTCGCTGGTTTGCAGGTGGTCATTGACCTGAATCCCGCCACGAGGCCCGACTGCCAACCCCGCATCGACCGCCAACTTGTTTTCGGGACGAACTCCAACTCCGAAGATCACCAGTTGGGCAGGCAGACGTTGGTCGGAATTCAAGCATACGGTTAATCCGTTGGCCGTTTGCTCCACGGCCTCGGCAGCTTGGCCGAGCAGCAGCGTGACGCCTCGCTTCACTAATTCCTGCACGATGGGCGTGGTCATTTCCTTGTCAAACGGTGTGAGAATCTGATCGTTCTTCTCGACCACCGTGGTTGAAATGCCTTTGCGGATCAAATTCTCGGCTAATTCCAGACTGATGAAACCGCCGCCCAAGAGAACGGCCTGCTTCACGCCCCGATCCACCTGGGCTTTGATCCGGTCGGTGTCATCCAGGTGTCGCAGCGTGAATACGCCGGGTAACTCCATGCCGGGTATCGACGGGCGAAAGGGAGCCGCCCCGGTCGCCAGGATCACTTTGTCGTAGGTTTCTTCGTAGTCCCGCCCTGAAGCAAGGTCACGGACCCGAACCTTCTTGGCCTTGCGGTCGATGGCTTCGACCGAGGACCGGGTTCGCACGTCGAGCTTAAATCGTTGAAGTAATCGTTCCGGCGTGGTGACAAGCAACTTGTCCTGTTCGGCAATCTCGCCGCCGATGTAGTAGGGCAGTCCGCAGTTGGCGAACGACACATCTGGCCCCCGCTCAAACACGACGATTTCAGCGTCTTCCGACAGGCGACGGGCACGAGCGGCTGCGGAAGCTCCCCCAGCGACGCCGCCCACGATGAGCAGTTTCATAATCGAGACTCCATTTGGGTTATGGCGGGGGTACTTTCAGTTGGCGGAACAGGAAGTCGATTCTTTACTGCACCGGTTCCACGGCATTCGGGCCAGCATCATGCCCATCCCGCAGGTATCGGTGATCCCGGCGAAGACCAGACCGGCTCCAACGAAGGCCGACAGCCCGATCAATGCCGGATGAACAAACGAGAGCGCCACTCCCAGCAGCACGAGTGATCCCGCCGCAATGCGGACTTGTCGCTCCAGGGAAATGGCCTTCTTGCCACGGACGACCGGAAGACCAGCTTCCACGTAGGCCATCGTACCACCTTCGATGTTGACCACGTTCGAGAAACCGGCCTTGAGAAACCTTTCGCACGCTTGCTGGCCTCGGCCACCTGAACGACAAATGACGTACAGCGGCTCCTGGGCCGACCCGTTACGAGCCTGCATCAAAGCTGTGGGATCGAGTTGGTCCAACGGGACGTTCCGGGCGATCTCAACGTGGACTTCCCGAAATTCGACAGGCGTCCGCACGTCGATGAGGTCGATCTTTTTGCCCGTTTGGCAGAGTCCGGCAAATTCCTGGGGTTTGATGGCGGTGACAGTCATGATCTTCTCCTGGTTACAACCAATGCGACTTGAACGAAGTGACATACATGCAAATATGTCACGATATTTCGATATATTGGCCGAAAAACTCACTCCTTCTTGCCGAACCGAGTCTCTATGCAGGTCATGATGCTTGCCAGATGGGTCTCCACAATCTGGTAATACGCATTCCGTCCCTCTTTCTCGTTCGTCAAAAAGCCACACCGCTGCATCAGCCGTAGGTGTTCCGAAGCCATGTGGCTAGGAATACCGCACGCCTCGGCAAGTTCTCCGACCGTATAACGGCCCTGAAGCAGCATTTGCAACATCCTCAGCCGGTGGGGATGGGCCAGGGTCTTCAAACATTCCGCTGCTTCAGACAAGGAAGCGAGCGGTGTGAGCTTAGGCAATTTGGCTGGTTTCGTTTTGGTGGTCATATCTGTTCTCCCATTGTTCAATTATATCGTAATGTTCCGACATTTCAAGAAGTGTTTCTCCGTTTTCTGATTTTGCCTCGGCAATTTCCAGGGAGATTTTGCGGTGCAGGTCACAGGTGAACTCCGCACGACGGGCCTGATCGCCATCCAGTGAGTATCATGCCAGAACCAAGACGAGGATCAGGCGATGCACCGGCAAATCATTCGCCGACGCCAAATAAATGGCGTGGCAGCAAATCCTGACGAGGCACGGTTTGATTGATGGAGAATAAATCCAACGACGACATCTTGACCGGCCTTTCAGAAGCGGAAGCCGTCCCAGGGATACTGCAACACGGCTACAACGAACTTCCTTCCTCGAAGGGCCGCTCCATCCTGGCGACGGCTTGGGATGTGGTTCGAGAGCCGATGTTTATGCTGTTGCTGGCCTGCGGCACGATCTACTTGGTCCTGGGTGATGTGCAAGAAGCTCTGATGCTGCTGGGGTTTGTCTTCGTGGTGCTGGGCATCATGCTGTACCAAGAACGAAAGACCGAGCGGGCACTCGAAGCGTTGCGTGATCTCTCCAGCCCTCGTGCGTTGGTGATTCGTGGCGGGGAGCGAAAACGAATTGCGGGCCGAGATGTGGTGCTGGATGACCTATTGGTCTTGGCCGAAGGGGATCGAGTTCCGGCAGATGCCGTGGTGCTTTCATGCAACAACCTTTCTACCGATGAGTCGCTGCTCACCGGCGAATCCGTTCCGGTCAGAAAGGTCGCCTGGGATGGCGTGCGAGAGATGACTCGTCCTGGAGGCGAAGACCTGCCCTTCGTCTTCTCCGGGACATTGATCGTCCAAGGCCAGGGGATCGCACAGGTCCGGGCCATTGGCCTGCAAACCGAGATGGGGAAAATTGGCAAGGCACTCCAAACAAAAGTGGTGGACGTGAATTGAATGGCCTTTGACGTTTCGTGCCGCCAAGACACTTGCTCAAGAAAGTGAATCAGACAATGCCCTGGATCGAATGGTACAACTCGCTCACCAAACCCTCCTGGACGCCCGCCCCGGCGACCATCGGACTGATCTGGCAGATTCTCTACCCGATCATTCTCGTCAGCTTTGGGTTCGTGTTCGTCCAGGCGATCAGGAAGAAGCTGCCGTGGTTGGTGGTGCTGCCGTTTGCCATCAACCTCGTGACAAACCTGATCTTCACGCCGATCCAGTTTGGGATGCGGAACCTGCCGCTGGCAGCGGTGGATATTCTGATCGTCTGGGCCACGATCATTTGGTGCATGGTCGCCGTCTGGCGGCATTACCGATGGGTCGCCGTGGCCCAAGTGCCGTATTTCATCTGGGTTTCACTGGCGACCGTGCTGCAACTGAGCATCACGGCGATGAATTGGGAGAGGCCATGATTCGGCTTGGCCTCTGCTGCCTGTTTCGGGACCAACCGATCAAGTTCGTCACGACGACGGCGACATCCATCGGCAAGATGAAACGGCCCGACGCCTTGGCAAAGTTGAGCCGCCTTTGCCTGGAGAATGCCGACGCCCTTCTCGCTGCCCTCCAGTTCTGCGCCGACAACGGCATCGGTTGCTTCCGGGTGAACAGCCAGATTCTCCCGATCAAGACGCATCCGACCTGCGGATATTCCGTGGGAGATTTGCTCGATGGCGACGAGATCATTCGCCGCTTCAAAGAGTGCGGCAAATTCGTCAAGAAGCACAAACTGCGGACCTGTTTCCACCCCGATCAATTCGTGGTGATGAACTCCCCTCGACTCGACGTGGTTGAGAAGTCTGTGCAGGAGCTTGAATACCAAGCGGAAGTGGCCGAGTGGATCGGGGCCGATGTCATCAACATTCATGGCGGCGGTGCCTACGGCGACAAACCGAAGGCTCTCGCTGATTTCGCCCGCAACTTTGACCGGCTTTCAGCGAGGGGCCGAAGCCGGTTGACCGTCGAGAATGACGACAAGATTTTCACGCCAACCGATCTGCTGCCAATCTGCGAGGCAACTGGCATTCCGCTGGTCTATGACGTTCACCATCACCGTTGCAACCCCGATGGCCTGAGCGTTGAACAAGCCACGAAGAAGGCTTTGGCGACATGGAATCGGGAGCCGATGTTCCATCTGTCAAGCCCGATTGACGGCTGGGACGGCCCGAAGCCTGAACGACACCACGACTACATCGACGTAGCCGATTTCCCTGCCTGCTGGCGGCGGATGAAAATCACCGTTGAAGTCGAAGCCAAAGCGAAGGAATTGGCCGTGCTGAAGCTGAAGGAAGAGTTACTTGAAGATCGGTAAGAAAAGCCGTTATGCCTCGGCTAAACTGAAGCGACGACCTTTCTAATTGCGGCATCATAGATTCCGTCCCACAATTTCTGTCGGACGATCAAGCAATTCACGGCTGTCTCTTCAGCAACTTCCCACAAGGACTCGTCCGATCCGCAAAGCGACTGTACGAGCCGAGTCGCCATCGGGCCATGTTCGTCACCATCCAGACCGATATGACGCTGAAGGTAATACTGGAAATCTTCGAGTTGCCCGCCAGCCTCCACGTTGAGCCGATCTACGATGCGTTGAAAGACATCTGGTAGCAAATCTTCCCGTCCATAGGTGAACGCCGAGGCTATCGCACAGAGATTGCCGCTGTCGATGATTTTGAACGTCTGATGCACAAAATTTCGAGCCGCTGCGGGGACTGTCGGGGAAGCGAGTGCTATCTCAACCGGAACGCCTCGGCGAAGTTCGCTGAGGAATCCATCAATCCCAGCGGTGTTAGCCCCGCATTGTTTCATCGAGCGATGATAAAGCTCGAAATGGCTGGCGAACCCGCCTCGCCCATCGTCGTCGGATTCCTCGGCAAGCACGATCTCGTTGATGAATCGGCACCCCTGCGAATCAGCGGGGACCACCCACGGCACTTCGACGCAGCAGAGTCGTCGTTGCAGCACCTTGAGCAAAGACATGAAATCCCACACAGCAAAGACGTGGTGTTCCATGAAAAGTCGCAAGAATTCAAGGCGATCCATTTCGTTGTAGATGCGGTGGTTGAGCAACGCCTCCCTCAACGGGTTCAGTCGTTCTTCAATTCTGAGTCTGTGGTGCAAGTCGTTCATCCTTCCTGAATCTAGGCAAATCGCCAGTCTGCAAAAGCCGTGAGTGGTTTTAGCATTTGTTTCACAGTCTCGCTGGTGCGAACCGTAGGATGCTGGATTCCTTAACTTCAAAAAATGGCCGTCTTCGTGAATCAGGTCTTCGGCTGGGAGCTTTCCCTTGCCAGCCGGATGGCTTCCCTGACCCCCATCGGTCGGATTTGAAACACTTCAAAAGCCTTCGTGTCTCGAACCACAGTCGGATTTTTCAGTCCTTCAATTAAATGCCGCCCGACCTCGAAACTGGCAGGCGTCACTAGAGCTAACCAGAGTCCCGAAAGGT